>CALCXM010000070.1 GCA_937905825.1 uncultured bacterium
GAAGCCGAGTGGTTTGGGGCTATTGGCGAATGGACTCATGAATAGAGCAGGCTAGACCGTGCGGCTGAAGGTCTGCTTGTCCTGGCCCTCGTGAAGCTCTCGCCAGTAGGTATCGAAGCAGCGCGCAAGATTGCGCACGAAGAGCTCGCCCTTCGCGGTCGCCGCCACTTCGCTGTCGCTGTTGATCGCCAAGCCTTCCGCCACCAGGGGCTCCAAGCGGCGCAGGTCTTCCTCGAAGGTCCGATCGAAATCCACCCCATAGAGTTCTTCGATAGCGGCCTTCGACACGTGAAAGTTGCACATGAGTTCATGAATCAACCCGCGCCGCATGCGGTCCTCGCCCTTGAGCAGCACCCCAGCGGCGGTACCCAGTTGGCCACTTTCGATCTGCTTGCGGTAATCGCTCAGCTTCTTCGTGTTTTGGATGTAGGCCCCGCGCAAGTCACCGATCGCGCTGACACCGAAACCGATCACATCCTCGGCTGGGATGACGGCGTAGCCTTGAAAGTTGCGACGCAGCCGCCGGTCGTCCAAGGCCAGGGACAGCTCATCGTCTGGCTTCGCGAAGTGATCCATACCAATGGCCCGATAGCCCGCAGCCAGGAACTTCTCGCGGGCCATGGCGAACAGCTCGAACTTCAGATCGCGGTCCGGGAAGTCGCTCTCTTTGAGGTTCTTCATGTGCCCGCGAATCCACGGGACGAAGGCGAAGGAGTACACGGCGACGCGGTCCGCACCACAGGCGATGACGCGCTCGATGGTCTTTTCGTAGGTCTCCAGGGATTGCTTGGGCAAGCCGTAGATCAGGTCCACGTTGATGCCGCGGAAGCCGTGGGAGCGCGCACGCTCCAGCAGAACCAAGGTTTGTTCTTCGGATTGCACGCGGTTGACGGCCTCTTGAACTTCGGGCGTGTAGTCCTGCACACCGAAGGAGATGCGGTTGAAGCCGTGCTTGGCCAGGACATCGATCTGTTCCTCGCTGGTCACCCGCGGATCGCATTCGACGGCGATCTCCGCGTCCTCGGTCGCTTGGAAATGCAGGAAGAAGGTCGTCAACAACTGATCGAGTTCAGCGGCCGAATAGTAGGTCGGAGTCCCGCCACCCAGGTGCAACTGGGAAACCTTGCGCCGCTTGGGAAGGCGCTCGGCCACCAACTCGATCTCCCGTTGCAGCAGGTCCAGGTACGGCAGAGAGTTCTGCTTGTCGGGCGAGATGATCACGTGGCAGCCACAGAACAAGCAACGCTCCGCGCAGAACGGAAGATGCATGTAGACGGAGAGCGGCTCATCCTCTGCGGCGTTGGCGGCGGCCAGGCAAGCTTCGTATTCCGAAGCGCCAACCGTGTCATTGAACTCGACGGCCGTGGGGTAGCTGGTGTAGCGCGGCCCCGGCTGGTCGTAGCGCTCGAGCAACTGCTTGGTGGCCTCGCGGTCCTGGGGGTAAGCGTCCATGGGATTACTGAATGGGTTGGGCCTCAGCGGCCGGAACGACGGGCAGCCGGCCATACTTGCCCGTGAAGTGGCGCAAGACCGGCGGTGCTTCCAAGATTTCCATGCCAGCGATCGTCGCGCGCCGGCTCCAAACCTCTTCGATCACTTCCAAGAGGTAGTCCATATGGCTCTGTGTGTAGGTGCGGCGCGGGATCGCAAGGCGTACGAGCTCATGGCGCGCGGGCAGGTCCTGGCCAGTCTCCGGATCTTGACGGGCAAGCATTAGGCTTCCGATCTCGCAAGAACGCACTCCCCCTTGCACATAGAGTTCGATGGCCAGGGCCTGTCCCGGGAACTCGTTCCACTTCAACTGCGGGAGAAAACGCCCGGCGTCCAAGAAAATCGCGTGACCGCCGGCCGGGCGTACCACGGGAATGCCCCTCAAGGCCAGGCGATCCGCCACGTAGCGAATGCTCGCATGCCGATAGGCCTGGTACTCCGGGTCGAGAACCTCTCGCAGACCTTGGGCCACGGCTTCCAGGTCCCGTCCGCTCATGCCTCCGTAGGTCGCGAAGCCTTCGGTAACGACCAAACGCTCGCGCAGCCTTTGCGCCAAGCTGTCGTCCCTGAGTGCCAGGAACCCTCCGATGTTGGCGAGGCCATCCTTCTTCGCGCTCATCGTGCAGCCGTCCGCGAGGGAGAACATCTCGAGCACGATCTCTTCCAGCTCACGCCCGGCTTGCCCCGGTTCGCTCTGCTGAATCAAGTAGGCGTTCTCGGCGAAGCGGCAGGCATCGATGTAGAGCGGCAACTGATGAGCGTCGCAGATCTTGCGCACGGCGCGTAGGTTCTCGAGGCTGACAGGCTGCCCCCCACCTGCGTTGTTCGTGACCGTGACCATGACCAAGGGGACCTGGCCCTTATGTTCGATGAGGCAGGCCTCGAGCGCTTCCAGGTCTACATTGCCTTTGAAGGTGTACGAGGAAGCCGTGTCCATCGCTTGCTCGCAAGGAATGTCCAAGGCCACGGCCCCGGAGTCTTCGATGTTGGCCCGAGTGGTGTCGAAGTGCGTGTTGTTGGGGATGACCTTGTGCGCCCCACCCAAGAGGCCAAAGAGCAGGTGCTCAGCCGCGCGTCCCTGGTGAGTGGGGATCACATGTTCAAAGCCGAAGATCTCCTGCACGGAGGCTTCGAAGCGTTGGAAGCTGGGCGAGCCCGCGTAGGACTCATCGCCGCGCATGACCGCCGCCCACTGCTCGCTCGACATGGCCCCGGTCCCGCTATCGGTCAGCAAATCGAGGATCACATCCCGGGATTTCAGCGCGAAGAGGTTGAAGCTGGCTTGCTCCAGCAGGGTCTCGCGCTCGGCGCGATCGGTCATGCGGATTGGCTCCACGCTCTTGATGCGGAACGGCTCGATGATGGTCTTCACGGGGATCTTTCTCTGGGGTTTTGGGTGAGCGGCACAGCCTAAAGCAGACCAGCGGGTCCATTTGTCACGCTTCGGTCATTTCCGACCCCCACCGCCTAAGAATTAGGAAAAAGTCCCCCGCGGGGGGGCTCAGGGCTCACCCCGTCGTGCGCAGCTCCTGGCTCCTGGCCTCTAGCGCTTGGCCCGCTCGCGCAACTCCAGGGCGGCCTCGACCCCCTTCTTGGCGGGATGGCGCAGGGCGTGGCGGACCATCCAGTGACGCTGCTGAACGCGCTCCTCGGGCTGCCCTTTGAGCTCGTCCACCCAACGTGCGCAAAGGGCAAAGACCCACTCGGGATGGTCCTTGCACAGGTCCCCCAAATGGTTGGCCACCGACCGGCGCACGTAGAGTTCTTCGTCGTCTTTCAGGGCTTCCAAGATTGGCAAGGCGAGTTCAGGGTTCGCCTGGAAAGCCGGCAGCCGCGAGGCCCAAGGCAAGCGCGGCCGGGTCCCTTCACTGCACAAACGCCGCACGTGAACATCCGGATCCTTGGTCCACTTCTTGAGCAGAGCCAAGGCGCGTTGCTCGTGGCGCATGAGGAAGGGCCGCACGCTGAACTCCGCCGTGAAGCGCCGGGTGATCTCGTAGTTGACGGCCATCCCCGCTTTGAACTGCTGCACTCCATACTTGCCCACAAACGAGGCGTGCGGCATGTAGAAGAACGGCCGCAAGCCGTTGCCCTCGGTTCCATCCAAGCTCGGACCAAGGGAGCGAATCAAGATCTGGGCTGCCGCCTGGAAGTCATCGGGCAGTTCGGCGGCCAGGGCTGCCGCGATGTGAGCCGAGCGTTGCATCATGGTCAAGTCCGCGAGCCCAGCGGTGGCCTTCGCCTTGAAACGCTTGGTGTCGAACTCACCATGAACAGCGGCGAAGGACTTGCCGATCAAGCCGATCAAGCGCCCGTCGAACATGTCCTTCAGGGGCACCCCCGCCGTGATGTTCATGGGGGCCTGGAAACTTAGAATGGGATGCTTGGGCATGGAGCGCGCGGGGAATCGAGTCCGCGAAGTGCAGACGGAACGGGCGCCTGGACGCCGACCGGAAGGCAGCAGAACCTTGCACGGAACCGGAGGACAAGGGGTCCAAACGACAACCGCTGCAACCGCCACAAAGCTAGCATGACCAGCGGCGCGCCCAAGACCCTTGGCCGGCTCACGCGGAAGATTCCTCCAGCAAGCTGCGAATCCGTTGAAGCAGTTCCCGTCGACGATAGGGCTTGGTGATGCACACTTCCCTGGCCAGGTGCTCGGCGTCGATGGGATTGTCGATGTGACCACTCGTGAACAGGACCTTGACATCGCTGCGCAACTCACGGATGAGTTCGGCCGCGCGAGGTCCATTCATGCGAGGCATCACCACGTCCATCAGCACCAGCGAAATGCGGTCCGGCTGCTCTCGGAAGATCTGCAAGGCTTCGTCCCCATGGCTCGCCTCCAAAACCTCGTACCCGGCCTGCTCGAGAATCCGCCGGACAACGTTGCGCACGGCCGGCTCATCTTCAGCGACCAGGATCGTCTCGCTCCCCATGGCCTCGGGCAGCGCTCTCGGTTCCGGTTGCTCCTCGGGCTGTTCTTCGCTGGCGGGCAAATAGACCTTGAAGGTAGTTCCCACCCCGAGCTCACTCTCCACTTCCACGAAGCCCCCATGACTATCGACGATCCCGTAGGTCGTTGCGAGCCCAAGCCCCGTGCCCTCGTTGGTCTTCCTGGTGGTGTAGAACGGCTCGAACGCATGCTGCACAACTTCCTCTCCCATTCCGCAGCCGTTGTCCGTGACGGTCAGCACAACGTATTCGGCGAGTTCAGGGAATCCGGGTTTGCTGCGCCCGCGATAGCGAGGCGAGGCCAGCACCACACGATCCACTTGAAGCTTGAGCTCGCCCCCCAAAGGCATCGCGTCCCGGGCGTTGACGCAAAGATTCACCACGACCTGCTCTAACTGCGAGATGTCCCCCACCACGGCGTGGAGCGAGTCATCCCCCGTCAAGCTGACCTCCACCGTCTCCGGGATCAAGCGCGTCAACATCCCCACCAAACGGCGGACCAGGGACGCGAAGTCCAAACAGATCGGCTTGATCGCTTGCCGCCGACTGAACATGAGCAACTGCTGGGTCAGAGCACTGGCCCGTTGGGTCGCCTCGAGCGCCAGCTGCAGCGCGTCCCGATCTCCGGGAGAATGGATGGCCAGCTCGACGTTGCCCTGAATCGCCATGAGCAAATTGTTGAAGTCATGAGCCACGCCCCCGGCGAGCTTGCCCACCGCATCCATCTTTTGCGCCTGGCGTAGCTGCGCCTCCAGACTCTTCGTTCTCGTCACATCCTGGGCCACGGCGTAGATCGACTGGGTCGCTTCATCCGCCATCCCGCGCCAGGACAACAATCTGTAGGTGCCATCGCTTCGCCGGTAGCGGTTCTCGAAGTCGATCACCCTGGACCCTGAGATCAGCCTCTGGACAACAGCGATTGTACGCTCCACATCATCGGGGTGGATGAAGTCCGTGAAAGGCCGCCTGTAGAGTTCTTCGTCGTAGCCGAGGGCCGCTTGAAAGGCGGGGTTCAGCCGCTTGAAGTACCCGTCGAAACCCGCGACACACAGCATGTCGATGGACAAGTTGAAGAAGCGCTCCTCCGAAGCGGTCCGGCAGCGTTGGAGAGTCACATTCGTTGAGACCACCGAGAACCCGACAAACTCCCCTGCGCGCACCACCGCACCAATGGTCGATTCCCACCAACTCGTTCGACCTCTCTGGGTGACGTAACTGGTCTCGTAGCGGTCAGGTTTCCTGGTCGCGGCAACGCGCCCGTAGGTCGCGCGCATGGTTTCGTGGAACTCTTCGCCCACGTACTCATAAACCGTGTGCCCTTTGACCGCCTCCGGACTCAGGGCAGGTTCCGTGTGATTGATGTACTGGATCCTGCAGTCCCTGTCCAAGAGCAGGATGGTGCTCGGCGAATTCTCCGCGATGGACAGGGTCGCCGGGTCCACGCGCTCTTCCGCCTCGAGCTCGCGCACGCGCGTGCTCAGTTCTTGGATCTTGGCTTCGTGGCAGGCGCGATCGGGCATGCTGGACTCCACTTGCAATGGCGCTCTGTTGAAAGCTGCGCCTGGAAGATTAGAGAGCGGCCACCGAGGAACACGCAACTCGCCGCGCCTCGAGAGTCATCCTCTGCACGTTAGCACGATCACGGGGCTCAACGCGAAGGACTAATTTGGCCGATGGCGCTCAGCCCTTCAGCCCTTCACTCCGCCTGTCCCGCCGCTTCCTCCGCCGCCGCGGGAAGCGCAGGCCCCGAGCTGCCCGTGCCCGCACAACAATCTGGCAAAACCTCACCCGCCACGGGGCGCAAGAAACTCGGTGCGCCGCGCAGGATGGTCAACAGACCAAACAGGATCAAGAGCGGTCCCGCGATGCGCCCGGTGCGGCTGCCGAGCCGTTGCGAGATGCCCTTCCATCCGAGCCCCAAGAGCATCAACGCCGGCGCAGTGCCCATGCCAAAGACAAACATGCAGAGCATGGCGGGAATGGGTTCCATTGCGATGCACAGGGCGAGCGCTCCCCAGCTCAGACCACAGGGCAACATCCCGGTGATCAAGCCCGTGACAAGTCCCTTGGTGGACCCCGGTTGGTCGAGGGCGCCGCGGAAGAGATTGCGCAAGTTGCCCAGTGGTCCCTTGAGTTGCTCTGGCACGGCGCCGGTTGGAAAGCTTCCTGCGCGCAACATGCGCACCCCGAGCCACAGCACGAGCCCGCCCGCGAACCAGCTCACCAGCATCTGGAAGTTGGCGAAGGATGGAGACAACCCTTCCGCGACCAAGTGACCGCCACGAATGAATCCTTGTCCCAAGCTCGCGACCAAGAGCCCCAGGACGGCGTAGGTCAGCGCTTTGCCCAGCACGTAGCTGAGCTCCGCGAGCGTGGTGGACCAAACCGCGCGCCGGCCTTCCCCAGCCAATGAGATCGCGAAGCCTCCACACATGCCGAGGCAATGCCCCGAGCCGAGCAGGCCGAGCATGAAGAAGCCCAACAGTTCCTCCCCGTGCAGGTGCATTAGCCTGGCCTTTCGCGGCTTTCGCGGTGCTCGGGCGGGAGCACTCCCATGCGCAGGGGTACGGGGGTTTCATTCTTTGCGGTGACCACTTCGCAGACGGTCACGCAGTCTCCACATCGAATGCAGTTGGCAAAATTCGACATGCCTTCCGCGTAGAGGCCGATGCCTTCGCGATGGGCTCCGCCGGACATCTCGCGGGGCTTCAGGTCGGTGGGGCAAACCTTGTCGCACAAGTCGCACTCAATGCAGGCTTCCGGGTGTTCGAACTCAATGCCCGTTGTGCTGTCGGCGCCGAGCAAGGCGAAGTAGGCGCCGGAGGGACACCACCCTCGACAGAAGCCCATGCCCAGGACGCGCACGAGCATGTACAGCCCGCCGACCATGCTGCCCAGAAACACGGTGGCCAACAAACGCGCGAGGGACGAACCTTCCATGAACACGTCCCAGTGAACCCAGAACGAGAAGACCACGGCCCCCAACAACGCGCAGGCCGTGAACAAGACGACCTCCGCCATCAGACGTGGCAAGGGATCCTTCGAACGGAAACGGATCCACTCACGCAAGCGAGTCATCGCACCGTAGGGACAAGCAAACCCGCACAGGTAACGCCCGACGCTTTTCGACACGATCAGAATGCCGATGTTGATGCCGAGGAACGGATAAGCGAAGGCCTTAGCGGCGACGCTGAACGACACCTGTTCTCCCAACAAGACGTGCCGCCCACTCCACACGTCAAAGCGCAGGATGTCGAAGATCGGCAACGCGGCCACGGCGAGCGTCGAAACGATGGCCACTAAGATCCGGATGCGCGAGTAGAGGTGCTGCATGCCACGCTTGCGGCTCGTCCCGTACAGGACCTTCTGTCTGAGTTTTCCTACGGGCATGAATGGGTGCTTCTAATCGTCATGCGGGAAAGCTCGCAGCGGGTTTCTCGTCTTCGGCCTGGGCGGGTCCGGATTCGGTTCGGGCTGAACCTGCGCCCGGGCTTGTTGGTGAACTCGTTCCGGGACCGCCATTGCGGGAAGGCCCCGCTCCAGGGCCACGACTCCCTGCGCGGCGCCCTTTCAGGCGACTCGAGTGCAAGACCACGGCAACGCTGGAAGCCACCATAGCTCCGGCTGCGAGAATCGGGGTGAGATGTCCCATCACCGCCAACAATAGCCCGATCCCGTTGTAGCCAAAAGCCCACAACAGGTTCCATCGGGCAACTTGGCGGGCCTCCCGTGAAAGTCGGATCAAACCGGGCAGGGAACCGATGCCGGGGCGCAGGAAATTGATTGAGGCCGCATCCATCGAGTGCGGCGACCCGCCGGCCACGGTGATGCCGACCGACGCCGCGGCCAGGGCGGCGGCGTCGTTCAGTCCATCCCCGACGAAGATGGAAGCTGGGTGTTCGCGCACCCGCTGCAATTTGTCCGTCGGCATCAGGTTGGCCTCCACCGGCAGGTTGAGCTCGGACGCCATGAGCTGCGCGGCTACCGCGCCGTCCCCGGTCAAGATGCTCGGTTGCAAGCCGAGGGCCTTCAACTCTTCGATCACCTCGCTGGCTTCCACGCGCGCAGCGGAACGTAGCTCGAATTCCGCGATCTGGTCATCCCCGCGCAAGAGCGCTACCACTCCGGGCCCCACTCCCCGTTGCACGGACCAGGTCGAGCCATCCAAGGAGCCGCGCACACCGACGCCCGCGATCGCCTCAAACTGCTCGACGCGCGAAGGCGCCCGCTGCCCTGCAGGCTGCCGCTCGCGCCAAGCCCCGTGCAGGGCCTTGCCAATCGGGTGTTCAGAGTAGGCTTCCAACTCCCCAGCAATCTGCAGGCACTCGTCCTCGCTGAAGGGACCCGTCACTCGAATCTCGACCAAGCTGAACTTCCCGTCCGTCAGGGTTCCGGTCTTGTCCAACCAGATGCGGCGGGCAGAACCCAAGCGTTCCATGGCTTCGCCCCCGCGCACCAAAACGCCACGGTGCCAGGCTTCACCGATCGCCGTCCAGTAGGCCAAGGGCGTGGCGATGCCCAAGGAACAGGGGCAAGCGATCAAGACCACCGAGAGCGCCGTCAAGAGCGCGCCTTCCGCCCCCATGCTCGACCAGTGGTAGGCGCAAGTTCCGATGGCGATCAGCAGCACGGCGGGGATCAAGACGCGCGCAACACTGTCCGCCAAGCGCACGCTCGGGGCGGGATTGGCGAGGGCTTCGTGCAGCAGCCTGTCGACTTCCGCGCACATGCGGTCCGCTCCCACGGCGCTGCATTGCACTTCAAGCGTGCCATCCACCAAGTGACTGCCCGCGTAGACTCGATCTCCAGGGGCAACCGCGCGGGGCTCGGACTCGCCTGTTAAGTTCGAGCTATCGACGAAGGAGCGTCCGCTCAGCACGCGACCGTCCACGGGCAACACATCCCCGGGACGCACGCGAATGCGCTCGCCCACGCAGAGTTCGGAGGCGGGCTTGGAGACTTCTTCCTGGCCCACAAGGACATTGACCGGAGCGGCGCGGTCCGGGAGCAAGAGGGTCAACTCATCCCGCGCCCGCTCTTTCGCGCGCAGGTCGAGCCAACGGCCGAGGCTCACGAGCACCAGCACCATGGTCGCCGTGTCGAAGTACACGGCGCCGGCGCCGCGGAATGCATTCCAGCCGGAGACCAGCCAAGCCGCGCCGGTTCCGAGCAGCACCAGGGAGTCCGCCGATAGCCAACGCTTCATGCGGAACACCGATTCAGCCAGGGGCAAGCCCAAGAGCAAGAGCACCGGCGTGGAGACCACCATGGCCGCCAGGCTTTGCAAGCCCAAAAGATCCTGGGCGGTGTCGCTTGCGAAGTCGCCCTGCACCCCGAGGCCCGCGCCATAGAGCGAGAGGGAGAGCATCATGACCGCCATCGACAACATGGCGCACAAGAGCACCCGCGACAGCAGTCGATCTGCGGAGTTGGAGACACCGTCTGATCCCATGTAGTGGGCGAGACAACAGCCCCCACAACAGAAGACGGGATCCGCGTCGGAATCCCGTCTTCCATTTGTTGTCCGCGCGGGGAGACCGCAATGGACACAGGGGGTGCTGTTTTTCTGGCCCATCGGATGCCGCACGCCAAGCGCTCGGTGCTTCGAGCGCGAAGAGTTACTGGATGCTGATCATGTCGGGCTCGCCGCCCGCTCCCGGCCCTTGTTCAAGGAAATCCGGAAGTTGGTACTCCAAGGAGTAGAAGGTCAAGAGCACCAGGTAGCTCAAGTAGAACAGCAAGAGCGGCCAGGGCACTCCACCATGGTCGTAGTTGAACACGTGCTGGCGGCTGTCCGTGTCCTCTCCGTTCTCGCCCAAGGGGCGACGGTCCAGGACGTCGTCAAAGGGTTGATCACTCATGGTTGGCTGCCTCCTTGCGCATGGCCACTTCTTGGCGTTCCTGTTCGGCGAAGCGCTCGAACATGTCGTACTTGGGACGTTCGATGTCTCGGAATTGCCCGGTCAGATAAGCCCAGGCGAGAAGAGTCATGAACCCGGCCGCCACGAAAGCGTAGACCAGGATCGGGTCGAAGGCGAAGCCCGTGAGCTCCTCCCGTCTGTCCGCCTTCCAGAAAGCGGCCAGCTTGAACATGAAGACGCCACCGGCGGCCAGGGACACCGTCGCGAAGAAGACGTGGTACCACTTCATGAAGCGCTTGGAATCGCGCGGAGTCATTTCGTTTGAACTCATCGCTAGTGTTCCCTAGTGCGTGGGGTTGTAGGTCGTCCCCAACCATTGCAGGTAGGCGATCAGAGCAAAGCCTTCCTCATGGGGAGTGCCGTCCGCGTCGAAGTAGTAGGCGTACGCCGGCATGACCGAGTACGGCACCACGTTCTTGGGATTGATGAAGTGCGCGATGTGCCAGTCGTTCGTGTGGCGGCCTTTCAGGCGAGCCACGTCCGGCCCGACCCGACGGGTTCCCCACAGGTGCGGCTGGTTGAGCGCGTTCATGTACTCGTAGGCCTCCGAAGGAGGCCCCCAACGCTGCTGCTCATTGGACACGACCCGAACGAACTGGCTGTGGCAGTGGAAGCAAGCCTGGCCGATGTAGAGGTCTCGGCCGAGCTGCAACGCCTTGGCGTAGTTCTCGGAGGTCACACCACCGGGGTAGACCTCCTCGAAACGCACGGGGTAGGACTGCTGCAGCTCCACGAACTCCGCACTGGGCGTCGCGGCCAGCTGCTCGAGGGTCTGGTAGTCCATGCCGTGGTACTCGTTCAAGGACATCCAAGGGAAGACCATGGAGAGCAGGAAGGCGATGCCGAAGCAACCCAATCCGGCCACGAAGAAGAAGGTGTAGAAACGTTCCATTGGTTATGTGCTCCTATTTCGCGTCCAGGGCGATGTAGTGGGCCTCTTCGTCGTACTCTTTCGTGCTGCGTGCCGTCATCCACATGTTGTACATGCCGCACATGAGCCCAACGATGAACATGCCACCGGAGAAGGTCCGCACGATCCAGAAGGGGTAAGAAGAGGTGATCATGTCCGACCAGGGGTTCAGACCTTTCTGCATGAAGCCCACGATCAGGCCCGACATGGTCAGGGTCAGGAACATCACCGTGATGCCGATGGTCGAGAGCCAGAAGTGCCAGCTCTTCAAGGCAGTGGAGTACCACTCGCGCTTCACAATCCGGGGCCAGAGCCAATCGATGGAGCCGTAGAGCCAGAACGAGAAGGTTCCGAACATGATCATGTGCGCGTGGCCCACGACCCAGTCCGTGAAGTGAATCACCTTCTGGAAGGTCCAAGTCACCTGGAAGGCGCACTGGAAGCAAGTCAAGAAGTAGAACACCGCGCCCGCGTAGAACCAGCGAATGCCCATGTTCGTGTAGAGCGCGCTCCATTTGCCGCGCAGGGTCATGAAGAAGTTCACGACCACGGTCGTCACGACGACTTCGATAGCGATGGTGGTGCTGATCGCGCCGAATTCCACGTAGTCAGGAATTGGGCTAATCAGGAAGTGGTGCACTCCGCCAAGAGGATAGAAGAAGGCCAGAGCCCAGAATCCAATCACCGAAAGCGAGTGACTCCAGATCGGCTTGCGCAGGATCATCGGCACAAAGAAGTACATCAAACCCCAACCCATGGGAGTCACGTAGAGCCCCACCAGGTCGTGAATAAAGAGTCCCGTGACCGCGGCGCCGGCGGCGCCTGGAAGCACCCACTCGGGAATGATGTTGCCCATCAGGTAGGTCAGGGCCAACCAGATGAAGCCCGAGGTGAAGTACCACAGGGTGACGTAGAACTTCTGATCCCGCGCTTTGAAGAGCGGGGTGAAGAACTGGAAGATCAAGAGCACCGCCCCCACCACGATCAAGAGGTCGATCGGGACGTAGTTCATCTCAAAGGTGCCCGGGCGGAAGCCAGTGGGCGTCTCCCCCCACTCGATCGCTTGGGCCTTGTTGAGGCAGAACCCCACAAGGGTCAGCACCAGGATCAACTGCCAAACCCAGAAGATCAGGTGCGCCAGCTTCTCGCCGAGCACCCGGTAACCGGTCAGGCGCGGAATGACGTAGTACGCCACGGCGGTGAAGCCGTTCACCAACCAACCGTAAGCGGCCATGTTGGTGTGGAACAAACGAATGTGTCCAGGGGAGAACAACTCGCTATCGGGGAATGGGTAGTATCCCAAGAACTGAAGCGAATAGAGGAACCCGGCCGTCATGCTGATCAGCATGCAGACCACCGCAGCAATCAAGTGCATGCGGATGATCGTGTAGGAGACCAGGGGCTTGCCGTCACTGGGCAAGGGTGGAGCGACTGCGTGAGCCATGACTAGTTGCCCTCCGTCTTTTCGAGGGAACGAACAAAGTGAACGATGTCCCAGATCTCATCTGAGGTAAGCACAGCCTTGAAGGCGCCCATGGGCGTGCCGTTGATGCCTGTGGCGATGACGACCCACAGGTCCCCGTTTTCCGAACCAGCGCGGTACACGCCGCCGGTGAAGTCCCGGGGCTTGATCGGGTAGCCCCAACCGTCCTTGAAGGCGTCGGCGCTGGGCCCGTCGCCCACCCCAGTGTCTCCGTGGCAGCCGTTGCAGCCCGCTTTCGCGCCCACGTACAACTCACGCCCGCGTGCGATAGAGGCTTCGTCGTTGGCCGTTTCCGGGGTGCTCGGGAAGACCGAGGAAAGCTTGTCCGGGTGCCAACGGGAGTTGACGATCTCGGCCACCTCTTCTGCGTCGGCCAACTCCTCATCGTCCTCGGTGAAGGTCAAGAAGAGCTCCTCGAACTCTCCGCGCAAAGAGATGTAGCGCACGTACTCGACCACGTCCCAACGACGCTCCTCGGTCAAGAGCTTGAAGTGCGGCATGGAGGCGCCAGCCAAGCCATAACTCACGACCTTGTAGAGGTCCTTGTGCATGGGGCGCTGGCCGGACTGAGTGCTCGAGAACTTGAAGAGTCCCTTGCGGAAGTTGCGCGGGCGCGGCTCCATGTAACGCGCGGCGGGGCCGGCTCCGTCACCGGGGACCGAGTTGCTCCAGAGGGTGCCCCCGTGACAGCCAGCGCAAACCTCGTTGTAGGTCTCGTGGCCAGCGGCCAGTCGTTCCCACTCGATGACGCCCGAGTTGCGTAGCTTTTGCTCTTTTGTCTCAATGCCGAAGTACAGTTCGGACGCCTCTTCGATGCTCTGGCGCAAGTCCCCTTCGAGGCTCTCACCAATGCGCTCCTGCACCGCGGCGACCCGTTCCCAGTAGGGCAGATCCAGCTCGTTGAAAGGGGTGTCCTCGGAGGCCCATAGGGCCTTGCTGCGGGGATCGCCGAGCCCAAAACTGGCGTCGGCCTTCTGCTGCAGAAAGGGCAAGACAAAGAGGGCGATGGCGAAGAGCCAGAAAAGTAGCGCCGGGGCGGTCATTCCTGCCCGTGGGCCAAGGGGCCCGGTGGGTCGAGGACGGCCGAGGCCGCCCACCACATTCGAGTGAGTCATCACGGTGGTTCCGTTGTCGTGTAAATCGGTTGGGAAATGGGGCATTTCGGACCCTACTCCCGGGACCATGTGGATGGAAGGGCGCAGTTTATGGACCCTGGTGACCCCGCAAAAGCCTATCGAGGCCTTTATCCGAATTTCACATCTCCTTATGGCGAAGCTGGGAGCCCTCGCCCCAAATTGAGCCTGGGGCCTGGAATCCCCTGTGATCCCGGGGAGTTTCGCCCAGCTGGGATCCGCAGTTCACGCCCGCTCAGTCGGAGCTGGGGAGGGGCTTCATGAGGACGGCTCTGCGGACCCTGCCGATTCGCTCCAGGGCCTCGTAGGCCTCCCGTCCACCCGATTGGGGTTGGTAGCCGTCCAGTTGGATGGACCAGGAGAACTCTTCGCCCTCCGCGAGGCAGCGCGGACGCCCGTAGCCGCTCGCGAGTCCGTCGTAGAGCACATTCCCTGCGACGTCCACCAGCCGGAGGTTCGCATCCATGAACCTTCCCGACAAAGCCTCGTCCATCGGGTAGATGGACACTCCGTAGCGCTCGACGTCGTCACGCACGAGGAAGTCCGTCCCTCCTGCGCTGGCACGCCGGATGACATTGTGTGGTTCAAAGTCGTAGTCGGACCTGAAGTAGAAATCGAAGCGGTACTCCCCCGCGGCGAGCGCCTCGATCTTATAGCGCCCTTCCATCACACCACCGACCTCGCTCCAAACGATGAACCCAACACGATTGGGAAGCTGCTGCACGTTGTTGAGGGGAACCAGGTTGACCCATGAGCGTTCCTTGAAGGTTCCAGAAAGCGAACGGACCGTGCCGCTGACATCCCCGCCCACATCATAGGGTTCCAGGCGAATGTTTTGCTCCAACGGGTCGGTGCCGGAGACGATCAGTTCCAGCTCGGCCCTTCCGGATTTTTCCTCGTGGGCCTGGACCTCGTACGTGCCGGGAGGCACACCATCGAACACATAGAGCCCCAGCACGGAGGTCCTCATGGAGCAATGGAACCCACGGCTCTGCGCGAGGTCGAATTGAACCAGTGCGTCCTGGACAGGCTCGCCATTCGCCCCGTAGACGTGTCCAGAGACGCGTATTCTGGATTCTAGGCGAATCATCACCGGAGTCTGATGCACACCGATTCCGTGCTCCACGGTGGCGTAGCCGCGCCAGCGCCCCACTAGATCTTCCACGAGAAGCACCGGGACTTGGCTTTTGGGGACCTGCCAGTGCATCCGAACCCACGGGGACTTACCGGGGTGAAGGATCGTGCCGAACTCGGCCATGGATTGCCCAAAGCCGTTCTCGATGTAGCTCAACGTCGTCAAGTTGGCGCGCAGTTGACTGAGGGGAACGCCCCCCGGATTGTCTAGGTCCATGAAGTACGTCGCGCCCCCATCCAAGACGATCGACGCGAGCTGAGGCTCAGCTCCCGCGGCAGTGTGCGCATGACTCGCCAACTCCCGACCGCCCATGCCCTCCCCAAACTCCTCGGTAGTCTCGCGCACGGAAATCACGCCGCTCTCAAAAAGCGTTTCGCTTTGGATCAGGCCCTGCTCGTCGCTCGATTGCACTTCCTCCCAACCATTCGGGCCAACCAGCTTGACCGTGAACTCGGGAAGCGCATCCCCTTTCCAACGGTCAACCAACTTGGCGCGCAACGGAGAAACGTCGTCCTTGGCCAAGCGCACTTGGTAGACGCCCCGTTTCGGCCCATGCTTGACGCACCACCAGCCCGCGGGCGGTTCGACGTGCACGTCGTCGAGCTCCTCGAGGCCCACGGACAGCCGGAATTGTCCCTTCTCGTCGCTCACGGCGCTGCCCGCGGGCTGCTTTCCGGTGAGGAACGTCAACCTCACCCCGGGCACCCCTTCCAGGTCGTGATGGTCGATGCATTCCCCCGGTAGGTCTTCGGCGCGAGAGGCCAAAACGGTCTGAATCGGGGCGGAATCACCGCTTTCGGGCAGGTTTGGGGATTCCTGCGCTCCCGGAACCAAGGCCAACTCGGGCTCGAAACCCACTGCCCCGGTACTGGGCCCTAAGCCGGCAGAGGCGGCGGGTACGGAACTGCTGGACCACCAAGCGAGAGAGATGGCTGCGAGCAGAAGAAGAACGACCGCGAGAGTGGCGTTGCGCTGCATTGGTTCTCTAAACCCGAGCTGCGGGCGGGGGTCACCGGTGCCCTTCGGATTCTCCAATTCCTGGCCGGGCCCCATCCGGGAGCAGAAGCTGCATTTGGATCCTCTGAAGGGGCTATTTGGTGCCCCCGAACCCTCCCTGCGCCCCCGTTATGGCCTATTGCGAACCGAGAAACACGATAGCCAGACGCCTGCATCCTGATACTTTAGTGCACCCCCCATGACCAGCCTCTCCCTCAGAAGCAAGCTCGCGTTGATGTCGATCAGCGTGTGCATCACGACCTTCGGAGTCGGCGGTTACCTCGTGACGGACACCGCCCGGGAAGTCCTGACCCTGGAGGTCAGCCAGCGCATCGAGTTCCAGACCCTGGCCTACGCAACCGCCCTCGACACGCACATGAGCATGTTGCAAGGGCGCATCCAGGACTTCGCTTCGGACGGATTCTTGCGCAGTCAGGCGGATCTGTTGCTTGCGGCAGACGGGGACGACGAAGGCATTCGAGCACAGATCGCGCAACACCTCGACGCCAACAAGCTGCCGCTCGAGATCGCCTTTCGAAACCTCGCCATCGTCGCGCCCGATGGAACCCTGCTCGCCAGTGCGAAGCCCGAAAGCACCTGGTCCCCCATCGGACTTCCCGGGACTTCGGACTTCCTACCGCCCGCTGTAGAAGACGGCACACCCTTCATCGAGATCGCCGCGAATCTGCCGAGCCTCGACCGCTCCCGTCACCTTGGAACCATCGTGGCCTGGGTCCATCCCGGCATCTGGATCTCCGATGCCTTGCGAACCCGGGATGGCAGTTCCTCAGAACAAGAGGAAGCGGCCAGTCTGTACCTGATCGATCGAGCGGGCGGGCGCTTGCTGATCGGGCCCAGCTTGAATTCCATGGGAGGGCCGCTGGATGCCTCGGAGATGGTTCGCTCGGGATTCGGGCTGAAGCTCACGGGGCCGGGCGAGCGCTCCCCACCCAGCACGACCCGCAACTTCGAACACCACCTGCCCATCGAATCCAACGGTTGGATCGTCTCGGTGGAGCTTCCCGGAGATGCGGTCCAAAAGGCGATATCTGGCCTGCAGAGCCGTTTGATGGCCATTGGGCTGGCTCTCAGCCTGGCGGCTTGCGTGTTGTTCCTGTTGCCCATGGGGTTCGTCACCCAGCCCCTGCAGACCCTGCAATTGGCGGCCCGTTCCCTGGCAGCGGGAGAGCTGTCGTCCAGAGTTGTCCTGAACACGGGGGGCGAACTCGCCGAACTCGGTCAAGCGTTCAACGTCATGGCACAGGCCGTCGAGGAACGCGACTCGCGGCACGAAAAGGCCGCTGCAGAATTGCGTCAACAGCAGGTTCAATTGGGCTTTGAGCGAGATCGTTTGAAGGCCGTGATCACTTCCATGCGTGATGGATTGGTGGTTTTGGATGGAGCGGGCAAAGTGATGGTGCACAACGCCGCGGCTGGACCGCTCTTGGAAGCTCTGCGCCGGGAAGAGTTGCAACTCACATCGCGTCACACTTGCACAACGGGTAGTTCCGAGCCCAATGCCTGTCGCCGCTGCCTGTTCGCCACGGAGATCGATTCCAACTCTTGTGTGCTGGAACTCCCGGGCGGCACCTACGAAATCCACGCCACGCAGTTCTCCACGGGCCCCGATTCCCCCCACGGCCGGGTGCTGGTCAGTCGCGACATCAGCGACCGCGTCTCCCAGGACGATCGCATGATCCACCAGGAGCGCTTGGCGGTCTTGGGCGAGATCGCCGCGGTGATGGCCCACGAGCTCAACAATCCACTGGCGGCCATCAGCCTCTACAACCAGATGTTGGGCACGGAGCTCGCAGGGAATCCTAGTGCCCTCGAGAACGTCGAGGTCATTCAACGCAACGTGGACACCTGCAAGCAGACCATTCGAGAGCTGCTGGATTACGCCACCGTGGGTGCTCCGGAACGCGCCACTTGCGAAATCAACGCGGTCATCGAGGACGGCACCGGATTCCTGCGTCTGCTCAAGGAGCGCTCGGATGTGGAGATCGAGCTGGATCTGGCGGATGAGCTGCTCGAGGTCAAGATGGACGAGATCCAACTGCGACAGATCTTCGTCAACTTGTTCGTCAACGCGATTCAAGCCTGCGGTGAGCGCGAGGGACGCATACGGGTCAGCAGCCGCCTGGACGGTGGCTACGCCGTCATCGACGTCATCGACAATGGTTGCGGCATTCCCCCCGATTTGCAGCAGCGCATCTTCCGCCCGTTCTTCACCACCAAAGAGCGTGGGGATGGAACGGGTCTCGGCCTGCCCACCGCCCAGCGCATCACCGAGATGCACGGTGGAGCCTTGGAGCTCGTCTCTAGTTCCCCCACCGGCAGCCACTTTCGAGTGCGCCTGCTCCTCCACCGCACCCCGTCGGCCACTCAATGAGCGTTCAATCCTGCACAAATTCAAGCCTCCAAGGGCTTCGTGTTCTGGTCGTCGATGACGAACCCGACATCCGCAACGGCCTAGGAAAACTCGTCTCCACCCTCGGCGCCCAGGTCGCGATCGCAGGGGACGGCATGGAGGCCCTCGAGGTGCTCGAACGAGACACTTGCGACCTGATCCTGACGGATTTGATGATGCCCCGCATGACCGGCTCCGAGCTGTTGCTGGCCTCCAAAGAGCGTTATCCCGGGATTCCCGTGGTAGTCCTGACGGGCTACGGCACGATCCAGAGCGCGGTCACTTGTCTGCAAAACGGGGCGGCGCACTTCATGACCAAGCCCTTCGACAACCAAGAAGTGCTCAACCTAGTGGGGCGTCTGGGCCGTCAGGTTCTCGCTCAGCGCCGGCCGCTCGGCAGGATCGAGGAGTTCCCGGATATCGTCGCGGAGGATCCGCGCATGAAACAAGTGCTGCAACTCGTTGAGCGCGTGGCCGCCAGCCCGGTTCCTGTGCTCGTGGAAGGCGAAAGCGGCACGGGCAAGGAAGTCATCGCCGGGGCGATTCACTCCCACAGTTCCGCACGGGACAAGAGCTTCCTGGCGATCAACGCGGCGGCCCTCTCCGACTCGCTGCTCGAGTCCGAGCTTTTCGGTCACACGAAGGGCGCCTTCACCGGAGCGGAACGTGCGCACCAGGGCTTGTTCGAGCAGGCCAAGGGCGGGACGGTCTTCTTGGACGAGCTGTGCTCCATGTCGAAGTCCTTCCAGGGCAAGCTGCTGCGGGTGCTCGAGGAGAAGGAAGTGCGACCAGTCGGCGCGGACAAGAACATCCCCGTCGATTTCCGGCTGGTGTGCGCGACAAACCGCGACTTGGAGTCCCTGATGCGCGCGGGCGAGTTCCGAGAGGACCTCTTCTACCGGGTCAGCGTCATGCGCGTGTCGATCCCGCCCCTTAGGAATCGTCAGGCCGACATCGTCCCCCTGGCTCTGCGTTTTCTGAGCAGCGCCGCCGAAACGTGCTTGGGGACGGAAGCGGTCGTCCCGGAACTCGGGGAAAGCGCCATCGACAGCCTCTTGCGCCATCCTTGGCCTGGCAACGTTCGAGAGCTCCAGAATTGCATGTACCGGGCCCTGATCACTTGCCCAGGGGATCGCGTTCAGTCTCATCACCTCGGTATCCAATCCGGCACATGGAAAGGTCCAGACAATGGCGAGGCCAGCGACTACGCGGAGAGCAAGAAGGAGGCCCTGGAGCATTTTCAGCGGGAGTTCGTTCAAAGGGCCCTCGAAAACAGCCAGGGCAACATCACGCAAGCGGCGCAGTCCTGCGGAATGACAAGGGCCGCCTTGCAACGGATTCTGCGACAGCTGGACATCGACCCCAATCGATTCCGCTAATCGAAGCGCTCCCCAGGAAGCAACCCGGGACCGCATAGCCGAGGCGCGCCGCTGCATACCAAAGTATGCAGCGGCGCGTTTGCGTTCCGGAAGCGGCGGGCCTCCAGGGGCTGAGAAGCGAGTTCGAAACAAATCTTTCGCAACGAACGAGCGCGGCACAGGGATTGCACTAGACGAGTCAAACCACGACCGCCCACTTCAGGCCCGACCGGTCAACGAGGTGCCCCTTGTTCGGACTCCCCAAAAGACTCACCATTCTTCCCCTCTTCCTCCTCGGACTCCTTGCCGCCAACGCGACGGCTCAGGACCCGCCCTCCGAAGAGAGCATCAACTACTTCCGCACCAACTGCGCTAGCTGCCACACCATCGGCGGCGGACGGTTGACCGGGCCGGACCTCAAAGGCCTTGCTGAACGCAAGGACCGCGAGTGGCTCGTGAAGTTCCTGCTCGATCCGAAGGCCACCTTGGACGCTGGAGATCCCTACGGCCAAAAGCTCCTGAGCGATGCCCGTGGCGTCTACATGCCGCCGGTTGCTGGCATGAACAAGGAGCTCGCGAACAAGCTGCTCAACTTGATCGATGCCGAGTCCGCCTTGGAGAAGTCCAAGTTCTCAGGCTTCCAGATCAGCGAGCGCCCGCTCACCGACCTGGACATCGCCACGGGCAAGGCCCTCTTCAACGGGCAGAAGGCCCTGCAAGAAGGCGGCCCCGCTTGCATTTCCTGCCACACCCTCAGCGGGCTCAGCGGCTTGGGCGGAGGACTGCTCGGCCCTGACCTGAGTGGCGCCTACTCCCGACTCGAAGGCCGCAAGGCTCTCGGTGCTTGGCTGAGTTCGCCGCCTTCGGTGGTCATGCAACCGCTCTACACGAACTCCCCCCTCGACTCCGAGGAAGTGCTCGCATTGGTCGCCTACCTCAAGGCGACGGCTGGCACGGGTGAGCTCGAAGCCGAGTCCACCTCCCTTGAATTCACTCTTGCAGGCATCGCACTAGCGGCCGGCTTGATGGTCTTGTTCGACATTCTCTGGCGCAAGCGCTTCCGCTCCGTCCGTCGCACGCTCCTGGCACAACGATAATCATGGATACTGGAAAGAACCCCTACATCTCTGACCGGGTCGATCCCTCCGCACGCAAGTGGGAGGAGTTCTATCGCAACCGTTGGCAACACGATCGTGTGGTGCGCAGCACGCACGGCGTCAATTGCACGGGCTCCTGCTCCTGGAACATCCACGTCAAGGACGGGATCGTCGCTTGGGAAATGCAGGCCCTGGACTATCCGCTGCTGTCGGCGGACATCCCGCAGTACGAGCCTCGCGGATGCCAACGGGGCATCTCTTACTCCTGGTACCTCTACAGTCCCCTGCGGATCAAGTACCCCTACATCCGCGGTGCCCTGTATGACCTGTGGCGCGAAGCCCGGGCCGAGCACGAGGATCCGGTAGACGCCTGGCGCAGCCTGATGGACTCCCCGGAGAAGCGTGCGCGCTACCAGCGCGCACGTGGCAAGGGCGGCCTGCGGCGCGTCGATTGGGACACAAGCCTGGAGCTGATCTCCGCGTCTTGCATCCACACCATCAAAGAACACGGGCCGGACCGCGTGACGGGTTTCTCACCGATCCCCGCCATGTCCATGCTCAGTTACGCTGCAGGCTCTCGGATGCTGCAACTCATGGGTGGAGTCAACCTGTCGTTCTACGACTGGTACTGCGACCTTCCCAATGCCTCCCCGGAAGTCTGGGGAGATCAGACCGACGTCAACGAGTCCGCGGATTGGTTCAACGCAAAGTTCCTCGCTGTCATGGGCGCGAACTTGAACATGACGCGGACTCCTGACGTCCACTTCGCCGCCGAGGCGCGCCAAAACGGAACGAAGATGGTGGTGTTTGCCCCCGACTTCAACCAGGTCGCCAAGTACGCCGACGAATGGATCTCCTTGAACGCCGGGCAAGACGGAGCCTGGTGGATGGCGGTCAACCACGTGATTCTCACGGAGTTCCACCACAACCAGACCGTGCCCTTCTTCGATGAGTACATGAAGCAGTACTCGGACTCTGGTTTCCTGGTGGAGCTGATGCCTTCGGGCGACCACTGGAAAGCTGGACAAATGCTTCGCGCTGGCCGCGTGGATCGCTACTCCGAGGAAGAGAACGGCGAATGGAAATTCCTGCAGTGGGACTCTGGCGATGACCGACCGAAGATGCCCCTGGGCAGCGTTGGCCACCGTTGGGGCGAAGCGCAAGGCAAGTGGAACCTCAAACCAGAGGATGGATTGGACGGCAGTTCGATCGACCCGGAGCTGACCTTCCTCGAACGCAACGACTCCGTCCTGCAGGTCGCCTTCGACGACTTTGGTCAAGGCGGCAGCTTCCAACGCGGCGTCCCCACTCGCACGGTGCAAACCGCCGACGGTCCCGTGAACGTGGCCACGGTCTTCGACATCCTGATGGCGCAATACGGCGTCAACCGCGGCTTGGCGGGCGCCTACCCGGAAAGCTACGACGACGACGCGGTCTACACCCCCGCCTGGGCTGAGCGCTACACGGGAATTTCCCGGGACACGCTGATTCGCTTTGCCCGCGAGTGGGCGGTCACGGCCGAGAAAACCAACGGCAAGTGCACGGTCATCATCGGCGCCGGTATCAACCACTGGTACCACGCCAACCTGATGTACCGCGCCGCCATCCACGCCTTGATCTTCTGTGGATGCGTGGGAACAAACGGCGGCGGCTTGGCCCACTACGTCGGTCAAGAGAAGCTCGCTCCGGGAGAGTCCTGGGGCAGCATCGCCATGGCGAAGGACTGGTACGGACCCTCGAGGCTGCAGAACGGACCGAGCTGGCACTACGTGCACTCCGACCAGTGGCGCTACGAGAAGAGTTTCCGGGACTACCTGACCGTCCCTGAAGAACAGCCTGAGAACAACATCGTCGACGAGCACACGATCGACTCCAACGTGCGCGCCGTGCGCAACGGCTGGTTGCCCTTCTATCCGCAATTCGAGGAGAACCCCCTCGACGTTGTCAAGGACGCTGAAGCCGCTGGCGAGGACGTCTCGGAATACATCGTCTCTAAGTTGAAGAAGCGCGAGATGCGCTTCTCCATCGAGAACCCGGATGCCCCGGAATGCTGGCCCCGTGTGTGGTTCATCTGGCGTGGAAACGCCCTGATGTCATCCGCCAAGGGCCATGAGTACTTCCTGCACCACTACTTGGGAACACACACCAACCACATCAACCAAGACATGGCCCGTGACACGGTCAAGGATGTGAAGTGGTTGGAGGAAGCCCCCAAGGGCAAGATGGACCTGATCGTCGATGTGAACTTCCGCATGGACACCACGGCTCTGTACAGCGACCTGATCCTGCCGGCAGCCACCTGGTACGAGAAGAGCGACCTGAACTCCACGGACATGCACTCGTTCATTCACCCGCTCTCGGCGGCGGTTCCCCCCTGTTGGGAATCGAAGAGTGACTGGGACACGTTCAAGGAGATCTCGCGAGTCTTCTCCAAGATGTCCGAGAAGCACTTGCCCGGCAAGATCAAGGACGTGGTGACGGTCCCCTTGTCCCACGACTCCCCGGCCGAAATCTCTCAGCCGCAGATCAAGAACTGGATCGACGGCGAGGTCGAAGCCATTCCCGGCAAGACCATGCCCGGCATCAAGGTTGTCGAGCGCGACTACCCGAACCTCTACAACATGTTCTGTTCTTACGGACCGAACGTTCGCGAGAACGGACTCGGAGCCCACGGAACTCACTACGACGTCAAAGACTTCTACGACGAGGCGCTCTCCACCAGCCCGGTGTATCGCTGGGGTGACAAGACGTACCCGTCCCTCGTGGAAGCGGAGGAAGCTGCCAACATCGTGTTGCAATTCGCCTCCGTGACGAACGGCGAGCTGGCCTACCGCTCGTACCAGAACATGGAGAAGAAGACCGGCATGCCCCTGGTCGATCTTGCGGAGGGAACGCGCGATCTGCGCACCACGTTCGCGGATCTCCAGACGCAGCCCCGGCGCTTGATCAACAGTCCGATGTGGTCGGGGCTCACCAGCAAAGGCCGGCCCTACGCACCCTTCACCTACAACATCGAGCGCAAGGTACCCTTCCGCACCTTGACGGGTCGACAGCACCTCTACCTGGATCACCCCGGCTACATTCAGTTCGGTGAACACCTCCCGACCTACAAGCCGAAGCCCCAGCCCAAGCAGTACGCGGACCTGAACTTCAGCTCGACCGAGGGTCGCTCGATCATGCTCAACTTTTTGACGCCCCACGGCAAGTGGCACATCCACTCCACCTACGGCGACAACCAGCGCATGTCGACCCTCTCACGGGGAACAGAACCCTTCTGGATCAGCCCCGACGACGCGAAGGAGATCGGCGTGGTCGACAACGACTGGGTCGAGGTTCACAACGACCACGGGGTCGTGGTCACGCGAGCCGCCGTCAGTGCGCGGATCCCGCGCGGCATCTGCATCATCTACCACTCCCCAGAACGCACCTACTCGGTGCCCAAGTCGCCCCTGCGCAACAACCGCCGGGCGGGTGGCCACAACAGTCTCGTGCGAACGCGACTCAAGCCGAACTTGATGCTCGGCGGCTACGGCCAGTTCACTTACCACTTCAATTATTGGGGACCGACCGGCTGCAACCGGGACACCCATATCCTTGTCCGAAAGCTGTCTAAGCTCACCTGGTAATTGCCAGAAAGGAAATAGAACATGGACGTTCGATCCCAAGTCTCGATGGTTTTCCACTTGGATAAGTGCATCGGTTGCCACACCTGCAGCGTCGCCTGCAAGAACGTGTGGACAGACCGCGAAGGCACTGACTACATGTGGTGGAACAACGTGGAAACGAAACCAGGCACAGGTTACCCAACCCGTTGGGAGGACCAGGACGCCTACAAGGGCGGATGGGTTTCCGACGGCAAGGAACTGAGCTTGCGCTCCACCAGCAAATCCAAACTCGTCCCCAACATCTTCCACAACCCGGCCCAGCCGAGCATGGACGATTACTACGAGCCCTGGACCTACCGCTACGAAGACCTCTTCAACGCACCCGAAGGGGACGACCAGCCGACGGCCAAGCCCGTTTCCATGGTGACCGGCGAGTACATCGACATCGAGGCCGGCCCCAACTGGGATGACGACTTGGGTGGGTCTGAGATCTACGCCAAGAACGACATCAACATGGAGGACCTATCGCCGGAGCAGCGTCAACAGATGCTCTCGATCGAGCGCATGGCGTTCTTCTACCTGCCGCGCATCTGCAACCACTGCCTCAACCCCGCCTGCGTGGCCTCCTGCCCCTCGGGAGCTCTCTACAAGCGCGGCGAAGACGGCATCGTGCTTGTCAACCAAGACGTCTGTCGGGCTTGGCGCTCTTGCATCCCGGCCTGTCCCTACAAGAAGACGTACTACAACTGGTCCACCGGCAAGTCCGAGAAGTGCATCCTGTGCTTCCCGCGACTCGAGTCAGGCCAAGCACCGGCTTGCATGCACAGCTGCGTCGGGCGCATCCGCTACTTAGGCAACGTGCTTTACGACGCCGACCGCATCGCGGAAATGGCTCTCTTGCCCGACGACCAACTGGTAGAAGCCCAGCGCGAGATGATCCTGGATCCCTTCGATCCTAAGGTCATCGCAGCAGCCAAGGCGAACGGCATCTCTGATGGCATCATCCAGAGCGCGCAGAAGTCACCGGTCTACAAGTTCCTGAAGGTATGGAAGATCGCTTTGCCCCTGCACGTGGAGTACCGCACCTTCCCCATGCTCTTCTACGTGCCCCCGCTTTTGCCGGTCATGTCGATGACCCAGGGCGACGTGGTCAAGAACGACCTCGACGAACTCTTCGCGGACATCGACAAGCACCGGGCGCCCATGGCCTACCTGGGCAAGATGTTCACCGGTGGCAACATTGGCAAACTGCGCTACGCACTGCGCAAACAGGTCGCCGTCCGCGTTTGGCGCCGACACGTCACCGTCGGTGACATCGACGAGATCAAGGCGCGCCAGGCCCTAGCCGAAGCCGACACGACACCGGACGAGGCCACGGCCATCTACAAGCTCTCGGCATTGGCTGGCTTCGAAGAACGCTTCGTGGTTCCGCCCTTCCAGCGCGAGATGGCGATCGAGATGCTCGAGGATCCCCACGAGTATCGTGCAAACGCAGGATTTGGTTCACGTACGTCCCCGAAACGGAGCTAGTTCGATGATCGCTACGACGGAACTCTACACGGTGTGGGCCAGCCTGCTGCACTACCCCAAGGGGGACGACTGCAAGCTGTTGCCGGAGCGCATCCAGACTCTGAAGGATGCGATCCCCATGGTGGCGGCTGACCTGCAGCCGCTGCTCGACTACGCCGCATCCCATTCGGAATCCGAGCTAGAAGAAGTCTTCACGCGAACCTTCGATGGCAATGCCGAACGAGCTTTAGAACTCGGCTGGCACCTGCACGGCGAGAACTACGCCCGCGGTGTCTTCATGGTTCGCATGCGCAAACTACTTCGCGACGCGGGTATCGAGGAGACCACCGAGCTCCCCGACCACATCTCCCACGTGCTGTACATCCTGGGCCGCTCCGAGCCCAAGGTCATCCACGCTCTCGCCACGGGGGTCGTTTCCCCCGCTCTGGCCAAGATCAAGGAAGGCTTCAGCAACCAAGAGAACCCGTACTTCGGCGTCATCACCGGTCTGAAACGCTTTATCGATCACGCGGATCTTGGCCTGTCCTCACCCGCTGCTTTCAACGAGGAGCAACCCAATGACTAACTACTTCTGGTTCGGAGTGTTTCCCTACATCTCCCTTGTGGTGTTCTTCCTGGCGACCATTCGCCGCTACCGCACGGAGTCGTTCTCCTACTCCAGCCTCTCATCTCAGTTCCTCGAGAACGAGCAGCACTTCTGGGCCTCGGTTCCATTCCACTACGGGATTCTGACCGTCCTGGGCGGGCACATTCTCGCGTTCCTCTGCCCCCAAATGATCTTGGGTTGGAATGCGGTAGCTGCTCGCTTGATCGCCTTGGAAGTCACCGGACTGGCTGTCGCCATCCTGACCCTAGTGGGCCTAATCAACATTGTGATCCGACGCCTGCGCTTCCCCAAAGCGCGCCGAGTGACCACTGCTGGGGACTGGTTCATCTATGGAGGCCTGTTGGTTCAGGTCGTCACGGGAATCGGCATCTCCATCAACCACGGATGGGGCAGCTCCTGGTTCGCCACTTCCCTGACCCCATGGCTGTGGACGCTGGTCAAGTTCAACCCGGACGTGTCCTACATCACCCCCATGCCGCTGATGGTCAAGGCACACATCATCAATGCCTTCTTGATCATCCTCGTGTTCCCGTTCACCCGTTTGGTCCACATCCTCGTGGTGCCCAACCCGTACCTGTGGCGCAAGACACAAGTCGTCATCTGGAACTGGGATCGCAATCGGATCCGCAAGTCGAACTAGGTCCGACCTGCTCCCCAACTTTCATCAAGCCCCCCATTCAGCGTCCCTAAGAGTGTCATGAGCAATCTCAACGAGTGGAATCCGGAAGACGAGACCTTCTGGGAATCGACAGGCAAGAAAATCGCGTCGAGGAACCTGTGGATCTCGATCCCCAGCCTGCTGTGCGGGTTTGCCGTGTGGCTCATGTGGGGCATCATCGTGGTGCAGATGAAGAACCTGGGGTTCCCTTACACCCAATCAGAGCTCTTCACCCTGACGGCCATCGCTGGCCTGACGGGCGCCACCTTGCGCATTCCAAGCACCTTCTTCATCCGCTTGGCTGGGGGGCGCAACACGATTGTCTTCACGACGGCGCTCTTGCTCATTCCATGCGTCGGTGCCGCCTACTACTTGCGTGACCCGAATACGCCCCTGCTGGTTTTCCAGGGCTTGGCGTTTCTCTCAGGCATCGGTGGCGGCAACTTCGCGTCGTCCATGTCGAACATCAGCTTCTTCTATCCGAAGCGCGTGCAAGGCTACGCCTTGGGCATGAACGCTGGTCTCGGCAACTTCGGCGTGACCACGATGCAGATCTTGATTCCGCTGTGCATGACGATGGCCATCGCCGGCGGCTTGAGCGGTGACTCGATGGAGCTGTCGACAACCAGTGGAACGATCTTCAAGCGCGTGGCGGCTGGCTCGGAGACCTGGCTGTCGAGCGCCGGGTGGGTCTGGATCTACATGCTCGTGCCCTTGGGGTTCCTGGGCTGGTTCGGGATGAACAACATCACCACCGACGCGGTGACCCCTAACATCAAGAGCCCCCTGGTTTCCTTCGGGCGCATCACTTGGTTGCTGCTCATCGGCTTCGCCACTGCGGGAGTCGGCCTCTTCTTCATCCTGAAGTTCGCCGCCCTCACGTGGGTCAAGTGGATCGTCCTGCCCCTTGTGATCAGCGCAACGCTGCTGCTTATGAAGGTCCTCTCCCCCAAGGAGATCAAGGGCAACCTGGAGCGCCAGTACAAGATCTTCAACAACAAGCACACGTGGGTCATGACCGTGATCTACACGATGACCTTTGGCTCGTTCATCGGGTTCTCAGCAGCTGTTGGCCTCGCCATCAAGTTCATCTTCGGCTACCAGCACGTGCTGGTGGACGGCGTCATGACCCACAACGTGGCCAACGTGAACGCGCCAGCCACCTTCATGTACGTGTGGGTCGGAGCCTTCATCGGCGCGTTGATCCGCCCGGTGGGTGGACTCATCGCGGACAAGAAGGGGGGAGCGATCGTCACGCAGGTGGTGGCCGTCGTGATGGCGATCTCTGCTCTCGGCGTGGGCTACTACTCCTCCTTGGCTTACAAGTCGGCCACACCGGAAGAGTACTTCATGCCCTTCTTCGTGCTGATCGTTGTGCTCTTCGCAGCAACGGGCGTCGGCAACGGATCGACGTTCCGGACCATCTCCATGGTCTTCAACAAAGAGCAAGCGGGCCCCGTGCTCGGTTGGACCTCCGCGGTGGCTGCCTATGGGGCCTTCCTGATCCCCAAACTCATCGGTGAGCAGATGAAGGCCACCACTCCCGAGGTCGCCATGTACGGCCTGGCCGTGTTCTACGTCGTTTGCGCCGTGCTGAATTGGTGGTTCTACCTGGGCCCCAAAGCAGAGTTCAAAAACCCCTAGGCGAGGAATTCTGATGTCGATGAATCAGTGGATCTTTGGATCGTGCAGCCTGGCGCTCGGTTTGGTTGCCGTCCTCTACAACGTGGACGTGCGGCTTCCCGGTAACAACCAAGGCTACGCCCCCGTCCAGCCCATCGCCTTCTCGCACCGGATTCACGCCGGGGAGCTGAGCATGGATTGTCAGTACTGCCACTACGGTGCGCGCCAAAGCCGGCACGCTGGCGTTCCCTCGGCAAGTGTCTGCATGAACTGCCACAAGACGGTCACCGCGAGCGCCGACGTGCTGCTCGCCGAACGTGTTGCTGCCCAGGAGGAGAATCGCGAGCAGAACCTGATCGTCTCCGACGAACTGCGCAAGCTGTACGACGCTCTCGGACTGGATGACGAGCTCAACCCCGATCCAAGTAAGGAACCGACTCCCATTGAATGGGTGCGGGTTCACAACCTGGCTGACTTCGTCTACTTCGACCACCGCGTGCACGTGGCGCGCAACGTGGCCTGCGAGACCTGTCACGGGCCGGTTCAAGGCATGGACCGACTGCGTCAAGAGTCCGACCTCTCCATGGGCTGGTGCATCGAATGCCACCGTTCCCAGTCCTTCAACGCGCACGACGTCACCCCTGGCGACGCTGGACGCATCAAAGACCATGTTTCGACCAACTGCGTGAGCTGCCACCTATAGCCGTGAAAGACTCAAAAGAAACACTCCCCTTGGATCAACCCCTCCCCGACGTCCTGCTGCCCGGGGAAGAGGTGATGCCATCACGCCGGGCGTTCTTGCAATACGCCGGATACGGGGTCGCCGCCTCTGTGGTCACGGGCTGCTCGGCTGGTGTCGACCAGGCGATCGTCCCCTACCTGACCGCTCCCGAGGACATCGTCACCGGTCGCGGATACTGGATCGCTACCACCTGCGGGGGCTGCTCCGCAGCTTGCGGTGTGCTCGCTAAGTGCCGGGACGGACGTCCGATCAAGCTGGAGGGCAACCCGACCCACGCTCTTTCGCGAGGAGGACTGTGCGCCGTGGGACAGGCGGAAGTGCTTGCGCTCTACGACTCGAAGCGGCCCACCCAGCCCACTCAGAACAACAGCGCGATTGCTTGGGACTCCGCCGACCGCGAGGTGATCGGCAAGTTGGAAGCCGCGAGCAAAGCGGGTGGACAGATTCGTGTGCTCACGGGAACAGAGCATGGCCCCTCCACTCGAGCGGCTCTTGCGAAGTTCACGGCCAAGTACCCCGGCGCCAAACAAGTCGTGTACAGCTCTCTGTCGGTGTCCGCCATCCTGGATGCCCACGAAGCCCTGCACGGAAAACGCGTCTTGCCGAGCTTTCGCTTCGACAAGGCGCGGGTCATCGTCTCCTTTGCTGCCGACTTTCTGGGCACCTGGATCTCCCCAGTGGCCTTCGCGGCGGACTATGCCAAGGGACGCAAGCCCGATCAAACCGAAGGCTGGATGTCCCGGCACATCGCCCTCGAGTCGCGCCTTTCCCTCACGGGTTCCGCGGCAGATGAGCGCGTGCGTCTGGCGCCCCACGAGTTCGTTCCGGTGCTTACGGCGCTCTGCCA
>CALCXM010000071.1 GCA_937905825.1 uncultured bacterium
TTGTCACCCGCAGGAAGGAGAGCCGAGCTCTTGCGATTGACTAGGCGCTTCCGATCCAAAGCAGGACGCCCGCGAAGCCGACCCAGAGTGCCATGCCGAGCATTCTCTCGTATTGGTCGGAGTGCGCCGCCGGTAGTGTTCTTGTTGCCATGCCTAGCCGCCTTTCGCTGCGGTCCCTGTCTTTTGTTGTGTCGTCTGCGTTCCACGGTGTCACCATCTTGATCCTCCTGGATTACTACGAGGCGCAGGCCAAACTGGGTGTTCAACCTGAGAGGGTCCAAGCTAGAGCCGAGCGCGTTCCCCACTTGCCCCGTGTCATTGGGGCCCGCATTCTTCAACCACACCTATGACGCTCGGTCACGCTCTGAGGTGCACGAAAAATGGAAAACAAACAAATTGAAATCGATTGTCCTTGCTGTTCTTCACGCCTTTCCGTTGACGTGCTGACGCGAACTGTTGTGCGTGCGATATCGCCACAGGAATTGGCAGAGGGCGACAGTACGAAGCGCGGCGACGTTCGTTGGGAGAAAGCCTCGGAACGAGTCGAAGGACGCACCGAAAAGGCCAAGGACAAGCTCGAATCAGCAATTTCGGCAGAGCAGAGCAAGGAGGACCGGTTGGACGACTTGTTCAAGAAGGCCAACGACAAACTCAAGCACAAGAGCGAAGACGACGACTGGCCTGCGCTCTAACCGCACAGTGGCCAAAATCCCTTAAATGCGAAAAGGGACTTAGCTCGCGCTGTTTTCACTGCCTAGCTCAACGAGCGGCGACGCAGACGCAAGCTGTTCAAGACCACACTCACGCTCGAAAGGGACATTGCGCCCGCGGCCATGGCGGGTGTCACCTCTAGCGATGTAAAGGAAATGAATGCGCCAGCCGCCAGGGGCAACCCCAGGAGGTTGTAGGCGAAGGCCCAGAACAGGTTGACACGTATTGTCGATAGGGTCTTGCGGCCGAGCTGCAAGAGGACGGCTACGCGCAAGGGGTCGTCGCGCAACAAGGCGCAGTCTGCGGCCTCGATTGCGACGTCAGCTCCGCCGCCCATGGCGATGCCGACGTGGGCAGCGGCCAGGGCTGGGGCGTCGTTGATCCCGTCGCCGACCATGGCCACCCGCGCACCGCCGCGCGTTAGGCGGGAAATTTCCTCCGCCTTTTCCTCGGGCCGCAATTTGCCGATCGCCTCGTCGATGCCGACCTCCTTGGCGAGCCGTTCGACGGCCCCGGGGTGATCGCCGGAGAAGAGGTAGGTGCGAATGCCAAGCTTGTGCAGGGCGGCGACCGCTTGCGTGGATTGCGGGCGCGGTGCATCGAAGAGTCCGAAGGCTCCTGCCAACTTCCCGTCCACCGAGGCCAGGGCCGGCGTCCAGCCCTCGATCGCGAACTCGCGAGTCCAGTTCTCCACCTGAATCGGATCGAGCCCGTTCGCCAGGGCGGCCCGTGGGCTGCCCACCCAAACCGGGCGGCCCTCGACCGTCGCGCGCACCCCGCGACCAGGTTCGGCGAGGAACTCCGTGGCCCGCGGGAGAACGAGCTTGCGCTGCTTCGCGAGCTTCACCAGGGCTTGAGCAATCGGCTGCTCGCTGCCCAATTCGACGGAAGCCACCAGGCTCAAAAGGCTTTCCTCCGTCCACGAATCACAGGTTTGCGTGGTTTGCACAATCGGCTTGCCGGCGGTCAATGTTCCGGTCTTGTCGAAGACCACCGTGTCCACTTGAGCCAAGCGTTCGAGGCCCTCCGCCTTGCGAATCAAGACGCCCTCGCGCGCGCCCCGGCCGCTAGCCACGAGGATGGCAGTCGGCGTGGCGAGCCCGAGAGCGCAGGGGCATGCGATCACGAGCACGGCAACCATGTGATGAATCGCGTCCGGTAGGGTGCCGAAAACGAGCCAGGCTGTGAAGGTAACCGCGGCGATCGCGAGCACTCCCGGCACAAACACAGCGCTCACTCGATCGGCGAGTTGTTGGATCGGAGCGCGGGAACCCTGGGCAGCCTGAACCGCCCGTGTGATCCGTCCCAGGGCGGTGACTGCGCCGACCCCCGTGGCTTTCATGGAGATCGCGCCCAGGCCGTTGATCGTGCCCGCGTAGACCTTGGCCCCGGGTCCCTTCTCAACGGGGAAGCTCTCGCCGGTCAGCAGGGATTCGTCCAAGCTGGTTTCCCCGACCATGATCGAACCGTCCACGGGCAAGCGTTCTCCCGGACGCACGACGACCATTTGCCCGGGCTTGACCTCGGCCACGGGAACTTCGAGCTCTTCGCCCATGCGCATCACTCGGGCTGTTTCCGGGGCGAGTTCTAGCAGACCCCGCACGGCGTCCCCGGCTCGCGCCCGTGCACTGGACTCCATCCATCGTCCGAGCAGGACGAAAGCGGTGATCATGGTCGAAGCGTGCAAATGACCGGCAGCCCGACCAAAGAGCTCTTCGTTGAGGATCCCGAGCAAGCCGGCGAACCAGGCCACGCCAACTCCCAAGCCCACCAATGTGTTCATGTCCGGCATGCCGTGCCGGGCGGCGGTCCAGCCCCTGCGCAGGATGTCGCGTCCGGCCCAGAAAACGACCGGCGCGGCGATGATCGGCCCGCTGGCCCCATGCACATGCTTCCAGTGAGCTAGCAGCAACAGCAACGTTCCGAGGCTCGCGAGGAAGAAGCCGTTGCGATTGCGCAGGCGCTCTTCGGTCGCCGCTCGGTCAGAATAATCCTGGTCCGCCTCCAAGCTACGCGTGCCGAGGGCCCCGTCGGGGATGCCAAAGCCGGCCTGGGCGAGTTGTCCACGCAGCAGACCTTCGTCCAGCTGGGCGGCCGGGTCCTGCGTTGAGCCCAGGGTGATCAGGGCGCTCCGGGAGCCGAAATTGACCTCTGCCCGGTCGATCCCCGGGCTGCCTTCTAATATCTCTGTCACGTGCCGGGCGCAGGCCTGGCACGTCATTCCGGAGATGGGTAGCTGGAGAGTGTCCATGGTTGGCAATTCTTGCGCTTGAGCAATTCGACTTGGGAGCAGTGTTCGCGGCCCGAGTGCGCCTGTAGCATAGCCCCCCACAGAAACTAGCTGGCGCTGTTGCCAGCCCTACGGAGCGATCCCGAAAACATGACCGACAGCCGCTATCGGGCCATCAAGGCCTACAAGAACGAAGAGTTTCTCAACAGCACGGACGCGCGTTCCCTGCGCATCCTGTCGGAGTACATCGAGCCCTACACCCGGTTCAAGGAGTTCCACGTCCGCGACACAATCGTCTTCTTCGGCTCAGCGCGCTTCGTCGACAAGGAGACCGCGGAGGAAATGGTGCGCAAAGCAGAAGCCGGCGACGGCGACCTGGCGGAGGCCAAGCGTAAGCTGCGCACTTCGCGCTACTACGAGGACACGCGCGCCCTGGCCGCGAAGCTGACCAAGTGGTCCAAGTCCCTGGAAGGAACAGACCGCCGCTTCGTGGTTTGCTCCGGTGGAGGACCCGGCATCATGGAGGCCGCGAACCGCGGGGCTTCGGAGGCAAAGGGCGAGAACATCGGCCTGAACATCTCCTTGCCCTTCGAGCAGAACGACAACCCGTACATCACCCGGCGTTTGACCTTCGAGTTCCACTACTTCTTCATGCGGAAGTTCTGGTTCAGCTACATGGCCAAGGCCATGATCGTGATGCCTGGCGGTTTCGGAACCCTGGATGAGTTCATGGAAGTCGTGACCCTGGTCCAGACCCTCAAGATCAAGAAGAAGCTGCCCATCGTGCTGTTCGGCACGGAGTACTGGGACTCGATCCTCAACATGGAGCCCTTGGTTGAGTACGGCACCATCAGTCCCGGGGATTTGAACCTGTTTTTCCGTACGGACTCCGTCGAAGACGCCTATCAGTACCTGGTCAAGGAATTGACCGAGGCGGGCTTGGACGACGATTCAGACGACGAGGCCGAAGTGCCCACGCCCGATCTGGGCGTGCAATAAACGGCCGGCCCCCGCCCCAGAAAATTTTTCCATGTTCCTCCGAGTACCCCCCGGCCACCTCCTGTTTGCGGAGGTGGGTGAACCTCAAGACTGCTCTATGCGGCGGTCGATAGGCTGCTCGGAGCCAGCACCCTCAATACCCGCTCCACTAGTCCTTTTCCTGTAGTCAGCTAATGCCCGAGTTTTCGTCCGTAACCTTCAGTGGAGGCCAAGAGGGTCTGTTCTCCGCCGAGGAGGTCAAGCGCCTGATGCGAGCGGAATGCGACCGCGCATCGCGCTACGGATATCCGGTGACAGCCATGCGCATGGCCGTCGACAGGCTCGATCAGTTGGGGGACTTGTACGGCTTCGAATCGCGCGAGGCGATTCTCAAGGAAGTCACGGGGGTCGTTCGTCGCAACACTCGTGAGAGCGATTTCCTCGGCTACAAGATCGGCGGCAACTTCCACGCGATTTTCCCGCACACGTCCCGGGAAGCCGGACCGGCACTTGCGATGCGGCTTTTGAAGGACACCGCCAGTCTCTTGTTCGACGAAGGCAGTGCGCGCGTGCAAGTCACCCTCAGCATCGGCGTGACCTACTGCGCAGCAGGGGAGAAGGTCGACTTCGACACGATCACCAACGAAGCCTCCGCCGCCATCGAACGAGCCTTGCAGGCGGGCGGCAGTCGGTACGAAGTGTACGTGGCTCCCGAGCCGGTGCTCGAGCAACTACCGCAACGGGAGCTCGACCCCGGCGCGATTACGAAACACCTCTCCGGCATGCTGGAAGAGAAGCTCGAGGACCTGTTCAAGTCCATGGGCAGGAACATTCCCGACTTTGGCGGGCGCGAGCATGAAGTCCTGGCTCTCGCCGTCGAGAAGATGGAAGCCAATCACGACCTGATGCGCGAACAGCATTCGAGGCAGGTCGAGATGCTCGAGCGACGCTTGACGAAAGTGTCCAGCTCGCTCGAGGAAACTGAGAATGCATTGCGTCGCACGGTCGCCTCTGGCTCGGTGGACACGGGGGTCGCCTCGATCTACCGCAGCGTGCAAGGGCTCGCCGACGTGGAGGACGATGTCGAGCTCAAGAAGGAGATGATGTCCAAGATCTTCGAAGCCAATCTAGAACTTCACAACCAACTACCTCCCACTCCCTAGGGTCGCGGGCCATTGTTTGGCCGACCCTCCCTCAAATACATGTCCGAAGAAACTAGCAAGAGCCAAGGCGTCCTGTACGTTGGAATCGACTTGGGGACGTCTCGTACGTCCGTCGCCGCGAGCAATGGTATTCGTGCCACACTGCCTTCTTTCGTGGGTTACCCGAAAGACGTGATCGCGCGCAAGTTGCTTCAGAAGGACGTGCTGTACGGCGACGAGGCCGTGGCCAAGCGTCTGTCCCTGAATCTGTACCGGCCCCTCGAGCACGGCGTTTTGAAGTGCGGCGAAGAAGGCGGCGACTTGGACACGGACGGCAACACGCGGGCGGCCCGCGATCTGTTGCTTGAAGCTGTGCGACTGGCACAACCGCGCAAGGATGAACTGGTCTACGCCGTGATCGGCGCACCAGCCCAGGCCAACATCAACAGCAAGAACGCGATCCTGAAGGTGGCCAAGGAGTCCGTGGATTCCGCCATGCTTTGCTCGGAGCCCTTCGCCGTCGCTTACGGTCAAGATATGCTCGAAGACGTGCTCGTGATCGACATCGGCGCGGGCACGGTGGACCTTTGCCGGATGCATGGAACGATGCCGGAAGAGTCTGACCAGCTCACGATGACCACTGCCGGTGATCACGTGGATAAAGAACTGACTCGGCGCATCAGCGAGGCCTACCCTGAGGCGCAGTTCACTGTGCAGATGATCAAGCAGATAAAGGAGCGTCACTCGACGGTCGCCGAAAGGCCCAGCCCGATCAAGGTGAGCCTGCCGGTGAATGGCAAGCCGACCGAGTTCGATGTGACCGAACAGGTCACCGGCGCATGCAGATCGATCGTGCCACCAATTGTCGAAGGCCTCGGCAAGCTAATCGGCTCCTTTGATCCCGAGTTCCAGCAGCGCTTGAAAGATCGCGTGTTGCTCGCCGGCGGCGGCAGCCAGATCAAGGCCTTGGACACGGCGATCGAGTTGGAGATGCATCGTCTGCTCGGCAGCGGCAAGGTGCTCTTGATCGAGGAGCCCATGTACGGCGGAGCCAATGGTGCCCTCAAGATCGCCCACGACATGCCCGCGGAGTTCTGGGAAAAGCTGAAGTAGGCTCAGAGCGCCGGGCGTCGCCCAGGCAAAACAATCGACTTGCCCCGAAGAGTTCGGAATCCTCTGAATTGTTCGGGGCAAGTGCATGAACGTGGCCCCGAAAGCGCCATGGCAGTATTCTGGCGCCCCGCACACCCCGTTCCACCTTCCCAACAGGAGCCTCCCCATGGCCGACCAAGTCGATTACGAAATCGTTGGCGACGACTTCCAAGCAGTCAACATCACCCTTGATCCCGGCGAAGCCGTGCGTGCCGAGCCCGGTGCCATGATGTACTTGGAGTCGGGGCTGCACATGGAGACGACCACCGGCGGCGGCTTGATGAGTGGACTCAAGCGTATGGTGGGGGGTGAGAGCTTCTTCGTCACGACCTTTGAGAACCGCGGCAGTCAGCGCGCGAAGGTCGGCTTCTCTGCGTCGTACCCCGGGAAGATCATTCCGGTCAACCTGTCCGAAGGGGTGATGTTCTGTCAGCGCGACGCGTACCTCTGCTCTGCCCACGGCATCGAGGTCAGTGTTGCTTTCACCAAGCGCTTGGGCGCGGGCTTCTTTGGTGGGGAAGGCTTCGTCCTGCAGAAGTTGCAGGGCGACGGACTGGCCTTCATTCACGCGGGCGGGTACGTGATCGAACGCCAGCTGGCCGCGGGGGAAGAGTTGCGCGTGGACACGGGTTGCATCGTCGCGTTCCAAGGCACCGTCGACTACGACATCCAGCGCATCAAGGGCGTGAAGTCCATGCTGTTCGGCGGCGAGGGTCTGTTCTACGCGGTCTTGCGCGGGCCAGGCAGAATCTACATTCAAACGACGCCCTTCTCGCGCTTCGCCGCGCGCGTCATGCACGCGGCCGGTGGCGGCGGAAAGGGCCAAGTCAAGCGCGGCGGAGCGGGCTTCCTCGGAGACCTACTCGGCGGGGAGTAGGGGGCTCTGGTCAGGTGCGCGAGCACCTTGGCCAAAGACGCCTAGGGGCAAAACGATGCGCGCAGTCCGTCGGCGAAGTTGAAGCCGGCGGGACCGCCGCTTGGGTCGCGGAACCAGAACGAGAAGTACCACGTGTCCCCCGCGGAAATCTGCGCCGCTGCTTGAGGCGGGTTCGTGAAGTCTAGGGTGCGGCTCGGGGTTCCGGTGGATCCCGTGCTCACCACTGCCGTGCGGTAGAGACCTCCCGAAACGCAAAGGTGTCCGTCCCCGACGGGCAGCTCGGTTGCAGCACTTCCGTAGAAGAACAGCCCGAACTTGTTCGCGGGGCACTTGGACGCACTCAGTCGGAAGTTGTTGTTCGCGATGGAGGTCGTGCCTTGCCAGGCCATTTTCGCCCGTTGATTCGTGGAGTTGGCGACCGCTGCGCAGTAGTTGTAAACCGCATCGGGCCACAGGCCATAAGTGAACAGTCGAGCACCGGATGGGTTGTTGAAGTGCGGGCTCCAGTAGTTCCAGGCGCCGCCCGCCACAAAGTCCAAGTAGCCATCGCCGTCGATGTCCTTGCCACCTGCCACGCTCGTTCCAAAGTTCGCGATCGTCGGGTAGGCGGAGTGCTTGAAGAGCTCGCACTGGCGCTTCGGGGAAATCAGGTGGACCTCCGCGCTGTAGGAGTCGCCGACAATCAGGTCGTCGAAGCCATCGTTGTCCACGTCGCCAGCGTTGGCGATGCTCGTTCCTAGTTCGTTTGTGCCCCACTTGGCGAAGGTCCAAATCAACGATCCGGTTGCGCCGGAGAAGACGTAGACATAGCCGGGGCCTCCAGCGATGTAGAGCTCCCAAATGTCTCCCGCCGCGAAGTCCGGCACCCCGTCTCCGTCGATGTCGTTCAGGCCACAAAGCGAGGCTCCAATCGCTTGAAAGCCAAGGGATTGGGTGAGATCGTAGAGCATCGTTCCCGTCGCACCGTCGATGACATGGGCCGTGCCCGTGTCGAGGATACGAGTGCGCCCCGCTGCGATGTCATCGTGGCCATCCGAGTTGACGTCGCCGACTCCGGCGACGGACATGCCCTCGGCCCAGGAAGCCTGGAATGCGTAGGACAGGATGATGGCTCCTGTCGTCCCCGAGAGCACGACGGCCTGGGCTGCCGAGGGTCCTCTTCCTTCTCCGACGACCACGTCGGGGGTCCCGTCCGCGTTGACGTCCCCGGCTGCACTGACTGCCCAGCCGAAGGTTGCGATGGTCGGATGCGTGGTGCTCCAAAGTAGCGCGCCGGTTGCTCCGGAGTACGCGAACACCGTCCCCATGCCCGAGGCTCCAACGGCCAGGTCATCGACGCCATCTCCATCGAGGTCCTTCACGTTGGCGAGTGCTTGCCCGTACCTAGCGCCGGCTTGTGGACCTTGAAGGGTGTTGAGCAGGCTGTTGTCAAAGCCAGACTTGACCAGGATGCGTCCGGAGTCTGTTCCAATTCCATCCCCGTCGGGAACGCCGATCAGCCATTCCAAGTAACCGTCGCCGTTCAAGTCTTCCCAGATGGCGACCGAGCTCCCTGCTTTGGCGGAAGGCTCACTCTCCACGTAGGTGTGCAAGACGGTTTGCCCGCTTGCGAAGTTCCCAAGTAGCGCGATCAAGGCGAGTGGCAGTGCCGAGTTTGTTGCTCTCATGATTCTCCTCACTGAAGTGTGTGGTCCTAGGACAGGGCTCCTGCTGAGCGATAGAGCCCCCGCGAGACCTTCCTATGTAACGGGCGAAGGGCATGCTTGGGGGCCCGATGCGGAGATTTGCGCGTTCTCCCGAATTGTGGACCCCAGGAGGTCCACGCACCTGTCCTCACGCCAGTCAGGGCTGCCTCCCCGCGTTCCAAGAAACAAGCGCGCCGGGCAGACCGAGTGGCCTGCGCGGCGCGCTTGTTCGTGAGTGGGATCGAGCTGGGCTATTCGTTCCCGTCGCCAGCGTAACCCAGGCCTATTAGGCCGCTGAGCGCCTCGGATGCACCGAGGGACTCTGCCTTCTTCCCCGTGATCTTGACGAGTTCGTTCCAGCCCCCGAATTCCGGAAAGGTCTCGGAGCCAGCGTGGAGGATCTGCACGGCGACCTCCATGGACTGATTCGCTAGGTCTTCCATGTCCTTCTTTGTGAGAGCCTCAGCCGAAGTGGTCAGCTCTCCAACAATCATGCGGTAGTCGCCCGGGCGAACTCCCAGATTCTCGGGGATGCCCAACAGGGTGGCCTTTGCGCGCTCCGGATCGATGAAGGCCAGGGCCTTCACTTGGTTCAACTTGGCGCCCAGGTAGTTCTCATCCCCGGGGGCGAGGCTTGCGAGGGCAGTCTCGAAGTGCATTAGAGCGTCGTCGTATTCCTCGGCAGTCAGGGAATCGAATCCCAAGTCGAGCGCGGCGTTGGCGTTCACCTCAGATCCGCCACAGCTGGTAGCGAAGAGCAAGAGGGAGGTACAGAGCAGGGGGCGGAAAGACATGGAGCTTCGGGGACGAGCAAATGGCGAGCGGGGAAGCATTCAAGGTCGTTGGCAGCGCGCCCTAGGACACCCTCCGGGATGGAGTGTTCCCATGGCGCGCCGTCAAAGAGGGGCGATCAGTCGCCCGTATAGCCCAGGCCCTTCAGGGCCTCCAGAGCGGCCGGGTCGCCGAGGGTTTCTGCTTGCGCGCCGGTTTGCTGGATTAGCTTGTCCCAACCCTCGTATTCGGGATACGTACCCTTGCCTTCGGTCAGGATCGCAATCGCCACGGTGATCGATTTGGTGGCCTTGTCCATTTCACCATCTGTGGCGAGGGCATTGGCGGATTTGGAGAGCTCGGTGACAATGCTGCGGTAGTCCTTGGCTTCAATGCCCGCCTCCTTTGGCACCGCCATGAGAGTGGTTTTGGTCTTGTCCGCATCGAGATTGGCCAGGGCCTGGAGCTGGCCGAGTTTGGCCCCCAGGAAGTCGTCGTCCGCGAACTTCAGAATTGCCAAGGCGGTCTCGAAGTGACCCAGGGCATCCTGGTGGTTGCCGGCGTTGAGAGAGGTGTAGCCCGAGTTGAGGGCTGCAGTCGCGCCGCCGTCGGAGCCGCCGCAGCTGGCAACGAGGAGCAATAGAGAGGTGCAGAGGAGGCTGGTGAGTCGCATTTTGGTGTGTCGATGGGGGTCTGGTCGGCCGGTCGCAGGCGATTTGAGGGGGGAGATGATAGCGGATCGGCTCTCGGAGCAGGCAGTGGCTAGCCGATTGGGAGAGCAACAGATACGCAGGGGTTCGTCGAGCTGTGAGTTGGACGCGCCAGATCTAGAATCAACCCAAATCCTTGTCCCGGCTACATTTGGGCCGGAAATCCTGCAGAGGCGGGGCATTTCAGTCGAAGAACTGCCCGAGGAGGCTCTCATGACACTCCAATCGGGCTACTATTGGAGTGTCATTGGAGTGTTGCTCCAATCGGAGTCCGGGTCAAAGCGGCGGTCGAATCACTGGTCGACCGCCTTTCGTGTACCTGGCGCCCCGAATCAGCACTCCTAACTTCTACCCCCATATCCGTCGTGCGCGAGAGCAAAGTCACCGTCAAGATTCCCCGACCGCTGTATCGGAAGATCCAGCAAGTGGTCGAGGACTCCGGCTTCAACTCCCCGACAGACTTCATCGTCTACGTCCTGCGGGACCTGATGGGGGAAGCCGACACCACTCAAACCACCGAGTTCGACTCCGATGAACTCGATGACATCAAGCGCAAGCTCAAGAACCTGGGCTACCTGTAGCCCCAACCCACTTCGACCCAATCGACATGTCTTCCACGACTGCCATCACCACCCCCGTTCACGGCGGCCTTAGCCAGCCCGTCAACCGCATTGTCTCCGAAGCTGGCGCCGACTGGGCCGGCCTTGCCAAGGTCGAGGTCAACGAGACCGACATGACCAGCCTGTACCGCATCGCGGACGGCACCTTGAGCCCGATCACGGGCCCGATGAACGAGACGGACTTCAACAGCGTCCTCGACAACCTCTACATCGAGCGCGATGGCAAGAAATGGGCCTGGTCGATTCCGATCATGTTGCCCGTTACGGACGCGGAAGCAAAAAGCCTGAAGGTCGGCGACAAGGTCGGTCTCTACGCCGGCGGCAAGCTCTTCGGCACGCTGACGGTCAGCTCGGTCTACGACTGGGACAAGGCTCGTTTCATCCAGAAGGTCTATGGCACCGAGCGCACGGATCACCCGGGTGCCAACCTGTGGCTCGGCGACGATCGTTCCAAGCTGGTCGGTGGCGACATCGAATTGACTGCCTTCACGGACGAGCGCGCCTTCGCTGACCGCGTCATGGGCCCAGCGCAAACCCGCAAGCTGATCGAGAGCAATGGCTTCGAGCAGAGTGTCGCGTTCCAGACCCGCAACCCGCTGCACCGCGCCCACGAGTACGCCTTGGTGTACGGAGCTGAAGTCATCCTGCGCGAGAGCGGCAAGAAGACCGGCGTGATCCTGAACCCCCTCGTCGGTCAGCTCAAGGGCGACGACATTCCGGCCTCGACCCGCATGGAGACCTACGAGTCCCTGATCGCTGGTCGTCACCTCGGTGATGGCGACATGGACGAGGAGCTATGGAAGTCCAAGGGTCAGGACCTGAACGACAACCTGCACCTGGTGGGTCTCGACATGCGCATGTACTACGGCGGCCCGCGCGAGGCCGTCATGCACGCCATCTACCGTCAGAACCTGGGCTTCACCCACTTCATCATCGGTCGCAAGCACGCGGACGCACCTTTCGCCGACGGCACCGCCATTTGGGGTGACTTCGACGCACAGGAGATCTTCGACAACCTCGAAGGCGACCTGCAGATCAAGACCGTCAACGTTGGCTTCGCCGCCTTCTTTGAGGAGATCGGTCGCGTTGGTCTGATGGAAGAGAACAAGGAGAACACCTCGGTGTTCATCTCCGGCACCAAGGTGCGTTCGATCCTGACCAGCGGTGAGTTGCCCGACGCGCGCATTATGCGTCCGAGCACCGCCGAGATCTTGGTCGCCTACTACAAGGCCAACAACTAGCGCTACTTGTGGCCCGGGTGACGCTGGTGCGTCATCTGGGCTGTGGCTATCCCCCCTCTTCACTCGTTAGAAAATCGCCAGGAGAACGACCATGGGCTTGTTTGACGCCTTCAAGAAGAAAAAGACTGAGCCGGCCAAGCGGCCGCCGCTGCGCCCCCTCATGCGCCCCGGTATGCTTCCGCCGCACCCCGATCCTCAGGCTGAGAACAACTTCATCATCGTGATCCTGGATAGCTGTCGCTACGACAGCTTCATGGCTGCGGAGTCGAAGGTCATCACGAAGCTTTCGGGTGGCAAGGTCGAGAAGCGTTACACCTACGCTTCTTGGACGGCACCGTCTCACTACAACTTGTTGACCGGTCTCTTGCCGCACACGTCTCCTCAAAACGTGTACGCTTCCGAGTACTACAAGGAAGACTTCTTCAACTACAACGACCGCTTGGGTGCCAAGGGCATCGAGTTCGCCAAGATGGTTCCCGGGCTTTGGTTCCCGGAGCTCCTGCGCAACCAACTCGGCTACAAGACCTGCGCGCGCGTCTCCTTGCCCGTGTTGAACCCGAAGACGGGCATCAACCGCGCCTTCGACGACTTCAAGTTGATGGACAGCCACAACGACATGCGGGCCATCCTGCCCACCATGAAGTTCGACTCGGATCGCCCGTCGTTCTATCTGCTCAACATCGGCGAGACCCACTACCCCTATGCCAAGCCCGACGAGGATTCCTCCATGTGGCCGCGCATCAGTGGCGTGAACGGAGTCTTCCGCAAGATGAACGATCAGATCGCTGAGTCCGGCGGCGACTTCAAGGAGGACTTCAAGTTCTTCGACCAAGACAAGCTAGACGAACTGCGCGAGCGTCAGATCGACACCGTGCGCTACTTGGACGATGTCTTTGAGGAGCTGTACGACATGGTTCCCAAGGGCACGCACATCATCGTGACCGCCGACCATGGCGAGCTCTTTGGTGAGGCCGGCTACTTCGGCCACGGCCCGATCATGCATGAGAAATGCTTCGAGGTTCCTTACTTCGAAGGCAAGATTCGCTGAGCCCAGCGAGTCCCCACGACCACCCCTTTTTCGAACGATAGATTTCAACTGATTCCAATGGAAAACAAAGGCTTCACCCTCTGGTTCACCGGTCTTTCCGGCGCTGGCAAGTCCACCCTCGCTGAGTACCTCGCTCCGATTCTGAAGGAGCGCGGCGTCAAGGTCGAGGTTCTCGACGGCGACGAGGTTCGTCAGAACCTCTCGAAAGGACTCGGCTTCTCGAAAGAAGACCGCGACACGAACATCACCCGCATCGGCTACGTCGCGAACTTGCTTTCGCGCAACGGCTGCGGCGCGATCACTGCGGCGATCTCTCCCTACGCTTCCGTGCGTCAGCAGGTGCGCGACATGACCACGGCCAAGTTCGTCGAGGTCTTCGTCTTCGCGCCCCTCGAGACCGTGGAAGAGCGCGACACCAAGGGCCTCTACAAGAAAGCCCGCTCCGGCGAGATCAAGAACTTCACCGGGATCAGCGATCCCTACGAAGCTCCCGAGAACGCGGAGGTCACCGTCGACACCTCCAAGCAGTCCATCGAAGAGTCCGCGGAAGTCATCCTGGCTTACCTGGCCTCCGAGGGCCTGCTGCCCAACTAGTTTTGCTAGTTGGCGCTACGCCAAAGAAGAGGCCCCGCTCAGCCGTTGTGCTGACCGGGGCCTCTTCGTATTGAAACGTGCGGCGCGCTCGGCTACTTGCGCATGACGAGCGTGCCCGCGAGGACGACCCCGAGGGCGACGAGCACCCCGGCGGCCCACTTCCCGTAATTCGTGATGGCTCCATAGCGGCCCCTGCCATCATCGATGGTGTGGGTTCGATCGGAGAAGTAGACATCGGCGAAGCGACCATCCACGTCGGCGCCTTCCTTGATCCAGAACTGCTCCTGTGCCTCTAGCTTCGCCCACCAACCCTTGGCGTGCACGAGCTCGGCCTGGAAGGTCTTCTCGAGTTCTTCCAACGGGAGGGTCTTGTTGATGCTCGGGGAGGGCGTTTGCATGCCCGTTTGCAGCAAAGAGGCAGCCTTGGAGCGGTAGATGTGCCGGGCTTGTTCGTCAGGGGTCTCGTAGGAAGCCTTCAGCAACGCGCGCGTCGCGAGCCGCTTCGCGTCGTTGGCGCTGTCGGCGAGCAGCAGATCGGAGAGGGCCTCAAGCAACACCGGGGAGTCGTGGTTGCCAAAGCGCAGCATGCCCATGACTCCACGCAAAGCGCGCACGAGTTCTTCCTCTTGGCCTCCCTTGCTCACCTTGCGATCGTCGAGGATGAACTTCCAAAAGCCGCGGGCCTTGTGATTGCCTTGGAAGGTGGGAGATGCGTCCAGGGGCAGTGCGGAAGCTCCTCGTTCTGCGCGCTGTGCCAACACGTAGCGAACGATGAGCTCCTGATAGATCTCGCGGCCGAAGTGCGCATCGGGATTGATCTGGATGGCCTTGACGATGTAGTCCGCGCCCTTCTCCAGCTCTCCCGCGTGGATGTGAAAGGTACCCAAGTTGGCGATCGTCTCGTAGAGACCCGGGTGCAGAGCTTCCTTCTCGGCCATGAGCGCGATGGCGCGCTTGTCATCCCCGAGTTTGGAATGGGCCACGGCGATGTCATCGAAGATCTCGGGCGTGCGTTCGCCGGCGGCCATGCGCGCTTCGCGATCCTCGATGCGCCAGCGGTAGTAGCTCTCCGAGTGTCGCGGGAACTGACCGGTGATCAGCTCGAGGGCCGTGGGGAAGCGCGAGCGTTCTTGCTGGAGCGTGTCGTAGTCCCACAAGCAGGGAACGGCAGCTCCGAGTAGCCATGACGCGAGCAACAAGAAGCCGACGAGCCGGCCGAGTGGTGATTGGGGGATGCAGGAACGGAACATGGGCGTCATTCTCGGAAGCGGATGGACCCCATGGAATGCCCCGCGACCGCTTTCTTCTTACTTTTGTGAGTGGAGCCCGCGCAGCTGATCCAGGAGCTGCTGGAGGTCCTCTAGCTTCGTCCGGGGATTCATCAAAGTGGTGCGCAGGTACAGGTCTCCGTCCAAGCGCGTCTGCACCAGATAGTGGTGACCCTGACGCACGACTCGCTTGCGCAGAGAATCCTGCAGGGCGTTCAGTTGCGCGCCCTCGACGTTACCCGGCTCATAACGGAAGCAGACGATGTTCGTTTCGGGACGCAGGGCGAGGCGGAAGTCGGTGCAGGTTTCCAAGTGGTCTGCGAAGGCGCGGGCCAGGCCAACGGTCAACTCCACGTTGCGTGCGAAGACCTCGGTGCCGTAGGTGGAGAGGCTCGCGTACAGGGTGACGCCCATGGCGCGTTTGGTGCACTCCAAGGTTCGGTGACCCAGGTCGTAGGCAGCGCTGGCGTCTTCGAATAGGTAGCTGGCCTCTTGGGCGAAGCTGCTGGCAGCGTGTTGTTGTTCGCGGAAGATGACGCCGGTGATCAAAGCGGGGAGGAGCATCAGCTTGTGGGCATCCCAGACGACGGAGTGGGCGCGCTCGATGCCTTCCAATGTGTGACGATGCTTAGCGCTTAGCAGGTGCGAGGCACCATGGGCTCCATCCACGTGCAGCCAGAGTTCGCGCTCTTCGCAGAAGTCTGCAATGGCTTGCAAATTGTCGAAGGCGCCGGTGGACGTGCCGCAGGAAGAGGAGACCACGGCCATGGGCCGGCGCCCTGCTTGAACGGTTGCCTCAAAGAGTTCCGGCAAGAGCTCTGTACGCATGCGATGCTTGGCGTCCACGGGGACGCGCACGACGCTGTCCTTGCCATGGCCCATGATCTGCATGGAGCGCGCAACGCAGTAGTGCGCGTCAGCGGAGACGAACACCGCGAGCTGGCCGCTCTCTTCGAAGCCGCCATCCCAGGATCCGGTCATGTGTTGCCGTGCAGCCAACAGCGCCGTTAGGTTTCCGAGGGAGCCGCCCGAGGTCAAGAGGCCACCAGCGCCGGGCCCGTAGCCGATTCTCTCCGCCATCCACCGCACGCAACGGCGTTCGAGAATGGTTTGCAGTTGTCCCATCTCATACACGGCCATGCCGTTGTTCATGAGGGAACTCAGCATGTCCCACAGAATGGCGCCGGGCAGGGGAGCAGCAACCTGGTGGCCTACGTAGCCCCTTTGATGGAGATGGTTGCTGGCAGCGAGGATGGCATCCAGCAAGTCGTGAGAGCGATCCCTTTCGGGCCCTTCTGGATGGGCGAGAAGCGGAGACTCGAACGCTTGCTCCAAGTCTTCCGGTCGGCGCACGTCCAGCACGGGAAAGGAGTCATGCTCTCCCGGAATGACGTCGTGGCAGCGCTGCAAGTAATCCGCGATCTTGTCGACAAACTGATGACCCAGAGCGCGGAACGGCTCTGGGTCGTAGGGGTCAATGGCTTGATTCACGCGTTGATCTTGATGCGGGCGAAGCGCTGGGCGAGGGAGTGAATCTTGAAGAGGTAGAGCGTGATCGAACCGATAGCGATGAACCAGATGATGCCCTGCAAGCCCGTATCCATGGGGTAGACGCCCAAGCAGAAGAAGATGCCGTAAAGGGCGGCTTCTCGACTGCCTGACTCCCTGCCTGGTAGCTCGCGTCCGAAAGCCTCGAAGGACTTCGTGTAGGACTGGGCGGTGCCGATCAACACGATGAAGTTCGCGAGCAGATTGACCCCGGGGATGATCAAGAGGTACGCGACCCAGGGAGCTAGCTTGCGGCTCTCAGCTGGCAAGGCCTCGAGCCGCTTGCGCAGGAAGCTGCTGATCCAATACCAAACGAGGGTCCACAAGATGAACAGCGCGACGACAGGCCGCCAGTCCACTTGCGGCCCGTCGAGTTCTTCCAGAAGGGCAAGCATGTTGGTGATTCGCTTGGAATGCCCAGCCTAGTGGTTTTGGTCCGGCTTGCGCTTCGCTCGCGTCTCTTCCTTCAGGAGCCAGGAGTGCGGGTCGATCACGATGCTCTCGATTCCCTTCACGTCGACAGTGGCCTTGCCTCCGAGCATGGAGATGCGGCGCATCTTGCCATCGAGTTGAAGCTCGACGGGCAGCGGGAAGTCGAAAGGCTCTCCTGCAGGGTTCAACCAACGCAGGCTCAGGCTGTCGCCGTCGCGCTTGTCTTCCAGCTTCGGCAGGGGACCCGTGCGCACGTACGCCTCGAAGAACCAAGCAAGCTCAAGCCCCGTGTGTTTCTCGGCAATCGAGCGGATCTCTTCGGTGTCCGTGAAGCGACAAGCGCTGCCGTCCGTCGTCTGCTCGAGCCGCTCATCGGGGTACGCCATACGCCGCATCATGTGGAAGAAGTCCTTGTCGTTGTTCACGAGCCAACGCAGGGTGTGCATGACCCAAGCGCCCTTGTTGTAGATGTCGCCGCCTGCGCTTCCAAAGTAGATGTCGGCGGTGGCCATGGGCTGGCGCGGTGCGATTGGAGCTTGGTTGCGAATACCGCGCCGGATCTCGCTCATGCGTTGACGGTAGGCGATCGGGCCCTTGAGGGACTCGGTGTACAGGGACTGCGCGTAGGTGGCGAAGCCCTCGTGGATCCAGAAGTCCTTCCAGTTGCGACAGGTGACCAAGTTGGCCCACCACTCGTGCGCCATCTCGTGGTGATGCAGGAAGTCAAAGCCCTGGTCCGCACCCCAAGGGTTGCCGCGGTACTCATTGCCGTAGGCGATGATCGACTGATGCTCCATGCCGAGGTGCGGAGTCTCGACGACACCGTACTTGTCTCCGCGGAACGGATAAGGACCGAAGGTTTCCTCGAACCAGCGCGTCTGACGCACGATGTCTTCGAAGAGCACCTTGCCCTTCTCCAGGTTTTGCGGAAGCACCCAGTACTTGATGCTGAAGCGGTCGCCGGCCACGCTCTCCACCTCTCGGGAGAGAAGTTCGTAGGGCCCGATGTTCAAGGCGATGCCGTAGGGGTTGATCGGAGTGTTGACGCGCCAGTTGAACGTGCGCCAACCCTCCTGCGCTACGGAGTTCACCAGTTGGCCGTTGCTCGCGCAGATCAGTCCGTCGGGGACGGTGATGTGGATGTCCATGCTCTCGGGCTCGTCGTCCGGTTGGTCCTTGCACGGCCACCACAGGTCGGGACCCTGCATCTGGCAACTGGTCGCGATCCAGGGTTTGCCGTCGGTGGTGGTGCTCCATTGGAAGCCCCCATCCCACGGCGGGCGCGGTGCGACTCGCGGGCTGCCGCCGTACTCGATGATCAGGGCGAACTCCTGGGAAGGGGCCAGCTCGGCCGCCTCGAACGCGCTGTCTACCGAGATGCGGATCTCACGGCCCAGGTGCTTGAAGGGCAGGTCGAGCCCCGGATTGATCTCGGTTCCATTGGCAGCAACGAGGGCCACCCTCTTGGTGCTGAGGTGGTCGTCCAAGTCGAGCACGATGTGGTCACTGGGCCGCAGCCAACGGGCCGTCATGCGCACGCTCCCGTCGATGGTCTGCGTCTCGGGGTCGACCTTCAGGGTGAGCCCGTAATGCAGGACGTCATAGCAGGTTTGACCCGGGGGGATCGGCCTGCCGGAAGTGCGCGGGCCGAGGTCCGCGAGGCCGTGGTCTTGGCCAATGCTGAGGGGCGCAAGGGCGAGAAGGACGGTGCTCAGAAGGCAGAGAGATCGAGTCATGGCGTTGAATTAGGCTGGAGGGCCCAACAGCCTAGCAAGGTGCTCGGGGGATGAGGTGCTATGCTCCTTCCGGTTACTTCCCTCGAACCTCTTGCCCGATCCCACCCATGCGCTTCCTCCTCTCCTTTCTCCTGTGCACCCTGGCCTCCTGCTCCAGCCCAGGAGTGCAGACCCTCCCGGTTGACGAGCTAGCCGCTGAGTCCAGCGTCAAGCCAGGCATCAACGACTCCTGGCGCAGCTCCGACATCGACCCCTTGATCGGGAAGCTCGAAACCGAGAGCCGCGAGATCTACGTGCACCGAGGACTGATCGGCGCGGTGGCCGGCCCGCGTCCTGGCTCCGTGATCGCCGATGTGGGGGCCGGGTCGGGCTTCATGAGCCATCTCTTCTCCCGCATGGTGGGTCCGGAGGGGAAGGTCTACGCGGTCGATATCAACGAGACTCTCCTGGAGCACATCAAGTCGGGGGCAGCCGAGCGAGGGCTCGACAATCTGGAGACGGTACTTTGTGGGGAGAAAGACGTGAACTTGCCCCCAGGCTCCGTGGACATGGTCTTCCTCTGTGACACCTACCATCACTTTGAGTACCCGAAAAACAGCCTGAGCACAATTTTGGCCGCTCTTAAGCCTGGAGGGCAGCTCATCCTGGTCGACTTTGATCGCATTCCAGGGGTCTCAGCTGAGTGGCTATTGGGTCACGTCCGGGCTCCAAAGGAGGTATTTCAGAAGGAAATTGAGGACGCTGGGTTCACATTCCTGAATGACCATCCCTTGGAGGCTCTCGAACAGAACTACATCCTTCGGTTTGCCAAATAGGCTCTCTTTGAGTTCCATTTGGTGTCTCCTTGGCGCTATTTGGGGGCGACATACTGCCTGTCGGCCGGCGGGGCCCATGGATGTCCAGCTGTGGTGCTTCCAGCAGGCATCCTAGTGGGCGAAGCTCCCGTGTGAATCCGGCGCGCGGAGGGTGGCAAGCGACCGCCCTCTTCGCCAAAACAGGCCTTGTCGATGTAGGGAAGGGCGACTTGGCCCGTTCCTCGGCCAAAAAAAGGTGCTCGAGAACGCACGCTACCGGCCCGGAACTCGCCCTGCCCCGGATTCTGCTCGTATACTATTTCGCCGCTCTTCGGGCTCAGAGCACATTTTGACCCCAGGGCATTCACTGGACGACCGATCTCCATCTAGGCCGCCCCCGACAAAAACCTAGGCCTGCCAGCGACTTGAGACTGGACCCCCCTCGACTCGCCCCGATCTCCCGTATGTTGATTCGACCCAGCGCCCTGCAACGCATTCTTCTCTCCGCCCTCGTCTTGGTCGGCGCCTCTCAGCCCGCTCTGGCCTACATCGGTCCGGGCGCTGGAATGGCTGCCGCCGGATCCGTGCTGGTGCTGCTCGGAACCTTCCTCCTGGCCTTCGGCATCATCATGATCTGGCCGATCAAGGCGGTGTTCAAGCTCGTGACCTCCATGGGCAAGAGCAAGGCGAAGGTCAAGCGCGTCATCGTCATCGGTCTCGATGGACTCGATCCTGGCCTGGCGCAGAAGTACATGGACGAGGGCCGCATGCCCAACTTCAAGAAGCTGGCCGAGAAGGGCCACTTCTCACCGTTAGCGACCGCGTGCCCCTCGATCTCGCCTGTGGCCTGGTCGACCTATGCGACTGGCGTGGACGCCTCCCGCCACAACATCTACGACTTCCTAACCCGTGACCCATGTTCGTACCTGCCGGTGCTGTCCTCCAGTGAGGTGGGCACCACCCCGCGCAGCATCAACTTGGGCTTTGCGAAGATCCCTTTCGGGTCGAAGGCTTTCTATCGGTTCCTGCAGAAGAGCCAGCCCTTCTGGAAGCTCTTGGGCGCCAACAACGTGTGGTCCTCGATCATCCGTGTGCCGATCACTTTCCCGCCCCAGAAGTTCAAGAACGGAACGCTGCTCTCGGGCATGTGCGTGCCGGACATTCAAGGAACCCAGGGTTCCTTCGCCTTCTACTCAACAAAGAAGGCCACCGGTGGCATCCAGTTCGGCGGTCAGAACTACACGGTCACGCTCAAGGGCGGAGTCATCGAGTCCAAGTTGACCGGCCCACCCGGCGCCGACGGCAACCGCATGAAGGTCGACTTCAAGTTGGAGCTCGACGAAGCCAAGCGCGAAGGCACGTTCACCATCGGCGACGAGAGCTACACGGTCGGCTACCGCGAGTACACCCCTTGGATGCGCGTGCCGTTCAAAGGGGTCACTGGTATCGTGCGTCTCTACCTGCACCGTTGGGAAGGGGATGACGTGGGCATCTACGCCACTCCGATCAATATCGACCCGGACTCCCCGGCGATGCCGATTTCGCACCCGTTCGTGTACTCGATCTATCTGGCGAAGCTCTTCGGTCCCTACTCAACCTTGGGTCTGGCTGAGGACACCTGGGCGCTGAACGAGCGCGTGGTCGACGAGGAAGCCTTCCTCAAGCAGGCTTGGCTGATCTTTGAAGAGCGCAAGACGATGCTCTGGGACGTGATCGCGAAGACCAAGAAGGGCTTTGCCACCGTCGTGTTCGACACCACGGACCGCATCAGCCACATGTTCTATCGCTACCTGGATCCCACGCACCCAGCCAACGAGGGCAAGGACACTGAGATCCATAAGAACGTGATCCCCGAGCTTTACGGCAAGATGGATGACTTCATCGCCGAAGTGCAAGAGAAGATCGGCGACGATCCGGACACCATCCTGATGGTGATTTCGGACCACGGCTTCACCAACTTCCGGCGCGGCGTGAACCTCAACACTTGGCTCAAAGAAGAGGGCTACCTCGTCCTGAAGGAAGGCCACGAGACGTCTGGCAACTACCTGGCGCAGGTCGATTGGGAGAAGACGAAAGCCTTCACCTTGGGACTCACCGGCATCTTCATCAACCGCAAGGGTCGCGAGGCCCAGGGCATTGTTTCCAAGGAAGAGATGCCCGGTTTGTGCGCCGAGTTGAAGGCCAAGCTGGAGAAGCTGACCGACCCCGGGGAAGACAACAAGTCCGTGGTGAAGGAAGCCTTCATCACCCGCGAGATTCACAGTGGTCCTTACGCGGACGCTGCGCCCGACCTCTTGATCGGCTACCACCGTGGCTTCCGCCACTCCTGGGATTGCGCCACTGGCGCCGTGGCCGCGGAGACCTTCTCCAACAACACGAAGTCCTGGTCTGGCGATCACTGCGTCGACCCGCGCTTGGTGCCGGGCGTGTTCTGGTGCAACCGCAAGGTTCCCGCCGAAAGCCCCGAACTGATCGACATGGCGCCCACCATGTTGGACCTTTTCGGCTGCGACATTCCCGCCTATATGCAGGGGAAACCACTGTTCAACCCCAACGCAAAGACCGGCGCGAAGGCTGGTTCGAAGGAGAGCAACTGATGAAGCGCCGAATTCAAAACGCCGCTGTTCTGGGGGTGATCGCGCTCACGCTTAGCGCGAGCCTGGCCTTCGGAATCGAAGGGCCAGCCGTCGAAGGGCCGGCCAGCCTGGCGCCCGCTGGCGAGACGACGGAAGTGCAGAACCCGACCCACCCGCGCATGGTCGTGCTCGGTATCGACGGCATGGATCCGGAGATCTTGGCGGAGGCGATCGAACGCTTCCCCGACAAGATGAAGAACTTCAAGCGCTTGGTGGACGAGGGCGGGATTCACTCCTTGGGAACTTCGGTTCCACCCCAGAGCCCCGTGGCTTGGTCGAACTTCATCACTGGCCGCAACCCTGGCGGCCACGGGATCTATGACTTCATCCACGCGAACCGCACGACCCGCGAAGGGATTCCCGGGAACGTGACCATCGAGGAAGCCAACAACCTGCCCCTGTGGGGTGACTGGCAACTGCCGCTTTCGGGTGGTGGCGAATCCAACCGCACCGGCGAGTCGTTCTGGGTGACCATGGCGAAGAAGGGCATTCCAGCAGACGTTTGGCGCATGCCCGCCAACTTCCCCGTGGAGCCCGCCGAAGGCCTGTCCTTCCCCGGCATGATGACGCCCGCCCTGGATTCCGCCTACGGCGTGTACAAGGTCTTCGCCACGGATCCGCCCATCGACTTCCGTTCCGGCAGCGGCAAGTACATCCAGGTTCGCGAGTTGAACGGTGTCATTCGTACTAGCCTCGAAGGACCCCCGAATGCCTACAAGAAGGGCAGCCCGGCGGTCACGACTGAGCTGACCTTCTACTTGGACCACGAGTCAAATGCCGTAGCGATTGAAGGCAATGGTCAAGTGATCGTGCTCGAGCCCGGTGAGTGGAGCGACTTCATGACCTTGAGTTGGTCGCCGGTGCCCCTGGGCGCTCAAGACCAGACCGGGATCGTGCGTTTCTACCTGCGCTCCATGTCACCGGAGTTTGAACTCTACGCTTCGCCTGTGAACATCGACCCCAAGGACGCCGCAGCTGGCGTTTCGGAGCCGCCCGAAGCAGCGGGTGAGCTTGTCGATGCCATCGGCCTGTACTACACCCAGGGAATGGCGGAAGAGGTCAACGCGCTCAAGAAGGGTGTGCTCTCCGACACCGAGTTCATGGATCAAACGAAGCTGGTGTACAACCAGCGCGTGCGCATGATGGACTACGCCTTGGACAAGTACATGGCGAAGGACGGCGGTCTGTTCTTCTTCTACTACTCCACCGTGGACCTGAACTGCCACATGATGTGGCGCTTTCACGATGAAAAGCACCCGCAGCACTCCAAGGTCAAGGAGCTGGCAAAGCAGGACTCCTCCAAGTGGTCCGGCCGCGCTGGCAGCACCTGGAAGGATGTGATCTACGACCTCTACATGCTGATGGACCCGGTGCTCGGCAAGGTTCGCGAACGAGTTGGCGAGGACACTCAAATCATCGTGATGAGCGACCACGGCTTTGCCCCTTACGGGCGCATGTTCAGCCTGAACCGCTGGCTCTACGAAGAGGGCTACCTCGTGTTCCAAGCTGGCAAAGGTCCGGAACTCGATGAGAGTGATCCCAATTACAAAGGGGAAGACGTCCCGATCTTTTCCCTGCACGGCACGGCCAGCACCATCGATTGGACCAAGACTCGCGCCTACGGCATGGGCTTCAATGGCCTCTACCTGAACATGAAAGGCCGCGAGATGGACGACCCCGCGACCAAGAACAGCGACGAGAGCGGCATCGTCAACCCTGGCGCGGAGGCGGATGCCCTGGCCGCTGAGCTCAAGCAAAAGCTAGAAGCCATCCGGGACACCGACGGCACGCAAGTCGTGGTCACCGCGGACCTCGCAAAGGACGTCTACGTTGGCGAGCGCGTGGCCGAGGCCCCCGATATCCAGGTCGGCTACAACGCTGGCTATGGGAATTCGGACGCTTCCTCTCTCGGTCGTGTACCGAGCTACGTACTCGCGGACAACAACGGCGGCACCTTCAACGGAAACCATCTGATGGCCCCCGAGGTCGTGGCCGGAATCCTACTCACCAACCGCAAGGTCCTGCCGGGCTTCCACGCCCTCGAAGACCTCACGGTTGATCTGCTCAACTTCTACGGAATCAAACCGGGCAAAGGTCAAAACGGCCATCCGGTGACCAAGTAGTCGAACCCACTTTTTTCTCCTGGGCGTCTGCCCATCACCCCTGAGCCCACGGGCTCCCCGAACCAAGGAACTGCAATCATGTTTGGCGGCGGCAACAAAATTAAACTGGACAAGGATCTCATCGAGCGCGCAAAGCAAGTCGCGGAAGTCGCAGGCTACGCGTCTCACGAAGAGTTCATCACACACATCATCGAACGCGAGCTCGCCAACTTCGAAGAAGGCGACTCCGACGAGGACATCACGGAGAAGCTCCGCGGCCTCGGGTACATCAGCTGAGCGAGCTTCGCAGCATCCCCACTCCGACCTGCAAGCCCTCCTTTCTCGTTAGCGCAGCATGAACGCCATCAACGGCCTGGCTACCAAGCTCTTCGACGTCCTTCTCACTCCCCTCGAAATGATGGGGAACGAGATGGCGTTGATCCTTCTCAGCGGCATTTTCGGGGCCATCGCCCTGATTGTGTTCAAGCACATCAGCAGTCAGAAGGGCATCAAGGCAGCCAAGGACAAGATCAAGGGTCACATGATCGCGATCCGCGTCTACCAGGACGACTTGGCCGTAGTGGGCATGTCGGTGGTCAAGGTGATGATCCGCAACGTTCAGTACATCTTCCTGAACTTCGGGCCGTTCATCCCACTGGCTCCTTTGTTTGTGGTGGTGGTCGCTCAGACCGTCGTGCGTTACGGGTTCGATCCCGTTCCGATCGTGAGCGAGCAAGAGCGCGGGGCCATGTTGCCCGGCGCTGGAAACGAGTTGCAGCTCGTCATGAAGCCGGGTCAAGAGAAGATGGCTTCCAAGCTAAAGATCACTTGGCCCGAGGGTTTGACCACCACGTCGCCCCTGGTGCGCAGCGGCTCCCGTGGCCGTGCCTTTCAGGAGTTCGTGGCGAGTGCACCCGGTGACTATGAGATCCAGATGAGCTTCGGCGACGACAAGGTCTTCACGAAGACCATCTCCGCCGGCGAGACGAGCTTGCGTTACCTGCAAAACGAGCGGCACTCGGATCCCTGGATCACGATGCTGTGGCCCGTGGAAGAGTCCTTCCCCGCGGACAGCCCGCTCGCGTCGGTGACCTTCCTGTACCCCGAAGCGGACCTTGGCTGGCTGCCGCTGTCCGGTCCCATGGGCGTGATGGTTTGGTTCATCCTGGCCTCGATGGCCTTCGGAATCGCCTTGATCAAGCCGCTCAAGGTTCAGATTTAGGTCGAGCTCGATGTCCTTTTCCGTTGAGGTCGAAAGGGCGCTTCAGGTTTGTCTGGAGGCCCACCATGGCCAGTCTCGGAAGGGGAGTGAGGGCGCACCCTACGCGGTGCATCCCCTGCACATGGCACTGATTCTGTCTTCGATTGGCGCACGCGCCACGTTGATTCAGGGTGCGCTCTTGCACGACGTGGTCGAGGACTGCGCGGAGTGGAGCGCTGAGCGTCTGCGCGCGGACTTCGGCGATGAGGTGGCGGACATCGTTGCCGACCTGACCGAGGACAAGTCGAAGTCCTGGGAAGAGCGCAAGAGTTGGGCGCTCGAGCACATTCCGCAGATGACCGAGGATAGCGTCACGGTGAAGATCGCCGACAAGCTGCACAACTTGGAAAGCCTGGCCGAGTCGCTTCGGCAAGCCAGCTGCACCAGCCTCGTCTGGGCGAACTTCAAGGGAGGTCGTGAGCGGACCCTCGAGAAGGACGCGACCTTGGTGTCCGCCCTCGCGTTGCGCGTGGGTGGACCGCTCGCGGATCAACTGCGCGCCGCTTTCGCGGAAGTGCAACGCTTGGCCTAAGCCGCGAGCGGGTTCGGAGTCAGCCGATTGGCATGGCATCGAAGGCGATGCTGATGCGCTTGGTCGTGCTCTCGAAGGGCAGCGTGCGATGGTAGTAGTACGACGGGAACAACATCACTGTGCCGACCTGCGGCTCGAGTTCTAGCAGGGGCCGTTGGCGCTTGAGAGGCCAGGTTTCGGGAGCTCCACCGAACTGAATCCAACCCGCGTGGCCCGTCGGCTGTTGCGTGATCTCTTCCGGCAGTTGCGCGTAGTAGACTCCGCTGACCCAACCTCCCGGATGAATGTGGTGGTCCTGATGTCCGCCGGTCCCCAGTTGCGTGCCCCAGACATTCCACTCGAACTTCTGCGGGCGATGGGCAAGGTAGGGATGCTCTGAGTCCTTGGGGAGGTCTTCCAAGTACGTGGCCACGCAGCGCTTGATCCATTCCATGAGCGTGTCCACCGGGCCCGCGGGGGTGCTGAGCAAATGGTCCGTCTGCTCGCCGGCGACCGTCGAAGAGCGCGCGAACTCGAACTGCAAGGTGGGGTGTCCGCTGACATGGCGAGAGAGCTCCCGATTGAATTGCGCTAGGTCTTCGTGGCCCGGCCCGCTGATCAGTTGAAAGGCGCGTATCCATTGGAAGTCGAGTAGCTTTGCGGCCTCCTCTTCCCGTCCAAGCTCGTGCAAGGCGAACGACTTGACCGCCATGGCGCGCCGGTCCTGTGGGGTGCGGGCGAAGCAGCGCTCCGCATCTTCCAAGGCCAGTTCGAACTCTCCAAGTTCTGCGCGGGCTGATGCGAGATTGCTGAGCAACACCCCGCTGCGGGGATCCAACTCACTGGCCAGCTCGTAGCAGCGCGCGGCCTGTCTCACCTCTCCTAGGCCGTGGTAGGTCTCCCCAAGTTCCGCACGCACGGCGACAAAGTCCGGCCGTAGTTCCAAGGCCTTGCGAAAGGCCTTGATCGCGTTCAAGGGCTCGCCCAAGTCCCGCAGGCAGCCCCCCAAATTGGCCAGGATTCCAGCTGCTTGGGGATCGATCTTGCGCGCCTTGCGGAACTCGCGAGCGGCCTGCACCGGATGGCCCGCGAGTCGTAGGCACACGCCCATCTCGTTCAAGGCACGGGAGTTCTTGGGATGGGCCGTTGCGATGCGTTCGATACGTACGAAAGCAGCAGCGTAATCCCCGGCCATGCGCAGGCGTTCCACTTCGTCGAGCTGCAGGTCGACCGCGGAACGGCGCGCGCCGAAGCTGGGGTCCAAGAACGAGCCGTCCATGGAAACTAGCCCAGACCCTCTGCCCGCAGGGCGTTCACAAGCTTCTCGTAATCTGCGTCGTCGTTGTGCAGCTGAGCGGAGATCCGAATCCAGCGACGACCGGCCACCGGCCAATGGGAGATGGGGATTTCGATCTTGTGGACTTCGTAGAGGCGCACATGCAACGGATCCAATCCCTTCACCGCTGCCGGCCCGTCCGAAAGAGGGAGTGCAGCGATGGCACCAATCATCTCGTCGGGAGCTGGCGCTTCGAGGCCTAGCTCGCGACACAAGAGATCACGGCCCGCAAGGGCTTGGGCGCGATTGCGCTGCATGACTCCGGGCAGGCCTTCTGGATGTTGGCTCGCCAACCAGTCGATGGCGAAGGGCAAGCTCAAGTAGGGTGTGGGGTCGTGGGTTCCGGGCCAGTCGAACTCGGTCATGTAGCGAGATCGGCCCGGACGCGGGGTGTTGTGCCCATGGCTGATGCAGGTCGGGCGCACTTCCTCTTGCAGGTCTCTTCGCACGTGCAGGAAGGCGCAGCCCTTTGGTGCGCACAGCCACTTGTGGCAGTTGCCCGCGTAGTAGTCGGCTCCGAGTGCTTGCAAGTCGAGGGGCAACATCCCGGGAGCATGGGCGCCGTCCACGAAAACGCGAACGCCCCGCTCATGACAGAGGGAGACGATGCGCTCGATCGGCAAGACCAGGGCCGTCGGGCTGGTGATGTGATCCACCAGGACTAGCTTTGTGCGATCCGTGAGCACCGCTTGAAGCGCATCGACCACTTGGTCAGGGGACGCGATCGGGAAGGGCAGCTTCGCGATGACTGGAACGATTCCCGTGCGTTCCGCGAGGTAGCGCACCACGTTGCTGCAGGCGTTGTAGCCGTGATCGGTGAACACGATCTCGTCTCCCGCCTGGAAGATGGCCGAACGCAGGACCGCGTTGACCGCGGACGTGGCGTTGCTCACAAACACGAGGTCCTGGGCCTGGGCGCCGACCAGAGCCGCCAGCGCTTCCCGGGCAGAATCGAGTTTGGGCTCTAGGCGACGCTCCGGCGCTAGCCATTCGATCGGGCGTCGCTCGAGTTCAGCGCGCAGTTGCGATTGCTGCTCGAGCACGGGTTCAGGGCAGCCACCGAAACTGCCATGGTTGAGAAACGTAACGGCGGGATCGAGGAGCCAGGGTGAGCGGGATTTCATGGGGCGCGATTGGGGCAGGAGATCCCACCAACCTAACCGCCCATTCGAAGAGTTCCCAGGGCCTGGGGGCGCGGGTTGCGAGGAGTGGCTGCGCGTCCTGCCCCAAACGAGAAGCGGCCAGTGAACTTGCATTCACTGACCGCTTCCGCGCAGGTGTTTCGGGTGGCTACTGAACCGGCGTCCAGAGGTGCCCACTCACCGACGGAAGTCCGTTGGTGGCGATGGCCGACCCCATGTCTCCCGCGTTGACGAAGGCGTCGTCGAAATTCGGGATCGTCGCGCTGACATTGATTCCGGTGTAGCTTTCGTCGTTGTTCTTGAACTGCAGGATCGTGCCTTGCTGGTTGATAAAGAACGCGCGGTTGCCGGTTTGATTGACGCTCAAGGGCCAGGCATAGCAGCACCAACCGACCTCTGAACTGTCTGGGTTTGGCAGCAGCGCCGGGTTCGGTCCACCGGTGGCGCCTTCCGGTCGCCCGCCGGTGACCCCGGCCAAAATGGGCCCCGGTAGGAACATTTTGTAGGCGTAGCCGGAGCGGATGACCACTCCCTCGCCGTTTGCATCCGTCACCACGTTGCCAAAGGCGTTGGAAAGAATCGTCGGGTCCAGTTCGTCGATTCCAGCGACACCCACCCCGGGCGCCCCTGATCCCACATCGAAGACGCGGCAGGGGTCGATCCCGGCCAGCTCGCCGAAGTAGCCGTACTCGCCGCTGCCGTCTCCATCGGTGTCAATTGCGTTGACCGTGCCGACCGTGGCCTGTGCGTTGGCAACCGCCCGAAGGGTTGCGATGACCGTGGTTTCGTTGGCTCGAAGACGCGACGAAAGGAGTTTCGGAACTCCGATAGAAGCGACTGTCGCGATGATCGCTACCACGATCATGAGTTCGATTAGCGTGAAACCGCCGCGTTCGGAGTTCCGCCCCTTGTTTCGTTGAATCATGCCCCTCTTTTGTTCCCGGCGCCCCAACGCCATTCCTACCCGCAGCAGCATCGACCCAGGACTGGGCGAGACTTTACTTTCACTTCATCAATTCCCCGTGGAGGGGTTTCTGGGGGCCCGGGGGCTTCTCTGAGCAAGCGGAGCACCGTGATTGGATCGCGGCATGCTGGGGGCTCACTCAACTCCGTCCCCCGATCCCATGCTACGCCTCCTGTTCTGTTCCTCGCTGTTCTGACTAGCGCTCAGCAGTCAGTGCCCGTGAGGATCCACGTGGAGTTTCAAGAGTTCAGCGCGCCCAGATGCTCAAGGGGCGAAGATCATCTCGAGCGAGTTCGAGAGATGCGATCCGCCGCCAGGGAGCCGCGACCAGTACTGCATGAACACGGTTGTCCCTGGGCCGAAGCTTCCGGGGCCGCTGTGGACTGGACCGGACTGCAAGCCCAGGTTGATTTCCGGATAGCCGCCGCCCGTTTGAGTTCCTGTGCCCAGTGCCGCGCGCGTGATCGGTCCGGCGATGCACAAGTTGCCACCGCCCGCCGCGAAGGGAATGTTGGTGGCGCTGAACCCGTACATCAGCACGCCCGGGCCGAGGCTCGTGGCGCTGATGATCTGGAAGGGGATCTCCGTCTGCGTGAAGGAAAGTTCCTCGCGCGTCTCGAGCAAGAGCGGGAAGGAGTAGCTGCCGTTCGAGATGGCAACTCCCGCGCAATTGAACTCGAGCTTGGCCGGGCCGTTGCGTTCCATCAAGGTCACACCTTGGTGATCCGTCAGGACGACCTGGTCTCCGTTGGCGCGCACGCGAAGCTCTAGGCTGAAGGGCCATGAGAACCCGGCAGACGTGGTGTAACGCCGGGCTGCTTCCCAACCGCCAGCCCCCTTTTCAAATCGTCGAACCGAGGCACTGGCGAAGGCGGTGACAAATAGATCGCCAGCATCAAACTCGATGTCAGAGCCGAAGCGGTTGGCGATGTGATGTCCGTCGCCGGGGTCTTGCAGAACTCCAGTCTCCGCCCAAGTTCCAGCTTGGTTCTCGAAGATGTGTACTTGGCCGTCCCCTTGGTTGGCGATTTGCGTTGCCGGGGCGCCGACCGCAGCTCGGGAGCCTTCCATGCTGACGCTTCGACCGAAGCCGCCGTTCGGGTCCACTTGGGTTGCTGCGAGGGTGGCCGACATCACGAAGTCGGCCCCGTTGTGCTGGTAGATGTGAGCCCAGCCGCCGAGCGGTCCACCACCGGGGTGTCCAACGATCAGTCGATCTCCGTCAAGCTCAAGGTCGATGCCAAAGGTGTTGAAGAACCCCGGGTTGAGTGCGCCCAAGCGTTGGGTTTCCTGCCAAGTTCCCTGAACGTTCTCAAAGACGAAGACCAAGCCGTCCT
>CALCXM010000072.1 GCA_937905825.1 uncultured bacterium
AAAGCATGGGCCGCGTCCTCCAATGGAAGACGCGGCCCATGCTGCATTCCGTGTTGCGTTCGCGACTAGAGGATCGCGATCAGCTCCACATCGAAGACCAAGGTGGCGCCCCCGGGGATGCTGGCGCGACCGTTCGGGCCGTAACCCAGGTCCGAGGGGATGATCAGCTTGCGCTTGCCACCGACCTTCATGGAGCCAACGCCTTCGGTCCAGCCTTTGATCACGCCGTTGAGCGGGAAGTCCGCAGGTTGACCGCGCTTGACGGAGCTGTCGAACTCCTCGCCGTTGAGGAACCAGCCCGTGTAGTGCACGCGCACTCGCGAGGCGCTGCTGGGAGGAGTGGCGCCGTCGCCTTCCTTGATGTCCCAGAACTTGAGGCCCGAGGAGGTCTCGGTCCACTCGCCGCTGATCGGGTCCCCGGGGAAACGGGGCTTCTCGGTCTTGGAGGTCACGCTGCCGTCCTTGGCCAGGACCAGGTCGAAGCACATGTCTGCGGTGTAGACCTGCACGTTGGCGCTGCCGTCCGTGGGGTTCATGCTGGCGTTGAGCGCCAGGCCACCGGTTGCTTTCTGGGCGGCGTCGATTTGGGCCGAGAGGGACACGCCAGCGCTAGCCAGGGCCGCGTGCACGACGGCGGGCTCGGGGGGCAGAGTCGTGAAGTCCTCGGCCAGGATGGCGGGGGCTGCAAAGGCGGCCGTCAAGGTCAAGCCCGCGAGGGCGACGAGGGGGCGAATCATGGTACTTGTCAAGGTTGTTGAAGTGGGAGGTGCGAGCAGCCACTTGCGATGCAAGGGGGTTCTCGCGCTGCGGCCCTTTCGAAGAAACGGCCGTTGGGGGGAAGGGACTCGCCCTGTTCGCAGGTGTCTACGGTCAGAGCGAGTGGTTGGTGAGTTCGAAGGCGGCTAGCCCGGGCTCATGAATAGATCAGGCTAGCTATCGTCCTCGTCCGTCCAGTGACCTGCACCGGTCAGGGGCACGTCGGGGGGCAGGGGCATGTCATCGTCCGGGGCAAATCCAGCCGGAACCGGCGGCCGGGTTCCAGGCATGGCTTCGCGGGCTTCACGCAGGGCCGGCAAGCCCGCTGCCAGGCTGGCTCGGGACTCCTCCGCGTGGCCATCGACCGCTGCCGACCAAGCGCGGTTGAGTTTGCGCTCGCCCCGCGCAAAGGCGTCCATGACAGCGGCGAAGACCTTGCCCCCGTGGGCTTGTTTGATGGAGTAGCGACCCTCCGCGATGGTGTACACGTCGCCGGTCAAGAGCGGATCGATTTGAGCATGGAGCGCCTTGGGGTCCAAGTCCTTGCTGCGCAGCAAGAGGGCTTCCAAATCGCCCTCGAGGGAAACCAAAGCTTCCGAGATGCGGCCGACTTCTTCCAGCTCTTCTTCAGCGGCAGCCCCGCTGGTCTTGGAGCGTTTGAGCAGCGCACCGGCGGCAATGATGAGAACGCCAATCAAGAACGCGTAGCGATCGCCCCAGGCTTCCAAGCTCCATTGCTTGGGAATCTTGACGGAGACTTGCTCCACGTTCGAGGCCTTCAGGCGCTCGAGCAGGGCGGCGTCCACGTAACTCGATGTCTTGAGTTGCACGGGCAGAGTCACCGTCTGGGCGAGCTTGCTGTTCATGAATTCGAAGCCTTCCGGAGTCTCTGCACCTTCCTCCAATGGCCAGTCCAGAATCTTGCGTTGCCGGAGTTCTGCGTTCTCTGCGTCGACCGTGACGTTGGTCATGCCAGCCGCTTTCAGACGCTCGATGAAGCCAGCACTCAACCGCCGCCCTGCGATGATCTCCTCAGGTTCATTGGTGAGAGTCAGGGGCTCCGCGAGCACGCGGCCGATGGCCCCCTCGTCCGCAGGCAAGGTTTCCGTGGTGGTCGCACGACGCAGGACGAGCACCTCCTTTACGGCAATGCTCGAGAGCCACTCCTGGTCCTCTGCCGTCAAGACCGTGCCCGCGGCCAGGGTGCGGTCCTGAAAGACCAGGGTGTCCGGGAACTCGGTTTCGTAGTGGGTACCGATCGCGGTGTGCAGTGTCTTTCCAACCAGCTCGGGGCCGACGGCCAGGGACTGGGAGATGCGCTGGCTTTCACCAGCGGCTAGGGCTGCTACGATCACGCCCGCGACGAGCAAAAGGCTTCCGAATGACTTCTTCATGACTTGGTTCCCTTAGACGTTCGCGGTGATGAACTCGATGAGATGGGGCTTCGCCACGGTGAACCCAGCAAAGGCCACGCCGAGCAAACCCTCTCCAACGATCAATCCGGCAGCCAGGGGCACGCCCCAGCTTTCCGTCCAGCTGGCGCCCTTCACTTTGGTCACGAGCATCTGAAGCAAGCAGCCTAGGCCGTAGGGCAAGAGGTACATGAGGGGCAAGTACATGGAGAGCCCGACGAGGACGCCCAGGCCGGCCATGCCCGAAAGGCTGAGCAGGATGCCGATCAAGCCTCCCATGCCGAACATCTCCACCGGGGCGTCGCCGCCGCGAATGGTGTTGATGACGCCTTCTAGTGCCGCTGCTTGCGGGGCAGGCATTTCCGTTCCGGGTCCGAAGGCGACACCGTAATCGCGCATGTTGTTGTCGGCCAGCAGGGCGATGGTGGCCAGGCAAACCACGGGGCCAATCCAGGAAACCGAGAGCTCGATGATCTGCTGCTTGATCGGTTGACCGCCGACCAGGGAGCCGGTCTTTAGGTCCTGCATCATGTCCGCGCACTCGGTGATGGCGACGCACACGGCGGCGCCGATCAAGACCGCGGGGACCACTTGGTTGTCCGTCAGCAAGAGGCAGATCATGACGGTCAAAAGCGCCATGCCCGAGATTGGACTCCAGTCGGTCATGCCCGTGCACTGGGCGATCACGATGCCAGCGAACCACATCCAGACGGTTCCGACTCCAGCGATGATGGCTGCTTGTTGGTCGCTGCCGCCCGCGATGGTGGAGCGCGCCGCGAAGAACAAGAGGGCAAAGGCGAAGAGGATCGCGAGGCCCAGAATCCACATGGGCAACTCATCTCGTTCCTGCCCGCGACCCTTGCCGCCGCCGATACCGCGCAGAGCGCTGCCCATGGAAGGGAAGGCCATCAGGAGTCCAATCAAAGCGCCGCCCATCAAGAGCCCGATGCCCAAGGGACGGTTGATGTTGCCCAGGGCCCAATCGCCCGCGCCGGTAGCGGTGGTGCCCGAGGGCATCCAACCGGAATCAAAAGCGATTGGCGTGATGACGAAGTAGGCCAAGAGCCCGCCCGCCAAAACCACCAGCCCGGGCCGGCCGGTGATGAAACCAGCGCCCAGGGCAAAGGGCGCGATGGCCCAGACAAAGTTGAAGGAAGGGTTCCACAGCACCGCGAAACGCGTGTTGGAGATCCATGCTCCCAGGTCGACGCTCCTGTCGGTGACGATGCCCGCCGGGATGCCCGCGCGTTCCGCCAGGTCCGCCCAACCTAGGAAGTTGGCCATCTCCAACTCGGGGATGTTGAGGGTCTCGGCCGCCTCGGTGAACCAAAAGATGGTCATGGAGATGGCGATGCCGACCAGCAGCACCAGGGACTTGGCGACCCCTTCTCCCGGGGAACGCAAGACCGACGCGACCGCGGTTCCCGTCGGGAAGCGCAGGCGATCGTGGTCGATCATCTGCTTGCGCGTGGGAATGATGAAGGCCACTCCCATGATCGCCCCGGCCATGGTTGCAGCCAGTAGCCAGAGCGGCTTGATCTGCGCTTGCATTCCGAGCAGGTAGAGCACCGGCACGGTGAAGATGATGCCACTGTTCGAGGTGTTGACCGAAGACGCCACCGTTTGCGCGATGTTGTTCTCGACGATCGTTCCGCGCCGGAACACGCCGCGCAAGATGCCCCAGCCGAGAACGGCGGCGATTGCGCTGCCTCCCAGTGTGAAGCCGATCTTGAGACCTGAGTAGGTCACGGCGGCGTTCATGACGATGCCGAGCACGATGCCAACGACAATCGCGAGGGGCGTGATTTCCCGATAGGGGCGCGGGGGGCCGTCCAGGTTTTGAGTCACGGTGGGGGTTCCTAGGTAGGAGGGAGGCAAGCAGCCAGGGTCGGCGCGCGCTGGCGTCCCGTGATTCTGCGAGTCCAGACCTCGATCAGCAACCGTTGCCTTGGGGATCGTGGCGCCGTAAATCAGAAATGCCGCGAGCGCTGTGCCTGTCCCTGCTGGAGCCGGGCGGGCTTGGGATTTGGCGAGAACGGGAACCTGCTCCCCGCGGACGGATTCCATCGGGGTTGGCGGGCGCGCACGCCCTTGCCCTGGAGCCTTCGGAAACAGATCTTGGGAGCCACGCTGGGTGCTTCAAAGATTACATGGCCTTCACCCGCAGCCGCTGCGAACGGGCACATGTCTCTGAAAACAAAGCCCCCGGACCCATCGCGTGGAGTTCTTGCACAGCGGATCGAACTCGACTCTTGTTCCGGCTTGCTTCGGTCGACATTGTGGGCCCATGCCGACCCTGACTGCTTGCCTTATCGTCCGTAACGAGGGGCAAAACCTCGATTCCTGCCTGGAAGCCCTGACCCCCTTCGTGGACGAAATCTGTGTGCTCGACACGGGCTCCACGGACGACACGGTCCGCATCGCGGAGCGCCTCGGAGCGCGCGTGGGACACTACCCTTGGTCGAACGATTTCGCCGCCGCACGCAACGCTTGCATCGAGATGGCTCGCGGGGACTGGATCCTGTGCGTGGACGCGGATGAACTGCTCGACCCGGAAAGCGTGGGGGGCTTGCGAACGCTCTTGGAAAGCCCAACCACCCAGGCCTTCCTCATCTGGATCGACAACTTGGATGGATGCTTCGACGGTCAAGGGCTACCGACCTTCCACGCGATCGGCGTGCCGCGCCTGTTTCGCAATCGCCCCGAGATTCGCTACGAGCGTCCGGTGCATGAATCGATCGCGGACAGCCTGGCGCGCTTGCACAGCGAGCCCCTCGAGCACAGCCATGTACGCTTGGTGCATCACGGCTACTCACCGGAGGCCATCCGCGCTGGGGACAAGCTCGGACGCAACCACCGCATCTTGGAGCAGTACGTGCAGGAGGAACCTACGGACCTCTTCTGCGCGTACAAGTTCGGCCTGAGTTTCGCGGCCATGGGCGATGGGGCACAGGCCCGCGAGTGGTTGAGCAAGACCTGGAAACGGGCGATGGCGCTTGCGGACGGCCCCAGGCACTCCCTGCCGTTCTTGCCACTTTTGGGGGCGGAGCTGACCCTCCAAAGGCGCTTGGCCGGGGACATGCAGGGCGCCCATGAGATCGCCCAACAGGCGCGCATCGAGTTTCCCACCGTCGGCGAAGTGCTCTTTGAACTTGCCGAAGTGGAACGGGCCTGCGGCCGTTTGGAAGCGGCGAGCGAAGCCTATGGTTCTGCTCGTCAATGCGAGCCTTGGTCGGACATCTACACGGGCAAGCCGGGAACCCGCGGTGCCCTCAGCATGTGTGGCTTGGCGCGACTCTCCGCGCTCGGAGGGGACTTGGAGTTGGCGTCCAACTGCGTCGCCCAGGCCTTGGAGCTCGAGCCGAAGCATTGGGAGGCGCGCACGATCGACGTGCGCTTGGCTTCCGCCCTGGGCAAGGAGCGCGTCGCTTGGTCTGAACTGTCGAGCTTGCTCGAAGAAGCGCCGTCCAATCCGCACGTGCAAATGCTGGCCGCCGAGATGGCCTGGTCCCGGCAGGACCACGAGACCGCCCGCCGTTTTTGGCGCGCGGTGCAGAAGGTGCCCGCCTACAGGTCCCCGGCCCGTGCCTGGTTGTGCGTGGCTCATCTGGTGGAAGGGGACTTGACGGCTGCGGCGCTCGAGGCTCGCGACCTGATCGCCACGGACCTACCCGAGGCGGGGGTGCTGTGCCTGATGGGCGCGATCCGCCAGGAGCCCCCAACTCTCGACCGGCGCTTCGAACCCGCGGCACTCGCGGGAGAGCTGCACGCTTGGCTGGCCGAGTTGGCCCAGGATCCGGCAGGCGTTGCGCTGGAGGCCTTTGGCCGCGGATTGGAACAGCTGCGACCGCTGCTGGGGGATGACTTTCTCGCCGTTGAGTCGGCCGAGGGCGTTTAGTCGGGTTGTGACTGAAAGTCGGCGAGATTTGTAGAAACCGTGTTGCAATCCGTCGGTTTCTGCGGGAGTATTCGCAGAGGTGGTGGTGCGAATGTGCAGAACGTGATCAAATGCGTCTGCGTCACTCCTTCTCCGCCCACGCCCCAAAACGGGGCTGAACCCAAACCCCAAAACCCCCGCCCAGCCTGGGCCCCGCCATGCACGACCTGATTACGCCGGAATTGAAAGACGTCGACCTGGAAGTCTGCCGCGCCACGGAAAGTGGCATGGACAAGCAGCAGATCCTTTCGCACATGAAGGATCACAACGTGCAGTTCCTGCGCCTGCAGTTCACCGATGTGACCGGGATCAACAAGAACGTTGAGGTGCCCGCCAGCCAGTTCCAGAAGGCGCTGGATGGTGAGATCATGTTTGACGGCTCCTCGATCGAGGGCTTCTGTCGGATTGAAGAATCGGACATGCTGCTCAAGCCTGATCTCTCCACCTACCGCATCGACCCCTGGGTCTCCGTGGGGTCCGGCGGCCGTGGGCAGGGCCGGGTCGCTCGGGTCATCTGTGATGTGTTCAATCCAGACGAAACGCCCTTCGAAGGTTGTCCCCGGGCAACTTTGAAGCGCGCTTGTGATGATGCCGCCGCCATGGGGTACGCCATGAACGCCGGCCCGGAGGCCGAGTTCTTCCTCTTCATGCGTGGTAAGGATGGCGAAGCGACCACCCGCACCCACGACTCGGCCGGGTACTTTGACCTGGCTCCGATCGACCTCGGTGAGGCTTGCCGGCGCGAGATCGTGGTGGCCCTCGAGGCCCTCGGTTTCGAGATTGAAGCGGCCCACCACGAAGTGGCAGCGGGTCAGCACGAGATCGACTTCAAGTACGGTCCCGCTCTGCAGTGCGCCGACCAGTTGACCACCTTCCGCTTTGTGGTTCGTCGCATCGCGCGCGGCATGGGCCTGCACGCGACCTTCATGCCCAAGCCTTTGTTTGGCTTGAACGGCTCGGGCATGCACGTGCACCAGTCGCTCTTCAAAGGCGAGGAGAATGCGTTCTACGACAAGAACGGCACCCACGAAGGCATCAGTGATTTGATGCGCCACTACGTCGGCGGCTTGCTCAAGCACGCCCGCGGCTTCTGCGCAATCACGAACCCTCTGGTGAATTCCTACAAGCGCTTGGTGCCCGGCTACGAAGCACCCACGGACCTCGCCTGGTCCATGCGCAACCGTTCGCCGCTGATTCGTGTCCCCGCCCGCCGTGGACTCGGAACCCGCTGCGAGGTTCGCATGCCCGATCCCTCTTGCAACCCGTACTTGGCCTTCGCCGCCATGTTGGCTTCCGGCCTCGACGGTGTCCGCAACAAGATCGAGCCCCCGGAGCCCGTCGCAGCCAACGTCTACACCATGAGCGCCCGCGAACGCGCGCGCCTCAAGATCAAGAGCTTGCCCGGCAACTTGGGCGAGGCCATCGCGCTGCTCGAGAAGGACGACGTGGTCAAGGACGCTCTCGGCCCGCACATCACCGAGCAGTTCATCCTCGCCAAGAAGATCGAATGGGCCGAGTACATCTGTGCCGTGCACCCTTGGGAAGTGGAGCAGTACCTGACGAAGTACTAGGATGCGGGCGCGGGCCCTTTCGGCAGGTTTGCGGCCCCGTGCCACAAGTCCGCGCCGCTCGGCGGCTGCCCTTTGATTTGAGCAGCAGCTGATTGAGCATCAACTGATTCGAGCCAGCCTCGGATTCCGGGAGGCGCGCGGGGGAGGATCCCCCGCGCGCCTCTTGCCTTGATGCTCCTGTCGGGCCCAAACCCCTGGCAATTGCCCCAATTTTCAGGGGCGGACTTCATTCCAGGAGAGAACCCGCTCGAAACACTCGACAGCTTGACTCCCATGTCCTTTATTGCCCCCGTGATTCCGATCAGTTCAGACGACGCCGATTCCTCGGCTAGCGCTTCCCAAACGGCCCGGCCCGTCGTCGTGCGACCGGCCGCCCTGCGCGATGATGCGCGCGCGGATCGGTTGGTGCGCGAGCTCGGCGGAAGCCTGTTTCAACGCAGCGCTTGGTTGAACGCGGTGGAGAAGGTCTTTGGGCATCAGCGCAGTTGTTTGCACGCCTTCCGCGGGGATGAGTTGGTCGGCAGTTTGCCGCTCATGACCTGTCGTGGATTGTTCGGCGGCAAGCACTTGATCTCTTCGCCCTACGGCGTTTATGGGGGACCGCTTGCCCAGGACTTGGAGGTGCAGGGCGCCTTGCTCGAAGCCGCCATGCGGGGGGCGCGCGTGGCCGAGGTGGGGCGCATCGAACTGCGCTCCCGCACTCTCGTCGAGCACGCGGACTTGGTGCAATCTGACAAGTACGTGACCTTCATCAAGGACCTACCGCAGACTCCGGAGGAAATCCTGCAGGGCATGAAGAAGGACGAACGCCGTTTGGTGCGTCGCGCCGTGGACACTCACGGCCTCGTCATGCAAGAGGGCTCTTGGTTCGTGGAAGACCTGACGCGCCTTTTCCATTCGAGCAAGCAACGGCTTGGATCCCCGGGACTGCCCGGCGCCTGGTTCCACGCGCTGCTCGAGCACCTGGGGGAAGAAGTGGTGATTCACTTGGTGCGCAAGGATCAGGAAGTCCTGGCGGTCAGCATGTGTTTCGTCGATCAAGGGGAACTGCGCATGTACTACATCGGCACCGCAGCGAGCGCCAACCGGGAGTACGCCACCACCAGTTTCATGATTGCAGAACTCCAGAGGTGGGCTCTGGAACGGGGCCTGAAGCGCTTTGACTTGGGCCGCTCGCGGGCGGACGCAGGGGCGGTGAAGTTCAAGAAGAACCAAGGCTTCAAGCCCGAGCCGCTGAGCTACTGCTACGGCCTGATCGGCTCCCAGGAGCTTCCCAGCTTCACGCCCTCAAATCCCAAGACCGCCTGGTTGCGCGAGACCTGGTCCGAGTTGCCGCCTTTTGTCTGCGTGCGACTCTCGGGATTCCTGTCGAAGTACCTGCCTTAGCAGGAGATCGGTCGCCTGAACCGATGCGTCGGCGAGCCCTAGCCCGCACGCAAGGCGCGTGGGAACGGACCGCCTAGGCCAGGGGGGGTTGCCCAATACAGCGATTCTAGGTTTGCGAGCGCGCCCCAGGCTTCCTCCGGGCATGGCCGCAGGGCAGAATGCTCGTCTATGACGAAAAAGCTGACAACGGCGCAGGAAGCGCTGGACTATCACTCACAGGGCCGGCCCGGGAAGATCGAAGTCAACGCGACCAAGCCCTGCCTGACTCAGATTGATCTCTCTTTGGCGTACACCCCGGGCGTGGCGGAACCATGTCGGGAGATTGCCAAGGACAAGAGCAAGGTCTACGACTACACCGCGAAGGGCAACCTAGTGGCTGTGGTGACCGATGGTTCGGCGGTGCTGGGCCTCGGGAACATTGGACCGGAAGCAGCCAAGCCGGTGATGGAAGGCAAGGCGGTGCTCTTCAAACGCTTCGCCGACATTGACGTCTTCGACATCGAACTCGGGACCCAGGACACCGAGGAGATCATCGCCGCGGTCAAAGCCATCGCGCCCACGGTGGCGGGCATCAACCTGGAAGACATCTCAAGTCCCCGATGCTTTGAGGTTGAGAAGCGCCTGGCGGCGGAACTCGACATTCCCGTCTTCCATGACGACCAACATGGCACGGCCTTGATCACGGGCGCTGCCCTGGTGAATGCGCTCGAGCTCGCCGGCAAGCAAGCAGCTGCCGTGCGCATCGTCGTGAATGGCGCGGGAGCTGCGGCCGTGGCTTGCGCGAACTACGCGATCAGCCTGGGCGTGAAGAAAGAAAACGTGATGATGTGTGACTCCATGGGCGTGATCTTCAGCGGTCGCACCGAACGCATGAACGAGTTCAAGGCGGGCTTCGCCGTGGAAACCTCCGCCCGTACTTTGGCGGAGGCGATGGTGGACGCTGACGTCTTCATCGGAGTCTCCGTTGGCAACACCGTTTCGAAGGACATGCTGCGTTCCATGGCCGCGAAGCCCATCGTGCTGGCCATGGCGAATCCCGATCCGGAGATTCCCTACGCGGACGCTTTGGCCGCCCGCGACGACGTGATCATGGCGACCGGGCGCTCGGACCATCCGAACCAGGTCAACAACGTGCTGGGCTTCCCGTTCCTGTTCCGTGGGGCCCTGGATGTTCGCGCGCGCTGCATCAACACGGAAATGATGCACGCCGCGACCCGTGCTCTGGCGCAACTCGCCAAGGAGCCCGTGCCCAATTCGGTGGCCCGCGCCTACGGGGTCACGCACTTGGAGTTCGGTACGGAGTACCTGATCCCGAAACCTCTCGATCCACGGGTCTTGCCGCGGGTCTGTAGCGCAGTGGCGAAGGCAGCCATGGAATCGGGGGTGGCCCGTGCCTCCGTAGATCTCGACTCCTACGAGCGCGAGGTCAGCGAACGACTCGGCCCCGGCCGCGACCTGATGAGTCAGGTGGTGACCCGCGCCCGTCAACACCCCCGTCGCATTCTCTACCCCGAGGGAGATCATCCCAGCACCCTGCGCGCTGCCAAGGCGGTCGCACGGGAAGGCATTGCGTTCCCCGTTGTTGTGGGAGCCGCTGCGGAGATTCGAGCGCTGGCTGCGGAGATTGGCCTGAGTCTGGAAGGGGTCGAGATCATCGATCCCCGAACCGACCACCGGCGCGTGGCCTTGGCGGCCACCCTTCGTGAAATTCGATCGCACCGCACTCAGATTTCGGAGGAAGAGGCGGCCGAGCGTTTGCTCGACGCGACCTGGTTCGCTTCGCTATTGCTGCGCGAAGGCCACGCCGATGGCATGGTTTGTGGCGTGACCCGGCACGTGCGAAAAAGCATTCAGCCGGTGTTGAAAGTGATTCCCTTGCAGGTCGGTCACCGCTTGGCTTGTGGGCTTTCCGTAACGGCCACCAACCACGGACCGCTCTTCATGTCGGACACCGCAGTCAACATCGAGCCGAGCGCAGAGGACCTGGCCGATATCGCCATCCTGGCTGCCCAGGGGGTCAAGCGCCTTGGTATCGAGCCGGTCGTTGCGATGCTTTCGTTCTCCAGCTATGGGGGCAGCCCCCATCCGCGCAGTGACATGGTTCGGCGTGCGGTTGAGTTGGCCCGAGCCAAGGACCCGACCCTGCTCGTGGACGGCGAAATGCGAGTGGACGCTGCCCTCGATCCTGCTCTGCGCCGACTCTATGCAGACAACAAACTTGGCAACCGCGCTGCCAACGTTTTGATCTTCCCCAACCTCGAAGCGGCCAACATCGGCTTCAACTTGGTGCGCATGCTCGGGGATGCGGAGACCTTCGGCCCCATGATGCTCGGCCTGGCGCGGGCAGTGGCTGTTTTGCAACCGCACTCTTCTGAAGTGGAAGACATCATTCGCATGACCGCCTTGACCGTCGTCGAGGCCCAGGACAACTCTCTGATCAACGTCTAGCTGGCATCCAAGCTGCAACACCATGAACTGCTTCCAACTCGCCCCGCTTGCCCTGCTTTTCATCGCACCGCTTCCCGAGGGAGCGCTGCGCTACCAGCCTGAATCTGGAGTCAGCGTGCAGACGCACTTCGAGAGCAGCTTGAAGATCAACGTCACGGAGTTGACCCGCGGCGTGTCCATCGATGGGGAGGAGCACCCGGTCCCGGAGCAGCCCGCGCCGGACTTCACGATGACGGAGACCGAGACCATCGAATTCACCGATGTGATTCAGATGCAGGACGGCGTGCCCAAGAGCATTCTGCGCAGCTTCTCTGAGGTGGGCAATCACATGGTCCAAGCGATGGTTGACCCGGCCGGCGAGGAGCATGGAGAAAGCTTGGAGGGGGAAAGTGAACTCGAGGGCGCGAGGGTCTTGTTCACCTGGGATTCGGACGCGGAAGAGTTCTCGGCGAGCTTCGGCGAGGACTCCGGGGACCTGGACGCGGACCTCCTGGAAGGATTGATCGCGCGCTGCGACTTTGCAGGTTTCTTGCCCGACGAAGATGTCTCCGAAGGGGATGAGTGGGAAGTGCCCACGTCCGCTTACATCGCGATCACCAACCTCTGCGGCGATCTAAACATCACCCGTGAGGACGACGAGGAGGATGGGGGCGAAGAGTACAACGAGGCTTTTGACGAGAACCTGGCCGGGGACTTGAAAGCCACCTGGAAGGAAACACGCGAAGAAGACGGCGTGCGCTATGCGGTCATCGCCCTCGCCTTTGAGCTGACCACCGAGATTGAGCGAGAAGAAGAGGTGACCTTCAACGACGTCAGCGGCACCCAGGAGACCACAGACAGTTTCGAGTTCGAGCTAGCGGGCGAACTGCTTTGGAACCTCGCCGGCAACCGCGTGCACAGCCTGAACCTGACCGGCGATCTAGAATTGCAGCGCGAGATGACCCAATCCTTCGACATGGGCGGCCGCGGCCTAGTGATCACCGAGGGCACGACCTTCGAAGGCACCTTGAACTACAGCGTGACCATCGACTAGCCCCCGGGCCCGCCCTTCCATACGGTATTTCCATACGGTATCGCACACCGCTCAGAAATCCGCTTCAAAAGAGTGCCGCATCACTTTTGTTCAGTCTGCGGCAAGCCCCGGTGACTAGGATTGATGCGGCACTCTTGCGAAGGGTACTTCTGAGCGGTGTGCGATACCGTATGGAAATACCGCCGCCTATTCCGCAAGGGGCTCGGAGCTGCGCCATTCCCGTTCGTCGCGGGCGTTCTCGCGTAGGCTCTGTTGAGTGTAGAGGGCGTGGTAGCGCCCCCGTTGCAGGAGCAGCTCGCCGTGCGTGCCACTCTCGACGATCGAACCGTGTTCGATCACGAGAATGCGATGGGCCTCACGGATCGTCGAGAGCCGGTGGGCGATCACGAAACTCGTGCGGCCGTCGAGCACCTGGCCGAGGGCCTTTTGAATGCGCCCCTCGGTTTCGGTGTCGATCGAGGAAGTGGCCTCGTCCATGACGAGGATCTGCGGAGCGGCTAGGATGGCCCGGGCGAAGGAGATCAACTGCTTCTGTCCCGTGGACAGCTTGTTGCCGCCTTCGCCAACTTCGGTGTCGTAACCGTCGGCTAGCTCAGCGATGAATTCGTCCGCGCCCACCAACTTGGCGGCCGCCTGGATTTGTTCGTCGCTGGCAGACAGGTCCCCATAGCGGATGTTCTCCGCCAGGGTTCCACTGAAGAGCTGCGGGGCCTGCAAGACCACGCCCAGGTTGGACTGCAACCAATTGAGAGAACGTTCCCGGTAATCCACTCCACCGATTTCGATGGTGCCCGAGGTGGGCTCATAGAAGCGGGAGAGCAAACTCAGGATCGTGGACTTGCCGCCGCCGGTTTGGCCGACGAGGGCGATGGTCTCGCCGGGATTCACTTTCAGATTGAAATCCGTCAAGACCTTCTGTCCGCCCTTGTACTCGAAAGACACGTTCTTGAACTCGATCGCTCCCACCGCGGCGGGCAGGCCGTCAACGGCCAAGTCCGCAGCCTGCACATCTCTACGTCGAAAGCGCTCTATCTGTTGTTGCACAGCCTCTGAGTCCCGAATCTCGGGTTCCGCTTCGATCAGCCCAACGACCCTTTCCGCAGAGGCCTGGGCCATTTGCATCTCGGCAAAGAGCTGGGCCAACTCCTGAGCGGGGTCGAAGAACAACCGACAGTACTGCAGGAACATCACCAGGGTACCGAGGGGGATGACGTGATTCATCACTCGCTGACCACCCACCCCGAGGGTCAAGGCATAGGCCAGGCTGGCGATCACCATGACGATCGGTAGATAGACGGCGGACTGCAAGGCGTTGCGCACAGAAGCCCCGTGCATCTCCCCGGCCAATCCACTGAACTCGGAGAGGTTCTGGTCTTCGCGCACGAAGGATTTCGTGGTGCGAACGCCCATGATGCTCTCGTTGAAAGCCGCGGTGATCCTCGAGTTGGTCTTGCGCACGATCCGTGAGCTAGCCAGGATCCGCTTCTGAAAGTAGGAAGAGACCCAGGCCAGGACGGGAACCACGCAGAGCATCACGAGGGCCAGGCGCCAATCGACTATCAGCATCCAGATGGTCACTCCGAACATGATGGTGGATCCCCAGACGATGTTGAGCAGGCCCCATACGAGGATGTTCGTTAGGCGCTCACAATCCGAGGTCATGCGCGCCATGAGCCAGCCCACAGGACGCTTGTCGAAGTACGAGAAGGACAGCTCCTGCAGCTTCTCGAAGCCCGCCTGGCGGATGTCATGGCCCACGCCCGTACGCAACCTCGCTCCACAGGAGAGGAAGCCGAACACGGAGAGCGCTAGGCCCAAACTCAGGCCTAGGTAGATTCCTCCGTAGGTCACGAGATCGGGACTCAGGGCCGGATTGACAAGGTCGTCCACAACGTTTTTTGTGACCCACGGAAGGGCCGCGTCGAAGCCCCCGGTGCTCATTGCAAAGAAGGCCAAGAGCCACACCCAGCGCTTGTAACGCATGGCGAATACCCAAAGCTTGCGCCACAGGGCTAGGTCGATCTTGGTTTGGGGCGTGCGCCCCTCATTCGACTCCATTGGTTCTGTTTGCATCGCTTAGTTCTCCTGGGGCTGCACGTCTTTGAGTTCCAACTTGATCTCGTCTTCCAGAACACCCTGGATCTTCCAGAGGCGCCGGTAGGGTCCGTCCTGCGCGATCAACTCTTCGTGGTTGCCCGCCTGTTGAATGCGTCCGTGGTCGAGCACCAAGATCTTGTCCGCGTGCAAAACGGACGACAGTCGGTGGGCGATCAGGATGGTGGTTTGCTTGCCACGGCGTTCTTCCAAGGCTTCCAATATGCGGCTCTCGGTTTCGGTGTCGACTGCCGAGAGGGCATCATCGAGCACGAGAATCTTCGGTTGCATCAGCAGAGCGCGGGCCAGGGCGATGCGTTGGCGCTGGCCTCCAGAAAGAGTCACGCCCCGTTCGCCCACGAGGGTTTCGTAGCCCTCCTTGAATTCCAAGATCGAGTCGTGCACGGCCGCTGCCATGGTGGACTGAGTCAGTTCCTCTTCAGTCGAATCCATAGACGCCAACGCTAGGTTGGCACGCACGGTCTTGGAGTAGAGGAAAGGCTCCTGCAGCACCACACCGAAGTGCGAGCGCAGGAACTGTCGCGGCAGTTCTTCGATTGGGCGACCGTCGAACTCAATCGAACCCTTGTCGTGTTCATAGAGACGCAGCAACAACTGGATCAACGTTGTCTTGCCCGAGCCGGGGGGGCCGATCAAAGCCAGGGTTTCCCCGGGCCTCAACTCAAATTGGATGTCCTCCAGCGCTTGGCCGTCTTCGCCAAAGCTGAAGCCAAGACCGTTCACGCGAATTCCGCCCTCGAGGGGCAAGTGCCGTTCCGAAGGGGCTGCGGTCAGATAGGGCTCTTCCTCCACGTGCAAGATTTCTTCCAGACGCTTCTGCGCCACGGTGGCCTTGCCCGCATCTGCGAGCACGCGACCGAGTTGTCGCACAGGCCAAATGATCAACATCTCGTATTCGATGAAGGCCGCTAGGGTTCCCACGGTCATCACGCCTTGCGAGACGAAGTGCGCTCCGGCGAACAGCACCAAGCCCACTTGCGACAGGCACAGGATGTCCGAACTCGACCAGTACACGGCCAGGAGCCGCACAAAGCGCGCGTGGTGATCACGGAACGCTCCGTTGCGTTCAGCGAATTTTTCCTTCTCGTAGTCCTGGCGTGCGAAGGCCCGCACCACGCGAATGGCGGTCAGGTTTTCCTGCAAGACGGTGGTCATGCGTCCTTCCGCTTCGTCCATCTCGAGGAACAGTGCTCGAATGCGACGGAAGAACCCCCAGGCGAAGAACACGATGACCGGCAGCAAGGCCAGGGCAATCCAGGCCAGGGTTTCGTTTTCCAGAAACATGAAAGGAGCGGCGATACCAACCAACAAGGTCGCCCGCCCAATTTCCACCACTTGGTTGGAGAGGAACATGCGCAGAGTTTCCACGTCCGAAGTGCAGCGTTGCACGAGGTCCCCAGTGTCCGCGGAGTCGAGGTAGCTACAAGGCAGCTTGGCCAGATGTCCGTAGAGAGCCTGGCGCACGGAACGCACGATGCCCTCCGAGGCGGTGGCGGCCCAGCGGCTGCGCAGGTACAGACAGAGTCCCGAGGCAAACGCCAGGGCCAACATCAGGCCGCCGGCGAGCCACAGTTCGTTGCCGTCCGCAAGCCCCAACGTTTGGCCTAGGGTTTGCAGACGGGTGTCCGGCTGGGCGGAGCCGGGGTTCAGGTTGTGGATTCCCCCAAGGGGGCCATCGATGGTTGCCTGGGTGACGAGTGGGATGCCAAATCCAAGGAGGATGCCGACGGCCATCGCGAAAATGGCGCCCAAGTACCGCAGGCGGTGGCCCCGGCTCAGTTGCCAGAGCAGTCGTTGATTCGAATTCTTCAAAACCGTGGGAGTGCAATGAGAAGTGTCCTGTCCTGTCGAATCTCATTTCCCCGCGCTTGAATCGGTCGAAGCCAATTTGAGCCGGGGGAGCGGACCTTCTTCCCACGAGGACGAAAAGAAAGAAGCCCGCTCATCACTGAGCGGGCTTCTTGTGCCAAATCACGGTCAATACCGCCGGCGCATGAATTCCTCTCAGCGGAGGTGGAGTGCCTCCAGCGAATAGTCGCTAAGTCTTTGCTTCATGCTGCGGTTCATAACTTGATCGTGTGTTTAGGTCGGTTGGGCTTCCTGTATCCGAGGGGGGAAGGGTCAGCGTTGGCTTTGCTGAAGCGTCCTGGCCTGGGATCCCCCGGATGGTGTTTTGGGGGCTGCGCCGGAGAACGAGGGGTCAGAGCCAGGATTGGCGGTCCTTGGCAAGCCTCTCGTCCGTTCGATTGTCTCGGTCATCAGCTCCATTCGAGCTCAGCGCGTGAGCCCTTCAGTGGAACAACCGAGCAAGGAAACTATCGTCCCGCGACCTGTGCGCAAGACCTCTGTCTCGGTTTTTTTTGATGGCGCAAAAGTACGACACCGTAGTCCTGCCCCGGGATTCGCCCTTGGCGGCGCCTAAACTCAATTCAGGGTGAGCGATCGGGCCATCAGCTTCCTATTTGGCTGTTCCTGGTCGGCGCAGGTTCCGATCAAAGGTGAAGCAATCCCAACCCCCCGTGGCCCCTGAAGTTGGACTCCACCGCTGGCATCTGCCGGCGGGCGAATTCAAGCTGATCCTCAGATGTTGGCCTAACGATCCATCCCCATCGCGATCCATGAGTAGTTCCAGTTCCCACAACAAGGCAGGCAAAACCACCCTGCGCACCAAGCTCCTTGCCTCCGTCATCTCACCGGTGGTGATTGGAATGGGACTCCTGCTCGTGTTCCTGATCGCGACTCTGAATCAGCAGGCGGTGGATCGGCTCGTGCAGCTACGACAGGCGGAAGAGAGCGCCGTTGCCGAGCGCTTGCAAGCTCGGGTCGAGCAAGCGATCGCCATCACCGAAGCGGGAGTCGCCGCAGGCTTGGAGGATGCTGAAATCCTCGAGCGCGTGAAAGCCTTGGCCTATGGGTCGAGCTACATCTGGGTGCACTCATTCAACCCCAAGGGCAAGGGTGCGATTCAAATGGTCATGCATCCGACGGTTCCCGCCCTAGAAGGCACGGACGTCTCGGACTTCCGTGACAAGAGCCGTTTCAAGCAGATCGCCTTCGAAGGGGAGGTCTACGACAAGAACGCTGAAGAAGTGGCTCACATCGCAGAGACCAATCTCTTCGCGGACATGAACACGGTCTGCAAGAAGTCTGGGGAAGGCACGGTGCTTTACTACTGGCCAAAGCCCAAGCCAGGCGGTGGAACCACGGACGCTGGTTACGGCAAACTCTCCTACGTGAAGCTCTACGACACACGCAACTGGGTCTTTGGTTCTGGAGAGTACGTTGACTTCATCGATGCCAAGGTGGCCTTGCAGGCCCAGGTCGTCGAGGACCAAGCTCAGAGCTTCCTGGCCCTTGTGGTGGGCTCGATTGTCGCCATCTGCGCGGTCTTGGCCGCAGTGACCTTCCTGGCCGCGAGCCGGCTCGTTCGCCCGATCACCGCCGCCGCGACTATGCTGCGGGACATCGCCGAGGGCGACGGAGACTTGACCAAACGCCTGGTGGTGACCACCCGTGATGAGGTCGGTGACCTGGCGCATTGGTTCAACATTTTCGCTGACAAGATCCGCGCAGTGATTGTGCAAATTGCGGACAACGCGGGGACCCTCGCTGCATCAGCTAGCGAGCTCTCGAGCACCTCGGGCGAGATGGCGGGGGACGCGAACGAGATGAGCTCACAGGCCTCTTCGGTGGCCGCGGCTGCAGAGGAAATGGCCACCGGCATGCGCACCATCGCGCACTCGTCGGAGCAGATGTCTAGCAACGTGACCTCGGTCGCATCCGCTGTTGAAGAGATGACGGCGAGCATCGGCGGGATCGCCGAGAACGCCGAGCGCGCCGCCACTGTCGCAGAAAACGCATCCGCCTTGGCGGAGACCAGCAATGCCAACGTGGGGACCCTGGGGATCGCCGCCGACGAGATTGGCCGCGTGATCGAGGTCATTCAAGACATCGCGGAACAGACCAATCTATTGGCCCTGAACGCCACCATCGAAGCGGCCCGCGCTGGGGACGCTGGCAAGGGCTTTGCCGTGGTTGCAACGGAAGTCAAGGAACTCGCCAAGCAAACCGCTGACGCAACCGAGGACATTCGTCGTCGCATCGAGGGCATCCAAAGCTCCACGGCAGATGCGGTGCAATCGATCGGCGAAATTAGCGAGGTCATTCGCCAGGTGAATCAGGTCTCGCGCACCATCGCCTCGGCCGTGGAAGAACAGACCATCACAACCCGCGAGATCGCGAACAACGTGGCCCAGACGGCCGATGCAGCTGAAATGGTGTTCAGCAATGTGAGCGAGTCCTCGGCAGCGACCGACGAGATCACACGCAGCATCACCGGTGTGGATCAAGTGGCGAAGAAAACGGCCAGCGGAGCGGCAGCGACGCAAGTAACCGGTCAAGAACTTCAGAAGCTCGCCGGTCAGCTCGAGTCCTTGGTCAGTCACTTCAAGGTCTAGCCCGAGGGAAGCGACAACCGAGGACCAAGCAATGGGTCGTCGGGATCCGGGGTCAGTCGTTCTCGAGCAAGGTCTTCAGTCGCTGAAGGTCCTCGGTGAAGCGCTGCTCGATCGCGCCTCGCACCATGCCCTTGACGATCTTGAGGGCAGTGCTGTGCAGTTCGATCTTGCTGCGCTGTTGCACTTGGGTGCGCTCACCTAAGTCGACCAGCAGCACTTCTGTCACGAGACTCAAGTCATTGTGAACGAGTTTCAGCAGCAGGCGTTGGTTGCGAACGTAGTCGAGCATCTCTCCCTGGAAGACTTGGCGCATGCCCGCTTCCACGTGAGTTTGGGTGAAGCGGGCGCCCTTGCCCCAGGGAGTGGACGGATCCATCTCGACTTCCACGAGGGAGCCCATCCAGGTGATCTGTGCCTTGGCGCTGTCGAAGGCCTGAAACGTTTCTGCCACAGGCCGTTCGACCATCATGCCGACTTCGATTTCCATGGGGAGTTGAACTGCCCAGACTAGTGGGCGTGTCCGCCTTTTCCGTGAGAGTGCCCATGGGTCAGCTCCTCAGGGGAGGGCTCACGCACTTCGACGATCTTGACTTGGAAGGTCAGCTCAATGCCGGCCAAAGGATGGTTGGCGTCGATGATCACCGCCTCGTCTTCGATGTGCACGATGGTCACCATGCGGTTGTTGCCCTGCTGATCTTGCACGGGGAATTGCAGGCCGAGTTCAAACTCCAGCTTGCCACCAAAGCTCTCCTTCGGGACGCGGTTGAGCAGCTGCTCGTGGCGCGGGCCGTAGCCCTTCTCCGGCGGAACGACAACCTTGAGCTCGTCTCCGACAGTCTTGCCGGTCAGGGCCTCTTCGAGGCCGGGGATGATGCCGCCCTTGCCGTGCAAGTAGGCCATGGGGCCACGGCCATCAGAGGTGTCGAGCACTTCGCCATCGGGATCGGTGAGGGTGTACTCCATTCCAACGACAAGATTGTCAGCGATATTCACGGGAAGCCTGGGGCAAGGGGAGGGGCGAATTTGAGCGGCGGATCCTACTCGATCCTCGGCGCAGGGGCCACCTGCCCCTCAACGAGCGCCAGGGATTGGCTCGCCAGCGGGGGAGATCCAGGGGCCCGAGTGGTAATGTCTGCCCCATGTCCGATCCCAGCTTTATCGACTCGATCCGCCGACTGCTCACTTTCGCCCGCCAACACCGGCCCCGCATGTGGATGGCGGCGACCTGTTCGGTCCTGAACAAGCTGTTTGATTTGGCGCCGCCGGTCTTGATCGGGATGGCACTGGATGTGGTGATCAACGCCGAGCATTCCATGCTCGCGAGCTGGGGGATCGAAGACACTCACTCCCAGTTGTACGTGCTGGCCGGGTTGACGCTCTTCATCTGGGTATCGGAGTCCGTCTTTGAATACGCCTACAACCTGCTTTGGCGCAACCTGGCCCAGTCCGTTGAGCACGATTTACGGCTAGCTGCTTACCAACATGTTCAGGGCCTCGAAGTGTCCTTCTTTGAAGACGCGAGCACGGGGGGCCTGATGTCCGTGCTCAACGACGATGTCAATCAGCTCGAGCGCTTCCTCGACACCGGGGTGAACGATCTCCTGCAGGTGACGACGACGGTCTTGACGATCGGCACCTATTTCTTTGTCATCGAGCCCAGCATCGCTTGGATGGCAATGGCTCCCATGCCATTCATTCTTTGGGGATCCCTTCGCTTTCAAGTCAAGTTGGCGCCGCGCTACGCTGGAGTGCGCGAAGCCGTCGAGGGCTTGAACACCGACCTCGCTGGCAACTTGGGGGGCATTTCAACGATCAAAAGCTTCACCGCCGAAGAGCGGGAAGTGACGCGCATCCGCAAGTCGAGTGATCAGTATCGTTTGGCCAACAAGCACGCGATCGCGCTCTCCTCGGCCTTCTCCCCGCTCATCCGCATGGTGATTGTGGTGGGCTTCACAGCGATGATGGTCAAGGGCGGGATGATGGTTTTGGCTGGGGAGTTGGGAGCTCCCGAGTACACCGTGATGACCTTCTTGACCCAGCGCTTGCTCTGGCCACTGACGCGTTTGGGCGCGACCTTTGATCTTTTTCAACGGGCCATGGCCTCCATCCGGCGCATCTTCCATTTGCTCGATACCTCGGCGGCCATGCAGAACGGCAAGACCCGTTTGGCCTTGGCCGATGTGCGCGGCGAAATGCGTGTGGAGCAAGTGGACTTCAGCTACGGCGCAGGCATCGAGCTCTACAAAGGCCTCAGCCTGCAGCTTGAGGAAGGCAAGGAAACAGCGATCGTAGGCGCCACGGGTTCCGGCAAGAGCACGTTGTTGAAACTGCTCATGCGCTTCTACGACGTGACCGGCGGTCGCGTTTCCCTCGATGGCCACGACTTGCGCGATTTGGATCTTGGCGACCTGCGACGGGCCATTGGCCTCGTTAGTCAAGACGTGTTCCTGTTCCACGGCAGCGTGCTCGAGAACATCGCTTATGGGGATCCTTCTGCAAGCATGGAACAAGTCCAAGCTGCCGCACGCATCGCGGAGGCGGACGAGTTCATTCAAGCTCTGCCTGCGGGCTACGCGACGATCGTGGGGGAGCGCGGGCAGAAGCTTTCCGGTGGCCAGCGGCAACGGATTTCCTTGGCGCGAGCGGTGCTCAAGGACCCGCCGATTTTCATTCTCGATGAGGCCACTTCGAGCGTCGACAACGAAACCGAGGCCGCCATTCAACGCTCCTTGGCACGCATCACCGAAGGGCGCACGACCATTGTCGTGGCTCACCGCTTGTCCACCGTGCGTCATTCCTCACGGATCTACTTGCTCGACAAAGGCGAAGTGCGCGAGTGCGGGACCCACGACGAGCTTGTGGCCAAAGAGGGTCCGTACGCCGCCCTTTGGCGCGTGCAAACCGGGGAAGCGATCCAGGCTTGAGAAGTCTCTGAAGGGGGTCACTGCCTGGCGCTGCGGCCCTCAGGAAAGAGGGATCCGCCATTCGCAAAACAGGCGGACCAACCCCAGCACGAATGGGGTTGGTCCTTGGGAGGGAAAGGTGCCGGTGATGAACGCTGTTCAGACTCCGACGTCGAGGGGAGGGCTCGCTGGCCATGTTCAAGAACAGGCGGGCTACGCGACCTCAGGCAAATTCCAGGTCTCGCCGTGACTCGCGGCGTTGCTGGGCTCGATGAAAACCCATCCCTGGGCGGTGGCGGCGTGGAAGTAGAGGAACAGGGTCAGCTCTCGGGCCTCCGGGCCCAAGCCGATCGTGATGTCCACAAAGTGATAGAGCTCGCCCCGTTGCACCCCCCTGTCGTAGACGCGTTCCAGGTCGGCCAGGGGCGTTCCATAGCAATAGGATTGGAAGAAGTTCTCGCCAGCCATTTGTGCGCAACGAGGCTCCTCCGAGTACCCAGCCCCGGAAACCCGATGCACGACGCATCCGTGGATGTCGAGGCGCGTGGCCCCCACGGGAAGGTTGGAAAGGTCGGTGGTCACCAGGTTCGCTACGGGGCGTTCGCGCCGAGCTGGTTCCTGGTTGTTGTGGAGGGAGGTTCGCATCAATAGTTGGATAGTGTTGATTTCAGGGTCGGATAGAACACTTGCATTCTCGGAGTGAGAGGACCCCGAGTTAGGGTTTTGCTCCAAAAACAGACTTCCTAGAAAACCAAGTTCTGACAAGGGGGTAGGGTGCTTTTTGGTGGGCATGGGGCTCCTGCTGGAGCTCTAAGAGGCCTCCCTAAGTCGAAAAAGGCTCGAGATATTCTCGAAAGCAACTAAGACATAGGAACTTTTTACTATTCTTCCGCCGTCCAATCCCGGGGGACCTCGCAACGGAGCCCGGTCGCCCCAAGCGTGCTGTGGGCAAAATCCCCACTCGTCAACCAAAGCAACTCCTTGGCCTCGGCCAAATAGGTCAAATGAAACCTACCCGTCATAGCCGTAGAAACACGGCTGTTCTGTCCTTCCTCCTGCTGTTCGGTGGCTCAACCGCCATTGCTGCATCGGCGAACTCGACGACTTCTCGCAGTCAAGAGGCCAACCTGCAGCGGATCCAACAAGCTCGACAGGCTCATCAAGCACAACAGGCAAGCCAAGCTCAGCAGGCTCAGCAGGCCCAGCGGATCCAGCAGGCGCGCCAGGCTCAACAGGCTCAACAGGCTCAACGGGCCCAGCGGGCGCGTGCTCAGCAAGCGACGAAGCTCGCCCAGCGGCGTGCCGCCGAGCGCCAGCGACTGGGGGCCCAGCAGCAGCGCCTGCAAGCTGCCCGCCATCAGCAGCTCAAGAATCAGCAGACCTCGTCCGCCCCGAAGACGAATCGCGAGCGGGCCCTGGCCGCCGAACGTCAGCGCTCCGCACGGATCGCCGCGGATCGCACGGAGCATCTGCGCGCCACCCAACGCCGCATCTCGAACGCCCGTGTGGGCGCCAAGCGCTCGCAGATCGAGAGCGAACTTGCCACGGTGGCCCGCACTCAGGCAGCCCGTGCCCAGGCCAAGGCCAAGCAGGCGGAGCGCGTCCGGGTTGCCCGGGACCTGCAAGCCCACGAGTACCGCGCCCTGAAGAAGCGCCTCTCGGCTGCCCAGGCCCAACACCGCTCGACGGTCCGACGCCTCGAGTTGCTGGTGGGCGGCAATTCAGAGGTCGCCGCGCGCGCCGCTCGTGTGCTTGAGAGCCGCAGCCGCTACCTTTCCGAGTTGACCGGGGCTGCCCGGGCGTCCCTGATCGAGTAGTTCCTCCGTTGGGGACCCGGACCGGGCGGTTTCCGCTTGGTTCCTTGCCCCAAATCTCCACAGACGGGAGCCGGTTTCATTCGAGCCGGCTCCCGTCTTACGATGAATCGGCTGCCGTTGCCGGGCTTCCGGATAGGGCGGCTGCACCCGATCCAAGGGTCCTCGAGAGCTCGCGCGGCAACGGAACGGAAAAATTCCCTGAGAAAGCGTTGGGAACCCTCCGATCCAAGAGCTGTTAGAGTGCCACTCTGGCCCCGGCCGTTCTCCCCCGGATACAACGCTGTGATCACCATGAACGCGAATCAAGTCTTTCAGCCCCTTTCGATGCTCTCCCGAAGCCTAGTGACCCTTGGAGCGCTCTTGCTGCTGGTCGCCCCCGGGCAGGCCTCCTCCAACGGGGAGCTTGCGGGTTCCCCGACACAAGAGGGTTCCCGCGGGCGCAATCAAGAGACACCCCGTTCCAAGTCCGCGCCAAAGCAGAATCCAGCGCCCCGTCAGGGAAAGCAGGGTGGCGCTGGCCGCGGCCAAGCGGGCGAGCGTGGCACGCCGGCCAAGGGCCAGCGCGGGCAGAACGAGCGCCAGCAACCGCAACGGGAACAGGGCCAACGGGAGCAGGCGGATGGAGCCAACGCTGACGCTCGGCGCGCCGCGAACGCTCGGGCTCAGGCTCAGAAAGAGCGAGCCGAACGAGCCCGGGCTGAACAGGGCCAAGGCCAGAACGATGCTCAGCGCGCAGCCAACGCGCGGGAACAGGCCGAGCAAAATCAAGCGCGGGAGCAGGGCCGCAAGGTCCCGATGCAGACCCGAGCCGAGAACGCCCGCCGCCAGAAACTCGAAGCGGATCAGGCCCAAGCCACTCGCGTGCAGAACGCCCGCGAGCAAGCAGCCGCCAATGGCACGGAGCTGGTCCCGGACGAAACGGACAACTCCGAACGGGCCCAGGCCGCTCGCGCGCAGAGCGAGGCCAAGCGCATCGAGAACGCTCGCGAAAAGGCGAACGGAGCTTCGCAGTTGGCCCCCAACGAAGCCGAGGCCGACCGCGTCGCCAACGCACGTCGCCAGCGCGCAGAACGCATCGGGAGCCAAACCCGTCAGATGACGCCGGCTCAAAAAGCCACGCGCATCGCCAACGCTCGCCGCCAGTTCGCGGCTTTGACTCCGGAGCAGGACGCAGCCACCCGTCGCTTCTTGGCGGCTCAGCACGTCCACAACGATCGCATGGCTCGCATGCAACGCATCGAAGACTTGCTCGAGCGCAAGGGGGACCGAGCCAATTTGGCAAGGTTGCGCGCCCTACGTGCCAAGCAAGTCGCTCTCAATGAGCGTGACCACGATGCACTCGGGACAATCCTGGGTCCGGATCAAATGCGCGCGGCCGAGGACACGGCGGAGATCGGGACACGCACAGCCCGCGGCGAGTCCAACTAGCAGCGCAACTGATGAAGAACTCTTCTGTCATGGGAATTCACCCGCCGGCCCCCGTGCTGCGGGTCCTCTTGCTGCTCGGCGTCAGCCTGCTTGCCGCTTGCCCGAGCGAGCCTCAACCGGACCAGGGCCCGGAGTCGATCACGGGACTTCAGCCACGGTCAAGGTCCGGTTCGGCCATGGATAGCGTGGATGTGGTGAGTCCCGAAGAAGCCCTGGATCGTGCGGACCAAACGATCAACGAGTCCAACGTCATCGATGAGTTGAACTCGTTGGAAGGCGAGCTCGGGGACAACTAGCCTGGCAATCGGCGCCGAGAGCGTTCCAGCAGAAGCTGCTCAGTAATGAGGCGGTCTTTCGTCTAGGGGGTCGGCCATGTCTGGCTGGCCGCCGTCCTGCTTGCTGCTGATGCGCTCTTCCAGCTCCTTTAGACGCCGTTCGATCCGCTCGATTCCTTTGTTCTGCCCGAGCAGCACCTCATTGAGGTCCTCCACGGTGCGCTCGAGAAAGCCGAGCTTCATCTCGAGGTCGATGATCTTGTTTTGGGCGTCCATAGTGAGTTGGGTTACTGCAGTCCTTGAACTTGTCCGTCCGCGAAGAAAATGCGTTCTGCTTGGGGGCTGCGCGGCAAGCCGGGCATACGCATCAGGTCCCCGGTTAGCACGACCACAAAACCGGCTCCCGCGTTGATTTCCAAACCGCGCACGGTGATGTCGAAATCCGTGGGACGGCCGGGCCGCTTCGGATCGTCGGAGAGGGAGCTCTGGGTCTTGGCGACGCAGATCGGCAACCCTTCGAGGCCCAAGCGCTTGACTTGCAGCAGGTCCTTCTCCGCGTCGGCGGTGAAGTGCACATCCCGGGCGCCGTACATAGCGCGCGCCACCTTCTCGACTTTCTCGTGGAAGGGGTCCGAGAGTTCGTAGAGCGCCATGGGGGGACCGGGATCCGCGACGGCGTTTTGCATCACCAAGTCCGCGAGCTCCAAGGCTCCCGCTCCGCCTTCGGCGAAGTGCTTGGCCTCTGCGCAGGGCAGGTCGCGGGCGGAACAGAAGCTCTTGATCACCGCAAGCTCTTCGTCCGTGTCCGATGGAAAGCGATTGATCGCGATCACCGGACGCTGGCCGAAGCGCAGGATGCTCTCCACGTGCTTCTCTAAGTTGGCGAAACCCTTTTCCACGGCGCCCGGGTTGGACTCGCCCAACTCGGCGACGGCCACACCCCCGTGCATCTTGAGGGCCCGGGCGGAAGCCACGAGCACCACGGCAGACGGGTTGATGCCCGCGCTGCGACACTTGATGTCGAAGAACTTCTCGCCGCCTAAGTCGAAGCCGAAGCCGGCTTCGGTCACCGTCCAATCGGCCACGTGCCTGGCGGCGCGCGTGGCGAGCACGCTGTTGCAGCCGTGAGCAATGTTGGCGAAGGGGCCCCCGTGGACCATGGCCGGGGCGCCCTCGGAAGTCTGCACCAGGTTGGGCATGCGGGCGTCCCCAAGCAAGGCCATCATGGCGCCGGTGACTTTGAGTTGCGCGGCTCGCACAGGTTCGCCGGCGCGATTCAAGCCCACGATGATGCGCTCGATGCGCTCTTGCAGATCGTTCTCGTTCTCTGCGAGGCACAGGATGGCCATCAATTCCGAGGCGGCGGTGATGTCGAACCCCGTTTCGCGCGGAACCCCGTGGGGTTTGCCGCCGAGGCCAACCGTGACGTTGCGCAGGGAGCGATCGTTCATGTCGATCACCCGTTTCCAGAGCACCGTGCGCGGCTCGATCTCCAACTCATTCCCGAAATGCAGATGGTTGTCGAGGGCTGCGCTCAGCAGGTTGTGGGCCGAGGTGATGGCGTGGAAGTCCCCGGTGAAGTGCAGGTTGATGCGGTCGGAAGGAGTCAGTTGCGCCTTGCCGCCACCGGTGCCGCCACCCTTCATGCCGAAGCAGGGGCCCAGGGAAGGTTCACGCAGGGCCAAACAAACGGAGGCGCCGCGTCGCACCATGGCGTCCCCCAAGCCGATCGTTGTGGTGGTCTTGCCTTCGCCCGCGGGGGTAGGCGTGATGGCGGAGACGAGCACCAAGCGATTGGTCCCCTCGCGCTTGCGCGCTTCATTCAGCAGGGCCGGATCGATCTTGGCGGCGAAGGAACCATAGGGGTGCACGAATTGCTCGGGAATGGCGAGTTGCGCCAGGACGTTCGAAATCATAGGTCAGGTCTGTGAGAGAGAGTTGCCCCGTTGCAGTGAGGCGCCGTTGGAGAGAGTCGCGCCCTTGGAGAGAGACGCTATGTGGCTAAGAGGTGCGCCGTGAGAGAGGTGCGCTATGTGAGATGTTTGGGCCGTGAGAACAAGTGGCGCTCCGAGTTGCAGCGGCGTTCCGAGCGCGGGTTGCCCTCGGAGAGCGAAAGGCGCAGCGGCGGAGTCTTGCTGTCGTGCGTTGCCCTGCTCAAAGCACGGCCCGGTTCCAAGCGGTTGCCAGACTGTCGGCGTACTCGTTCCAGCGGTTGCCTGAGTGCGCGGCGATCCATTCCAGGCGACACTTGGGGTGCTCGCGATAAAGGGCGAGCAGCTCCTGGATGAGTTCGAGGTTTTTGATCGGACCCGTCTTTTTCTTCCAGCCCTTTTTCTCCCACCCGGGAGCCCACTTGGTGATGGTGTCGACGCACAAACGACTGTCCGTGTGGATGGTCACCTCGGCGTCCGTGGGAAGCACTTTGTAGGCCTCGATCAGGGCCTGCAATTCCATCCGATTGTTGGTGGTGTGTTCGGCGGCGCCGTGCCGCTGTTCACGCACCTCGCCCGCCACGACCCACACCATGCCCCAGCCACCAGGCCCCGGGTTGGGGATCGAGCTGCCGTCCGTGAAGACCCCTTCGGTGGGGCCGTCGCTGTAGGCTTGAAGGACCTGTTGCAAGGTTAGATTCTCTTCCACCGTGCGCGAGCCCCCTCCGGAGCGGGAGGAGCTGGAACTTTTTGGTTTGCTTTGTGTCGCCTTTTTTTGGGGGGAGTGCTCGCGACAGTACTTCGGGGCCCAACCCGGGTACTTGTCCAGGGCGGCCTGGGGAACGTCAAAGGAAGAGCTACAAACCTGGCATTCGAATTCGGGAGGCATGGGCGCACGATAGCGCTTTGTTCCCGCCGTCCAAGGGGCAGCCAGGGGGAACCTCTGGCTTTCAGGTGGATCTGGGAGCCCTGGGGGGCCGGGGAAAGCCTGGGGCCTTGGGCAGCGATCCTCAGATGCGTTACCTTGGTTCCCAGGTCGGCTACCCGCGATGCGACCCTACCCCTGCCCCTGATTCCAGCCATGCGTCAATCTTCCCTCCTGCTTCTGTCCGCTTTGTTGGGCTTCACCAGCACTCTCGCAGCCCAGGCTCCAGCTGGGGGTTCCGGGCCCGTGGGTCCTCCGAATCAGGCAGGTTCTCCGAACCAGAGCGGCGCTGCTCCGCAGGCTGGAGCCCAGACCCCGGGCGGCCCACAGAATCCCTCCGGTGCCGGCGGCGGGCTCTCCCGCGAACAAATGTGGTACGCACCGACGGAAGCAGATTGGGCCAAGCCCTGCCTGATCGTTTGGCAACGCACCTACGAGGATGCGGTTCAGGTCTCCGAAGAAACCGGCAAGCCGATTCTTGTCTGCGTCAACATGGACGGGGAAATCGCGAGTGAGCACTACGCGGGCATCCGCTACCGGCAACAGGAGATTGCTGAACTGTACGCGCCGTACGTTTGCGTGATCGCCTCCACCTACCGGCACAATCCCCGTGACTACGACGAGCATGGGGAGCGCCTGCTTTGCCCGCGCTTTGGCAGCGTGACCTGTGGGGAACACATCCGAATTGAGCCGGGCCTCTTCAACGAGTTCCTCGACGACACGCGCGTCGCGCCCCGCCACATCATGGTGGAGAACGGCAAGCAAGAGCAGTACGACGTGTACTACGCCTTTGACACGGACTCGGTCTTCAGCACGATTCGCGAAGGCATTGAAAATCGACCGGACCCGGTGGCAACCGTGGATCGTGGGGACCAGGGGCTCTTTGAGCGAGTCACTAGCAGCGATGTGATCGATCGGCAAGTGGTCGAGCGTGCGTACATCGAAGGGGACCGCGTCGTACGCAAGGAATTGTTGAAGCGCGCCACCTCCAGCGAGAAGTGGAATCAAGTGGAACTGCTGCGCTTGGCGCTTTTCGGCGACGACGCAGAACTCAGTCAAGTGGCTTGGGGGTCGCTCCTGAAAACGAACTCACCCCAGGCCTTGCCGCTGGTCAGTGAAGTCTTGAACTTCGATCTGGAGCCCGAGGAACGGGATGCCATGATCGAATGCCTGGCGCGACTCGGCGCAGATTCCCCCCAGGCTCAGCGTCTGGCTCGGGTCTACCGTGGTCTGGCGGACGAGGCCCAGGGTTTTGATGCGGAGCTCTGGCGCCGTGCTCTGCTGGATCCCGAATCCCATCGCCAGTGGCCCAGCACGGAAAGCTTGCAAGCCCAGGCGGAATTGACGGCCGCCGCCTTAGAAGATAATCCCGGAGACCTGCAGGCGCTCTTGCGTCACGCGTCCTCGGTTTACGACTTGGCCTACCAGCCCGGTTTGGATTCCAAGGTCATGCGCGTTTCCTTGGAGGACGCCCGCGACTTGGCTGAACGGGCCCTGAAGCTCGGCGCCGAGGGCTGGGAAGTTCACTCTTTGCTGGCAGCCACCGACAAGGCTCTATGGGAGCGCCAGGATGGCTACCTCGACGCGGAGAAGGCCATGGCAAGCGTGCCCAAGGACCCGGGAAGTTGGCGCTCCAAGGAGACCATCGCGCTCTTCGCTGAGGCTCGTCAACGGCAGATCTATCGCAAGATGGTCAACCGCCAGGAGTGGCCCACCAGTTGGATGAGCGACGTGCACGCCGCCTTCCAACTGCTCTCGATTCATCCCTATGGTTCGGCTTCGGACCTGGCTCGGCACCACGATTACCTGGACGCCTTGAAGGCCAAGGGCTACGCCGGCGAAGTGCTGGACCTCGGCATCGATCGCTTTGGGGATTCGCCCCTGATCCACGCGCGTCTGCGTTCGCGATTGTTGGAGGCGAAGAGTTTGGAGAGCCTCGAGGGCTTGGAGCGCACCTACGAGAAGCTCTTGGCTAACTCAAGTGCTCGCGATCCGCAACAACGTGGGGACCTGCACTGGTACGCGGGCTACGCCTCGATGGTCGCCGCTGAATTCCACCGCCGTCGCGGGGAAGGGGACGCAGCACGCAACTCCTACGAGCGCGCTATGGAGCAGTTCGAGATTTCCGTGGTGCATCGTCCCGAGAACCAAGACTCCGCCGATCACTACATCGCCCTGTCCTACGCGGGTCTCTCGCGCTTGGACTTGGAGCAGCAGGCCTTCGACAAGTCCTTGGACAACCTGGTGACTTGCTTCACGCGCTCACCGGGGGCTGCCAACAAGTTGGACGGTCTCGGCATCACTCCGGTGATGACCGCCACGACCCTCGGCGCGCGCCTCGACGAACAAGGTCTGCTCGAGCACCGCCGGCGCCTCAACGAAGCCCTGGGGGATTTGCCCCCTGAGTTGTTGCAAGCACCCGACTTCGAGAAAGTCGCGCCGGGAACTGGGGAAGCCGGTCGCCGGGACCTCGATCGCCGGGGCCGCGGACGCCGGCGTTAGCAGGCAGTGAATCTGACTCCCGGGAGTCTGCTGAGTTGACACCGAGGGAGCTGAAGCAGGCGCGCTCGGCTTCTAAGGACTCTGGCACGGGATGGACGAATGGGCCCGCGCGAGTCTGTCAGAAGACTCGCGCGGGTCTCTAGCGGGACGACTCGTTCAAGGCGTGCTGCGCGCGCTCTTCGATCAAGCCCAAGAGGTCGCTGTCTTGAAACTCAAAGAAGGGATCCGTGGCGTACTCCTGCAGTTGGTCAAGCTCCCAGTAGAGGGGCTCCTGATCGCGGGCGAGGGGCACCACCGGAGAGCCCAGGCTGGGATCCCCGATCAGGTAGTGAGTCGGTGCGTCGCTGGTTGCCAAGGAAGGATTGCGATCCTTGAAGCAGGCCAAGGGGATCGCACGACGCGTGCGCATGGCTTCCAGGATCAAGGTGTCCTCCAGGAGCTCGAAGGCTCCGTCGAGGCTCGCTTCAGCTTGGAAAGCCGCGAGTTCCTCGCGCAGATCGCGGCGCGCATTGGCCAGGACTGCGGGTTGCGTCAGAGCCGCACCGGAGGTGTCAAAGGGATGGATGTTGTCCGCTTCTGGAATGGCCCAGCTCGCGCCCATGGCACAAACGGGGATCATCAGAAGACTCAATAGTTTCTTCATCGTGGGGGGGATAGAAGTTCTGCCGAGGATAGAAATGGAGGACGAGTGCCTGGCCATCGGATCCCAAGGATCACCCAACGAGGAAACTCGCGCCTGCCTGTTCCGGTTCAAAGGGCGCCTGCCAGCAAGCCCTTTGGGTCGGTACGTGTGTACTAATCGAACATGTTCGGGAAGTAACGGAACACCCCGGCCATTTGGACTGGTTTCACACAAATCCCCTGATTCACCCGTTGTTCAAACACACAGGCAACTCCGGCCATACAACACGGTCGGGCGCGAGGCGTGGAAAACTTCGAGTTCTGGCAGGCTGCTAACGAGCCCTTACCAGCTGTAGAAGCCCTGCCCGCTCTTTTTGCCGAGTTCACCCGCGGCGACCTTGTCGCGCAACAGTTGCGGGGGCTGAAAGTGAGCGCCGACTTTTTCCGCTAAGTACTCGGCGATGTTCAAGCGCACATCCAAGCCCACCAGGTCCGTGAGCTTGAGCGGGCCCATCGGAAAGCCATAGCCCAGGGTCATGGCCTTGTCGATGTCCTCGGCGCTGGCGACTCCGCTCTCCAACATGCGAATGGCTTCGAGGCCGATCACGAGGCCCAAGCGGGACGAAGCGAAGCCCGGGCTGTCCATAACGGAGATGGGTTCCTTGCCCATGCGGCGCGCGAGCTCCAAAGAGCATTCGACGGCCTCCGCGGAGCTCTGCTCGGCGCGCACCACTTCCACCAGCTTCATGATGTGCACCGGATTGAAGAAGTGCATGCCCGTGACCCGCTCGGGGTGCTTGGCAGCCGCCGCGATCTCGGAAATCGGCAGGGAGGAAGTGTTCGTGGCGAGCAGGACAGAGGGCCCCAAGCGCTCGCCGAGGTCCTGGAAGATCTTGCACTTGAGCCCGAGGATCTCAGGCACCGCTTCAATCACCACTTGCGTGCCAGCGCTCAGCGCGTCGTCCAAGCTGGTGGTCGTGTCGATGCGGCTCAGGGTTTCCCCGCGCAGTTGCTCGGTGATCTTGCCGCGGTCCACGCCCTTGTCCAGGGCGGCCAGAATGCCCGTGTAAGCAGCTTCGAGCACAGCCTGGTCCAAATCCACCAGGGCCGTCTCGATGCCGCACATGGCGAGGGTCTGAGCGATGCCACGGCCCATGGTTCCGCCGCCGATGACGGTGGCGTGTTCGATGCTTGCTGCGTTCATCTCGTGAGGGGGGTGGTTCGTTCTCGGAGTTGGAGGGGCGGCTCAGCCGAGGATCTTTTCGATCACCGGCCGCGAGCCCTGCACTGCGCAGGTTTGCATGTAGAGGTTCAGTCCGCGCAGGCCGCCGAGCTCGAGGCCGCCACCGGCGCGACCGGGGCCCCCGTGAACCAGGCTGGGCATCACGATGCCGGGGCCCGTGGAGTGATCGGCGATGCGCTTGCTGCCCATCAAGACCCGGCCGTTCCAAGGAGCCAACTCGAGCAGCAGGTCCTTGGTGAACTCGAGGTCGTCCGAGTACATGGTGGCCACCAGGCAGCCGTTGCTGAGCGCGACCATGGCGCCCCCTTCGATGGGGTCCCCGGAGTAGGGCATGAGGGTTACGCATGGTCCAAAGACTTCGACTTCGTGGACCTGGGGCGTGTTCTTGGGATCGCGACAGATGAGCACAACGGGCTCGAAGGGCACGCCGCCGGCGCCGTCCCCGTCGGGCACTTGGCCGATGGCCACTTCGCAATCGACCGCCAACTCCTTCAGCGCGTCGCGCACGTCCGGGTACTGACCGGGGGTGGACAGGGGTCCCATGCGCACGGACTCGTCATGGGCGGAACCAACGGAAACTTCGGCGAGGGAATCCTTGAGGGCTTCCACGGTGGCAGTGATCAAATTCTCGGGCAGGAAGACGCGGCGCGTGGCGGTGCACTTCTGGCCGCTCTTCTGGGTCATCTCGCGGGTTAGCTCACGGATGAAAAGATCCCAGGTGTCCGAGCCGACTTCCACGTCGGGTCCGATGACCATGGCGTTCAAGCTGTCGGCTTCCGCGTTGACGCGCACGGACTGGGCGATGATTCGCTCCTGGCCGCGGATGACACGGGCCGTGGCGGCGCTGCCGGTGAAGGCCACCACGTCTTGGGCGGTCACGTGCTGCAGGAGGTCGCCGACGCTGCCGCACAAGAACGACCAGGTCCCGGCAGGGCACAGGCCGGACTCCACCAGGATCTCGGCGATGCGGTAGCTCGGCAAAGCAGTGCTCGTCGCGGGCTTCGTCAAGACGGGCACGCCGGCGAGGAACGCACAGGCCAGCTTCTCGGCGAAGCCCCAGGCCGGGAAGTTGAAGGCGTTGATGTGAATCGCGACGCCGCGCAAGGGCACTTGAATGTGTTGGCCGTGGAAGCGCGGGGAGCGTCCCACTTGCATGCCTTCGCCATCGAGCAGAAATGTGCGATCGCCTAGTTCCTTGCCGATGTCGCCATAGGCCGCCAGGGTTCCGGTGGCGCCGTCGATGTCAAACTTGCTATCGCGCAGGGTGGTGCCCGCGTTGCGCGTCGAGATTTCCAAGAGCTCCGCGCGATGCGCGTGGATGGCCTTCGACATGTTGGTCAAGAGCTCGCCGCGCTCGGCGAACGTCATGGCGCGCAGAGCGGGCCCGCCCGTGTTCCGTGCGTAGGCGAGGGCCGCGCCCAAGTCCAATCCAGCGGTGGAAGCAGTCGCGATGGCCTCGCCAGTGGAGGGGTCGAAGAGGGTCGCGGGCTTGTCCGTGCCGGACTGCCATTCGTTTTGGAGGAAGCTTTTGAGCTCTTGCATCGTGCTGGGGAGGGGTCTCGTGGTCCGTGGGCGCCAATGAACCTACGGAAGGGGCTTAGATATGGAAAGGGCCCCTTCCGAAAGCGGAAGGGGCAACCTTGTTCCGTCGCGTCCGGCACCCGGCAAGGTGCGAGCTTCGCGCTTCTTAGAGCTTCACGTACTCGAAGTCCGTGTCCTTGTCGCCGATCCCTTTCTTGGGAGGAGCGATCCAGTTGGCCACCTTGCCGGGCTCGGTGACTTGCTGCATCAGGCTCTTGACCAGGTCGCGGTCTTCCTTGGTGGGCAAAGCGGCGGCCACGCAGGCCTTGTACTCGTCTTCGGAAACCAGGTCTCCGTCGTTGTTGAAGAAGTGACCGGCATACTGGCCCTGGTGGCGATGGAAGCGCTTGTTGGGCTGGGTCAATTCAAAGTCCACGCCCTCGTCGGCGATGATTTTGTTCCAACGCTTGAGAGCGCTGACCGAGTCGGCTAGGTACTCATCGCGCAGCAGCTCGTTCATGGCGTTGCGCATGGGAACCTTGCGGTTGACGATCTTGCCGCCTTCGACCACGGGAATCTCGTACTCGCCCGAGTTGACCTCGTGCTCCGTGTACTTCTTGGCTTCGTTGTAGCGACCCTTCAAGCCCGCAGCGAAGAAGTCCGCAGCGTTGGAAGAGATCTCTCCACCGAAGAGGTCCATGGCGTAGGTCACCCAGTAGTTGATGTACTTCTGAACGATTTCGAGCGGGATGCCACCCAGGGAGTAGGGGTCGCCCCCGGATTCGCGGGTCAGTTCCGCGCTGCGCTTGACAACGCGCTGGATGCCGGTGTCGCCCACGTACAAGTGGTGCGCTTCTTCGGTCAACATAAAGCGGCAAGAGCGACGCATCGGGCTGAAGCCGGACTCGGCCAGGGTCGCGAGTTGGAACTTGCCGTCGCGGTCCACGAACATCGTGAAGCAGAAGAAGGACAGCCAGTCGTCGATGGGCTGGTTGAAGGCCTCGAGAATGCGCGGCTTGTCCGCGTTGCCGCTGCGGCGCTCCAACATGTCGTCCGCTTCGTCGCGGCCATCCCGTCCAAAGAAGCGGTGCAACAGGTAGACCATGGCCCACAGGTGACGGCCTTCTTCGACATTGACCTGGAACAGGTTGCGCATGTCGTAGAGGCTCGGTGCGCAGGACCCGAGGGTGCGCTGCTGCTCTACGGAACCGGGCTCCGTGTCCCCTTGGGTGACGATCAGGCGACGCAGGGAGTTGCGGAACTCACCGGGCACTTCGTCGAAGGAGTCCGTGTTGACCATGTCGCCGAAGCCAACCTTGCGTTCGCCTTCTTCGGGGGTCAGGAAGATGCCCCAACGGTAGTCGGGCATCTTGACGTAGTTGTAGTCGGCCCAACCGTTCTTATCGACGGAGACCGCCGTGCGCAGGTAGACGTCCTTCTCTTGGAATCCTTCCGGACCCATCTCGCGCCACCAATCCAGGAACTTGGGCTGCCAGCTCTCGAGAGCTTTTTGAAGTCGCCGGTCGTGTGACAGGTCAACGTTGTTCGGAATCTGATCGTGAAGGCTCATAGATCAAGTGCGTTTGAAGTCGAATTCGGGACGGGTGGGTTGGCCGTAACTCGTGAGAGCTCCTTTCGGGCCCACGGCATTGGGGCGTTGGAAAATCCAGTTCTGCCAGGCGGAGAGCCGGCCGAAAATCTTGCTGTCGCAGTTCTCTGCGCCGGGGAAGCGCAGGGAAGCTTCCATGCCCGTCAGGGCGTCCGGTGAGAAGCTGGCGCGTTCTTCGATGGCGAGGCGCACCTCGTCTTCGTAGTCCAAGTCGTCGAGAGCCATGGTCACCAGGCCCTGCTCCTCGGCGTCTTCACCACTGATTGCGGAGCCCGTGGACTCGAGCGCGGCCTGCAAAGTCTCGGGCTCTCCGTAGAAGCGGTTCTCCAGACGACTCTTCTCGTGAGTCATGGTGAGCAAGCCGCCGTTCAAGGGCGAGAGGGCGATGGTGTTGGCCTCGTCGTCATCGACCAGCATGTAGCTGCGGTCGGCGGCCACGGCCAATTCGAAGAGACAGCCAGCAAAGCAAGAACCCGGTTCGATCAAGGCGTAGAAGCTCTTGGCGGTCAAGTCCAAGCGGCGCAAGACTCGGGACATGTTGAGCAGCACTTCGCGCACGAAACCGTCTTCGCGGTTCTCGAAGAGCGCGGCGTCCAGACGCAAGACGTCGGCCACATCGCCCTTGGTGTGCAGGGTCACCACGTTGATGCCGGGCAGGTCCATGCGCAAGTAGAGCAGGGCCAGGTCCAGTTCGCGGAAGGCCTTCAAAGCCCAGAACTCGGCTCCGGCGGCGTGCATGTCGGCCGCGTTGGTGGGGGCTTTGGCACCCGGTCCGTTGATGGTGATCGAGGCCGAGCGGGCTTCGTGGTCGAGCTCCACTTCCACGTGCTCGAAGCGAATCCGGTTGCCCTCGTATTCCGGGGTCAGGGCCGGCAGCGCGACGCCTTTCCAGTCGGACTTGCGCTTGCTGGCGGCAGCACCCGCTTGGGCCGCCGCTTCGATCTTCTCGTCCCACTTGGTGCGCGGGAAGAAGTCGTCGATCAGGCCCCATTGCTTGGCGCGTTTGCCCTTCAGACCTTCCGCCACTGTGCAGAAGATGTCGGCGCGGTCGCGGCGCACCTTGCGCTTGTCCACCAATCGGGTCAGGCCGCCGGTGCCGGGCAGGACCGCGAGCAGGGGAACTTCGGGGAAGGACACGGCGCTGGTGCCATCGTCAATGAGGTAGATCTCGTCGCAAGCCAGGGCCAGCTCGTAGCCGCCGCCTGCTGCGGTTCCGTTGAGGGCGGCGATGGTGCGCACGCCGCTATTCTCGGAAAGGTCTTCGAGGCCCAGGCGCGTCTCATTCGTGAACTTGCAGAAGTTGACTTTGAAGGGGTGGGTGGACTTGCCGAGCATGTAGATGTTGGCGCCGGCGCAAAACACGCGCGGGATGCCGCTCTCGAAAACGAGGCTCTTGACCTCAGGATGTTCGAAGCGCAGACGCTGAGCCGCGTCGGCCAACTCGATGTCGACGAAGAGGTCGTAGGAGTTCTGCTTGAGCAGGTACTCGGGGCCGTCGTCCTCCTCCTGAATGTTCAGGGTCAGGCGTGCGACGGGCCCATCGACCTTCAGGTTCCAATGCCGGTACTGGTCCGGCGACGTCTGAAAAGCGGTGAGCTCTTGGGATTGAATGGCTTGCATGGGGGCTGTTGTAACGGCCCTACCCGGGACTTGGAAGCAGAATAGTGCCGCTCGGGGGCACCTGGTGCAGTATAGTTCCGCCATTGCTCCCATGACGAAGCCTAGCCCAAACCCCCTGCTGATCGCCCTCGGTAGCCGCCTGCGGCGCCAGCGGATGGCCCTCGACCTGACCCAACGGGACCTGGCCCAACGTTGTGGCCTGTCCGCGCGCTTCCTGGCCGACGTGGAGGCGGGCCGCGGCAACATCGCCCTGACGCGTTTGGCGACCTTGGCCCTGGCCCTGCGGGTTTCCTTGGAGAGTCTGGTGATCGACCTACCGAGTCCCGTGGCGCACTGCGGTGTGATCGCCCTGCTCGGCATGCGCGGGGCGGGCAAGAGCACCCTGGGAGGCCGGCTCGCCGATCGTTTGGGCCTGCCCTTCATGGAGTTGGATGACCTGATCGAGGAGGCCGCGGGCATGGCCCTGCGGGAGGTCTTCACGATCCACGGTCAGCAGTACTTCGCCGAGTTGGCGCGCGAGTGCCTGGACCGCTTCTTCGTGGCGGGGGAGCGTTCGGTGGTGCTCGCGACCACCGGCGACATCGTGGGGGACAAAGAGAGCTACGAGGTCCTGCAGCGCCGCACGAAGACCATTTGGCTCGCGGCTAGCGCAGAAGACCATTGGCAGCGAGTTCTCGATCAAGGGGACTACCGGCCCATCAGCGACCGCCCCAACGCCTTTGGTGAATTGCAGCGCTTGCTGGCCCGGCGCGAGCCTGCCTACTCTCTGGCGCAACACAAGGTCGACACCAGCGAACTGGGCCTGGCCGGTTCCGTGGACGCCCTGGTTCAAATTGTGGCCAAGGGCTCCGGCGCATAAATCTTCCGTGTACGTGAGCTTGTCCGGGGAGGTGGGAGATACACTTTGCCCATGTTGTTGACCTACTGCACCCTCTTCGTCGCCGCCCTGGCGCTGCTACTCGTTTTCAAGAACATGGGCGAGCTGTCCCGACTGCGCGAACGCCTCGATCGCGCCGGCTCCGGTTCCGGCGGGCCTTCCGCGGCCCGCGTGATGGAGCAGGCCATCGAAATCAATCGCACCTTCCTGGCGCGCCTGGCCAGCGGAGAGAAGCTCGAATCCGAGCAAATCTTGGAGGGCCGCGTGTGGGGCGACGTGAATCAAGCGCGAGCGATTGAGATGCTGGCCCAGGGCGTTCGCGTCTTGGACGTGCGCGAACCCGAGGAGACCATGGGCGGGGTGATCCCCGGTGCGATTCGCATTCCCGTGAACAGCCTGCCCATGCAGTTCGGCGAACTCGGCAAGAAGAGCACGCCGACCCTGGTCTATTGCGCCATGGGCGTTCGATCTGCCGCGGCTTGCGAGTTTTTGAGCGAGCAGGGCTTCGCGGGCCTGTACAACTTGGAGGACGGCTTCAGCAGTTGGTCGGGTCCCAAGGAACTTCCGGACGGCTGAGGCGGCTCGAACGCCTAGACGCTCGGTCGAGCGTCTCCTTCCAACCTCCCACCCTTCCGCGTCGCCAAACGATTGCGCCATGGCTAGCACCGCAGACACCAAACTCGAACTCTTCCTTCCCCTGTTGCAGGCCGCCCAAGGCTTGGACTTGAGCGATCCTGCGCAAGCGCGGACCGAGTTGGAGAGTCGCTTCCCCGCGGCCTCGGCGGATGCCGACGCCTTGCGCACGACCTTGTCCAAGTGGCTCGCGGCCGGCGAGATTTGCGAACGCGGCGAGTTGCCTATGTGCTTCGGGCGCATCACCAAGCAAACCCCGGAGAGCCTTGACTTCTCGATCGACATCGTTCACATGAACGGTCCCGGTCCCCGTCACAAGCATCCGCAGGGCGAGGTCAACTTTTGCATCGCGACCGATGGAGAACCTCTGTTCGACGGTCAAGGTCCCGGTTGGGTGGTGTTTCCCCCGGACTCTGTTCACGTGCCTACGGTGACGGGGGGGACGATGCTGATCGTCTACCTGCTGCCCTCGGGCGCCATGGAATTCATGAAGAGCGCCTAGGCGTTCCTAGAGACAAGCTATGTTCAAGCGACTGAAACAATTGTTCCGCGGACGGCCCTTCCGGGTCGAAGGCATCGCCGCATTGGAAGAGGGTCACGCCCGGGCCATGCTCGTTGGAGATCCCTTCAACGGCGGCGCCGAGATCGTGCTGGCGCGAGTGGACGGGGAGATTCACGTGTTGGATTCCCTTTGCCCGCATGCGGCCGATGGCCACTTCAACGACGGGCCCCTGGTGGAAGGGCGCTACGTGTATTGCCCGGCTCACAACTACCGCTTCGAGCCCAAGAGTGGCAAGTCCGTGGGCGCCGCCTGCCCCAGCGCCAAACGCTATCGGGTGGAGCTGGACGGCGACGACTGCATCGTCTACGTCTAGGAGCGGACGATCGAACCTTGGGGTTCACCCTCCAAGCGGATAGGGATTCTCCCGCGATCTAGCGAGTGCGCTGGGCCAGCGGGCTCCTTCTGATTGGGACGCTGTCTCGGCGCGAGGAGGTTCTGCTGTGTCCCCGGCGAACCGTGGCCCTGAAGGGCCCAGGTTGGAAGGCGACCGCCTCCTGCGCTCCATTTTTCTGGGCCCCTAACTTCCCCCTCCTCGGCTGACCGCCTACCCTTTGCGCACCGTACGGACCCTCGCGCAGGGACGTGCTCTTCCCGCCCCCCGGAACCCTCGACGCCCCCATGGATTGGAGTGACCTCGGCAGCCAGTTCTGCCTGCAGTTGGCCTTCGGCACCCTCCTGGCCTTGGCCTTTGTGCCCAAGGCGCCGGTGGGTGTGTTGTTCTACAGGGTCATGGGTGGCGCGGCTTTGGTGCCGCTCTTGGTCGCAGGCATCTTGCCGGTGGTCAATGGTGGGTTCGCTTGGAACGAGGCGTCCGTGCTCTTGACGTGGCTCGGGCTCTTGGCCTTGCCCTTCTACGCCGGCAAGACTCGCGGCAAGGCCTGGGCTGTGGCGCTCGGCTGGGGTTTGGTTTGCTGCGTCGGTGCGCTCGGCTGCGTGCTGCAGCGTTCGACGGAGTTGGAAGGGATCGGCGCCTTGATCGTCGCCACTCTTTCGGCCTTGGCCACCGGTGCGGTGGCGGGCAGCGTCGGGCTGGCCATGGTCCTCGGGCACTGGTACTTGACCGTGCCCAAGTTGAAGGTGAGTCACCTGGGTCGTTTGAACCGAGTGACGATGGCTTCGATGGTGCTGTCGCTCTTGCTCGTTGGTTTCTCCTGTTGGTTCTTCTACGACGCTTTGGAGTATGTGGACAACCCGCTCTTCGGCCCCCGCGGACTCTTCAACTTTGGTACGCGCGTGGTCGTCGGGCTCTTGGTTCCTTTGCTCTTCGCGTGGATGGCCAAGGAGTCCATGCGCTACGGAAACACGCGTTCCGCCACGGGGATCCTGTACGCGTCGACGGTCATGGTGCTGATCGGAACGGCCCTTTCGATCAACTTGCAGGACGTCTACGGACTCCCGCTCTAAGCTCTCTTCATGGCGAAACAACTCCCTTGGATTGACGTGCCCTGCGGGGTTTGCGATCGCTACATCGCTTTGAAGGTGGATCCGAAGCTGGGCGGTCCGCAGAGCGGTGTTTGCAAGGAGTGTTCCGCCGAGCGCAAGCTCGCTCCCGGACGCGTCGACGAGGATGGCGGGCTCTTTGCGTGCCAATGTTGCGGCCACGACGAGCTCTACACGTCGAAGGATCTGCCCAAGGCCCTCGGCATGGGGGTGGTGATCGTCGCCGCGGTGCTCGCGCCTTGGACGAACTACATCTCTTTGTTCGTGGCCGGCGCCATCGACTTCGGCCTCTACTTCATGTTGCCGGAAACCGTGTTCTGCTATCGCTGCGAGACGGAACACCGGGGCTTCTCCGAGAAGCCCAAGCACCCGCGCTTCGACTTGCAAATCGCCGACCGCCTGGCCTACGGCAACAAAGCCGTCATGGGCAAAGCGCATCGCGAGGGCGGCACCGCTGATGGGCCGGAGCCGGAGCACTAGGGGCGCGCTCTTAGCTCCTGGCTCCCAACAACTCTTAGCCCCTGCTTCCTAACAGCGGGGGTTCTGCAGTTTTCGATGACTGGCTCCGGCATGGGCTGACCGCCGATGTTGCGGGAAGGAGCCGCTCGCTATTCTCGTTCAGCCTCGTTTTCTACCTTCTGTTGTTGCTGCGAGTCATTAGGATCGCTGGCCAGCATGTTCGCGATTTGCAGACCTACCCGCAGCTCCAGCCGTTGGTGCTTCCCGTGATTCCACGTGGAGAACGCCGTTGGGTTGGGCTCGTGCGATGGGGCGTCTGTGGGCTGCTCTCGGTCGCGATCCTCTATGGCTTCCTATATGGAATGCTGTACTTCCCATGGCATAGCCACGGCTTCATTCGGATACCGTTTGCGGAGGGTTCTCCGGAGGACTACGCGCCGGGCTGCGCGGGGGCGTGGCACGACTTTGATACGGGGGAGCCGGCAAACGAAGAGCAGCTCGGTTTCTTCGGCCTCGGATTCTTCGGCCTTGCGGCGCTCGCTTGCTTCTCTGTCTATCGCAATCAGCGTGGGCAAGCGGATCGCTACTCGCCGATCCTTCTGGCCGCGATGGTGCTCGGGTTCGTTGGCGGAGGCATGGGGATCAGCGCAATGGAAGACATGGCATCGAGCCAAGGTCCCCCCGCACGGGAATTCACCTACTGGGCCCTGCGGCTTTCGGTGTGCAGCCTTGGAACCTGCTCGTTGCTCTCAGCGGTTGGCCTTCTGCGCTTGCTGCTCAAGCGCAACCAAGAACGGGGCCGCATGCTGGCGCTCTATCTCTTCGTTTGGGGTGGATACTTCAGCCTGTTGCAGAGCCACTTCTATCTCTACTCCCCCGGGCTGACCCTTCCCAATTCCAGCGTTCAGATGCCAGCGCTGCCGGCGAACGTCTGGGCCTATAACTTCTGGGATTGGGGGATCGCTGAGGTTCGTATTCGGCCAGTGCTTGAGTTTCCTTTTCTAGTTGAACTGGATGCGAGTGGGGTCCTGACGATTGGCGAGAGGGAGGTGGATATGGCGGATGAAGCTGCGGTTCGGAAGGAACTCGCAAGCGCCCTTCTAGGAATCAACGAGTTCAACGTGGCTGGCTATGGAACGGGCGGCCCACCCAAGCTTTGGTATCGCATAGATCAAAGTGCACCCTTTTCGAAGGTGGCTGAGTTGATGGCGGTTCACCCGGGGGCGCAGATGCTCCCTGCATTTCTTGTTACCTACGGCGACCCGCGGGGTGAGGAGTGGGGCACCGGCTACTTTCACGCGGACGTAATTTTGCACACGCTTGAGTTCCCGCGCTCCGTCTACTACCAGGTGCCGGAGGGGGCTTCGCCAATCGTCCTCGAGGTCTTGCGGGGAACAACCGGGGGCGGGCCGGAGTATCGAATCGGCAACTTCCTTAAGAGGAGCTATGTGGAGTTGCTCCAGGCGATTGAGGAATCGCCGGAACGTGACTTCCAGGAGGCCCGCGTCATCATCAAGGCGAATGCCACGACGGACTGGGGTTGTGTCGCCCCCCTGATGGCGGCCCTTGAGAACGAGAATTGCCTCATCATCGGCCTTGAGGTTGCCGACTGAGAGAGACTGCCGGCCCCCCGTAGGGAGCCGGGTTCCGCTTAGGGGATCATCGCGCGAATCACGGGGTGTAGACCACCGAGTAGGCGTTGCTGAAGTTGAAGCCCGCGCCGCTGCAGACGTTGGCCGGGTCGCGGTACCAGAACTGGAAGTTCGTTGGCGCTCCACCCGAGTTGGCGACGCTACCGAAGCCGCCGCCGCTGAAGTTGCTGAAGACCGTGGTGCCTGCGGAGGTCACTTGGACTTGGGAGCGATTGCTCTGACCAGCGACGCACAGGACTCCGTCACCGGCGGGCAAGGAAACCATGTTGTTGCCGCGCAAGAGCAAGCCGGGTTTGTTGCCGGGGACACCGGAGGCGGTGAAGACCAGGGTGTCGTTCGAGAAGGAGGTGAGGCCGGTGGCGGTCAACTTCGCGCCTTGCAGTGCGCTGTTCGCGCAGCCTTCGTCCGGGCCCGCAGCTGCACCACAAGGGCAGGTTGCGATGGAGCCGAAGCAGTAGGCTGTGCCCGGGGCGCACTCATCGGGGATGCCGTTGAGGTCCAGGTCCAAGCTGCCGCCGCCGCTGATGTCGCAGTCGTCGGGAATGCCGTTCGAGTTGCAGTCGTTGCCCGCGAGCTCGCAGTCATCGGGGATGCCGTTGGCGTTGCAATCATTGCCGACGAGTTCGCACTCGTCAGGGATGTTGTTGGCGTTGCAATCGGTGATCGCCTCGCATTCGTCGGGAGTGCCGTTGCTGTTGCAGTCCGCCAGGGACTCGCAGGAGTCGAGAGTTCCATTGGAGTTGCAGTCGTCACTGGCTAGTTCGCAATCATCGGGGATGCCGTTGGCGTTGCAATCATTGCCGACGAGTTCGCACTCGTCAGGGATGTTGTTGGCGTTGCAATCGGTGATCGCCTCGCATTCGTCGGGAGTGCCGTTGCTGTTGCAGTCCGCCAGGGACTCGCAGGAGTCGAGAGTTCCATTGGAGTTGCAGTCGTCACTGGCTAGTTCGCAATCATCGGGGATGCCGTTGGCGTTGCAATCATTGCCAACGAGTTCGCACTCGTCAGGGATGTTGTTGGC
>CALCXM010000073.1 GCA_937905825.1 uncultured bacterium
CTCGGAGATCGGTTCAAAGCTGTAGACCTTCTCCAAGGTCAAGAGGCCTCCGATCGCTTCCGGCTCCGCGATGGGGTTCCCTTGGTAGTAGTCGAAGTACGTGTGGCTGGTGGGGGCCATGATGATGTCGTGGCCCTTGTTGACCGCTTCGACTCCGTAGTGCCAACCACGCCAAACCATCATGGTCGCTCCGGCGGGCAGTCCGCCCTCTTGAATCTCGTCCCAGCCCACCAAGCGCCGTCCGCGCTCGGAGAGGTAGGCTTCGAAGTGCGCGACAAACCAAGCTTGCAGGGCCATCTCGTCTTCGATGCCAAGCTCCTTCATGCGCGCTTGGGCGGTGGGGCTGTCCTTCCACTGTTGCTTGGGCGCTTCGTCCGCGCCGATGTGCACGTACTCAAAGGGGAAGAGCTCGATGACCTCATCGAAGACCTGCTCGTAGAAACGCAAGGTGCTGGGCTGCGGGTTCAGGGTGTCGTGGTGCACGCCCCAAAACTCGGCGACCTTGAGGCCCTCGACAAACTCAGGGTTGCCGAGTTCCGGATAGGCGGCAATGGCCGCGCGGCTGTGTCCGGGAAGTTCGATCTCGGGCATCACGTCGATGTGCAAGTTGGCAGCGTAGGCGACGATCTCGCGAATCTCCTCCTGGGTGTAGAAGCCGCCATAGGGGGTTCCATCGGATTCACGACGTTTGCCGTAGGTTGGCGAGGACCCGCGGTAAGCGCCGACTTCCGTCAACTTCGGAAAGGCCTTGATCTCGATGCGCCAACCCTGGTCTTCCGTCAGGTGCCAGTGGAAGACGTTGAACTTGTAGAAGGCCATGTTGTCCAAGAAGCTCTTGATGTCTTCCACGGGGTACATGTAACGGCCCACGTCCAGGTGCATGCCACGCCAAGCGAAGCGCGGGGCGTCTTCGATGTTGAGGGTTTCAAAGGGAAGCAGGATGCTCTTGGCGTCCGCAGCGCCAGCCGGCTGGACGGGCAGCATCTGCACGAGAGTCTGAACGCCGTAAAAGAGTCCTTGTGCGTTGGATCCGCGGATGTGCAGTTGCTGGTCTATCAGCTGCAGCTCGTAGCCTTCCTCTGGGATGCGTTCAGCAAGGGCCGCGTCCAGCACAATGTGAATCGATCCTGTGCCGTCACTGCCCCCACGGGAGCTGTGCTTCCAACCGGTCGCTGCCCCGATCAGCGCGCTCAACTGGCTGGCTTGCCCCTGATCGATTCCTTGCCACAGGATCTCCGTTGCGGGCGTGATGGAGAAGGACTCTCCAGCCGTGGAGCGCACGGACTTCGGCCGAGGCACGATGTCCAAACTCGCTCGCATGTCTTGCGCGGCCTTTGGAGTCGTTGGGGTTGCGTGCCCGAAGGCAGAAGCGACGCTACCGAACAAGGAGACCGAAAGAAGCAGGCTCAGCAGGGGGATTCTCATGGGCAGAGGATAGCAACCCATTCCCGCGAGATCGAATCGGGCCTTCGTTCGAATCAGGCAGCGCGCAGCCTCATTCCGCCGGGAGCACCCGGGCCCCGTCCGCGGCCTTGACCTGGAAGAGCACCTTGGCGAGCGCGGCTGGATCCTGCGCGGAGTCCACACCTCGCGGAGCGTAGTAGGCCACTTCAAGGGCCGCCAGCAGGCCTTCCAAGCGCGCTGGTGGGCACAGGGCGATCACGCAGCCCCCAAACCCCGCCCCCGTGAGACGCGCTCCATGGGCCCCGTTGGCCGTGGCCAAGCCGACCAACTCGTCCAGCTCGGGAATGCTGACTTGGTAGTCGCTGCGCAGGCTTTCATGGGATTGGTTCATGAGCGCCCCAAAGGCTCGGGGGTCGTCCGTGCGCAGGGCGGCCTGCGCCTGCTGCACGCGGCCCGCTTCGGTCACCACGTGGCGAAAGCGTGCGAGCAAATTGGCGTCGAGGGTCGTCGCCGCCAACTCGAGCAGTTGCGCTTGCGCGGCGGGCTGCGTCGCTCCCTGCTCGCTGCTCAAGAGCTCGCGATAGGACGGTTCACGGCCCGTGAGCGAGGGGCGCGCAAGTGACCAAAGCGCTTGCAAGGCGCGCTGACAATCCTGGGTGCGTTGGTTGTACTCCTGCTTCAAGCCCGCCGACTTCTCCGCGCGCAGCATGGAGGAAGCGACCACCCAACACCAATCCTCTGGCATCGGAATCGCCTCGAAGCCGAGCGGTGCAAAGTCGATGCGCAGGGCATGTCCCGCGCGCCCGTTGACCGACGCCGCTTGATCCATGCCGCCGCCCGCCACGCCCACGTAGCGTTCCGCCTGGGCCATCAGCTCCGCGAGTTCGAGGGGCGGCATTGGAATGTCATTGGCGTGCAAGAGCGCGTTGGCCGAAGCCACCACGAGCGCCGAAGAGGAGCTCATGCCCGCGGCCACGGGAATGTTGCCGCGCACGTGCCCTTCGAATCCGCGCGTCAACGCGCAGCCCGCTTGTTGCAGGCCCTGGGCCGCCGCCCGCACGTAGTTCGACCAATCCCCCGCGGGCGCTGGTTCGATGGGGGAACCCAAAGGGAACTCCCGGGATTCGAACTCCGCCATCGGGCTCGAAAGCCTCACCAGCGCCTCATCCAAGGCATGAAAGCGAATGCGCGTGTCGCGGTCCACCGCCATGGGCAGCACCGACAAGTTGTTGTAGTCGATGTGCTCGCCGATCAAGTTGACTCGACCGGGTGCGATGGACTCAAACACAGCCCTGTCCCGTTCACTCACTGTCGAGTCCCAAGCGACCCATGGTGCGCGAGAGCCCGAAGCCACAAACAGCGCTCACTCCCAGGCAAGCAACCGCCAGGCCCGTTTGTCCATAGAGCACGTAGCCCACACCGAAGAGCGCTCCGTAGACCATCATGCAAGCGAGGAACCAAGCCAAGAAGGCGGCGGTCACCGTCGAGGGCTGGCCAGCGGTGGCACTCACGTCCACGACCTTCGACCAACCACGCCCCATGGGGCGGATCTTGTCGTAGTAGCGCTGCAAAGTGGCCTTGTCCGCAGGAGAGGTGAGCAAGGTGACGCCCACCCATGCGGAGGTCGTGATGGCGACCGAGATCACGAGTTCTTGCCAGCTTGTGAGCTCCGGCAGGCTTGTGGATGCATGGAACTT
>CALCXM010000074.1 GCA_937905825.1 uncultured bacterium
TCACACAAGCGGTGGAGCATGTGGTTTAATTCGAAGCAACGCGAAGAACCTTACCAGGCCTTGACATGTATGGATTAGCTCTGTGAAAGCAGAGTAACAGCCCTTCGGGGTCGGAACATACACAGGTGTTGCATGGCTGTCGTCAGCTCGTGTCGTGAGATGTTGGGTTAAGTCCCGTAACGAGCGAAACCCTTATTGTTAGTTGCCAGCGGGTAATGCCGGGGACTCTAGCGAGACTGCCGTTGTTAAAACGGAGGAAGGTGGGGACGACGTCAAGTCATCATGGCCCTTATGGCCTGGGCGACACACGTGCTACAATGGCTTGTACAAAGGGAACCGAGACCGCGAGGTGGAGGCAATCCCACAAAGCAAGCCCCAGTTCGGATTGCAGGCTGAAATTCGCCTGCATGAAGTTGGAATCGCTAGTAATCGCGTATCAGCCATGACGCGGTGAATATGTTCCTGATCCTTGTACACACCGCCCGTCAAGCCACGAAAGCGGGGAGCGCTCGAAGTCGCTTTGTCTAACCTTCGGGAGGACGGCGCCGAAAGTGAATTCCGTGATTGGGACTAAGTCGTAACAAGGTAGCCGTAGGGGAACCTGCGGCTGGATCACCTCCTTTCTAACGGATAAGTTAGACGTCTGAGGTTCGCCTCAGAACGATGACATAGGTGTAAGCATTTAATTGTGATTCAAACAGCGTCTACCCGGCGGGATCTGCGTCTTTATGGCAAGGATCCAACTTCTACAGAGCATAGACTCTGTGTGTGTTACTGCTTGAATCGTTGAGGGCCACTCTTTTCTTCCATCCTGCCAGAAGGCGCAGGTTCGGGAGGCTATTCGCCATTCTGTCTATGGATCAGCCTGTAGGGCTTTGATTCTTAGGTTGAGTGGCTGCAGTAGTCTCGGACGGACCAGTTCCTTGGTGTGTGAAGGCCAATGGGCCTGTAGCTCAGTTGGTTAGAGCGTCCGCCTGATAAGCGGGAGGTCCTGGGTTCAAATCCCCGCAGGCCCACCACTCTTCTGGCTCGTGAAACTAACGAAGCTGCTTCCCATTGCAAGCTGTGTCTTAAGAGACAACTCAGGGGGCGTAGCTCAGTTGGTAGAGCACCTGGTTTGCAACCAGGCGGTCGTCGGTTCGAACCCGGTCGCCTCCACCAGTTGCTGCTCTAGCTCACGACGCTTGTCTGGCCACTCTTGAGGTTCCCTTTGGGACCTGGATGAAAGAATACGAACACGACTCGCCCCTGCTATCCGCGTGATAAGGGGGAGGAGTCAGTTCTTTGAGAACAAGGCGAAGTAGAAAATTGAACGTGGACATCACGCATCGAAAAGAGCGTGGTTAAGCTACAAAGAGTACATGGTGGATGCCTTGGTATCCAGAGCCGATGAAGGGCGTGGCATAGCTGCGATAAGCCCCGGGGAGCCGTTAAGCGGGCTTTGATCCGGGGATTTCCGAGATTGGGAAACCAACCAGGATTAATGTCCTGGAGACGCGCAAGCGTGGGGAACGCGGGGAACTGAAACATCTAAGTACCCGCAGGAAAGTAAAGAAAAATCGACTCCCTCAGTAGCGGCGAGCGAACGGGGAAGAGCCTAAACCGATATAGTGCCAAGGGTAAGGCCGTTGCTATATCGGTGTCGTGGGACCGACGGAGCTGACCTTAACAGGCTCAAGGAGTTACAAAGTACGTATCTAGGTGAATGGCATGGGAAGGCCAACCGCAGAGGGTGAGAGTCCCGTAACTGAAAGATATCGTACCTCCTGTCGCAATCCCGAGTAGCGCCAGACACGTGGAACCTGGTGTGAATCTGTGGGGACCACCCCATAAGGCTAAGTACTACTGGATGACCGATAGCGTAATAGTAGCGCGAGCGAAAGGTGAAAAGTACCCCTTTTAGGGGAGTGAAATAGTATCTGAAACCATGTACTTACAAGCTGTCGGAGACCTATGGCCCCTCGGGGCAATGGTTGACGGCGTGCCTTTTGCATAATGATCCGGCGAGTTACTCTGTTAGGCAAGGTTAAGGGTCTTAGGCCCGTATCCGAAGGGAAACCGAGTGTGAATAGCGCGAATTAAGTCTAGCGGAGTAGACCCGAAAGCGAGTGATCTATCCATGGGCAGGGTGAAGCGGATGTAACAGTCCGTGGAGGCCCGAACGGGTATAGGTTGAAAACTGTTCCGATGACCTGTGGATAGGAGTGAAAGGCTAATCAAACTCGCAGATAGCTGGTTCTCCCCGAAATAGCTTTTGGGCTAGCCTCAAGTAATATCATACGGGGGTAGAGATACTGATAGGGATAGGGGCCCCATGGGGTACCCTACCCTGCCAAACTCCGAATACCGTATGACGTATCTTGGGAGTCAGACTATGGGCGATAAGGTCCGTGGTCGAGAGGGAAACAACCCAGACCGCCAGTTAAGGTCCCCAATGTGTGCTAAGTGCAGAAAAGGAGGTGGAGTCTCTAAGACAGTCAGGATGTTGGCTTAGAAGCAGCCATCATTTAAAGAGTGCGTAATAGCTCACTGATCGAGAGATTCTGCGCCGAAAATGAACGGGGCTCAAGTGCACAACCGAAACTGCGGCTTATATAGATCCGTGTGGTCTATATAGGGGTAGGGGAGCGTTCTAATCGAGTGAAGGGTGACGGTAACGACACCTGGACGATCTAGAAGTGATTATGCCGGAATAAGTAGCGATAAAACAGGTGAGAATCCTGTTCGCCGAAAACCCAAGGTTTCCTGGGCACGGTAAATCCGCCCAGGGTTAGTCGGACCCTAAGACGAGGCTGAAAGGCGTAGTCGATGGACGACAGGTTAATATTCCTGTACTACCAATAAGCGTTATTACCGATGGGGTGACGCGGGAGGAAACGTGATCGCACTGTTTAGATTAGTGCGTGCAAGCTCGAGGATGGTGTGTAGGTAAATCCGCACACGGAATTCCAGAAGTGATGCCGAGGGCTAAGCCCGAAGTCATTGGACTGACCGCCTAGAAAAACCTCTAGGGAGCAAACTTGGTATCCGTACCAAAACTGACACAGGTGGGTGGGGTGAAGATCCTAAGGCGCTCGAGAGAACTGCTGTTAAGGAACTCGGCAAATTCGACCCGTAACTTCGGGATAAGGGTCGCCCCCCAGAGTGTAGGACTTTACGTCTGAAGCTTTAGGGGGCCGCAGAGAAATGGTGCAAACGACTGTTTACTAAAAACACAGGTCTGTGCTAAGTCTTAAAGACGCAGTATACAGACTGACGCCTGCCCAATGCTGGAAGGTTAAGAGGAGGGGTTAGCGCAAGCGAAGCTCTGAATTGAAGCCCCAGTGAATGGCGGCCGTAACTATGACGGTCCTAAGGTAGCGAAGTTCCTTGTCGGGTAAGTTCCGACCCGCACGAAAGGCGTAACGATTTGCACACTGTCTCAACAGCAGGCTCGGCGAAATTGAAGTCGTGGTGAAGATACCACGTTCCCGCATCAAGACGGAAAGACCCCGTGAACCTTTACTATAGCCTGATATTGAGGCTAGACATGTAGTGCGTAGGATAGGTGGGAGGCGTTGATGCTGGCATTCCGGTGCTAGTGGAGCCAATGGTGAAATACCACTCTCTGCATGTTTGGTCCCTAACTCGATTGCATGAATCTGCGTCGAGGACAGTGTCTGGTGGGTAGTTTGGCTGGGGCGGTCTCCTCCCAAAGAGTAACGGAGGAGCGCGATGTTTAACTCAGGTCGGTTAGCAATCGACCGTAGAGCGTAAGGGTATAAGTTAGACTGACTGCGAGAGATATAGCTCGAGCAGGTACGAAAGTAGGTCCTAGTGATCCGGCGGATTCCGAGTGGAAGGGCCGTCGCTCATCAGATAAAAGGTACTCCGGGGATAACAGGCTGATCTCCCCCAAGAGTTCATATCGACGGGGAGGTTTGGCACCTCGATGTCGGCTCATCGCATCCTGGGGCTGTAGGAGGTCCCAAGGGTTTGGCTGTTCGCCAATTAAAGCGGTACGTGAGCTGGGTTTAGACCGTCGTGAGACAGGTCGGTCCCTATCTGGTGTGGGTGTAGGATGATTGAGGAGGTATTCCCCTAGTACGAGAGGATTGGGGAGTACGACCCTCTGGTGCACCAGTTATCACGCTAGTGGTATGGCTGGGTAGCTACGGTCGGAACGGATAAGCGCTGAATGCATCTAAGTGCGAAGCCTTCTTCAAAACGAGTCATCCCTACCAGTCCCCTGGAAGACTACCAGGTTGATAGGCCAGCGGTGTAAGCACAGCAATGTGTTCAGCCTACTGGTACTAATCGGACGATCGGCTTAACCACCTTCCTCCATGTGATCTAAGCAGCAATGCTTGGGCCCATCGAGGACGGTAAGCCTCAATTGGTTGCAGTTCATGTTCATGAATCTACTTCGCCTCTTTAAATGAGTGCCACGCCCCGCTGCCTCGTGCAGCAGGGCGCACTCAACGTATTCCTGGTGACTATAGGAGTCTGGCCATACCCGTTCCCATCCCGAACACGGTCGTCAAGCAGCCTCCGCCGATGATAGTGCTATGCGCGAAAGTAGGTTATTGCCGGGTTTTTTCAGGCGCCCACGGTTCTCCGTGGGTGCTTTTTTCGTGCCTCTGCGCTTTCCGAGCCACTGGCCAATTGCGTTCATGCATCATCCAGGGATTGCGGTATTCGCCCGCGGACGCATTGTCTCGCGTCATGTTCCCAATCGTGCTGTGACTCTCCGCTCATCTCCTCTAGTCTTTGTCCATGACTCTTATTCCTGAGGAGATTTTCAAGCCGTCTGTGCGCTTGCCGAAGCTCTTTTCGCGGTCCGTTGCGGCTCATGAGCTCCAGGGGCCTGCTCGATTGGTGAACCTTCACCCCAGCGAAGCCGCCTGCATCCCCGCTGCGGCAGAAAAACGTCGCGCCGAGTTCAGCACCGGGCGAGCATGCGCTCGACTGGCCCTCGCGGATGTGGGCTTCGCTGACTTTCCCATCCTGATGGGGGAACGCCGTTCTCCTGTCTGGCCCGATGCCCTTGTCGGGAGCATCACCCATGCCGATGGTTATTGCGGGGCCGTCGTGGCTCGTCGCGATTGCTATCGGGGGATCGGTGTCGATGCGGAGCGACTCAATCGTCTCAAGCCCGAGGCGGAAAGACTCATTTGTACGGAAGAGGAACGGGTCTGGCTCTCCAAGTTGGAAGGCGATGAGCGGATCCTGTACGCGACCACCTTATTCAGCGCGAAGGAGGCTTTCTACAAGTGCCAGTTTGCCCTGACTCGCGGGTGGCTGGGCTTCCGGGAAGTTCAGGTGGAGTTTGATGGTGCCCAGTTTGAAATTCGGCTCATCGTCCCCGGCAAGCTCCCAGAACTCGACTCTGAAGTGTATGTGGGGCGCTTTCTTGTGGAGGAGAATCACGTGTTTACAGGGATCGCCATCGAAGCGTAGTGATCCTGGTGAAGGTCCATTTTCTAGACCGCCTCCGTGGCTTATCCCCTCCAGGGTTTCGGTCCCTGGCAATCATTCGGCGAGCACCGCTCCAGTGTGTGGGGGGGGAGAACCGCTGGATATGCCCCCAATCACAGCGATAGTTGGCTATGGCCAAGCTCATCGCGGGAACGCATATCTTAGGGCGCCGGGCCCCGGGACTTCCCGCAACGGCAGCCAGCTTCGTCTCCGGAATCAAACGACTTGCAATCCATGGCGTATTGCAGGGCCATTCTTTTTGTCCGGAAGACGTAGAAGTGGAAAACTATTCCCAATGTCTGAGGGGGGAGTGAACCGATACGTCTCAAGAAGAGGCTCTCTATGGGGTCTCTACCCCGATTGTCCCCGAAAGGGCTCCCCGGTCGATTGCTTGCGATTGATTCCTCCGTGGTGCTTTTTCGCGTGGTTTCGAACTGTATTCTTTCGCCCAAATTGGTCACCCAGTAGCAACAGTAAACCGAGCGCATGAAAGTAGGCATCCTAGCCGGGGGCGTTGGCTCTCGACTCTCTGAAGAGACCGTGGTGAAACCAAAACCCATGGTAGAGATCGGTGGCCGCCCGATTCTTTGGCACATCATGCGTCACTACGCGACGCACGGCTTCAACGAGTTCTCCGTAGCTCTCGGCTACAAGGGTGAGTACATCAAGAAGTACTTCGTGGACTACTCCTCGTTGACAGGCAGCCTGTCCGTCGACATGGGGTCCGGAGGCGTGGAGCGCCACGGAGACCAGGCGGCCCTTGATTGGAAGATCGACCTGATTGAGACGGGCATCAGTACGAACACCGGCGGACGAATCAAGCGCCTGCAGGAGTTCATGGGCAACGAAACGTTCATGCTCACTTGGGGGGACGGAGTTTCCGACATCGACCTCACCAAGCTGCTTGCGTTCCACCGCTCGCATGGAAAGTTGGCGACCCTGACTGCTGTTCACCCGGCAGCTCGCTTTGGGCAGCTCGAGATCGTGGGGGATCAAATCACCGAGTTCTCGGAAAAGCCCCAAACGAAACAGGGCTGGATCAACGGAGCCTTCTTTGTGCTCGAGCCGGCGATCTTTGACTACATCGAAGGAGACGACACGGCATGGGACTACGGTCCTATGGTCCAGCTCGCCAAGGAAGGCCAACTGATGGCGTACAAACACGAGGGTTTCTGGCAGTGCATGGATACCCTCCGCGAAAAGAACCTGCTCAATGAACTTTGGGACTCTGGCAAAGCGCCCTGGAAAACCTGGGCCAATAAGTAAGGTCCGCACCCAGCTCGAATCATGAAAGTACTCGTAACCGGCCACCTCGGATACATCGGCACCGTCTTGACCCCAATGCTCACAGCAGCGGGCCACGAGGTGCACGGACTCGATAGCGACCTCTTCAGTCGTTGCACCTATGGCAGCATGCCCGCCTCCGTTCCGGAGCTGATCAAGGACGTGCGGGACGTGGAACTCGAAGACGTCTGCGGATTCGACGCGGTCTTGCACTTGGCGGGCCTCTCCAACGACCCGTTGGGCGACTTAGACTCGGACTTGACCTACGAGATCAATCACCGGGCCTCCGTGCGTCTGGCTGAACTCTGCAAGGAGGCGGGGGTTGAGCGCTTCATCTTCTCCTCTTCCTGTAGCAACTACGGCGCGGGCAGCAATGACCTCTTGACCGAGGACGGTGAGCTCAACCCAGTGACGCCCTATGGCAAGTCCAAGGTGATGGTGGAGAAGGATCTTGCGCCCATGGGGAGCGACGACTTCACGCCGGTCTTCCTGCGCAACGCCACCGCCTATGGTGTTTCGCCCCGCTTGCGCTTTGATCTGGTCCTGAACAACCTCACCGCTTGGGCGCATTGCACGGGCAAGGTCCATCTCAAGAGCGATGGCTCCTCCTGGCGGCCTTTGGTGCACATCGCCGACATCAGTCGCGCTTTCCTGGCGACCATGGATGCCCCCAAAGAAGTCGTCCACAACCGGGCCTTCAACGTGGGCGTCCCCGGGGAGAACTTCCGCATCAAGGAGATCGCCGAGACGGTCAAGGAGATGATCCCCGGATCAGAATTGCGCTTCGCCGAGGGGGCTTCCGCGGACGTGCGCAACTATCGCGTTGATTGCACGCGCCTGCCCAGGGAAGTGCCCGGCTTCAAGCCCCAGTGGACGGTCGCTAAAGGGGTTGTCGAACTGTACGAGGCCTACAAAGCGGAAGGCATCACCTTGGAAGAGTTTGAGGGCCAGCGCTACAAGCGCGTGGACCACGTCAACAAATTGATCAAAGAGAAGGTCATCGACGAGAAGCTTCGTCACATCCAGTCATGAATCAGACAGAAAGTGTCAGTGTCCGTATCGAGGCGTGCCGCTCTTGCGGTGGAAACGAGTTGGTCTCGTTCCTCGACTTGGGAAGTACCCCGCTTGCAGATCACCTGCCCAGCGCAGGCGAACTCGGCCAGCCAGAATACAAGGTGCCCTTGGAGGTGGTGTTTTGTGCTGACTGCGCCCTTGTGCAAATCACCGAGACGGTGGAGCCCGAGGTGCTGTTCTGCCGGAACTACCCGTACTTCTCCTCCGTGTCGCCTTCCTTGATGGAGTACTTCGGTACCAGCGCACGCAACATCATGGCGACGCGCGCGCTCGGTCCGGGCTCCCTGGTGATGGAGGCCGCGAGCAATGATGGCTACATGCTGCGCCACTTCGCCGATGCTGGAATTGCGGTGCTCGGCATCGACCCCGCCGAGGAGCAAACGAAGGCAGCCATTGCAAAGGGAGTGGACAGCCTCAACACCTTCTTCTGTTTGGAACTCGCTCAGAAACTGGCGCAGGAAGGCAAGCGCGCCGACGTGTTCCTGGCGAACAATGTGCTAGCCCATGTGGCGGACCTGAACGGTTTTGTCGCTGGCATCGCCACCCTCCTCGCCGAGTCGGGGATCGCAGTTATCGAGTGCCCGCACCTGATGCGGCTGATCGAGCACTGCGAGTTCGACACGATCTATCATCAGCACCTTTGCTACTTTTCCGTGATCGCCTTGGATCGCTTGTTCCGCTCCCATGGGCTCTTTCTGAACGATGTGGAGGAAACGTCAATACACGGCGGAACCATCCGACTGTTCGTGGAGCGCCATGACAGCCCCGGAGAGCGCGTCAAGGAAGCCCTGCGCAAGGAACGCGAGGCGGGCGCAGACGGAGTCGAGTTCTTCCGCTCTTTCTCGCAGCGCGTCGCGAACCTGAAAGCCTCGCTCACGAGCAAGCTAGCGGAGATCAAAGCCTCTGGCGGCCGAATTGTCGGCTACGGCGCGCCGGCCAAGGGCTGCACCCTGATGAGCTACTGCGGGATCGATAGTGAGCAGCTCGACTACCTCGTCGATTTGAGCCCAGCGAAGCAAGGGCGCTACATGGGGGGCAGCCACCTGCTGATCAACTCTCCGGACAAGCTGCTTGAAGACCAGCCGGACTACGCGTTGATCTTGCCTTGGAACTTCTCCGAGGAAATCATGCGCCAGCAAGCAGAGTACATCGCCCGCGGCGGCAAGTTCATCATCCCAGTTCCCGAGCTACGAATTCTTCCATGACGGCTACAGTCCTTTCTTGTCCCTGCTGCAACGGGGAGAACATCACGCCGTTCCACGAGGCGGGCAACGTCCCGGTGAACAGCGTCCTGGCTCTCAAGTCGAAGCAAGAAGCGCTCGAGTTCCCGGTCGGTGACATCTCCCTCGGGTTCTGCGAAGACTGCGGGTTCATCTACAACTCGGCTTTCGACCCCAAGCTATTGGAGTACTCGGAGCGCTACGATCCGACCCAGGCCTTCTCCGGCACTTTCAATGCTTGGCACCGGCAACTGGCCACGGACGTCATCGAGCGCTTCGGCTTGCAAGGCAAGCGTGTGATCGAGATTGGTTGCGGCAAGGGCGAGTTCCTGCACCTGCTGGGTGAAATCGGCAACGTGGAGGGGGTCGGTTTTGACCCGTCTTACGAACCCGCGCGGGATGCGACGCCCAACGATCGGCTCGACTTTGTTGCGGACTTCTACTCGGAGAAGTACTCCGATGTGAAGGGTGACGCGGTCTGCTGCAAAATGACCCTCGAGCACATCGGGCCTTCCAAAGAGTTTATTGAGACCGTTCGTCGAGCCGTGGGGGACGACCCCAACACGGTGATCCTGTTTCAGGTGCCGGACGTGGTTCGCATTCTCGAAGAGGCGGCCTTTTGGGACGTCTACTACGAGCACTGCTCCTACTTCAGCGCCGGTTCCTTGGCTGCACTCTTTCAGCGCTGTGGATTCGAGGTCACCGATGTGCGCTTGGAGTACGGCGACCAATACCTGATGCTCGTGGCCCACCCGGTCAATGGGGAGGTCAACTCACAGCCGACAGCCTACGATGACGTCGAGGGCCTGCGCGCGCGCGTTGGCCAGTTCGCGGAACGTCTCACTGACATCCGCGAGTCCTGGGGCGCGCGACTGGCTAAGTACAAAGCCGAAGGCAAGAAGACCGTCGTGTGGGGCTCTGGCTCCAAAGGGGTGGCCTTTCTGACGACGATTCCCGATCACTCGGGCATCGACTTCGTGGTCGACATCAACTCCTTCCGCCAGGGGCATTTCATGGCACGCACCGGCCAGGAGATCGTCTCGCCAGAGTTTTTGGCGGACTACAAGCCGGACGTGGTGATCATCATGAATCCCATGTACCGCGATGAGATTGAGAAGGATCTGGCCCGCTTGGGACTCAGCCCCGAGGTCTTGACCGCATGAGTGGCAGCGCAGCAACTTGCATGGCATGTGGTGGAACGGACCTGCGTGCCGTTCTAACCATCGAACAGGCCCCGGTGCTCTGCAACTTGCTGTGCCACTCGAAGGAGGAAGCGCTGGAATCTCCGGTGGCGCCGATTGACCTGGCCTACTGCAATTCGTGCGGGCATCTCTTCAACTCGACCTTCGATGACGGGCGCATCAACTATGGCCCCGACTACGAAAACTCCCTGCACTTCTCCGCGCGCTTTCGAGCCTACTCGACGGCGCTGGTGGAGTCCTTGGACAAACGCCACGGCCTAGCGGGCAAGACCGTTGTGGAGGTCGGATGTGGCAACGGCGACTTCCTGATCGAACTGTGTGAAGCTTCCGGTGCCAACGGGCTGGGTTTCGATCCCAGCTTTAGCGGGCCCCGCCCGGAGGAAGGTAGCGTGCGCCTCTCCACGGAGTCCTTCTTCGAAAGTGACCAGGTTCCGCAGACCAGCCTCCTATGCAACCGGCACGTGTTGGAGCATGTGGAGGATCCTGCTGGTTTTGTGGCTGCCCTGGCGAACAAGCTCGGTGCCGGTGCAAGGACCGCTCTCTACCTAGAGGTTCCCAACGCCCTCTATACCCTGCGCGACTTGGGGATCTGGGACATCATCTACGAACATCCCTCATACTTCTGCTTCGAGTCTTTGAGGCGCGTGGTTGCCGCAGCCGGATTCGGAGAGTTGGAAGTGGAGGAGAGTTTCGGCGGGCAGTTCTTGAGTTGCCACGGAAGCCTTGGATCCAAGCCGGGGACCGGCACGCAGTCACTCGACGCGCTCAACGAACTGGTCGAGAAGTTCGCCCTGGACTACGAAGCAAAAGTCACCCATTGGAAGTCCGTTCTGCAGGACGCCCTGCAGTCCGGGCAGAAGGTTGCTGTCTGGGGTGCGGGCTCCAAGGGCAGTAGCTTTCTGAACATCGTGGACGCCGCCGGACAGGTGGAGTTTGTCGTCGATGTGAACCCCGGCAAGCATGGCAAGTTCGTTGCGGGAACCGGCCACAGCATCGTCTCACCCGAGGAGCTGCGCAAACACCCTGTCAGCACCGTGATTCTGATGAACCCCATCTACGAGGGGGAGGTTCGCGAATCCCTCGACGACGTTTGCCCGGGCGCCAAAATCTTGGTCGCATAGGTCGAGACCCCTTGGGGGTCCCGGAGCGCCAAAAGGCCAAGCATGCAGCGAGCGGACTACATCATCGTTGGAGGAGGCATCGTCGGCTTAGCCACCGCGCGCAAGATTCAAGAGCTGCGTGCTGGCTCCCGGGTGCTCGTGCTGGAGAAGGAACAAGCCCTCGGTCAGCACCAAACCGGGCACAACTCCGGTGTCCTGCATACGGGCATCTACTACCGACCTGGCTCTGCCAAGGCCCTGAATTGCACCTCGGGCCGTTTGGCAATGATCGAGTTCTGCCGGGAGCAAGGCATTCCCCATGAGATCTGCGGGAAGGTCATCGTGGCGACCCGGGCAGAGGAAGTCCCGCGCATGGAAGAGCTCGCGCGACGCGCCCAAGCAAACGGCCTGGCCTGCGAATCGATAGGAGCTTCCCAGTTGAAGGAACTCGAACCCCACGTCAATGGAGTGGCGGCGTTGCACGTGCCGGGCGCTGGCATTGTCGACTACGGAGCGGTGGTGCGCGTGCTAGGCGAAATGATTGTCGCGAACGGGGGAGAGGTGCAGACGGATTGCAAGGTGCTTGGCATGCAACAAGACGGTGCTGAAGTCATCGTGCGCACGGACTCCGGGGAGTTCTCTGCGACGCACCTCGTCAACTGCGCGGGCCTGCACTCAGACCGAGTCATGGCCTCCTCCGGCGCAAAACCTCCAGCTCAGATCGTGCCCTTCCGCGGGGAGTACTACATGCTGCGCGAGTCCTCACGCAAGCTGTGTCGCAACCTGATCTATCCGGTTCCGGATCCCGCCTTTCCATTCCTTGGCGTGCACTTCACACGCACGGTCGACAACCATGTGGAAGCGGGGCCGAATGCGGTCCTGGCCTTCGCACGAGAGGGCTACAGCATGGGCACCATCAACCCCCGTGACCTGTTCGAGACCTTCGCATACTCGGGCTTTCGACGCATGGCGGCCAAGCACTGGAGGATGGGGCTTGGGGAGATCTGGCGCTCCCTCAACAAGGGCGCGTTTGTGCGCGCCTTGCAGAACTTGGTGCCCGAGATTCAAGCGGACGATCTCGAACGTGCACCCGCAGGAGTGCGGGCTCAAGCCGTGACCTTGGAAGGTGGGCTGGCCGACGACTTCCTAATCGAGGAACGCGGCTCTATGGTCCACGTCTGCAACGCACCGTCGCCGGCCGCGACGTCCTCGCTTTCGATCGGTGCGACGATCGCCGCGAAGGTCTGTGGCGGTTAGCCAGCTAGTCCGCGCTTAGACGCGGGAACGGAATCATGCGGCGGATGTAGCGATCGATCCAGTCATTCACGTGCACCACCGGTTTCGCGGGGACGAAGAGCACGTCGTGGTCCTGCATGTAGAGCGGAAACTCCGCGTCCCATTCCTCCTCGAGCGCATTGATCTTCCAGGAGCGAATGCGTCCCTCTTCAGGGACCCAGCGAACGAGCAGAGTGTGCTTGAGTTGCGCCGTGTGGCGAATCACTCCACCGGCCAAGCCCAAAGCTTCAGGCAGGGAGATCGGCTGTTCTGGCAGGGGGAAAGAGCCCGCGTTTTTCACCTCGCCCATGACGACGATGGTGCTCGGGGCTGAGAGCGCGAGTTCGATCGTTAGGTCTGGACTCTGCAGGAACTCTCCATAGCCCTCGCGCAACACCGCGCTAAGTTGCGGCAGGGTGAGCCCTTCCACCGACATGTTGCCGATCGACAGAAAAGACGCTTGGCCATCGGCGGTGACGAGCACGTTGTTCTGGTCGTAGTCCTTGGTGCGAGCGAACCGCAGATTGAGTGAATCGCCGGACCGCAAGGTTTCTGGGTGCAGCGTGCGGCTCGCGTTGATCTCAGGGGTCAGTAGGGCAAGTGGCTTGCCCGGCGCGGTCAGGGCGCAACCACCCAAGCCAGCGAGCAGCAGTGTTGGTAGCAACTTCGCGCGCGCCCATGCCGGGGCGCGTGTTCCCCGGGGGGAGCGGGAATGGAGGAAGCTGGGCATGCAAGATCTCCGAACTCAGCGCGAGGCCTTCATCCCAAACGGCAGGTCCGCTTGGAAGCGGTTTAGGAAAACGCCGCTGGCGCTGACACCGGCTTCCTCGAGGATTTTGACGGCCTCCTTCGCAGCGGACGCATGGGTGGATCCCGCGCGCACCACGAGCAAGACTTCGTCCACGTCGTCGAGCAGCAGGCAAGCCTCCGGATGCTCCAGGAGTGGCGGCGCATCGATGACCGTGAACTGCTGTTGCTTTGCTGCTTGGGAGATCAAGCTACGCAGGTTGTCCGAACCCAACTCGCCCTCCTCCGGTGTGCGGCAGTCGCCTGCCGTGAGCACGCGCAAGCCACGCACGCGGCAGCTGCGCACCACGTTCTCGGCGTCGACCAAGCCATCGGCGTACTCGAGCAGGCCCGGGCTGGCGGGCAGGTCCAAGTAGGCGGCGATGGCGGGGGAGTAGATGTTCGCTTCAATCAACGTGACCTCCCGTCGTAATTGGCGCACGAGGGTCAAGGCGGTGGTCGTGGCCAGGGTGCTGGTGCCATCCCCGTGTTCGGGACTCACGAACATCACCCGATGGTTCTGTTTGTGCCCAACGGACTGGGTGATCTGCGCCAACAGAGAGTGCAGCGTGGGCCGGATCGCGGCCATCACAGGGTCGATTGGGAGAGCGACCGGTTGAGGTGTGCTGGTGGGAGTCATGCGGGCTTCCTGTATTGTGATTTGAGCGTCCGGCCGACACGGCGCCAGCTGCGCTCTTCCGGAATCACCCCGAGGACCGGCAGGCCCAGGGCGTTCTCGACTTGTGCCGAATAGCGCAGGCGTGAATCCGACACTTGACGGATGAGCGCCAGAGCGAGGCCCGCAACGAGTCCGCCGATCAGGCCAAACAGCGTGGACTTGACGCGATTGGGACCTTCCTTGTCTGTGGGCAAGAAGGGCTCTTGAGTGACGAGCAGACTGCTGATGCGCTCATCCGAGTCGATCATCTGCAAAGTCTGCGACTGGGAGTGCGCCGTTTCCATGTTGCTGGCCCGTTGCTCTGCGCGCTCCGCAGCGCGGGCTAGCCGGCCGTGCTCTCCTTCGAGAGTTTTGAGTTTCGCAAGTTCCAGGTAGTTCTGCTTCAACACCTTGTCGCGGGCGTCCATGCTGGCTAGCAGTGCCTGCTTCTCGCGGGTGAAGTCGAGGCTCTTGGTCGAGAGCGCTGTGAAGTCCGGGTTCAACTCCATGTTGGGACCTGCCGGTTCAAAGATGATGTTCGCGCCTGCTGGATTGACCTCGGTGATACCGGTCGAGGAAGCGATCTGGATCTGTTCGTCGAGCTCCGAGAGCTTCTGCTGAAGCGGTGCGGCCTCCGCTATGTACTGGGGTGAGGTCTTCACATAGATGCGGCCGAGGTCGCTTAGCTTGTTCGTCAGCTCCCGGCGATCGGCGGTCAATACGGTCAAGATGGCGAACACTTGGCGCGGGTCCTTCTTGATTGTTGTGCCTGGGAGAGGCATCGCGTTTTCCGGTGATTCGACTTCCTTGGGCTCCTCCGTACCAGGCTTGGGGGGCAGCTCGAGGGAGGTGTTCTCATAGGGCGGAGAGATCCAGCGTTGGGCGCCTTTGAGTTGTTCCTCGGTCACCACCAACTGCTTCTCGATGCTGTAGAGCCGGATCTTGTCCTGGTTGTTCTGGGCTTCCAGTTGGCGAATCTCGTCTCCCCGCGCTTGCTGACGAGTCGCGAGGTTGTAGATGCCGTCCTCCTCCTGGCGGGCGAGCAGGGCTGCCCGCGCACTGTTGGCGGCCTCATTGGCTTCGCGCAAACGCTCCGACACAAAGGAGAACGAGTTCTCGGTCTCGTAGAACTCGCGGTGGCGTTCCTGGCAGACGTTCATGTACGACTTCGCAATCAGTTGCGCGAGTTGCGTGTCGTGCACGGTCACCTCGACGACGATGGTGTTGCCCCGGGGTTCCGCGTCGATGTGGGTTCCATTGGCGACGATTTCGATGGCAGCCTCGAGGGCCGCGGAGCTCTGCATGGCGTCTGGGTTGAACTCCGAACCCGATTGGGAGAGCATCCACCAGGATTGGAACTCGTGCAGTTTGCGCAGCACGAAAGGCTCTTCGCGATCACCGGATGGGTCGTAGGGACGCAGAATGCGCTCGACGCCGACCGCTTTGACCACTCGCTCTTGGAGCGAAGGATCAGAGAGCATGAGCAGCTCGTCCTCGGTGGCAAAGGTACGCACGTCCCCTTGCAGGCTGGGGTCCATCAAGCTCTCCGCAGAGTGTTGTTCCCGCGCGCCCATGCGCAGCAGCAACATGCCCACGGACTTGTAGGAGTTGGGCTCAGAAAAAGCTCGTACCAAGGCGACCGTGGCGCACAGGCCCGCGACCATCACAATCGTCATGGGGTACCTGGCAACCGCGTGAAGCAAGACTTTGCCCGGGTGCTCTCCCGTTCCTAGCTCTTCCTTGGGCATCGCTTCGCCAGGGAAGTTTGAGTCGAACGAATTCATAAGACTACTGCGTGAAGGTCAGGTAGGGGACTGGGATGTTGCGGCGGATGTAACGATCGATCCAATCGTTGACGTGCACCACCGGCTTGGCCGGAATGAAGATCACGTCATGGGCTTGCAGCAAGATCGACTGCTCAGCGCCCCACTCCTCAACACTCGCGTCGATCTTCCAGGTTCGCACTCGGTTCTCTGCGGGTATCCAACGGACGAGCATGGTGTGGTCGAGCTTTGCCGTGTCGCGAATTGCTCCCTGCGCGAGGCCGAAGGCTTCCAGAAGTGAAAGGCGACCAGCGGGCAGCGCAAAGGATCCGCCCTCGATGACTTCGCCCATCAAGACGACCGTGCGCGGCGCGCTTTGAACGACGCGCACCGTCAGGTCCGGCTGGGCGAGGAACTTCCCGTACTCTTCGCGCAGCTTCTCGTTGAGCATGGGAAGGGTTCTGCCCGCCACGTGAACGATACCCAGGGACAAGAAGCTCGCCTTTCCATCGGTTTGAACGGTGACCGCCTCTTGGTTCCATCCATCCAGGCGTGGGAAGGTGACCGCCAGCACATCTCCCGGTGCCAGGATCAGTTCCGATTGAGTCAGGGTGGCGTTGATCTCAGGGGCCAACTGGCCCATGGGCTTGCCGGCCGAGGTCATCGAGCAACCGGGGAGGACCCCGATAAGCCCGAGCAAGACAAGCTGGAGTAGGCGGTGCATGAAAGTGTGGGGGCAGGACGAGGTTCCCCTCCGTAATCAAAGCGGTCGGGGAAGGGGATGGAGCGTGGGGTCTTTATCGTAGATTCCGACCTCTCCCAGTAGTTCCGGGGCAGTTTTTGACCCGTTATTGGGGTGCTGCTGCAGCGGGAGGCGAGCTTGGGAAAGTCGGTGCGTGGCCAGGGGGTGTACACCGTCATTGGAAGGAGGCCAGTCTGAACGGCCCGCCGCGGGGATGGAAATGTTTTCCAGGTCCGGCCGAGCGCTTCGGAGCTGAAGCACTCGGTGCTTGAATCGCGGGGAGCCCGTGCGGATTGCGCCAGAGGTGCATGGTAGGCTTCGCGACCTCCCACATTCCAGCACCCGCCCGGTCCGCATGCAGGCCGCCAAGCGGCGAGCGTTTCGCCGTTCGGAACGCATGCCGGCCGTCGGCAACCAGGCTGGTTTCTAGCAGTCACCCGCGCAATCGCCATGCTCTCCAACCTAAGCAGCAGCCTCCCGCCCGGCCTTGCCCTCATCGGCGAGCGTTGGAGCCCAGGGATTGGAGACCCCAGCGTGATCGGCTGGTTGACCGTAGTGGCTTACTTCGGATGTTTCTGGCTGTGCCTCCGAGCCAAGCGTTCAGCGAAGGCAGCGTCCGCCCCCAGACGGGTCCAGATGGCATGGCTGATCCTGGCTGTGGGGACCTTCCTACTCGGCATCAACAAGCAGCTGGACTTGCAAACTTTTCTGACGCAAGTCGGGAAGGACATGGCCAAAGAGGGGGGCTGGTACCGCGACCGGCGGGTCGTCCAGGTGTGGTTCATCCGCGGTATTCTCGTGGCGGGAACTGCGGCCCTTCTGGCGGGCGGCTGGGCCATGCGTGAGCACCTGCGCCACTTTCTGTTGCCAGGCATCGGGGCCGTGTTCATCGTGTCCTTCGTGATGATCCGAGCCTCCTCCTTTCACCACGTCGATGGTTTTCTCTCCTCCGCACCCGGCGGCCTGCGCATGAATTGGCTGTTGGAGCTGGGGGGCATCGGCTTGATGGCCCGGGGCGCGTGGATATTTCCACGGCCCACGGGGCAGCACCCCACTCGGAACAGCGGGGCCTAACCCAGGAAACAGGCCCAACGAAAAAAGCCGGGCCCGAACTTCCCTTGGGGGAGGTACGGGCCCGGCCTGTGGTGGCTGCGTCTACAGTTCGTAGGCGCCGATATCGTGAGCCCCGTGGCTCGGACGCTGGTTCCCATTGATGTCCTCATGGGAACCGGGCAGGGCCTCTCCCGCGTTCACACAGGGAGAGCTCGCCGAGAGACCGAAGTTGCCAGAGTTCACAAGCGGCAGCACCGGGTCGGCCCAGATCGAGTGGGCGTCCTGGTTGAAGCTCTGCTTCCAGTCGTTGAACGAGTAGGAGAGGTTGGAGCCTCCGATTGCGAAGGTTAGATCGTTCGCGTCCTGACCAGGCCACCAGAAGTTGTTGTAGTCACTGTCGATGACCGGGATCATCGCCGTCTGGCTGATCTCGTAGAACGAGTGATCGCTATGGGGGGCACCGTCTCGCACGAAGATGTTGTTCTTGATCTCAATGCTGTCGTAGTAGAGCCCCGAGCCGATGTCGATGTCCGGAACGTCGTTCGAGTAGAACGTGTTGTTCAAGATCTTGACCCTGGCGCCCGGATCATCGTTGTCCATCGCGATGGTCGAAATGGCCCAGTCCGGCGAGATGTTGATGTTGTACATCACGCAGTTGCGAATGGTCACCGATTTGATGCGGGTCAAGCGGAAGGCGCTGCCTTGCTGATCCCCACCGATGTCGTGGATCGTGTGACCCTCGTTGATGACGTTCGTGTTGGATGGATCCGTGTCGTCCGAGAAGTTCGTGCCGCAGCTGATGCCGTTGCGCGTGTTGGTCACTTCACAGCCCCGGAAAAGTCCGTGGACGACCGAGTTCTGCTTCATGCCGAAGTTGGCGAAACCTCCGCCGCCGTTGAAGTAGCAATCCTCCCAGTAGGTCTTGCGCACGATGTTCAAGTACATCTGGTGATCGAGGATGTTCGTGCTGCCGCTGCCCGTGAAGCTGCTGCGGCGGGAAGAGATCCAGCTGTGGTATTGGCTGTAGAGGCCAAAGCGTTCACCGTTCGAGACGTTCGTGTCCTCGATGACCAAAAGCTGAATGTGCTCTTCAGGATCGACGCCAGCCGTGTGGCTCGCGATGATTCCGCCGCCATCGATGTCGCAGTTGCGGATCGTGTTTCCATGGCCCACGGAGGTCACGAGCTTCTTGGAGATGCGCGGACCCGTCGGGTTGGTGATGTGCAAGTCGCTGACGATGCGCGACAAGCCCCACTCTTGATGGTGCCCAAGACTGATGTGGTTATCGGTGCCGGGGAACTGAATCTTGGGCTTCGCACCGGTGCCGTAGGCCGCGATGATGGAGGGTCCAACCGTGCTCAGGTTCTGATTTTGAGTCCAAACGTCGCCGCGCTTGAGCAGCAAACGGTTGGGGTTGTTCTGCGAACCACCCATGTGATCAACGGCGTACTCCAGGGTGCGCCAAGCAGAGTCCAAGTCCGTTCCCGAGTTGGAGTCGTTGCCCGCCGAGTTGGAGACGTAGAACGTCTGCCCGGAGAAGGGCACCACTTGCACCATGGTGGTCGTGCTATCAGACGCGCCGGCCTCGTCGAAGACCGTCAGGCGCACGGTGTAGTTGCCCGGGTTGTCGAAGCGGTGACCGATCAGCATGCCCTCATCCGTGCGCGGATCCTGGGAGTTGCTGTCGCCGAAGTCCCATTCCCAGCGCACGATCGGCACGCCGCCGTCGGTCGATTCGGTCCCACCGAACATCGTGCTGTAGGGCGCGATACGCATGGTGTTGGGGGGCGTTTCGATGACTGCTTGCAGGCCAGCGCTGCCGCCGTTGGCCGTCACCAGCACGTCATGGACGAAAACTCCGCTGGCCAGGTCTGCCGCGAAGGTCAGTTGCGCGCTGTGGGTGCCCGTCCCCAGGTTCGCTGCGTTTCCTTGCAAAATCGACGCGGTCACGCGAACCGCGTGGCCCGGGGCGATCATGCCGGAGATGCGGTCGGTGGTCACCCAGGGTTGGTTGTTGATCACCGTCCAGTTCAGGGGCTGGTTGTAGAAGTTTTCCAGCAGGTACGTGGCCTGGGTGGAGGTGAAGGGGCCCCCGACCGGCCCCGTCGCGTACAGCGGGGTCTGGGTCGTGACGGACCAGCGCTCTGCCAGGACGGCCATGCTGGGCTGGGTGCTCCGGAAAGAGGCCGGGGTGATCCCGGATCCGCTCGGATTGGCCGTCTGAGCGGGAGCGAGTCCCGCAATCGTCATCGAGGCCAGCAGGGCCAGAATGGCCCGAGAGTTCCGGAATGGGCGCGTGCCGCCGGAACAGGAGGGGGGGTTGTGAAGCATTTTAGTTGTCGATCAAGGTGTGTTGCCTCCTTTGCGGGAGTACCTGGCCAGCCCGCCCAAACGGCCCTATCAGACCGTGGGGTGCTGGCTCGGTAGAGCCTGCGGTGTGCCGGACCTGCATCCGGCCGCAAAGAGAGAGCGGGAGCTGCTCGCGGTGACACCCGGGGGTGCGGTTTGCAGCTCATGAGTTGAACGCTGAGGACGGCACACAGGACTCATCAAAGAGCGGCCGTTCTCGACTTTTTTGAAGGGTTTCCACTTCCTCGGAATCCCGCTTTCCAGAAGGGAAAACGACGATTCGTTGCAACTCAGTCGACGCTTTGTCGGATCCCCGTGAGCCTTATGACATGGCCCTTCCCATCGGTGGTCCTGTGGGTCGATTCTGCTCTCCATTCGCGCCCCGGCAAGGGCCCCGAGGGGCCCCTCCAAACTGCCGGGATGGCGATCTCAATGCTTCTTCAGGGGAGCCATTTTGGGCTCCCTGCTCAGCGCACGTCTCCGGCCCACCCTGCCAAAGGGCTGCCCTACCGCCAGGGGGCTGCTCAGAAAGGTTTCCGGGGCCCCGGCGCCGCTTCCGCTACGGGGGAGACCCTTTTCGGGGTCCGGTGAATCCATGGATTGACCGGGGGCCCTGGGGTCCACTCCGCCGCGGATGCCTTTGCCGAAGCATCCAGAGCCCTCCTGCTACAGGCTCCTGGCAAGCGATTGTGGGCGGGAGCGCGTCGTTCTGCCTTGCGCCCCGCACCCGCCTGCTCGTTTGTTAGCGCTCGTAAGCGCCCATGTCGTGGCCTGCTCCCGTTGGTCGGGGGCTGCCTTCAATGTCATCGTGGGATCTCGCTAGCTCTACGCCCGCGTCAATGGCGGGCGAGCCAGCATTCAAACTGAAGTCCCCGGAGCCCGCGTTGGCGAACTGGGGGTCGATCCACGAGGAGTGCTCATCCTGGGAGAACGTCGTCTTCCAGGTGTTGAAAGAGTGGCTCGGACTGGAGCCGCCAACCGCGAAGGTCGAGTCCGCAGCGCTTTCTCCGGACCACCAGAACGCGTTGTAGTCGCTCTCGATGAACGGCAGCATCTCGGTCTCACTGATCTCGTAGAACGTCGCGTCGCTGCCCGGCGAGCCCGTCCGGTAGAACACGTTGTTCTTGATCTCGATCAAGTTGTACACGAGGCCCGAACTGATGTCGATGTCGGGCACCTCGTTCGAATAGAACGTGTTGTTCAGGACCCGCACGGTTGCCCCTGGATCGTCGTTGTCAAAGGCGATGGTTGCGATCGCGTAGTCCGGCGAGACGTTGATCTCATACATCACGCAGTTGCGGATCGTAACGGACTGGATGCGAGTCAGGCGGAACGCGGCGCCCTGATTGTCACTGCCGATGTGGTGGATCTCATGGTCCTCGTTGATCACGTTCGTGTTCGAGGGATCTGTGAAGTCCGAGAAGTTCGTGCCACAGCTGATGCCGTTGCGTGTGTTTGTGATCTCACAGCGTCGGAACAGGCCATCGACCACAGAGTTCTGCTTCATGCCGAAGTTGCAGTCGCCCGCTCCGCCGTCGAAGTAGCAGTCCTCCCAGAGGTTCTTCTGAACGATGTTTAAGTACATCTGGTGGTCGAGGATGTTGCCCGTGCCATTGCCGGTGAAGCTACAGCGTCGGGCCGAGATCCACGAGTGGTACTGGGCGTAGAATCCAAAGCGCTCGGCGTTGTTGGCGGTGACGTCTTCCATGATGAGCGACATGATGTGCTCTTCTGGAGGAACTCCCGCCGTGTGGCTTGCGATGATGCCGCCGCCGTCGAGGAGCATGTCGCGCATGACGTTGCCGTAGCCTACGGAGGTCACCAGCTTCTTCGAAATGCGCGGCCCGCTGGGGTTGGTCAGGTGCAGGTCGCTAACGATGCGCGAGAGTCCCCACTCCTGGTTATGACCTAGGCTCAAGTGGTCGTCCTCGCCCGGGAATTGAATCTTCGGCCTGGCCCCGGATCCGTACGCCCCGAGGATCGATGGACCCGTGGTGCTCAAGCTGCTGTCTTGGGTCCAAGTGTCCCCGCGCAGCAGCAACAAACGATTCGGAGCGCCCTGGGAGCCTCCCATGTTGTCGATGGCGTACTCCAGGGTCTTGAACGGGGCTCCCGTGCTGAGGCCGTTGTTCGAGTTGTCTCCCCCGGACTCGGACACGTAGTAGGTGGTTCCTGTGAAGGGCACCACGACCACTTCCGTGGTGACCGCATCCGATGCGCCAGAGGCGTCGATGACCGTCAAGGTCACCGTGTACGTGTCGGGAGTGTCGAAGCGGTGTCCGACCAACATGCCCTCGTCCGTGCGCGGATCCGAAGAGTTGTCGTCTCCGAAGTCCCACAGCCAACGAACGATCTCTTCGCCATCCTCAATGGAATCCAATCCACTGAACATCGTGCTAAAGGGCGCGATCCGCATGGTGTTGCCAGGCATGCTGATGGCTGCTTCCAAGTCACCATCGGGGGCGTTGGCGGTCAAGCGCACGGTCCGAACGATGCTGTCCGGGTCCAAATCCGCCGAGAAGGTCAGTGCCGAGTCGTTGACTCCGGACGCCAGCCCCGCGGCCGAACCTTGGTTGATGGACGCGACCACCTGAGCACTATCGCCGGGGACCAGCACACCGCCGTTGGTGTTCGTCGTGACCCAAGCGGCCGAACTCAGAACGCCCCAAGAGAGCATGGTGTTGAAGTTGTTGGTCACCGTGTATGTGCGTGAGCTAGGGCTGAATGGTCCACCGACCGGGCCGGAGGTGTAGAAGATCGATTGATCCTCGACCGACCAACTTTCGCCGACGTCGAGGGTGAAGCCAATGATGATTTCACTTTCCTCATCATCTGCTTGGGCGAGGGTGACCCGGGCGACCCGTTCGCTTTCGGGATAGGTAGCCGCCAGGGATTGATTGACGGTGATGGAGAGGTCGAATGTTTCGCCGCCGAGCAAGCTGCCCTCCGTGCTGGAGAGCGTGATCCAGGTGTCGGAGCATTCCGCGATCCAATCCAACTCGAGCCCGCCGACGTTCGCCAGTTCCAAGACCGTCACAGCGGGGGCGAAGGGGCCGGCCACCGGACCGCCGATGGTGACGGGGTCCGTGGAGTCCACCGAGAGAATTCCCGGCTCGGACACGAGCAAGGTATCGCCGTCGGGACCTGCGGGGTCTTCCGAGCCTGAACAGGCTGCAAGCACTGCCAACAAGGGAATCGCAGCCCAATGTGGGCGTGTCCCTTTTGCCCCTCGGGGCAACGGCCTGCTTGTTTCCATGAACTCTCCCCCCCGATGAGTGGACCCGTCTGCCGGGCGCCCGGCAGAGACCCACAGATTACCTCGGCACCCGCGAATCCCGAATGGTTGAGATCTGACCCTTCCCCAGTTCCTGAACATTTGATGCTCCATTGCCCCTTTACCCCTTTGGCCCGCTACGGCATTGGCCAGCTACGGCCCCTCCCAAACACGAAGTTTCCCGAACTTCCCAGAAACCGTGATCGGTCTCGATCTGCATTCGGCTGGAGCAAAACCAGCCGCTTGCTGACCAAGTCCGCCGCTGGGCTCGTAGGACGCGTTTTTTCTGTCAGAGCGCGGATCTTTTAGGCATTCCCTTTTCGAGGAGTTGGGGAATCGGACGGCCATCGCGAGGTCTCGTAGCGCCGCACCAGGGCCCGGGGCCCTCGAGAATCTCTCGACCTTAGCCGGGGGCAATGCCGAAGCTATGCTGAGTGCCGGAGGTCGCCGTTCCTCCCACTGGATCCATCCGACCTTTTGCCCCGAATTCGCTTTGCCGCTCTCTATTCGATTCACGGACACGCCCTCCATTGAGACGCCCGGCGCGCTGGACCTGGGAGTCGGGTGCCGATGAGCCAAGCCCCAGATAGCAGCCGCTATTGCCTCGTTACACCCTGTCGTGACGAGGCCCAGTACGCGCGCACGACCCTCGACAGCGTGGTCCAGCAAAGCCTGCAGCCCGCACTCTGGATCATCGTGGACGATGGTTCCACGGACGGCACCAGCGAGATTCTTGCCGAGTACGCGGATCGACACGAGTGGATCACCGTCGTCACGCGCAAGGACCGTGGGGAACGCAAGGTGGGCCCTGGAGTGATCGAAGCGTTCTACGCTGGGCTCGACACGATCGACATGGGGGAGTTCGACTTCCTCTGCAAGCTCGACCTCGATCTGGATCTACCCGCGCGCTACTTCGAGATCTTGGTCGAGCGCATGAATGCGAACCCGCGTATCGGAACAGCGAGTGGTCGGCCTTACTTCATGCAGACTGGTCAGAAGGTTAGCGAGAAGTGTGGGGCGGAGAACTCCGTCGGCATGACCAAGTTTTATAGAACCCTGTGCTTCCAAGAGATCGGGGGTTTCGTTCGCGAAGTGATGTGGGATGGCATCGACGGACACACCTGCCGCATGAGGGGTTGGATCGCCGCGAGCTTCGCTGACCCGCAGTTAGAGTTCGAGCACTTGCGTCCGATGGGTTCCAGTCAAGTGAGCCTGTGGACAGGGCGCAAGCGCCACGGATTCGGACAATGGTTCATGGGAACCAGCCTGGCCTACATGACAGCCAGCGCGCTTTATCGAACCACTCGCCCGCCGTTCTTGGTGGGGGGGCTCGCCATGTGGATCGGCTACATGGAAGCCTGTCTTGCGCGCAAGCCGCGCTATGAAGCTCCAGGTTTTCGACCCTTCATGCGCCGCTTCCAGCTGTCCTGTTTGCTGCGCGGTAAGCAGCGCGCTCTCGATCTGATTCACGGGGAGCAGGCTGAGATCTGGCAGCGCTCAGCGGGCGCTGAGCTCGAGCGACTCAACCAGCCCCAAGGCCTGGCGAGCTAGCTCAGTTCCTGTTTTGGGCGCCGCCTAGAGTCCTGCTCAAACGGCGAATGGAAGACCATAGGAAGAGTCTGGCGGCAAATGGCAAGCCGTGCAGCAGGTAGCGCTTGGCCAGTCGCCGCGGTTCCTGGGCGAGTCGGTGAACCCACTCGAGTCCGAGCGTTTGCAAGGGCCCCGGGGCGCGCTTGATGTGACCGGCTACGAAGCTCAGGCTGATGCCAACGCCAACCCACCAAGCCCCGGGTAGGGAACTCTTCAAGGCTTCGATCACGTACTCCTGCTTGGGCGAGCCGAAGGCAACAAAGACGAAGTCCGGTTGCGCGCTTTGCAACTCTTCCTTCAATGGAGCCAGCTCGGCTGCGGTGGGGGGCAAGCTGATCCAAGGGCTTGTGTTGCCCACGATCTGCAGGTCGGGGAAGCGTTCGCGCAGCAAGGCAGCCGCAGCTTCGTTGGCAGCCGGGTCGCCCCCCATGAAATACACCGAACGTCCCTCGCGAGCGGCTCGCTCGCAGACCGGCATGACCATGGCCGAACCCGCCACCCGTTCCGGAACAGCTTCAGCAAGCCAACGGCTAGCCCAAACGATCGGCATTCCGTCGGCCACGCGAATGTCGGCTTGCGAATAGAGGTGCGCGCCTTCGGCCTTGTGGACGTGGCGCCTTAGAAAATCCAAGTTCGCCGTGACGAGCCAACCCCCGCGGCCCCTCTCCAATTCTGCGAAGAGGTGATCGTAGAGCTCTAGGCTCGTGATGCGTGCGAAGTGCATCCCGTAGATATCGACCGTGTCGAAGGCCTTCGCGCCTGGCGCATTCATCGGCCAGCCGGACCTGTTTGGTTGGGCTGCTCGAGCACGTCGCGGAAGAGTTGCGCGAGCCGTGCTCCTTCCTTTTCGGCATCGTGCTGCTCGCGGATCAGTTGGGTGCCCTTGGCCACTTGCTGCGGATCGACCGCATCGGACAAAGCCCAGGCGAGGCCGTCGGCTAGGTGCCGGGCCGAACCGCTCGGAACGAGTTGGCCGTTGGCGCCCTGCTCGATCAGTTCGCTCAGTCCACCCACGGAAGTCGCCACCACAGGGCGACCGAGTGCCAGGGCTTCCATGGCGACCACCGGCAAACCCTCCACGTAGGAGGGAATCACCAGAGCTCGCGCCCCTTCGATTTCCTTGCGTACCTCTTCGCCGGCTTGCCAACCCGCCAGGCGCACGCGCGCTGCGATGCCGAGTCGCTGCAACTCCGATTCGATCTCGGGGCGCTGGGGCCCGTCTCCCACGAGCACCAGTTCCCACTCACCCTGCAAGAGCGCGACCGCTTCCAGCAGGGTGAAGAGCCCCTTCTCAGGACTAAAGCGCGCCACGCAAACGAAGCGCGGGGCCGTGGGCAGGGGAGTGGTCTCGCCGCCGAGGAAGCGCTCGTCCACGCCGCAGTGAATCAAGTGCCAACGCTTCCAATCGGAGCGCGGTGTCATGCCGTAGAGTTGCCCGAGACCGTGGTAGCTGACCGCACAGGCGAAGGAGCACGCCGCGAGCTTGACATCCAAGGCGTTGGTCTCGGGAGTTTCTGAGGAAGCCGTGCTGTGCACGGTGAAGCTAAAGCTCGGACCGCCCAGGGTCTTGCACAGGAGACCCACGGTCGTGGGGTTTGTGGCGAAGTGAATGTGGAGGTGTTCAGCACCGCACTGCTGCAAACGGCGGCGCAGGTGGCAGGCTTCCACCAAGTAGATCATGTGCACCAGGACTCCCCGTGGAGAACGTCGGCCGAGAACGATGGCTTGGCGCGCGGCCCTCAAAGTTGCCAGTGGACGGCCGAGTGCGGTCAAGAGCAGCGCGCTCAGCAGTGTTCCAGCACCACTACCTAGCAAGCTTTCCGTGCGCTGCAGTTCTTGCTTGTCCTGTGGATCGACAAGCGGCTCATCGGGCAGACGCACGGTGAAGCGTTGAACCTCGATCCCCGCTGCTTCGACCGCCAGGATTTCACGGCGGATGAAACTATGGCTGGTCTTGGGGTACTGGTTGGTGAGGTACGCGACCTTCATCGGCGGGTGCGTTGCAAGTGTTCGTGAAAGCGGCAGAGCTCTGCGCGGAAGCGCGCGGCGTCGTGCTGGCCCTGGTCATTGAGCACTCGACCGGGAGCGATATCCAGGCGCGGAATGAGAAAGGGATCCCCACCCAACTCGAAGCGCCCGCTCTTCGTTGTGCAAGCCCAGCGATAGCCAGCGTCCAACACGGCCTGGCGCACGGCCCCATTGTGGTTGCCGTTGGGGTAACAAAACCCGGGCACCTCCGCACCGATCCAATGCTCGAGGCGCGCTTTCGAGTCCTGCAGTTCGCGGGCCAAGTCTGCGGGGGACAACTGATCGAGCAGGGCGTGGGAGCAAGTGTGCGAAGCGATTTCGTGTCCGCGATCGTGCAGTTCACGCAGGTGGTCGGGCAGCATGGCCGCGTACTTCGACTCGGCCAGGGGCGCAGCTGCGCCCTCCTGCGCCCGGGCGTCACGCCAGGCGTCAAGGGCCTCGTCGCGCTGGGCGGGGGTCAGTTCCTTCCAAATCTGCATCCAATCCCCGGGGCTGGCGGGTTCCCCGCGGAAGGGATGTGGAAAGGCCCCTTGGGCTCGGGCCGGGCCGAGGGCCTCGAACAGCAAGCAGGCTTCGTCGAACCACATCAGCTGGCGTTCGCCCACAAAATCCGTCGCAGCGAAAAAGGTTGCCCGCAGACCAAACTCCTCCAGGACCGGGGCCGCGTGTTCAAAGTTGTCCCTGTAGCCGTCATCGAAAGTGACCGCGACCGGGCGCCGTTCGGATTGCGCCGAAAGGCTATTCACCGCGGTCCCCAGAGTGCTCGCGAGGTAGCCCTTGGAAAGAAGTTCCACTTGCGCCCGGAATGCGCTGACGGGGATCACAAGCGACCTGAGCGGGTAGCCCGGACAGAGCTCGTCGGGCAGCACCCGGTGGTACATCAAAACCGTCAACCCGCGCCGCATCTGGCCCTCGAGCAGCGGGATCACCCCTGTCGCAACGGCTCCGCGATCCAGCCAGGCTTTGAGCCGGTTCTTCATGGGGAATAGGGGCGACTGCGGGGGCTGAGGAAGGGTTCGGAAAGGGGCGGAATGAGGGGGGATCCGCGAAAGTTCTTTCGACTTTTCTGGCCTACCAAATTTGCAGTATTTGGGGACTGGAGGTAGATTTATTTCTGGTCCATCACCGTTTGGTCCAGAGCCTTGCGCGCTCACTGTCTGAGCCAGCGCACTCTACAGAAACCAGTCCCGTCTGGCCCGCTCCAAGAGACATGAATCGATTCCTGCTTCGCTTGCTTCCTGTCCTGGCTTTTTCGAGCTCCGCTGCTGCTCAAATCCAGGATCTCAGTGTTCAGAGTTACTCCAATTCCGCGACCGTTTCCTGGAACATGGGAAACCCGGCCATCGCGCAATTGCAGTACGGTCTGACGACCGCCCACGAATTGGAGACCCTCGGAGGGGTGGGGCAAGCGTTGCTCTCCATCGACTTCGAAGAGCTCGCCATTCCGATGAACGGAGACATCGATGGGGCCGACTTCGAGTCCCAGGGCTTTGCTTTCGACGTGGCCAACGATCACTCGAACTTTGCCAACGGAAGCATCGTCTACACCAAGGGCCCGGCGGCTGTGAACGGCGGAAAATTTTTCTTCCTGCACGGCAACTACAGCGGTGGTTGGGTGCTTCCGAAAGTGACGATGAGTCACGCAGCCGGGCACCAGTTCGATCTCCTGGAACTTAGCCTCACCGAATACGTGCTCTTCGCAGACGCGACCCAGGTCAAATTCACTGGACGCTTCCCCTCGGGGGCGACGGTGACCAAGACCGTCCTGCTCGACGGCATCTTGGACGGCGCCGGTGGCGTGGATGACTTCCAGACCGTGACCTTCGATGGTTCTTGGGCTGGCCTGGAGAGCGTCGAAATGCTTGGCAGCGGGGGGCAGGCTCCTTTCGTCTTCGCTCTCGATGACATTCGAGTGCGCGACGTGGCTCCCTTGGTGACCTCTGCGAACTTCGCCTTGGAGAACCTGACCCCGGACACGACCTACTACTTCCGCGCGGAAGCCGAAGAGACCTCTCAGGTGCTTCACCACTTCGAGGGCAGCTTCGTGACGAGCCCCACCGGCGGCAACCCCCCGGAGATCCTCTCCCACGAAGTCTTCGTCACGGACTTGACCGCGACCTTCAACTGGACGACGGACGAACCCGCCCGCGGATCCGTGGCCTACGGCCTGACGGACCAGCACGAGCTGGGCACCTTGTCGACAGCTCTCGAGAGCCAGACGTTGGATTTCGAAGAGCTGGGCGTGCCCATGAACGGCGAGTACGAGACCGGTGACTTTACCTCCGGTGGCTTCAACTTTGACGTGAGCGACGACGAGGTGGACTTCGTCAACGGTCAGGTGACCTTCGGCGGCTCCCCGGGTGCCTACAACGGCGGGACTTACTTCTACATCTACGGCTCCTACAACGGCGGCTGGGGTTACCCCTCAGTGACCCTGACGCCCCTGGACGGAACTCCCTTCTCCCTGCACCGCTTCGACTACTCCGAGACGGCCACCTTCGTCGCGGCGACCAAGCTCTCTGTTACTGGTCAGACGAGCGCCGGTGGCATCCTGATGGCGACCTTCTTCCTCGACGGAATCATCGACGGTGTTGGTGGAGCAGAGGACTTCGAGACCGCCGTCTTCGACGAGACTTGGGTGGACCTCGTCTCCGTTAGCGTGCAAGCTTCCGAGGGCGCCTCAGGAGCACTCCTGGCCCTCGACAACTTCGTTCTCAACGAAGCCGACGGTTTGACCACGCAGCACAGCTTCACCCTTCAGAACCTGGCGTTCGGTACGGACTACCACGTGGAGCTTTTTGCCACGAGTCCCGCGGACGCGGTGGCTTCGACCGGTGATCTCTTGATCACCACCACGGCCTTTGACGATCACACGGCGCCCACCCTTAGCGATCCTGTGGTGGTTGCGGCATCCGGCAACGCGACGATCAGCTGGACGACCGACGAGCTTTCCGAGACCCGTCTGGAGTACGGGCTGACCGAGAACTACGGGCTTTCCGTGGCCGCTTCGGCGCCCGTGGCGACGAACCTGGACTTCGAAGAGATCGTCGTTCCCATGAACAACGACATCGACGCCGGGGACTTCAGTTCCGGTGGGTTCACCTTCGACATCAGCAACGATCACTCGAACTTCGCGAACGGACAGAAGTCGACCTGGAACTTCAACGGCTCCACCTACTTCTTCCTGCACGCCTTCTACTCCCAGGGGTGGGTCTACCCGCACACGACGGTGACTGCCGATCAGGGCGGAACGTTCTCCCTCAAGGGCTTCGATATCGGCGAACTGCTCTTGGGCGTTCACGCACAAACCGTGCGCGTCACCGGCACCAAGTCCTCCGGTGCACAGATCGTGCTCGACGTGCAACTCGACGGCATCCTCGACGGCACCGGTGGTGCTGACGACTTCCAGACGGTGGTCTTCGATCAAAACTGGAACGACCTGGTCGCGCTCAACCTGCGCGCGACTGCGGGGACCAGCTACCGTGCCTTCGCCTTGGACAACGTCCAATTGGTGCACACGGCGGGCCTGACCCGCGACCACGTCGTCGAACTAACCAACCTTGGAGTCAACCTCAACTACAACTACCGCGTGAGCGCGGTGGACGAGGCTGGCAACGAGACGATCGACCAGAACCGCACCTTCTCGACTGCCCCTGCGGTGGACGATGTGGCTCCTGTGATCTCCAACGTAGTCGTGAACCCTGCCACAAACTCAGTGACGGTGACCTGGGAAACCGACGAGTGGACCAGCGGCAAGATCGCCCTGGGCCTGACCCCGGCCCTGGAACTTGGAGAGTTCGACGGTGGTGGCAGCGGCATGAACGTGATCGACTTCGAGACCAACTTCGATGCGAACACCATGGCCCCGATCATCGTCCCGGTGGACGACGACATCGACGAGGAGGACTTCTACTGTGAGAACTTCCTGTTCGACATCAGCAACGATCACTCCAACTTCCTGAGCGGTGAGGTGCTGTTCCTGAACGAGCCGGTCTCCTACAACGGAACCTCCTGCTTCTACGTGCACGGCTTCTACAACCAGGGCTGGGTCTTCCCCACGGTGGACATGACTTCCCTGCAGGCCGAGACCTTCGACCTGGTTCAGCTGGACGTGTCTGAGGCGACCTTTCTGGCCAACACCGTCCAAGTGCGCTTCACGGGAACGCACCCCAACGGAACCACGGAAGTTTTGCTGCACGACGTGGACATGATCCTCGACGGAAGTGGTCCCCTGAACGACTTCGAAACCCTGACCTTCGGTCCCGAGTGGTCGAACCTCTCCAAGCTCACCATGCAGTCCACGGGCGGCGTCAAGGAAGCTGAGGTGGTCTACGACAACATCGTGGTGCGCGAGGGTGGCGGACTGTTGCACAGCGTCACGGCTACGGGCCTGGCCCCGGGAACTGTCTACAACCTGCAGATCAGTGCGACGGATGCCGCTGGCAACCAGACGGTGCTTGGAACCACGACGTTCTCGACAGGCATTTAGCCCGATTGACCCGAGCGAGGCGCCGGCTGTCCAGCGTTTCCTTGACCAGCCCCCGGGCAAGGTCTGAAATCAAAGGCGGGATTCCCAAGGGAGTCCCGCCTCCTCGTTTGTCTCCGTTCTTCAGTCGGGCCCCGGGGATGGGCGATGGGGTCGGGGCGGACATTCTCTGCGTCTCGACGTCTCTCCTCTCACCCCGGAACCCCAGGCCGACTCACCGATGAAGCCCAAGCTCTTATGGATCCTCGCGGCCTTCGCAGCCGCTCTCTTGATCTACCAAGTCATGGGCTCCGGTTCTCCCGAGGTTGGCCCCGGTCCTGGGCTCGCGCCTGGGGGCGGCCCGCGCTCAGGGGTGACGCGCGAGGACAGTTCCCTGCACCGCAGTTCACAGGACGCGGAAGCTCCCCGTGGTGAAATCCGCGCGCAATTGACAGGGGTCGTGCGGGATCACCTGGGAAGCCCGCGGGCCGGTGAGCGCATCTGGATTCTGCGACCGGGTGAAAAGCATCCCAAGGTCCTGGGGCACGCGAAACCCTTGAAGACCGTGGAGAGTGACGCCTCCGGCAGATTCCAAGTGGAGTTGGGACCAGAAGACGAGTGGCACTTTTCAGTGGGCGCTATCGGCACCTGTGAGTTGACCACAGAGGTTCGCCGCTTTCGTTCCGGAGAGCAGGCCGAAGTGGAGATCATCCTGAACAACGCGGCCCATCTCAGCGTTGAAGTCACGGCAGCCGCCGGAGTGAACACAGCCCTGCAACCCGCTCGAATCGAGATCCTGCGCAAATCGAAAAAGGGCGACGACGACCTGATTCCCTTCGGAGCGCCACCGGTTCCCGGTTTCGGTTTGGATCCAATGGCCAAACCAGTGGCGCCCGCGGCCTGGAACACAAGTGCGGCCCTCGGTCTGCGTTTTGGGGAAGCGTTGCTCTTCTCGAGGCTCAAGCTAGGAGACACCTACCGGGTGGCGGTTGTGCTTGGTCCTGGCACGGCAACCTCGACCACGGACATCGTCCTGCAGGCCGGTGAGGATCGCGTGGCCCGATGCCTATTGGAAGAGCGCGAAGGTGTCCTGTCCCTAAGCGTGAAGCTGCAGTCCGCGCCATCCAAGGCAGCGACTCAAGCGGGTTTCCACTGGAAGCCCTGAGGGCAGCAGCGCGCGGGGATCACCAAGATCTTCCCCAGCGGGTGTCGATGCTGATGGCGCGCCGTTGCGTCTCCAACTTGCGCGTGACAACCTCGCTGGTGAGTTGGCGCACCTTAGCCGAGGGCTTGACCTCTGCGAGCAGCATGTCGCAAAAGGAATCGGCGAGCTCCGTGTGCGGCTGAACGGAGAGCAAGTAGGTGCAGATCATGGCCCCTAAGAGTTCGCCAAGTTCCTGGGGGGTGTTCACCGCCCAAGGGCGCCGCGCGAGTTCCAGGTCGATGCGCGCCAAGGACCCGTTCTCTAGGTACACGAAGTTGTTTAGGTGGTTGTCGACGTCCATGATCCCCGCAGCGAGCACGGCGCCAGTCATCTCGACGATTTCACGATCGAAGGCTGCAGTGGATTCGCCCGCTGCGACGAGTTGTTCCAAGCGTAAGTTGGCCCGTTGGCACTCGCCCAAATCCTCGCACAACATGCCCTCGGTGTAGCCCCTGGGTCTTTCCTGAAAGCGTAGCTTGAGCAGGGGCGCAGGAACTGGAATGCCGCAATGGTGCAGTTTGGTGAGCGCCCACCATTCCCGGTGTAGGTTGCCCGTGTGAGTCATGCGGCGCAGGATTCCACGGAGACCCGGCCGCGCCCAGAGCTTGACGATCACGCTAGATCCAGTTTCCAGATGCAGCCGAGCAACGCACTTGGTGGGGCGCTCGAACAGCATGTCGAGTCGCGTTCCGTGCAGGATGCCGTTGAGCGTGGCTCGCCGCAGTTGCGCTTCCCCGGGCAGCTCGATTTCCTTCTTCGGAAGTGCCTTCATTGGGCGCGACGTCTCTCTCCAGTTTCCGTCTGAGGGACGCGACGATTGTTGCGTGCGGGAGCCCGGCGCAAAAGGCTGGACCCTCTGGAGCCGCGCTCTTCGCCGGCGGATCCGCGCAAGCGGAAGCGTGTTCGGCGCCCGGGTCGTTGCAGTCCGTGTAGGGCCACGCTAGTCACTCCACCGGCGACGATCATGTAGATCGGGTTGGCCATGGCGTTCAGGAGGTTATCGATCGAATAGAGCACGACCACCATGATCAAGGCGCCGAGCGGCGCCGCGCCAGGTGACTGAAGTCCTCGCGCTCCCAGGGCCCGCAAGCCAACCAGAACGGGAACCACGGCTGTCAGCAGCAAGGCGATCAAGCCGACCAGCCCGGTCATGCCGAGGGCGCGGATCCACTGGCCGTCTTGGGTGGCCATGTAGCGGCCGGTCTCCCGATCCCGTGGATTGCTGCGCGCGAATCTTCCCCAGCCGAGAAGGGGCCGCCGCAGGGCGTGATCCATCAGGATGGCTTCGTTGTCCAAACGGAACTGCAGGGAGTTCGCGCTGCGCTCATTGATGCTGCTAGCGAGCTCCACTGCAGCGCCCCCTTGGAAAACACCGGACATACGCGCACCGCAGTAGAGCGGGGGGGCGAGCACCATGAGGGTCACCAAGAAGCGCGTGCGAGTCACCGACGAGAACCAGAGGGCCCCACAGCCGGCCAGCAACAGGCCGAGGGCGCCGAGTGATTTGCAGATCAGCGTGGTGCCCAAGAGCGCCAAAGCCACGGGCCAGATCGGGAAGGGTCCGAGCTTGCGAACGCCTTTGGCCCAGGAGATCCAGAGTGCGATCATGGCGCAAGTGGCCATCCAGAAGGAAAGCATCAGTCCGTGATCTTGAAAGACCATCGGCCTGTAGCCGCCACCGCGGTGCACTTGGGACCAGCGGTGCTGGCGCTCGCCGAACACGATCAAGTGCAGGCGCGGACTCATGCGAACTTCCCACAGGCAGAACAGGATGTAGATCGCTCCGCCGGCGACGATGCCGAGGGCTAGATCCCGAGCCGCATTCAGGTCGCGAATGAAGATGCGCCCGAACCAGTAGGGCAGGCCCCACACCACGCTGATCTCAAAGCAGCTGCTGAGCGCCTCGTGCAAACCCATCCCGTTCGAGAGGGCGCTCATGAATGGAGCGAAGCACCACAGGGCCATCGGCGCGTCCACCCAGCCCGGGCGGACACTCCATAGGCTGCGGGGACGGAACACCAGGATCGCCAAGAGTCCCGACAGACTGGCGGCCATGCGCTTGTCGTAAGGCGGCAGCATCGGGATGTCGATGCTGGAAACGGGCAGGAAGAGCCACGCCAAAACGAAGAAGGCGATCAGCGCGCGGCGTGCCTGAATGGACGCAAAAAGCCCGAGGGCCAAGGGAATCGCCCCGAACAAGGCCAATGGAATCAACGCGCTCATGCGGGCCTGTCTCCCGAGCGGAGCGGTCGGTCGGCCAGCGAGCGTGGCGGGCTGGGCCTAGTGGAGAGGGACGAGCGATCCATTGGTGGGGCTGCTAGCCTGCTCTATTCATGAGTCGATTTGGCAATAGTCCCAACTCGCTATCTGGCGGTGCTTTGCGAAGCCTGGCCCCACAGGCGACCTTGTTGGTCGTCGAGGACGCCAGGATTTGCAAAGTGCCGCCAGATAGCGAGAACGAGGCGAAGCCGAGTGGTTTGGGGCTATTGCCGAATGGACTCATGAATAGAGCAGGCTAGGGAAGGCAGGATTCAAACCTATCGGCGTCCTGCTTCCCACTTTCCCCTTTAAGTTAGAGAAAAAGCTGGTCGATGAAATCGGGGGGTGTTGGACCCCATTTCGGCCCCAAAGTATGATGCGGAGCCTCATCGAGACCGTTGTAGGAACCCAATAGTGCCCCATCATTCGAACGCTCTGGTCAGCGTCGGCGTGCCCGTCTACAACGGGGCGGCGTATCTAGCGCTGGCATTGGAGTCGCTCCTGGCACAGACCCATCGGGCCCTCGAAATCGTCATCTGCGATAACGGCTCGACGGACGAAACCCCCGAGATCGCGCGGGAATTCGCTGCTCGGGACGCTCGGGTGAGCTACCACCGCTTCGAGCAAAACGTCGGGGCGGCGCGCAACTTCAACCGCACCTTGGAACACGCGAACGGTGAGTACTTCCGTTGGTTTGGCCACGATGACGTGCTGGATCCTTCCTATGTCGAACGCTGTTTGTCTGAGCTCGAGGCCGCCAGTCCCGATCACGTGGTCTGCTACACGGATGTGGACTACATGGACGAGGAGGGCCAGGCCCTGCCCGAGCGCGCACAGCTTTCGGTCGATCCCAGGGACTTGAGCTTCGCGCGCTACGTGCGTTTGGAAGCGACTTTCTGCCCGGTGTTGGTGTTCGGCTTGGTCCGCACGGAAGCCCTGCGCAAGACCCGCGGAATCGGTGGGTTCATCATGTCGGACCTGATCACAGTGGCCGAACTGCGCATGCTGGGACCCTTCGTCCGAGTCCAGGCCCCGCTCTTTCACCAACGGGTGTATCCACGCACGGAACGCATGCGGCGCAACACCCTGGAGGGGGAGGCCGTTTGGTTTGACCCGAAGAACGCGAACAAGCGCTTGTATCCAAACGTTCGCATCATGGGGGAGTACTTGCGTTCGATCTGGAACATCGCGCCCCTTTGGAAGCGCCCGTTCTACGCTTTGGCCGCTTCTACATACTTACCGATTTGCTGCCTGCGGCAGACGAGGCACACCGTTTGGGCCACTTGGTCGCGCGTGCTGGCCTCGGCCATGGCGCCCGAGCGGCGTGGCTCTGTCGCCTTGCGCGCTTGGACCTTGTTGGCGGGCTTGCGCAAGCGCGATGGCGCTTTGCTGGCAGCCGCCTTGGGGGGACCCTATGGCAAGACGCCGGCCGCGGCGGCGCAGTACTGCGCAAAGCGTTTGCTGAGTCGCAACAAGCCGGGCACGGACGCCTTGCTGCTCAGCTGGCTGACCTCGCACTGCGCGCAAAAGCGCGCCGCGGCTGCCGCCGTGATCGCCCCGCTCGCCCAGCGTTTTGAGCGCGAACTCGAAGCACAAGCTGCGGGGGATGAACCCGACAGCGCCCTCGCCGCAGCGCTCAAGGCGGCGATTCACGACCAAGTGCCGGGTGTGTTGCCCGCTGGGGATGTGGAAGGCCAGCGGGCGGTTTCACGATCATGAGTTCGACCCCAGAGGGTGCCCCTGGGAGCGTGAACGCAGGGGGCTCGAACCCCGTGCCGCTCTTGGTCGTGATCGTCAACTACCGCACGCCCGAGCTAACCATCAGCTGCGTCGAGAGCCTGCGTTCGGCCGCCCTAGAGTTGCCGGGCTTGCAAGCGGTGATCGTCGACAACGGCTCCGAAGATGGTTCCATGGAGCAGTTGCGCCTGGCCCTTTCGGATCCCTCCCTCAGCCCGTGGACCAAACTGGTGGAGGTCGGCGAGAACCTCGGATTCTCCGGCGGTTGCAACCGCGGCTGGCGCGAAGGACCCGAGTCCGAATTCGTGCTGCTCTTGAACAGCGACGCGCGATTGAATGAGGGCGCGATTTCCTATTGCGTGGCGAAGATGCGGCGCGAAGCGGACATTGGTGCCATGAGTTGCCGGCTCGACAACGAAGACGGCAGCATTCAAAACGTGACTCGCAAGTTCCCGACGCCCTATCGTTTGCTAGCCACCTCAAGCGGGTTAGCGCGCCGTTTCCCCAAGCTGTTCCCGGGTGCCGACGTGGAGGACTTGGATTGGGACCGAGCCAGCACCGCGCGCGACGTGGACTGGATTGGTGGTGCGTTCCTGATGCTACGCGGGGACCTAATTGCACGGGTGGGGTTGCTCGACGAGGACTTCTTCTTCTATGGAGAAGACATCGAAATCTGCCACCGGGTTTGGAAGAACGGCTACCGCTGTCACTACGATCCGGCCGTGACGACCATGCACTTGGGCGGGGCTTCCCCGTCGCGCAAAGGAGCGCTGAATCATTGGCGCACCCAGCAATTGTGGGGCGCCCGTTACCTGGTTCAACGCAAGTGTCATGGCCGCTTGGCGGAACTCGCCGTGCGCTTGCCCGAGACACTCTTGTGGATGACCCGCGCGGTTCGGCGCGGCATGCAGTTCGGGCGCGACAGTCACGAAGCCTCCCACGCGCGCACGGTTCTGCGCACGGCCCTTGGCCGGCCGCAGCCGACGGGCGGCCCCAGCGGCGAGCCCAAAGCACGCAAGCGATTGCGTGTGCTGATCGCCCTCCCCGGATTGCACCGGGTCGAACGAGGAGCGGAAATTGCCTTTGAGAATTTGGCCCGGCACCTGGCGCGCCGCTCCGATTGTGAAGTGACCTTGATCGGTTCAGGACACGCGAGCCCGCGCACTCCCTACAAATTCCTACGCGCCGGCTGCGTGGACCGTGAGTTCTTCCGGCACTTCCCGAAGCTCCCGCCCATGCGTGATGGCTTCCGCTACGAGGAGCTGAGTTTTCTTCCGGGACTGTGGCGCAAGTACCGCCCGCAGAACTACGACGTCACCGTGACCTGTAGCTTTCCGTTCGTTCAATGGGCCTTGCGCGGCAAGGGTCCGGCGCACCAGCGCCCGGCCCACGTGTTCGTCACGCAGAACGGCGATTGGCCTGCGCGCCGCATGAATCACGAGTACCGCAGCTTCACCTGCGACGGCCTGGTGTGCACCAACCCGGAGTACTCAGAGCGTCACGGGGAGACCTGGAACACTCGTCTGATCCCCAATGGAGTGGACCTCGAACAGTTCTATCCGGGAAAAGAGGACCGGGCTGCCCTGGGGTTGCCCGCGGACGTGCCGCTGGTGTTGCTGGTCAGTTCACTAACGCCCAACAAGCGCGTCTTGGAAGCTGTGCAAGCACTGGCGCCGGACTTGCAGCTGCATCTTGTGATTGCGGGGCGTGGGGCCCAGAAGGAGGAACTCCTTGCCCTTGGCAACAAGCAAATGCCCGGCCGCTTTCATCATCTAGAGCTCGCACCGGAGCGCATGGGGGAGCTCTACCGTGCCGCGGACTTGCTCTTGCACATGAGCCAAACGGAACCCTTCGGAAACATCTATCCGGAAGCTGCTGCCAGCGGGCTTCCAATTGTGGCGGACGACAACGATCGCACCCGCTGGATCTTGGAAGGACAGGGGCACCTGGTGGACACGGCCGATTTGGGTGCCGTGCTCGCAACCGTACGTGCGGCCCTCGCGAGCCATGATGTGCAAGCCGCCGAACGCATGCGGCAACTGGCCGAACGGCGTTTCGGATGGAAAAGCGTTTCCGAACAATACTATGCCTTCCTGCGAGGAGTGGCCCTCGGAGAAGCCTCGGATGAGCCCGCGCCCGTGGTCGAATTCCCGGGAAAGGCCGCGAAAGCGGAGGGCTCCCGGTGATTCGCGGGCTGCGCCGTATCCTGCGCCGGGCCCTTGGTCGCGGCGGTCGTCCGCGAATTCCTGGGCCGCCACCGGGCATGGAATTGGCCGAGTTGGAAGCCCTTTGTCAAAGGGAACGCGGAACGGGAATCACAAGTCTGACTCACTCGCATCTGTCGGCCTGGAAAGAGTCCGGTTCCTATTCGCTGCAGGTGTTGGATGGCAATGCAGCCACTTGGAACTTGGTCTTCAAGCGTGCGGACTATGCTCTGCAGGAGATCCCCGCGCTCCAGGGCTTTCCCTTGAACCCCGGTCCGCCGGAGTACTTGGTGATGGCGGCAACGGGCGCTGTGGCTCGCTACTTGCCGCGAGTGTTCCTAGCCCGTGAGACCCGTGCCGCAGAGCAGTTCCTGTACTACGTGGAGGATCTCTCCGATCGTTATCGCGTGGCCGCTGCGAAGGACTGCGTGCGTTGCGCGGAGTTCTTGCCTGAGCTGCAAGCTGCCCTCGCGGCGGACTTTAGCGGGAGTGAAGACCCTGCTTTCCTGCACTTCGATGGGGACTTCTGGCCCAGGCTTCGAGTTTACGCAGAGGACTCTCTGCGTGCCTTCGCGCCCGCCTATCCGGGCTCCGGCGCCGCGGGTCTGGTTGAGCTCTTGCCCGCCTTGGACGAGTTGCGCAAGCGCGTGCTCGGAAGTGCCCAAGCCCCGCGCGCAGACGCCCTCTCGGTGCCGATTCATGGGGACTACAACAGTTCCAACATCATGGTCGAAAAGGCGGGAGAGGGGATCAAAGCACTCGATTGGGAGTGGTGTGGTTTTGGCCTCGTGCACTCAGACTTGGCCTCGCTCTTGAAGGGACTGGATCCGAAGACGGAGTCGGCGGCCCTCACTGCCTTCGCGCAGCGCTTGCCGCAAATGTCCTTCGAACGCCATCAAGAGCTCTACCTTTGGTGTCAGATCGAGCGCGGTGTGATGGACGCCTCCTACCTGGCGAAGCAAGCCTTGGGTTCCGAACACGCCGCCAGCTTGGAGTTGCCGAGCTGGGTGAAGAGTTCCCACGACCTGGTCGTCCGCTACCTCGGGGAATTGTCCCGATGAGTTCCGCAGCAGACTCCCTGGCGATCGTCGCGATCGGGCGCAACGAGGGAGAGCGCCTGATGGCATGCCTCGATTCGCTTCAGGCCCTTTGCGACGATGTGATCTACGTGGATTCCGGTTCGACCGATGGCAGCGTCGAGCGCGCGCGGGCCTTGGGTGCACACGTCATCGAACTCGACCCGGCGCAACCCTTCACGGCGGCGCGCGCGCGCAACGAAGGTGTGCAGGCCCTCGCAGCTCGGGCGAATCCGCCGGCCCTCGTGCAGCTGCTCGATGGGGACTGCCGACTTGACACCAGCTGGCTGTCCAAGGCCGTGGGCTTTCTAAGCGAGAATCCGAAAGTCGGCATCGTCTGCGGTCGGCGCCGTGAGCGCTTCCCAGAAGCTTCCATGTTCAACCGCCTTTGCGACATGGAGTGGAATACGAAAGTCGGCCCGGGAACAGCTTGCGGCGGGGACGCATTGGTTCGTATGGAAGCCTTCCAAGCAGCCGGTGGCTACAATCAGACCATGATTGCGGGGGAGGATCCGGAGTTTGCCTATCGTGTCGAACGGATGGGTTGGGGGCTCTATCGTTTGGAAGCGGACATGACCTGGCACGACGCGAACATCACTCAGTGGCGCCAATGGTGGCTGCGCACAAAACGGGCTGGCCACGCCTACGCCGAGTGCTACAACATGCACCGCCTGGATGGCACGGCCTTCCGCAAGAGAGAGTTGCGCTCGATCCTGTTCTGGGGCTTGGGCTTGCCCAGTTTGGTCTTGCTCGCGGCCTACCCAACCTATGGCTTGAGCTTGACGCTCTTCGCCGCCTACCCACTCCTTTGGTGGCGCATCCGTCGTTACCGCTTGGGCTGTGGTGATCAAGCGGCGCAGGCGGCGATCTACGCGTCGTTCTGTCTCCTCGGAAAATTCGCGGAGGGCGCTGGCGCCTTGCGTTACGGGCTTGGCCGGTTGACGGGCAGTTCCGAAAAGATCATCGAGTACAAGGGCGATCCGGGGGCCGCATGAGCGAGATAAGCGTGCCGCAAGCCCCCCGGGAGCTGCGTAGTTTGACGCGCCGCGCGGCCCTTTGGACCACCATCGGGCAGGTGAGCAGTCAGGTGTTGCGTTTGGGCTCCAATCTAGTCCTGACTCGGCTCTTGCTGCCCGAGTTCTTCGGCGTGATGGTGATCATCAACGTCTTCGTGCTGGGACTCGAACTGTTTTCCGATGTGGGGCTCGGGCCCAACATCATCCGTCACAAGCGTGGAGAGGATGCGGACTTCCTGAACACCGCTTGGAGCATTCAGATCATCCGCGGGTTCGTTCTGTGGGGTTGTGCTTGGGCCCTTTCGGGACTGATGGCGAAGACCTACGACATCCCCGAACTGACGACCCTGTTGCCAGTGGCCGCCTTGACCGCGGTCATCGGAGGCTTTGAGTCCACGGCGCGCTACTCGTTGAATCGCAAGATTCACTTGGGCCGTGTGACCTTGCTCGAGCTCGGGCAGCAAGCTTCATCGATCACCTTCATGGTGGTCTGGGCGGCCCTCGATCCTTCGATTTGGGCGCTCGTTTGCGGGGGCGTGTTCGGAGCGTTTGTACGAGTCTTCTCGAGTCACCTCTTGCTGCCCGGAATTCCTAATCGCTGGCGCTGGGACCCAGACGCCGCGCGCTCCTTGATCCGCTTTGGCAAGTGGATCTTCTTCAGCACGGCTTTGGGGTTCCTCGCGAACCGCGGGGACCGCTTGATTCTCGGAGCGGCCATGTCGCAGGCGGAGCTGGGTGTGTTCTCGGTGGCAGCGATCCTGGCTCATTCGCCGGTGCGTATCGCGGGGCAGATTTCCATGAAGGTGCTTTTGCCCCTGTACTCGCGACTGTCCGACGACAGTCCAGAACTTCTGCGCAAGGAGATTGGTCGCACCCGTTTGCGCATGACTCTCCTGGCCATCACGGGCTTGTCGGTGATCGCTCTTGGTGGCGAATGGATCGTCTCCAGTCTGTGGCCGGAGAGCTTCTGGGACGCGGGGCGCATGACGCGCATCCTGGCCATTGGAAGCATCGGTAGCGTCATCATCGCGACCCTGCAGCCGGTTCTGTTGGCCTGCGGTGACGGGCGTGCGCACTTCATCAGCACTCTGACTCGGGCGCTATTTTTACTCGCTGCCCTGGCCGTGGGACAGCACTTCGGCGGGGTCACCGGGGCCCTGATCGGCCTGGCTGCAGCACCGACCCTGCACTACCCGGTGCTGGCTTTCCTGGTTCACGGGCACAAGGCTTGGACGCCTATGGCCGACCTTCCCGGCCTCTTGGCGAGTCTCGCCTTGGCCGCCTGCTTGCTGGCGGGACTCTAATGCAGTCCTTGGAGAGGAAGCGGCCGGATTGCCTCGATTGCCGCCGCCAAACAGCCGACTTACAAGGATCCGTGCAGCCACCACGGAGGGGCTCCCAGTCCCGTCCTTCAGGAACCTCATGCAGCCGATCAAGATTTCACCCCGCTCCCCTGACCGGAGCGACCCGATGAGCGCAGACCCGAAAGGTCCGCTCTACTCGACGACGCCGGTGGTCCGCACCGGGGAACGGGTGGCCCCTTTGATCGTGGTGGGCTTGCCACGCAGCGGAAGCTCGTTCTTGGCTCACGTCTTGAGTGGCATCGAGGACTGGTACGTCTTTGATGATCTCTTCATGCTGCGCCACGCCCGTTCGATAGGGTGTGACGGTGACCTGACTCCCGCGCAGCTCGAGAACTTGGTGCGCTTCTTAGGCTGGCAACTGCGCGCTCGAATTCGTTGGCCTTCCTTCGATCCGCCGAACTGTGAGTGGGAAGAGGTGGACGCAATCGAAGAGGCCTTGCTCACGACCTTCCGCAAACACGCAATCACTTGGGATGGGTTGCTGGAAGAATGGATGACGCGCCTCGCTCACCATCACGGTTGCAAGCGTTGGGGCTACAAGGCGCCCCAGGACTTCATGAACGCCGACGAATTGATCGCCAGTTTTCCTGGGGTGCAGTTCGTCTTCCTGGTGCGTGATCCGCGCAAGGTAATGGCCTCGAAAAAGTACGTGGACGGAGAGGACGGAACACCCGGTGAGTACCATCCGGTGATCTACGCGCGCTATTGGCGCATGTCGGTGGAGGCCGCCTTCGAGATTCGCGAGAAGATCGGCGACCGCATCTTGATGATGAAGTTCGAGGACTTGGTTGGCGACCCCAATCAGGCTGCCGAGGAGCTGGCGACCTTCCTCGGTTCGAAGTTCAGCGGCGACGTGCAACGCGACAAGGGCAACACCTCGTTCACCGGCAAGCAGCGGAAGGGTTTGACCGCCCTTGAAGAACGGATCTGTGAGAAGGTCGCGGGCGAAACCATGCTCGATCTCGGTTACGAATTGCGCAAGCCCAAGCCTCAGGCAGCGGATTTGCTCGATCTCGCTTGGCGCAGTTGCCGCTTCACCTGGTCTCAACTGCGTCGCTTCGTCACCAACGGAGATGCACGTCAGTCGATCATGATGTTCATCCGCTCGCTCTTCCGGGGAAAGTAGACGAGTCGGCGGGGGCTGATCAAGTTCCGATTCCCCGCGTCGTGCACGGACTGGCAGGGGAAGGGGTCCTAGCCGCGAACCAATCGAGGGCCGAGCGACTGCGCGTGGGCCCCAAAGGCGTTGCGTGTATCGAGCACGAGTTGGGCGTTCTGGGCGATCAGGTCGTAGTCGAATGCGCTGTGCGCGGTGGCCAAGAGCACGGCGTCATAGCTGGCGATCGACTGTGCCGTGATCTCGACACTCGACAGTTGCAAGTCGTGCTTGCGCACGGGGACGGTGTGCGGGATGTGAGGGTCGGAGTAATCCACCTTTGCACCGAGGTCGCTCAGCTGTTGGATCAACTCGAAGGACGGGGACTCGCGGGTGTCTGCCACATCTGCTTTGTAGGCCAAGCCGAGCACCAACACGCGGGCCCCATTGACGACCTTCTTCGAGGAGTTGAGCGCGTCCACCAGCCGACTGATCACGTAGTTGGGCATCTCCGTGTTGATCCTGCCAGCGAGCTCGATGAAGCGTGTGGCGAGCCCATGCTCCTTCGCCTTCCAAGTCAGGTAGAACGGATCGATCGGAATGCAGTGTCCGCCCAGGCCTGGACCGGGAAAGAAGGGCATGAACCCAAAAGGCTTGGTGGCCGCCGCTTCGATGACTTCCCAGATGTTGAGGCCCATCTCTTCGAGCACCACCTTCATCTCGTTCACCATGGCGATGTTGACCGCGCGGAAGATGTTCTCGAGCAGCTTGGAGGCTTCGGCGACTTCCGCGCTCTTGACCCGGTGAACCTGGTCCACGCAGATCGAATAGAGCTCCGCGGCGAGCTCTCCCGAGATTTCATCCAAGCCTCCAACGAGCTTCGGGATGGTCTTTGTGCTGTGGCTTGCGCGACCTGGGTCTTCGCGCTCGGGGGAGTAGGCGACGAAGAAATCCCGCCCCACTTGCAAGCGCGTCCCCACCTTCTTGGCAGCCCGTAGAACTGCGGGTAGGAACTCATCGCGAGTGGTCCCCGGATAGGTGGTCGACTCGAGCACGATCAACTGGCCCGGTCGCAGGGACTGCCCGATGACTTTGGCTGTGCCCAAGACGTAGCTCAGGTCCGGCTCCTGATGGGGGCCGAGGGGAGTCGGCACGCAGACCAAGACCACGTCGACCTCGGAGAGTCGCTCGAAGTCGCAGGTGGCTTCAAAGCGCTCGCTGTTCGACAAGTCCTCTGCCAGGGGCGCGCTGCCCGCCGGGTTGGGGAGGGCGCTCTTCCCCAGGCATCGCACGCGCTCTCGATTGATGTCGAAGCCGACCACTCGCACGCCACCTGCGTGCGCCGCCTGTGCCAGGGGCAAACCCACGTAGCCCAAACCGATCACGCCGACGACAGCGCGCTTGCTGCTGATCAGCTCAGCGAGTTGCTCGGCCGAGGAGCTGGAGAGTTGCTGGGACATGCTCGCGGGAATCGGTTCACGGGACGGCGCATGGATTGCCCTCCCGCTGGGCGCTGAGGCCTGCGTGGCTGCGGGGGAGGGTGGGCCGGGGGGCCTCCTGAAATACAGGGGCACTCGCGAGCTGTCCAGGCCTTTGGTCGATTCGAGCGGGAGTGGTTTCACCCCGAGGTCGACGCGTCCGGCTTTCCAGGCTTCCCCGTTTCTAGTCCGGTGGGGGAATTCCCCCCTAGAGGGCCCCCGGTTGGGCAGCATGGGCTGGCTGGTGCCCGCTGGTTCGTACCCGCCCGGCCTCTAGTAGGCGCCGCGGCCGCTCATGACGGCGTTGGCCGTCTTGGCCAAGAGCCCCAGATCGAGGGCCAGTCCGCGCTTCTGTGCGTAACGCAAATCCATGCGCACCCAGTCCTCGAATCCGATCTCGCTGCGACCGCTCACTTGCCAGATGCAGGTGATGCCACCGCGGATGTTGAGCCTGGCGTATTGCCAGGGCTCGTAGTGTTCGACCTCGTCCAGGGTTGGCGGGCGTGGGCCCACCAGGGTCATGTCGCCCTTCAGCACGTTGTAGAGCTGGGGCAATTCGTCCAGGCTCGTGCGGCGCAGAAAACGACCGATGGGGGTCATGCGCGGGTCGTCCTTGATCTTGAAGATCGGACCGTCCTTCTCGTTTTCAGCGAAGAGGGCCGCCTTGCGGGCTTCCGCATCTGCCCACATGGAGCGGAACTTGTAGAAGTTGAAGGGCTTGCCGCCTTGGCCAGCACGCTGTTGGACAAAGATCGCGGGGCCTTCTGAGGTCAGCTTGACCGCGATGGCGACCAGGATGAAAACGGGGGTCAGCAGCACCAATGCGCTGCCCGCTACGATGAGGTCCAGGGCGCGCTTGCGCAATGAGATCGGAATGAAGAAGAGCTGCTGCAGGTCTTCCTCGGTGCAGCTGGAGAAGGCGCTGCGGATCTCACCCAGGTTGGCCACCTCGCTGGAGCCGCTCTCGGAGGGAACGCCCTTGGTGGACCGGATCAGGGCCACTTCGCCAGGCATCTTGTCTTCGGACTTGCTGTGACTGCCGCTGCTTTCCTTGAGGTTGCGGTCCTTGCGTAGGGCTGCGCCGGTGGCGATGTGGGGGTGACCGTGGCCACGCTCCTTGCCGGGGTACACGTAGATCTTGAAGTCGTAGTGAAGACCGGCGTTGGCAATCTGTGAAATTAGGGCGTTCGCCAGGGCGAAGGCACCTTCTTCGGTGGTGTCCGGGAGGACCGCCGCCAGGTGTTCTTGATCAAGGCTGCCGACCGTGTCTTCCGTGCGCAGCCGTTCGTTGACGATCCGTGCGAGTTCGGAGAGCGGGCCAGGTTCGTTCCCGACGGGAAAGAACACAACCAGGGCGAAAAAGCGCTTGCCACGGTCCGCGAGGGCCTTCTCGCGTTGGAAGACAACCTCAAATTCAGCCATGCTGAGGCCTGGCGGCTTGCCCCTGAATAGGTTGCGCAGCCGGCTCAGGATGCCCTGCCTTTGCCCTCTTCGAATCATCGCACTCGGTTCCTCACTCATTCGTTCCCGGACGATGGTCGTCCAAGGCGGTGGTCACTTCAGAATATCCAGATGGTTGCTACTTGCTGTGGTGCTTTGGCATCGATCCAGCGATTCCGTGCGCGGCCGGCTTAGGGGGGCTTGCCCTGCTCAGCGCAATTCTTCGGGGATCTTACTTCCTATCGGAAATGCGGCAACCGGGCGAACTGCCATTGTGCGTTTTCTGAGTGAAATTGCCCCTGAAAATAGGTGTTTCGCCCGATTGCCTGTCTCTAGAGAAAAGAATTCCAGGTGGGCGCGGAGCGGATGGCTACGGGTCGGTTGGACCCCATCCTGGTGCTGCTGCGTCTTCGAGGGATCCCCAGGTTCCTAGGGCCCTCTCCCGACAAAGAACGCCCCTCGTCCCTGGTCAATCTTGACCAAGAACAAGGGCCAGCCCGATGGGGCTGGCCCTTGTTCTGACCGGCGGAGGCATGGCCACCCCTTTGGGTCATCTCTAATGAGTGCTCGTTGGCGCGCTTTGCTGGAGCGCTTGCAGGAGGAGGTCGGATCGGCTGAGCGGACGCAGCGAGAGGATTTCAGGTGCAGCGCCCGAGGCTCCGCTGCCGGGGCGGATGCCTGCCCGGGGATGGCTCAAGGGAGCTGAGCCTGCAAGAGGTCCCGTGCTCCCGGAGGAGCCCGGGCATCCGAAAGCGGTCTAAAACTGCCGGATGACTCCGATCAAGACCCCGCGGATTTGGATGTGGTCCACGTAGATCGGCTCCATGGTGGAGTTTGCAGGCTGCAGTCGAATCCGGTCACCCTCGTTGTAGTAGCGCTTCAAGGTGGCCTCGTCTCCCTCGAGAATCGCCACCACAGTTTCACCGTTCCGCGCGGTGTCCCTGCGCTCGATCAGGACGAGATCCCCATCGCGAATGGAGTCCTCAATCATGGAGTTCCCGTTGACTCGCAGGGCGTAAACGTCGCGACCTTCGGGGATCATCGAGTGCAAGTCGAACTTCTCCGGGGCCTCGATTGCTTCGATCGGAGCACCCGCGGCAATGTTGCCGAGGACGGTGACGCATGCCCTGCCCATCTCCCTATTCTCTTGGGCCGGGTCCTCCTCCTGGACGACGCGCAGTCCCCGTGAGATACCCGGGGCAGCCCGCTCGATCACTCCTTTGCGTTCTAGCTCGGAGACATGGCCAAAGATCGTGACCTTGTTGACGCCGAAGTGCTGAGCGATTTCTTCCAGAGTTGGACTCATGCCTTGGCTCTCGGTGTAGCTGCCGAGGAAGTCGAGGATTTCGCGTTGGCGTCGGGTGAGCGGGATGAAACTCATGGGCGATTCGTCTCGAAGGAGGGGTAGGGGGCGGGGTGGTACGCGCTGGGGTCGGAGCCTGCTGGGGGGCGATCCCCTTCCGAGAACGATCCAGTCAGGAGTCGCAGGGAGAGGAGTCCCTTGGGCGGGGGTCGCTGTGGCAGGGGCAGTCGGAACAGAGGAGTCCGACCGTGACCGGGCAGACCTAGATGAAGAACGTGCAGGCGACCAACAGTCCGCAGAAGAGAATCGTGGGGCCGTCGTTGCGTGCGGTGTGGATGAGTGCGGTCATGATAGGAACTCCGAAGGGAGGGTGTTAGGGTTGTTTGGCGAACAGGTGCCTAACTTATCGTCAACCCCGAGCCGAACAAGTCCCGAACAGAAGGTTTTTGTTAGGGGGTCCTGACTTTGGGAGGAAAGGGGCTTTTTTGGATCGAGACATGGGGTCGGGCTTGATCCGGTGTGAAAAACGGGGGGAGCCGCTATGATTCGCACCCCCCCGTCACCCCGGACGCACGCCTTGGCCACAGATCATCAGCTCGGAATCGAGCGCTACCTCACGGGTTTCCATACCCGCCACACGCCCTCCTACCGCTTTGACCTAATTGTTCTGGGCGGTGGCGTCGCGGGCAGCCTGGCGGCCCTGACCGCCGCTCGACGGGGTCTGGACGTAGCGGTGGTGACGAAGGCTGGCCTACGCGAGGGCAACACGCGCTACGCGCGCGGCGGGCTGGCTGCGGTCTTGAGCGATGTGGACTCCTTCGATTCGCACGTGGCCGACACCCTGCGCTGCGGACGTGGCTTGTGCGACCGGGACGTGGTGGAACGCATCATTCACGGGGGACCCCAGGCCGTGCAGACCCTGGACCGCTTGGGCACTGAGTTTGACCGGGGCGTGAGCGGGGATTGGATGCTTTCCATGGAAGGCGGGCACTCCTTTCCACGCATCATCCACGCCGGCGGAGACTCCACGGGCATCGAGATTCAGCGTGCCCTGACGGAGGCCTTGCACAAGGAAGAACGCATCACGCTCTTTCCCGACACCTTCGCCATCGACTTGCTACGGGAGCCGGATGGGCAGGTGAGTGGAGTCGTCACCAAGGCGGCCAACGGGCAACTGCTGTTGTTCTCCGCCTCCAACGTCTTGCTCGCCACGGGCGGCGCGGGTCAGGTCTACCGGGAGACGACGAACCCGGTCGTTTCCACCGGAGACGGGGTGGCCATGGCGACCCGTGCGGGCGCGGCCTTGCGCGACATGGAGTTCGTCCAGTTTCATCCCACGTGCTTGTACATCGCCGGTGCGGCGCGGGTCTTGATCAGCGAGGTGGTGCGCGGTGCCGGCGGACGGCTGGTGGACCGCAACCGTGTGGCCTTCATGGAAAGCGCCCACCCCGATGGGGACTTGGCCCCGCGCGATGTGGTCAGTCGCGAGGTCTTCCGTCGCATGATCGAAACCGGCGACACGAACGTCTACTTGGATTTCTCGGATGTGGAGGGTGACCCCCATGTGATCTTCCCCAGCATCAGTCGCACCTGCCGCGTGTTCGGCATGGACATCGCTAGGGATCCAATTCCAGTGCGGCCCGGCGCGCACTACATGGTGGGTGGTTTGGCGGTGGACACGGAGGGGCGCACAAATCTGCCCGGCCTTTGGGCCGTGGGGGAGAGCGCTTCGACCGGTTTGCACGGAGCCAACCGCATGGGGTCGAACTCCTTGCTTGAAGGCTTGGTGATGGGCACCCGAGCGGGCGAGTCCATCCATCAGGACCCCGCCCCGCACGTGGTTAAAAGAGCGTTCGAAGGGGCTTCCCGTCGCTGGCATCCGATCGGTGAGCTGCCGGTGGATGTGAACATCGAGGACCTCACCTATTCCTTGAAGTCGATGATGTGGCGGCAGATGGGAGTCGAACGGGATCTAGTCGGAATGACCGAAGCTGTGGAGAAGATCGGCTTTTGGCAGGGGGTCGTTCAGCAATTGGCGGAACCGGGTCTACCCGCATGGAAGCTGCTCAACATGCTGACGGTCGCGCGGCTGATTTCCATTTCGGCGCTCTCCCGGGAGGAATCCCGCGGCGTGCACTACCGCGCCGACTTCCCCCAGATGCAAGCTGGAGCTGCACAGCACACCCTGCTGACGCCAAGGATCCAAGACGATCTCGTTCACTCCGTACGACTCGAACACGTGCCCGTGAAAACGGCTATCCAGGAAGGTCTCTCTTGAAACCGCAACCGAGCCCGACAAAGGCGAACCGCGAGCGCATGCTTGTCTGTGGCGTCTTGATCGGAGACCAAAAGCCAGAGCCCGAAGGGGAACTGTCCGAACTGATTGGGCTGGTCAAGGCCGCCGGCGGCGAGGTGGTCGGGGAGCCGATCACCCAACGTCGCGAGCGTCCGCACGCTGCGACGGCCATGGGCAAGGGCAAGGTGGAAGAGATCAAGATCGAAGTCGATGCCTACAAGCCGGATGCGGTGGTGGTGGACAACGACCTGACCCCGGCCCAAGGGCGCAACTTGGAGAAGGCCTGGGAGTGTCGCGTGATCGATCGCTCCGAGCTGATCCTCGACATCTTTGCGGGGCGCGCGCGCACGCGGCAGGCCAAACTCCAAGTGGAACTTGCGCAGAACGAATACATGGCGCCGCGCCTGCGGCGCATGTGGACGCACCTCGAGCGCCTGGAAGGTGCGATTGGAAGTCGCGGTCCTGGGGAGACGCAGCTCGAGACCGACCGCCGACTGCTGCGCAAGCGCATCAGTGATTTGAAGCGCGAACTGCGAACGATCGAAGAGCGCAAGCTACGCGAGGTGGTCTCCCGTTCCGATCAGTTCACTATCGGCTTGGTGGGCTACACGAACGCGGGCAAGTCGACCTTGATGAACAAGCTCACGAATGCCGGCGTGCTGGTGGCGGACATGCTCTTCGCCACCCTCGACACGCGCACGCGCCAATGGAAACTGAAGGACGGTCGCACCGTGCTCTTGAGCGACACGGTGGGATTCCTTGGACGACTGCCGCACCACCTGGTGGCGTCTTTCCACGCGACCCTGGAGGAGACTCTCAACGCGGACCTGCTGCTGCACGTGGTCGACGCGTCCCATCCTGACGCGGTCGAGCAGATGGGAGCGGTGGACGAGGTTTTGGAAAGCCTGGCTCACTCCACCCGTGCGGGCGTGCTGGTGCTCAACAAGATCGACAACGTGGTGGACCCGATCGAGTTGCAGTTCCTCGCGAAAGATCGCACGGAACGCATCTGTCACCTCTCCGCCGTGACGGGAGAAGGTGTGGATCGCTTGGACGCCATGATCGCGAAGATGTTGGACGCCCGCTCCGCCCTGCTGCGTATTCGATTGCCCCTGGCGGACGGCCGCACGGCGGCACTCGTGCGGCAGTACGGGTTGATTGAAGAAGAGCTCGTGGAAGGGGACCAAAACCTGGTCTTCCGAGTGCGCATGGATGAGGGCGCCCTGGGCAACCTGAAGCGCGCCGCCGGCGGGGATCTACACTGCGAGGTGCTCGAACCCGCCATTGAACCGTTGATCGAGCAGGGAGAAATCCTCTAGCGCGCGCGCCGGACCTCTGTCGAAGACCCCTGAGCAGGGGCCCGGCAAGAAATACAGAAAGGGAGGCGGCCCAGGCGGTACACTTCGTTCGCCCCCCCCCTGCGAGTCAAATCCAGCACACCCCCCCCTGAATGCTCCCCCCCAGGTTCTCCGCCCTGGCGCTTCCGTTGCTGCTCATCGGTTGCGCCGACGAAGTTCAAGCGCCCGATCGTCCGGACGTGGTTCTCGTGGTCTGCGACACGTTGCGTAGCGACCGGCTCGGCTGCTACGGCTACCCGCGCGCGACGTCTCCGATCATCGATAGCTTGGCGGCGGGAGGCGTTGTCTTCGAGGACAACACCTGCCAGTGGCCCTGGACCCTGCCGTCCATGGTCTCGCTGTTCGAGGGACGCTACGTCACTGCCTATCGAGACAAATTGGAGGAGCATGTGCCTTCCCTGCCCGAGATCTTCCGGGACGCTGGCTACATCACCGTGGGGCTGGCGGCCAATTGCTTGGTGGACGAAAGCCAGGGCTTCGACCGCGGTTTTGATCACTTCGATGGCTTGAACTGTTGGGACGAGAACGGCGAGCGCGATCCCTCTGGCCGCAACATCGAGCAACTTTCTGAGTTGGCGTTGGAGGCCGTGCGCGACGTGCTCGTCTTGGATGAGAAGGGCCAGCGCCGGCCCCTGTTCTTGTACTTGCACGCGTACGATCCCCACGATCCCTACAGCCCTCACCCGCAGTTCAAGCAAGCCCTGCCGACCACCGAGAGCGGGCCGCCTTCCCCACCGGAATACTGGCGCGAGACCTTTGCCCAAGCCGGCAATGGGTACGACAAGGACAAGCTAACCGCAGATCTCGCGTTCTTGACCGATGCCCGCGGGCGCTACGATCAGGAAGTGCGCTACTTCGATTTGAAGCTGGGCAAGCTGCTGGCAGATCTCCAAGGCTTGGGCGTCAACAGGGACGCGCTGACCGCTCTGGTTTCCGATCACGGGGAAGGGCTTTGGGAGCATCTGCGCAATGAGCCCCAGAAGCGTCTGATGAAACGCTCTCCCAAGCAGTTCTTCTACCAGACCCATGGGGGCAACTCCTACCAAACGGTGATGGCGACACCTTTCCTGATGTGGGGGCGCGGAGTCCCTTCCGGGGTGCGCATCTCCCAGGGCACGGAGAACGTGGACTTGATTCCAACTCTGCTAGAACTCGCCGACATCGCGCCCCCGGAGGGCTTGGACGGTCACAGCCTGGTGCCCTTGATGAGCGGCGACGGAGTCTCGCCTCGTGAATACGTTTATTGCTACGGCAGCCACGGGATCGCGATTCGGCACCTGGAGAGTGGGTACAAGTTGATCATTCCCAGCGGTAGGTCGATCGACAGCCAACGGCCCATGGAACTCTTCAATCTGAAGGAGGATCCCCACGAGCGCCGCAACGTGGCGAAGCAGAATCCCGAGTGGGTCAAGCGCTTGGCGGACGAGTACACGCATTGGATGGCCGCCAACCCGACGACCTCGTCCACCAAGGTGGATCGCCACAACGAGCAAAACGCCGAGGACCGTGCGCGCTTGAAGGCCAAGATGGAGGCCCTGGGGTACACCGGGCTGGAGACCGGAGAGTAGCTGCCTTGTGGAACACTTCCCGGTAAGCGGGGAGTGGCTCCGCACTGGGAGCCCCGACGCCCCGGCCCTTGGCTTAGGGCCGGGCCTGTCCGGGGAAGAGCACTTCCCACTCGGGCAGCTTGAGCGTCGTGCCCGCGCGCAACTCATCTGGACTGGCCAGGCCGTTGTGAGTGGCCACTCTGGCCGGGATCGGGTCGCGGCCGGAGCCGTAGAACTCCTCGCAGATTTTCGATAGAACGCGACCTTCCGGCACCAAGTACTCGAAGTCCGCGGGGACTTGGGCGGGGGTGCTCTCGGGGGCCGCAGGCGACTGCTGCGCTCCGGGCTGCGTGCGCTTGAACTGAGGCCTCCCGGCGGTCCCCGGGGCAGGGCTCACGGGTTCCGGCAGCTCGACCGGGTCGGCGCCGCTGGGGCGCCCGATCACGATCGTGCCCCAGTCGTCTTCGCGTTCCTCCAGATTGCCTGGGGCGCGCTGCAGGGAGTCGCGCTCCTCCCGCAGCGCAGCGGTCCAGGTGCCTTGCCAGTAGCTAGCAGCGCCAAATAGCGCCAGCAGCAACAGCAAGCCCAGGACCGCTCTCACGCCTAGCTACCCTCAGGCGGCAGGGTTGTGGGTGCTTGCATCCTTCGCGCGACGCTTGTTCGCCAGGTTCTCGAACCAGACGAGCGCCGGGGAGGCCACGAACACCGAGGAGTACGTTCCGACAATCACGCCGAAGGTCAGAGCGAAGGCGAAGCCTTCGAGCACCGAGCCGCCACCATAGTTGAAGATGAACAGGATGAAGACCGAGATCAACGTGGTGACCGAGGTCAGGATCGTCCGCGACAGACATTGGTTGATCGAGATGTCGAGCACCTCGGTCAGGGTCTTGTCCGCCATGCGCGGGCGGTTCTCACGGATGCGGTCGAAGACAACGATCGTGTCGTTCAAGGAGTAACCGATGATCGTCAGGAAGGCGGCGATCATGGGCAGGCTGATCTCCGCGTTGATGATCCCGAGTTGATCGCAGATAGCGAGTGCTCCCAAGGTCATCAGCACGTCGTGCACAAGGGCGGCCACAGCAGCGAAGCTGAAGCTGTACTCGGCGAAACGTGCGCGGATGTACATGACAATCGCGAAGAGCGAGATCAGGATCGCGAGGATCGCTGAGTCGCGCAGCTCGCCAACCACCTGGGAACCAACCTCGGAAGACTCCGGAATCGGAACCGAGAGCAGGTAGTCCCGGCCGTTGCTGTCCTTCTTGGCGTTGAACAGGTTTCCGATCGTGGAGCTCACCAATTTGGTGTTGGCGGTGGGGGAGACGCTGGTCGTGAAGGCATAGGTCCCGACGAAGCCTTCCACGGGGCTCATGCTGACCTCACCGAAGCCGCCAGCGGAAAGCACCGCTTGCAGGTCCTCGGGGCTGTGGGCCTCATCGAAGTAAATGCGACCGAGGGCACCCGTGCCTTCGATGCGTGCATCGACTGGGCCCTTGGCGAGCAGGTCCTCGAGGGCGGTTCCGATGTCGTCCTCGCCCGTGGACTCAGCGCCGGCTTCCTTCGCCTCAGCTGGGTCCACCAGGCTCTTGTAGGTGATGCGGAAGACGCGGTAGCCATCGGTGTCGTTGCCGGAGGCGCGCAGGGCGACCACCTGGGCAGACTTTCCGAGGGCGCCTTCGATGCCCGCGATGCGTTCACGCACCAGGGAAACCTGCTGGGGCTCTTCCAAGTTGACCGTCACCGAAACGCCGCCAGTGAAATCGATGCCCAGGGTCTTCTCCGCAGGCAAGGAGATGAAGAGAACCAGACCAGCGAGGATGATGAGTGCCGAGATCGGCAAAACGATCTTGGCCTTCTGGATGAACTTGACGCTGGTCTGACCGACCAACTGGCTCATGGTGAAGGAAGTCGTGCCGTTCTTGAGGGAGCGTTCGACCATCACACGGGTGATCACCAAGGCGGCGAACACAGCGGTGACGATACCGATCATCAAGGTCGTGGCGAATCCACGCACCGGGCCGGTTCCCTGGGAGTACAGGATGAAGCCGGTGATGAAGGTTGTCAGGTTGGCGTCGATGATCGTGACGAAGGCGCGCGAGAAACCGTTTTCGACGGCCTGGGGCAGCTTGCGCCCGCGGGCCAGCTCCTCTCGGATGCGCTCGTAGATCAGGATGTTGGCGTCCACCGCCATACCGACGGTCAGGATGATTCCGGCCACGCCGGGCAGGGTCAGGGTGGCGCGCAGGAAGGCCATTCCGCCCATCAGCATGACGAGCGCGCAGACCAGGCTGACTGCGGCGAAGATGCCGAGCTTGCGGTAGTAGACCATCATGAAGACCAGCACCAGGGTCAGGCCCAGGAGCGCACTGGTCAAGCCACGCTTAACGTACTCGTCACCGAGCTTTGCGCCGACCCGTTCGGCCTCTTGCAGCTCCGGCTTCATGATCAAGGAGCCGGATTTCAGCACCTGAACCATCTCCAAGACTTCCGCCTCGGTGAAGCCGCCGGTGCCGCCGGTGATGATGAAGTTGGCGCCTAGGCGGCCGTTGATGGTGGCCATGCTGACGATCACGTCGTTCAGCACGATGGACATCAGGTTGCCCTTGTTCGTTCCGGTGAAGTCGCTGAAGGCGAATTCTTTCTCGGTGCCCATGGAGAGGGCCACGGCGGGCCAGCCCATCTGGTCCCGTGAACGGCTAACGTTCTTGAGGTCGTCTCCGGTGAAGCTCCACTCGTCCTTGGGGGTCACCAAGAGCACGATGTCGAGGGGGTTCTCGTTGCGGTTGCCCTGATCGTCGATGATGACTTGCGGGAAGGCGCGAACATTTCCGAGGGGGCCGGGGCGCGCCGCCAGCTCCTGGTTGTAGATCGAGATTGGCGTGTCGGGGTTTGCCGCGCGCCATGCGACAGCGGCCGCGCGCTCGGCTGTCAGGTCCGTGCCGGGGGGGAAGTCGTCCGAGTTCGCTCCGATGTAGAGCTTCATGGAACCGGGGTTCTCAATCTTGGACTTGATCGGGTCCTCGCCCTTGAGCTCGATCAGCGACTGGGCCGGGTGGTTGGCCGGGCTCGTGCCGTCGACTCCGCGTCGAAGCCCTCCCAGCTCCGTTCCCTTGCGCGATGTGTAGTGCATGCGCTCGGAGCCGATCTGGATCGAACCACCGGTGACGGGGAAGAGGTTGAGCATCTCCTCGCCTTCGGTCTGCAGCTTGAGGCTGATGCGCAGGGGGTCCAGGTCCGCCACGAGCAGCGCCGTCGCATCCGCACCCGTGATGTTCGCCGTCGAGGGAATCTCGATCACGAAGCGGTTGGTGCCCTCCGCGATGAAGCTGGCTTCCAAGGTACCGTTGGGGTCCACCCGTTCCCGCAGGATCGAGAGCGTGTCGCTCAAGAGCTTGGCTTGATCCAGGTGCTCCGCCGGCGTGATCTTGCCTTCGGCCAGGGCTTGGTCCCAGTCGATTTCGTAGACGAGACGTTGGCCACCGGAGAGGTCGAGACCCAGTCGGAAGGGCTCCTCGGGCAGCAGCATGGAAAGTGCGGAGCCGACGAGCAGCAGGAAGATCAGGATGGTCTTGCGACCCAGGTTCTCAGCCATGGGAGAGGGGGCCGGCTGAGCCGGCGGAGGAAGTTCGGAACGGTTCGTTCCAGAAGCCTTGGCGCGTGGTTCTTCTTATTCAATGGTCGAACGCGCGCGGATAGGTGCATCCACGCGCGTTCTACGGAGGAGTTTACTCCTCGCCTTCGGTCGCAGCAGCGGGCTTGGAAGCCGCGCGCTCGGCCGCAGCAGCCGCTTGGGCTGCTTGGATGCTCTCGTCCCGGGAGCGCTCGCGACGAGCCTTCTCGCCGAGCAGTTCCTTGACGCGAGTCTTCTTGCCGACGCGATCGCGAAGGAAGTAGAGCTTGGCCCGGCGGACGTCGCCACGACGGGCGATCTCCACTTCCTGGACGCGCGGGTTGTGCAGGGGGAAGATACGCTCAACGCCTTCCCCTTGAACGATCCGACGGACGGTGATCGTCTTGCGGATGCCGCGTCCACCAATGGACAGGACGGTGCCGCTGAAGATCTGGATTCGTTCTTTTTCACCTTCGCGAATCAGGTAGTGGACGTTGACCGTGTCGCCGACGTGCACGGCGGGAAGGACGTCCTTCCCATTTTCTGCTTCAAGAGTTTCGATCAGGTTCATCGCTAGATTTGAGTGCTGAGCACTCGGGGGCAATAGGGTCTAAGTGGTGTTTGGTTCTGTCTTTGTTGACCCGCGCTCGTGAATCGTTGCCTTGTTGGGGATCCCCTCAGGGAGATTCCTCAGGAAGGATTCATGAGGTCGGGTCGAACGCGCTCGGTACGCGAGCGCGCTTGGTCGTTGCGCCATCTCTGGATGGAGGCATGGTCGCCGCTGAAAAGGACGGGGGGCACTTCCTGTCCGCGGAACACGCGCGGTCGCGTGTAGTGCGGATGGTCGAGATCACCGTCCCCTTGAAAGGACTCCTCAATCGCAGATCGGTCGTCTCCCAAAACACCGGGCAAGAGTCGCACCGTCGCTTCCACAATAGAAAGCGCGGGCAGCTCGCCACCGGCGAGGACATAGTCGCCAACCGACAGACCTTCGAAACCAAGACCGTCCTGGATGCGTTGGTCGAACCCCTCGTAGCGTCCGCAGAGCAGAAGAATGCGTTCTTCCGCGCAGAGCGCGTGGGCTGTCTGTTGATGGAAAGGCGTTCCGGCAGGACACATCATGAACTTGCGGAAGGGGCCATGCTGGGCCTCCAACCATTCGACGCAATCGAAGATGGGTTCTGGCCTGAGCACCATGCCAGGCCCTCCACCAAAAGGACGATCGTCCACCGTGCGGTGACGATCCCGGGCGAAGTCGCGGAAGTTGATCACTTCGATGCGAGCTGCGCCTTTCTCTTGGGCGATGCCTACGATGCTCGTGCGCAAGTAGAGATCCAGGGCCTCGGGAAACAGAGATAATATGGCAAAGAACGGCACGGCAATCAGATGGGGGGCAAGGGCTCCCCAAAGTCGAGCGTGTCGGCCAGTCCGGAATGGACTCAGCCGACGAAATCGCTGTTCCCAGGGCGCGTGAACTGGTTCTTCAGCCCATCTACCCCAGGAAAAGGCCCAGCAGGGTAGACACGGGGGGGGCGGAACGTCAAGAGTCTACGACCCGGTTCCGAACAGGTTCCGACGATCCTTTTATGGGGCCGAGAGCGGCTCCACGAGTCTTCCTCCAACCTCTCCGGCGCCCCGTGTTTACAGGCATCATCGAAGGCAGTCCTGCGCTCCTCCATCTCGAACGAATCGGCACGGGCATGCGGCTCTGGGTGCCCGCCCCGGACCCGCAATGGGCGGTGGCGGAAGGGGAGAGCGTCGCGGTCCTCGGCTGCTGCCTGACCGTTGTGCACGTCTGTGGGCCGGTTTTTGGCCAGGAAGTGACGCCTGGGACCCCAGGAGAGCCCCTGCCGGCTCAAACCCCCGGAGCCACGATGGTCTTCGATCTGAGCTCGGAAACCCTCGATCGGACCCATTTTGGGCAGCTACAGGCCGGAGATCGTCTGAATGTGGAGCGCGCGATGCTGCTCACCGACCGCCTCTCGGGTCACCTGGTCTCGGGCCACGTGGACGGGGGTGGGACCCTGGTGGAGAAGCGCGATTCCGGGGATGGGGGCTCGGTCTACACCTTCGAGGTGGACCCAGGCCTCGAGAGGTACCTCATAGAAAAGGGCTCCGTGACCCTCGACGGCATCAGCCTGACGGTGGTGGAGCCCCGGGAGCGCCGTTTCGACGTGGCCCTGATCCCGGTCACCCTGGCGGCCACCAACCTGGGGACCGCCCAAGTCGGCCAGCGCATCAACGTCGAAGCCGACCTGGTGGGCAAGTGGATCGAGAAGCTGGTGGTCAAGCCCTAGGGCACAAGCCCTGGGGTTAGCAGCTCGGGCCAGCACCCTGGGTTAAGCGCGCGCAGCCAGGGCCCAGTTCAGTTCGCGTCCTGCAAAGTAGGGGACGATCGGCTCCCCCGGCAGGTAGTCCAGGGAGTCGGGCACTCGGTGTGGCCGGCGTTGCAGGGTGACCTTCTCTTTGTTGCGCTCGATTCCGTAGAAGTCCGCCGCGTGCTGCGATGCGAAGCCTTCCAGGGCGTCGAGGTGGCCGAGGTCGTCGAACAGTTGGGCGTAGAGCTCGAGGGCGAAGGGCGCAGAGTAGCAACCCGCACAGCCGCAGGCGGATTCCTTGGCCGAGCGCGCGTGGGGCGCGGAGTCGGTGCCCAGGAAGAAACGCGGGCTGCCGCTAGTGGCCGCTGCTTGCAAAGCCACTTGATGGCGCGCGCGCTTCAACACGGGCAAGCAAAAGTGGTGGGGGTGCACCCCGCCCACCAAGAGATCGTTGCGGTTCATCAACAGGTGCTGGGGCGTGATGGTCGCCGCCACGCCCGGGCGTGTCCCTTGCACAAACTGGGCAGCCTCTTGCGTGGTGATGTGCTCAAACACGACGGGTAGCTCGGGGTACTTTTCCACCAGCGGAACCAGTTGCTCGTCGAGGAACGTGCGCTCACGATCGAACACATCCACTTCGTGACGGGTGACTTCCCCGTGCACGAGCAGTGGCAAGCCCGTGGCCTGCATGCGTTCCAAGGCGGGGCTGAGTTTCGTTAGATCCGTAACACCGGAGTCCGAGTTGGTGGTGGCCCCGGCGGGGTACAGCTTGCAACCGAACACGAATTCCGAATCTGCCGCCCGTTGGATCTCCTCGGAACTTGTGTTGTCCGTGAGGTAGAGCGTCATCAAGGGCTGAAAGTCGTTGCCCGTTGGCCGCGCTGCCATAATCCGATCGCGGTACTCCAAGACCGCAGGCACGCTGGTCATGGGGGGCACCAGGTTCGGCATCACGATGGCGCGACCGAAGCAGCGCGCGCTGGCCGGGACCGTTGTCGCCAGGCAATCCCCATCGCGCAAATGCACGTGGGCATCGTCTGGCAGGGCAATCGTGAGGGTCTCGCTACTCATGACCTGCTGCCCTTAGAACGCTCCGAAGATCACGCTGGTCATGGTGGAGATCGGAGCCGCCTCGCGGTACTCCTCCAAGGAACGGGTCAAGAGCGCCACGGCCTTGATGATCTCGTAGTAGAGCTCCTCTTCCATGATGAGCTTGCCCACGGTGCCGCGGCCTTCGCGCACGGTTTCGATGACTTCCGCCAAGTCGGAGGTGATGCGGTCGATGTTCTCATAGACCTCGTCCTTCGCCATCAAGGCGCCCAAGCTGCCTTCCCCGTCCACGAAGCGTTGCAGCACCGTGTCCAAGTTGGTGGCGATGGTGTCTTCCACCAGGAACTTGCCCAGGGAGCCTTCGCCCTTGTTGGCGCGTTCGATGATCTCACGCAGTTCCGCGACGCCTTTCTTGACGTCCGCGCTGACCTCTTCGTCCGTCATCAACATGCCGATGGTTCCCTTGCCTTCGCGCGCGTCCTTGATGGCGCCGTTGGCTTCGTCCAAGAGCGCCTGCAAGTCATCGGAGGCCTTCTTGATCGAGTTGTACATGTCGTCGGAGGTGAACAACTTGCCCAGGGTGCCTTTGCCCTCTTTCAGGTCCTTGGTCAAGGTCGCGAGGTTGTCCCCGGTGTCCGCGAAGCCTTCCACGGCGCGCTCGACTTCTGCCGAGAACTCCTCGTCCGAGAAGATCTTGCCGGCCACGCCTTTGCCTTCCTGGACGCCCTTGACGATCTCTTTGATGCCGTCGATCGCTTCGGTGATGCTCTCGGAGTTGCTCGTGATCAACTCGCCCGCGGCTTCCACCACGTTGAGCTGCACGTCCCCTTGGAAGATCGTGGTCGAAGCCAAGACCGTGCTGCCCGCGGGGCCCGGGTCGATCGACAGTCGCTTGCCCCCGAGCAGGGTTGCGTCGCGAATCTCGAACACATGTCCTTCGCGGATTTCAACCGGCTCGTCCAGGGCCAAGGTGACCGTGATGCGGCGTTCCAGGTCGCGCTCCGCCGGGTCGTAGGTGATGGTGGAGACCTTGCCCCAACGCACGCCGGCGATCAGGACAGAATCCCCTTCGCGCAGTCCATCTGCTTCGGGGAATTGAACGACGATCTGTTGCACCTCGCCAAACAACGTGAAGTCGCTCTTGCCAATGGTGAAGAACCCGAGAAGGCCCAAGACCAAGAGGCAAAACAGGCCGAGTAGAAAGTGGTTGGGCTTGCTCATGAGTGCGGGTTCGCGCTGGGGGGCAGGGAGTCCTGACCGAAGAAGCGGAGGAGACGGGGGTGCTGGCTGGCGAAGAAGTCAGCGGTAGCGGTTTGAATCAAGGACTTGCCCTCATGCAGGAAAAGCACTTCGTCCGCGACCACTCGAATGCACTCGATGCGGTGCTCGACCACGATCGAGGTGACTTCGAGTGTGTCCGCCAGATGGCGAATGGTCGCGTTGATCGAACGAGCGATTTCCGGATCCAATCCGGCATTCGGCTCGTCGTAGAGAATGATGTCCGGATCGGTGATCAGGGCCCGCGCGATGCCGATGCGCTTGCGCATGCCGCCCGAGATTTCGGAAGGCATCTTGTTCCAAGCGTCGGGCACGTGCACCAGCTCCAACTTGTGTTGGGCGCGCTCGCGGATCTCCTTGTCGGACAGGTTCGTGTTCTCGCGCAGGGGCAGGGCCACGTTCTCGCCGATGCTGAGCCAGTTGATCAGGGCTCCGTCTTGGAAGACGTAACCCATGCCCTTGCGCATTTCGCTGAGTTGCTCGCGGGTCATTTTGGCGACTTCTACCCCCTCCACCAGGACGCGGCCGGAGTCGGGCTTCATCAAGCCGATGATGTGACGCAGGGTGACGGACTTGCCGGAGCCCGAGGCGCCCATGATGGCCAGGGTCTTGCCGCGCTCCACATCGAGGTTCAGCCCGGCCAGGACGTGTTGCTTGCCAAAGCTCTTGTGAAGGTCGTCGAAGCGAATGACGGGGACGTCGCTCGCAGCTGCGGATGGGGGTTCTGTGGATTCGTCCATGCGTCCGGCCTACAGGTCGTAGAGCATTTGAGAGATCATGTAGTTCGCGATGATCACCAGGATGATCGAGTCACGCACGGCGGCGCGCGTCGCGTGTCCCACGCCCAAGGCGCCGCCCTTGGCGCGCAGGCCTTCGGCACAGGAGAGCGTGGAGATGATGATGCCGAACACGAAGGACTTCAGCAGTCCTGCGAAAACGTCGAAGGGCAGCCCAAACCAGCCGCCCACGGGGCGCAGGGAGTCCATTGCCGTCTCGGAGTAGAGGTCCCAGCCCACGTTCAATTGGCTGGAGGCGACGAGTCCACCGCCGAGGATTCCGATGCCGTCACAGAGCACGGTCAACATCGGGCACATGATGGCGAGGGCCACGACGCGCGGCAGGACCAAGAGCCTCAGTTTGTCGATGGACATGACTTCCAAGGCGGCCAACTCATCGCTGACCGACATGGTGCCCAGTTCCGCCGCGATCGAACTGCCGGCGGTGGCTGCAAGGATCGTGGCCGTGATGAACGGTCCCATCTCGCGCGCCATGCTGACGGCCACGATCAGACCAATCTGATCCTGTTGGCCGATGCGCGAGAGTTCGATGCCTGTCTGCAAGGAAACGATCATGCCCATGAACAAACCGACGAAGAGCACCACCGGGGTCATGTTGAGCCCCAGGGAGCACATGGCGTCGGCGATCAACCTGCGGCGTTCAAAAACTGCGGGCAGCCGGCGCAGGGTGGCGAGCAGCAGGCTGGCACGCTCGCCCGAAGTTTGCACAAAGTGCGTCGCGCTGGACGAGAAGCTCATGGCAGTTGCGGGGAGGTCGGAGGGTGAATGGAGTTGGGGACGCGCTCGATGGGCCAACCGGGTCCAGGAAAGGCCGGGCTCATGAAGGACAGGCCATCGCGCTCGTGGGAGCGCCAGCGCAGCAAGCCGAAGAGCAAGGAGCGTTCGGTGACTTGCGAGCCCGCATCAGTGTAGTCTCGCTGGGACCAGATTCCGCTTACGTAGCTGCGCTGTTCGTCCCGATCGTGTTCCCGGCGCCAGAGGCCCCAAAGGGCGTGATCTGTGGTGATCTCGGGACTTCTGGATCCCCGGTAGACGGAGTAGATCCAGGCGTAGTTCTCGTCGAAGTCCGGCCAGTAGGGGAAGGGGCTGAGCACCGGGAACATGTAGTTCTTGGTTTCCCCCTCGCGGTAGTACTGGAAAAGCGGGAAGGCCTTCTTGTAGGAATTGGAGCCGCCAGCCTTGAAGCGCTTTTTCCACTCGGACCAGAAGGGCACCACCGTGAACGCCGTGCGCGTGCCGTCGTAGTACTCTTCGTTGCGGTCGTTGATGAGCGGCCACAGGTACCAACTCGAGGTCAAACCGTCCCCTTCGTACTTGGACCAGAAGGGCCAGAAGCGCGTGCGTTTGGGGGCGTTCTTGGGGGGCACGCCCGTGTCCGGATCGTTGCCCGGCCGCATCACGCGCACCAGGGGCCAAGGTCCGTCGTAGGCCCAGAAGCCCGTGGCCGGATCGCTCGCGTAGCCGAAGAAGGGCCACAGCACACTGCGCGAGGTGTAGGTGTTCTGACGGGTTTCGCCATACAGCGGGAAGATGGCCCACTTGGTCTGGTGGTTCGGCTTCGAGGCCTTCAGGTTCTCGCGGTTGTAGTTGAAGATCGGCCAAACGGCGAACCAACGGTCGTACAGGTGCTCGCTCCAGGTGTGGCCTACCAAAGGCCAGGCGCGCCAACCGCCGCCGTCGGGTGCGCTGGTGTACGAGAAGAAGGGGAAGGGCACGTGATAGGTCGTGCGCCCCTGGCGTTTGGTGCGCGTGTACAGCGGCCACAACACAAAGTCCAACTCGTCGAAGGTGAGGAGTTCTTCCACGTGGCCACCGAAGGGAAACCAGGCGTTGGCGCTGCGACCGTCAGGCAAGCGACTGAAGTACAGACCGGGCAAAGCCAAGAGGCTCCAACTGCGACCTTCTTCCGAGTCCTGGCGCCGGTAGTCGACGATCGGCATCAGCCACCAGTTGAACTCACCGCCGCCACGCACGACCCGTCCCAGGGGATAGAGGAACTGGGTGCGGCTGCGCTCTTCGCGGTCGGGGTAGTGCAGGAAGAGCGGGCGCAGTCCCCATTGATAGAAGGGCTCGTCGATTCCTTTGCGGCGCGCGATCAGCGCGCCGGCCAGGGCCTCGTACTCTTCACCACCGCCCGCCGTGGAGAGGTGGGTGTAGACCGGGGCCAGGTGTTGCTCCTGCTTGGGCCCAGCGCACGAGCTTCCCAACGCTCCCATCATCCAGAGGAGAACCCATCGAAAGAGGTTGTGGACGGGCCGAGTGCGACGCAGAAGCATGGCGGGATTGTGAGGGCTCTGAGCGCCGATGCAAGCGTGCATTTCGATCCCTGATCAATGCAGCGCGCGGGCTCTGGAACGAGCGCAGGCGACCCAAAAACTCTTCTTGGAAAGATCGAACAGTTCCGTCGCTTTTGTCCCTGTGAGCCATCTTGCCTGTGTCCCGATGAGATCGGCGATGGTAGCCTCCCGTGCTCTCTACGGCCTTTTCTGCCCCTTGGGGCGCGCCTCCTGCCTTTCAGCCATGACCACTTTTCTGAGCGGTATCCAACCCAGCGGACTTCAACACCTGGGGAACTATTTTGGCGCGATTCGTCAGCACATCCTGGGAACGGAAGAACCCGGAGATCACTTCTACTTCATCGCCGACTACCACGCGCTGACCACCAGCCGTGACCCCGAAGTCCTGCGCGAGCGAGTGCGCGAGACGGCCGTGACCTACTTGGCCCTCGGGTTGGATCCAGCCAAGGCTTCGCTCTTCCGGCAATCCGACGTGCCTGAAGTGACCGAGATCGCCTGGTTGCTCTCGACCGTGACCGGCATGGGGCTCTTGGAGCGCGCGCACTCCTTCAAGGACAAAATGACCCGTGGCCTCAAGGCCAACGTCGGACTCTTCACCTACCCGATCCTGATGGCGGCGGACATCCTGGCCTACGAGTCGAACGTCGTGCCCGTGGGGAAAGACCAAGTGCAACACGTGGAGATGGCCCAGGACATGGCGGGCTACTTCAACGGGGCCTATGGGGACGTCTTTGTGCGGCCCGAGTACAAGCTGGCCGCGGAGGCCGTCTTCGCCAAGGTCCCGGGTCTCGACGGGGACAAGATGTCGAAGTCCTACGGCAACACCATTCCGATTTTCCAAACGGGCAAGCAGCTCAAGAAGCTCTTCGGCAAGATCAAGACCGACAGCCGCGATCCCGAGGAGCCCAAGGACCCCGCGGAAATCCTGCCCATGCGCTTCCTGGAACTTTTCCTGCCCGCCGCCCAGTTGCGCGAATGGGAAGAGCGCGTGCGCACCGGCGGCGAGGGCGCTCCCGGTTATGGGGAACTGAAGATGGCCGCCTACGAGGCGATGGAGGAGACCTTTGCCCCGGCCCGGGCCAAACGGGAGGAGCTTTTAGCGAATCCCGAAGCGTTGGAAGAGGTGCTGATGGCGGGCGCCGCCAAGGCCCGCGAGCGGGCCGCCCGCGTTCGTGACCGAGCTCTTCAGGCTTGCGGCTTGAAGTGACCGGAGTCCAAAGCGACAGTGGTCGATCCAATTTCCTGGCCCAATCCGATTCGATGATGTTGAACCCACCGCGATCCGCCCACGGCCTCCGTTTGCTCGGCAAGGCCTTCTCAGCCCCTTTGGTAGGAGCCAGCCTCTTGCTCGGGGTTAGCCTTACGCTTGGCGCCTGCGTCTCCACGGACGAGCAAGGCGAGCCGACCAGCGCCGTGGTGGATTCCGCGCCACGCAAGGCCCCGGTTGCGCGCCCCTGGACCCAGGACTTTCGCGAGCCGGCCATGCTGATCGCGAACAACGTCTACATCGAGGGACCCCAAGGACTGCTCGATCACATTGCCACCCGTTCCCTGGATGAGTTCCACAGCTATGAGGCGAAGACCTTGCCCGAGGGCTTTTGCCAGACCTTCAAGGTTCTGCGCCCGGAAGCAGGGGTCGAGCTGCGTTCCTACTTGGACGCCCTCGAGCTGGTCATCTTCAACGAGCTGATCGTGATCGAAAAGCCCGGGCGTTTGAACGTGCTGGTGCGCGCCCAAGGGGACGCCTACTGGCGCGATCCAGTCAGCGGGAAAGAGAAGCGCAGCTTCGAGATCAATCTGGAGGGGATCATCGAAGGTCCCAAGTGATGGGGGGCAGGGCCAACTGGGTGCACGGCCAGCCGCCAGCGAATGGGCCCCGAGGCCGCGGCCCAATGGCCTGCATGCTGGCCGCGCTCGCGTTGTTCCTCGCCGGTTGTGGAGGTGCTTTGCGTCCCTGGTCTGTGGGTGGCGAAGCGCGCGATCCCTACTTCCAGTTGCAGGGGGAGGATCTGGCCAACTTGCGCCAGTCGATCGAGGTGCTCGAGAGTGGGGACCCGATCCAAGCGATCAAGGCCTTTGAAGAACTGGTGCGTCGGGCTCCCGAGGATCTTCCCAGCGCCGTTTGGTTGCAGGAAGCTCGCATGGCGGAGCGCTTGCGGCGCGCCGAACTCTTCAGGTACTCCGCCAGCAACGGCCGAGCGCCCCAGGCCGACCTGCGCGAGCGCTACCGAGCCGAAGCCCTGGCCCAGCCCTCGGCCCTCGCCTACTTTTTGGCCGCCCGGGTGGAAGAGGATCAACTGGCTGCTAGCTTGCTGCTCAAGAAGGCCCTGGAACTCGATCCGAGCATGCCTTGGGCCCACTACGGGCTTGCCTACGGCGCCGCCCGCGCCGGGGATTGGGCCTTGGCGCGCGAAGAGTTGATGACGGTCTTTGAAATCGATCCCGGTCACCTGCCCTCCGTGCGACTCTTTGGTTGGTTGATGGCGAAGGTGGGCGACGATGCTTCCGCCGTGGCGGCCTTCGAGGTTTGGATCAAAGCCGCGTCCGAGGATCGACTGGCCGGCCCCGCGACCCTGGACCGCGTGCGCTTCGATTTGGTTTTGGCCTACACCAATCAAGGTGCCTGGGACGACGCCCTGAAATTGCTGGACGCCCTGGAGCAGAGTTCGATTTCGGCGAGCGACCGCTTGGCTTCGATCGCCGTGGCGCGTCAAGGCCGCGGGGATGTGACCGAAGCGCGCAAGGCGGCCCTGGCCGGCAGGCGCGCGGATCGGGAAGCGCTGCTGCCTGCGGTACAAAACGCGCTCTTGATCGAACTCTGGCAGAACGACAAGCAAGCCGCCCAACGGGCCTGGCGCGAGGTGATCGAGCTGGCCTCGACCACGGACGACTTGGGGGCGGCTTTGCAGCAGTTTCGTGCAGAGGTTCACTTGCAACGGCTCGAGCGCGAAGCGGCCACAAAGCCCTAACCGTCCGCAAGGCAAGCCATTCAGACGCCGAGCCCGATCCTGCATTCTGTATAGCCTCTCGCCGCGTATGACTCCTCACTAGACCGCCTCGCGCGGCAAATCCCGATGATTGAATTCACCAGACGTGTGTTGCTTTCGCTGGCGCTGCTGCTCACGGTCCTTGCAACGAAAGCCCACGCTCAGCTCTTAGACCGACAACGCATCGCCTGCATCGGGGACTCGATCACGGAGGGCAACGCGAATCCCGATCACTTGACAAACGCTTGGCCCTTGGTGCTTCAGCGGCTTTTGGAAACGGCTGCACCTGGACGTTACGAGAGCAAAAACTTTGGCTGTTCAGGAGCAACCGCTCTGCGCAAGGGCAGCAAACCCTACTGGGATCAAGGGGCGCGAGCGGCGAGCCTGGAGTTCGCTCCAGAGCTCGTGATCATCAACTTGGGAGCCAATGACGCCGTCGATCGGAACTGGCTAGAGCACGGCGCCGACTTCGAGGAAGACTACCGCGAGCTGATCCTGAGCTACCAGCAACTGAACACCAAGCCGCGGATTTGGTTGAGCAACTTGACTCCAGTCTTCGACTGGCACCCGCGCACGGAAGAGCGGCTGCGGAACACGCCCGCTGTGGAGGAGATCATCCAGCGCCTGGCCGTGGAATTCGAGTTGCCCGTGATCGATTTCAAGTCACGACTCGCGCAGGAGCCGAAGCTCTTCCCGGACGGACTGCATCCAAACACCGCGGGCAACGAACTCATGGCCCAAGCGGCCGTTGAGGCGCTCACCGGTGAACCCGCCCCGACGGATCCGAGCTTGCGCTGGAAGCCCGTTTTCGGCGAGGCCCATCCACTGGTCGAGGCCGGACGGCAGGAGGATGTGCTGATCGGCCGTTGGAGCGAAACGGAGACCAGCGTCCAAGGAACGGGTGCTAAGTCGCTCTTGCTCGCCAACGTGACTCTCGCAGAAGGGGACTTCCATCTGCGCGCTCGCCTGCGGATGTTGGGCCAGAAGAACTCGGCGGCGGGCTTTGTGCTGGGTCCGAACTTCTTTGGCTTCGAGGGCAAGCGTGGCACTGTGTTTCGCAACGGGCCACAGATGCTCGGATTGCGTTTGCTGCATCCGGCGCCAATGCTTTGGGAGCGCGATGCTTGGATTGAGTTCGAGGTGATTCGCAACGGCGAGACCGTTTGGTTCGTGGTCGATGACTTCACGGTGGAGATGGCCACGATTCCCGGAGCGATCGATCGCCTGGGCTTTGATCCCACTCGCAGCAGCATGCAAGTGAGCGAATGGAGCGTGGTTGGCAAACTGCAAAGCCGTCGCGCCCCGTGGCTGGAACGCCGTACCCTGGGGGTGCCGTGGATTGATCTCTCCGTGCGCGAAGAGCTGGTGTCGCCGGGTCCTGTGAGGGAGTGGGGCGGCGAAGGGCCCCCGTTCCTGCTCTCACCGGATGGATCCCAGCAGTTGCAGTGGAGGGCAGCCGGTGCTGCTCCGGCCGCGATCCAAATCCGTGGAGTGAGCGATGAGTCTTGGTCCAACTCGATCGAGTTGCCGGCGAGTTTGAGTGGCGCCGGGTACCAGGCCATCTACTTGGCCGACGGTCGCTTGCTCGTGACCTTCCTCGACAAGCATCCGCAAAGCCCGACGCGCGGCGATTGGGTGGCGTGGGTTGGAACCTACGCTGACTTGGTCAGTCAGCGCGAGGGCGAGTTCACTTGCCGTCTGTGGGACCTGGCGGGGGAGGACTACCACTACGTGGATTCGAAGCTGTCCTTGTCGTCGGATGGTGAGGTTGTCTCCTCCGCGCGACTGGTGCTGGGGGCATCGTCCTACGCGCTCGAGAGGACGTTCCGCTTTCATCCAACGCAGCTAACGGAGTTGCTTCCCACCCGCGGCTACGACATTCCCACGGTGGACCTCGACCGCGATGAGGGCCGTCATGTGCTGGTCGATCGTGAATCGGGGCAATACCTCGGTCACGTGACGACGGAACTCTTGGAGGACGGCAAGACGCTGCTCGCGGTCTACCCCAAGGGCCACGGCCGCGGTCCAATCGTCTACAAGCGTTCGCTCGATGGGGGCCAGACCTGGTCGGAACGCTTGCCCACCCCGGAGAACTGGGCCAGCAGTCGCGAGGTGCCCACGATCCATCAGGTCATGGATCCGCAGACCGGGAAGCGCCGTTTGATTCTCTGGTCAGGGCTCTATCCAGCTCGACTCGCGCACAGCGAGGACGATGGGAGGAGTTGGAGCCCGCTCGAAGTGGCCGGGGACTGGGGCGGCATTGTCGTCATGGGTTTTGTCGAGCGCTTAGCAGACGGGCGCTACCTGGCGATGTTCCACGACGACGGACGCTTCATCGCGGCCAACAACCAAGCACAGGATCCTCCCAAGTTCACCCTCTATCAAACCATCAGTGCGGATGGCGGACTCAGCTGGAGCGAGCCCAGCAGCGTTTGGGAAGGCACGGACATTCACCTTTGCGAACCCGGTTGCATTCGCTCCCCCGACGGAAAGGTCCTGGCGGTCTTGTTGCGCGAGAACAGCCGCACGCGCAACAGCTTCGTGATCTTCTCGAAGGACGAAGGGGCGAGTTGGTCCGCGCCCCGCGAGTTGCCGGCGAGCTTGACCGGTGATCGCCACACCTTGGCCTATGCCAAGGACGGGCGGCTGTTCGCCTGCTTCCGCGACACGGCCCATGAGAGTCCGACCAAGGGCGACTGGGTCGGTTGGATCGGAACGTGGGCGGACCTCTACTATGGACGTCCCGGACAGTATCGGATCCGCTTCAAGGACAACAAGAACAGCTGGGACAGCACCTACCCCGGGGTGGAGGTCTTGCCCGACGGCACCTTCGTGGTGACCACCTATGGGCATTGGGTCGAGGGTGAAGCGCCCTACATCTTGAGTGCGCGCTTTCAACCCGAAGAGCTGGACGCCCGGGCCGCGCTCGTGCCACGCAAGACAGTTCTGTTTGAGCGCGGCATGAACGGCGTGCACACCTACCGCATCCCGGCCCTCGTGACGACGAACGCGGGCACCCTGCTCGCCGCTTGCGACGCGCGCCTCAACGATTCCCAAGACCTGCCCAATCGCATCGACACAGCCCTGCGGCGCAGCACGGATGGGGGTCGGACTTGGGGGGAGATTCAAACCATCGCCGAGTGGAGCGGCAAGGCCGGCGCCGCAGATCCTTGCTTGGTCGTCGACCGGGAAACGGGCCGCATCTGGTGCGCCATCACCTGGGCGGACGGGGTTGGCTGGCGTGAGTCAAAACCCGGGTTTGGCTCTGATTCCTTCCACCTGCTGCTGATTCACTCCGATGACGATGGCCTGACCTGGTCCGATCCTATGGACATCACGGAATCGGTGAAGGATCCATCCTGGCGCAGCGCGTGGTTCAGTCCGGGCAGTGGCTTGCAGTTGCAAAGCGGGCGCCTGCTCTTGCCCTTCTCCGTGGCAGATGGCGAGGGCGCCATGCTCTCCTACGCGACAGTCAGTGACGACCACGGGGCCAGCTGGCGTTCCGTCGGTCCGATCGGCGAACGCACCAACGAGTGCATGCTCGCTCAACTGCACGACGGCACACTGGTTTGCAACCTGCGATCGATGCAAGGCAAGAACCAGCGGGCCGTAAGCTTGTCAAAGGACGACGGGGAAAGCTGGTCGCCGATCGTTCACGACCCCGCTCTCGTCGAACCCGTTTGCCAAGGGAGCCTTCTAACGATTCCCAAGCAGCGCACTCCCAATGGCCGGGAGTGGTTGGTCTTCTGCAACCCCGCGAGCACCAAGCGTGAAGCCCTGACGATTCGCGTCAGTCTTGATGGCGGTCAGACCTGGCCGATCGCCCGCATCATTCACAAGGGGCCCGCCGCCTACAGCAGCCTGACCTTGCTTGCGGACGGCGGAATTGGCCTGCTCTACGAGTGCGGAGAGCAGAGCCCCTACGAGCAGATCCGCTACGTGCAGCTTCCGTTGGCTTGGTTGCTCGATGGGGCCGAGGGCGACTGATGCGCGAGCTCCCTTGCGCTCCGAAGAGTTGGCGCGAGCTCAGTCTGTCGCGCTTGCGCTCAACGACTCTCGCGGCCTTGCGGTTTCGGACCCGAGCACAAGCGCCCTGTGGCAGTTCCCTCCATCCCTTGCAAAGCTGATCCCCAACCGCCGACTGCCCGCTCCGCGAACCGGCACTCCCCGAACAGCAGACTCCCCATGAAACTTGTCGTCCAACGTGTGTCGCGCGCCTCCGTGAAAGTGGACGGCGAAGTGGTCGGGGCCATCGAGCAGGGCATGCTGATCTTGCTCGGCGTGTTGGTGGGGGATGGCGAGCGCGAGATGCAGAAGCTCGCCGAAAAGGTGGCGCGCTTTCGCTTCTTCCAAGACGAACAAGGGCGCATGAATCTCTCGGCCATGGACCTCGGCTTGGAGGTCTTGCTCGTCAGTCAATTCACCCTGGCCGCCGACGGACGCCGCGGTCGGCGGCCCTCATTTGATCAAGCAGCGGACCCCGAAGTAGCGCGCAAACTCTACGAACAGTTCGCCCAGAAGCTGCGCGAGCTCGGGCTCGTTTGCGCCACTGGGCGCTTTGGAGCGATGATGGAAGTGGAGCTTGTCAACCAGGGACCTGCGACTTTTGTGCTCGAGGAGGCGCCTCCTGGCGCTCCGAACGGATCGCCCTAGGGGCCGGAAGTCGCCAGTAGGCAAAATGGCGCAAGTTCTTGCTTGACGGGATGTTGTTGCGCTTTGACAATCGTCGCGCTGTCTCCAGGGACGGCGAATTCGTCCCGTTTCCCTTCTGAGCCTCCCCGACCAAGCCATGACCGACAACCGCCACACGATCACGAAAAAAGAGCTCGTGAATCGAATCGCGGAGGACACGGGTCAAACCAAGGTCGTGGTCAAGAACATCCTGCAGCGCTTCCTGGACGAGATCGTCGAGGAACTGGTCCAGGGCAATCGCTTGGAGTTCCGCGAGTTCGGAGTCTTCGAGGTGCGCCAGCGCGCCTCCCGCAAGGCCCAGAACCCGCGCACCATGGAGAAGGTCACCGTGCCCGCCAAGCGCGTGGTCAAGTTCAAGGTGGGCCGCACCATGCGCGAACGCGTCTGCGGCGAGGAAGCCACCGAGGCCCACGAACTCAAGGCCACCCCGCGGCCCAAGCTGACGAAGGTCGACCCAACGCCTGCCAGCCCCCCGCCCACGCCGCCGCCGTCGAACTCCCCGTTCTAGGGGGCTTCTGTCCTGAGACGCGCCGGTCGGGAATGAGCATCGGCCCGGCCGCCTGCCTGCGGGCGCCTATTCGCCCGCAGAATCGGCAGGGATCTCTGCCAGGGACTCGGCCTCGATGCGTGCGAGCCGCCCGCGCACCTCCGTTCGCAGGCGCCTGAGATCAGCGCTCTTGGCATCCTCGGATTCGTCTGTCCCGAAGAGCCTTAGGTACGTGTTGGCCTGATCCTGATCTCCGGTGCGAGTCAGCTCCGAGAGAACCAGGCAGGTCGCGGAGAGGGAGCGCGGCAGCTTTTGCTCGATCAGGGCGTCGTGCTGCTCGCGCGAGTGATTTTGCTCGTCCCACTCGCTGGGATCATAGATCTGGTCGGCGGCGTCCCCGTAGATCTGCGCGAGAAGGCGCAGGGCATGCACATCGAAGGCGTCCTTGTCCTTGAAGATCTCCGACAAGATGTAGAGCCGGGTGGGGTGGATCTGAGTCCAGTGAAGTTCCCGGGCACGATGAATCGCTTGGGCGGCCTCGGCGTGCTTTTTCTCACCCCGCAAGGCCACCGCAAGGGGCAAGTAGTGAACGGGCATGTTGGGCTCCAGGCGGATGGCTCGTTCGCTGAACTCCGCGGCTGCCGCCCAATGATCGAGACTGTTTTCGATTTCTGCGCTGCGGGACCAGAAGGCGGCTTGATCCGGCTCAAGCGCGCGGGCCTTGGCGAGGCATTTGCGTTGTTCCTCATCCGAGTTCTGACCTTGCTTGTCCGAGAGACGGCTCAAGCAGGTTTGGAGATTGACCCAATGAACGGGCCGGCCCGGTTCGGATCGGGTGTTTTGGCGCGCGAGCTCTACGGCCTTTGCTTCGAACTGATCGGAGCTGTCCTCTATTCCAAGTTCCAGCAAGTCGTCGATAGTCCGCGCCTGCAGGCCAAGCTTGTCGGCATTGGCGAGTGGAAGGGACTCTCCGCCGCATGCGGCCAGCCCGATGACCAAGGTCAACAGCATGGCGCCCAGGCGGCGGAGGAGGTGTTGGGGCACTTAGACGCTTAGGAAGCGTTGACCGTCGACGTCGCTTTGGCCAGGGCCTGTTGCACGTCTTCGATCAAATCGTCCACGTGCTCGACGCCCACCGAAAGGCGCACGAGGCCGTCGGCCAGGCCGGCGGCGTGGCGCTCGGCGGCGGGGATTGCCGCGTGGGTCATGGAGGGGGGAGTTTCCACCAGGGACTCCACGCCGCCCAGGGATTCCGCCAGGGTGAAGAAGCGCGTCGAGGAGGCAAAGGTGTTGCCGGCTTCCACGCCACCTTTCATCTCGAAGGCCACCATGCCGCCGAAGTCGCGCATCTGGCGCTTGGCGAGTTCGTGTTGCGGGTGGCTGGCGAGGCCCGGGTAGAAGACCTTGTCGACGGCGTCATGAGCCTCCAACATTTGAGCAATCTTCATGGCGTTCGCGCAGTGACGATCCATGCGCAGGGCCAAGGTCTTGGTGCCGCGCATGATCAGGAAACTGCTCATGGCGTCCAAGCCACCGCCGCAACTGTTCTGGAAGAAGGCATAGCTGTCGAAGAGCTCCTCGTCGTTGCCGACGAGAGCCCCTGCGACTGCGTCCGAGTGTCCGCCCAAGTACTTCGTCATGGAGTGCAAGACCACGTCAGCGCCCAGCTCCATCGGGTTCTGCAGGTAGGGCGTCGCGAAGGTGTTGTCCACGATCAAGCGCGCCTTGCCCTTGCGACTGATCTCCGCGATGGCGGCGATGTCCGAGAGGCGCAAGAGGGGATTGGTGGGCGTCTCCAAGTAGACCATCTTCGTGGCGGGCTCCATGGCGGCGGCCACGTTCTTGGCGTCCGTGGTGTCGACGAAGCTGAAGCGGATGCCGTAGCGCTCGAACACCTGACGGAAGATGCGGTGCGTGCCGCCGTACAAGTCGTTGCCGCAAACCACGTGGTCGCCGGGCAGCAGGCTGTCGAGCAGCGCGTTGGTGGCGCTGAGGCCCGAGGCAAAGCACAGACCCCAGTTCGCTCCTTCCATGGAAGCGACGTTCTCTTCCAAAGCGAGGCGCGTGGGGTTCTTCGTGCGGGAGTACTCGTAGCCGTCCCGGGGCACAGCCGGCGCGTCCTGCTCGAAGGTCGAGGTCAAGTAGATTGGCGTCATGACGGCGCCGTTCTGGGGGTCAGACGTCTGACCGGCGTGGATGGCGCGGGTCTCGAATTTGCCGTGGTTGTTGCGGATGTTCATGGGGGAATTGTAGAGCGGGGCGCGCGAGAAGACTGCCCCCGGGACCGCCAAAATAGCGCTTGGAGGCCAGGTCCGGCCCAGGGCGCGGGCGATTCGCGCACTCGGCCCGGCGCTATTGCCCCGGGCCGAGAGTGGCTCGAATGCGCGCCGCCACGTCCGTCGCACGTCGGGAGCCCGCTTCGGAACCGCCGAGCAGGCCCGCCAAGTTGGCCAGGTCGAAGTCGGCGCAAACCCTTTGCCAATCCTCGGGCAGGTCGCCCCCAGCCCCGTGATAGGCCCGGGCGAAGCCATGCAAGAAGGGCGCGCCGGGAGTCCAACGCAGGAGCTGCCCCACGTCCATCAAGGTCGGGCCGGCGTAGGCGAACTCCCAATCGAGGACGAGCAGCCGGCCGTCCGCCGCCAAGTGCAAGTTCGACGCTTTGAAGTCCCCGTGCAGGCGACGGGGATCCGCGCACAGCTGCGTGAGTCGTTCGTAGCGCGCGTCGAGGTGAGCGAAGGCCAGCTCTGCAAGGTCGCGAAACTTTGCCGGACCCTTCAAGACTTCGCTGCGCGTGTGGGCACCCAGGGCCTCGGGAAAGTCGGGCATGGGGGCGATCACCGTCCCCTCCGAATCGAAGTCCCCGTGCATGGCAAACGCTTGCTCGTGGACTTCCGCGAGAGCTGTCCCAACCAAGGCTCCGCTCCCTTCTGAATCCGGCAGGGGAGCGTGCTCGACGTATTCGAGTAGCAAGTAGTCCGTTCCCCGATCGAGCACCCGGGGAACGCGGAAGCTGGTCCAGTTGCGTTGGAGCAAGGCGGCTTCCTTGGGCAGCTCTTTCGCATCGCGCCGATAGATGCGCAGCACGCGCTCATCCCCGATGCGCAGGTTGAGGTTGGCCAGGCCACCGGACAAGAGAGTGATGGGTTCGGCACAGGGCCCGAGCCGCTGCTCCACATCCGCCTGGCGAAACTCCAAGAGCTCGGGCTTCCGTTGCCAGCGGGTCTCAGCGTTGGGGAGCGTGCGCATGGCCGGAATCTATCAAGGGCTGGCCCGAATCGCCCCCGTTTGGCCCTCAAACAGGTCTCTTACGCTGTCTTGCAAGTCATCGGCGAAACTCCCGAAATTTCTGTAGCCACCTCCTACAGCCCGTAGTACTACAGGGCGTAGGAGATCCAGCCGGTCCCCGCAGCACCACCCAGGAGTTCGAAGCATGAGTCCTCAATCAAGATTGGTCAGTGACACGGAGCTGGCAGTTCTCAAGGTCCTCTGGGACCTCGGCCAAGGCAGCGTGCGCGATGTGCTCGCCGCTGCGGAACGAGAAGAGGAGCGCGACTGGGCCTACACCACGGTCCAGACCCTGCTCAACCGCTTGCAAGAGAAGGGCTTCGTGCAGAGCGAAAAGAGCGGGCGTGCCTTTGTCTTCCGACCCGTGGTCAGCCGCGACGATCTGCTGGGGCGCAGCTTGACGGAACTCGCCTCGCGGGTTTGCGACGGCGCTGCCATGCCGCTGCTCTTGAACTTGGTGCGTAGCGCGAAGTTCGACAAGTCGGAGCTAGAGAGCTTCCGGGCGCTCTTGAATGAACAGGCCGACAACCAGGCCAAAACGGAGGAGGACGCGTGATGCTCCAGTGGCTCATCGGAAACAGTCTGCTGACCGGGGTCGTGATGCTCGTGGTCTACGCCCTCTGTCGCGTGAACCGCAAACGTCCCGCTCTTTGTCATCTGCTTTGGGTTTTGGCGTTCGCCTCCTTAATCATGCCCCCGGTTCCGATCCAGATGGCGCCGGGGACGCAGTTGCGGGAGCGCTTGAATCAGTGGTGGCAAACGCAGGGGGAGCCGACCAGCACTGTGGTGTTGTCGGCACTCCCGACATTCCGTGGAGACCTGGACGGAAAGCCCGGAGCCGTTGACAGCACGGCTCTGTCCACCGCGCAACTCCAACTGGGAGAGGGACCGGCGCGCACCCCATGGTTCGCACAGTTCTCACTCAGGCAATGGTTGGTGGGGGTCTGGCTGCTAGGCGCCCTGCTGCTTTGTGGCTTGGCTGCCTTCCGGATCCTGCGCTTTCACCGCTTGGTGCGTCGCGCTCCCACGGTGGACTCGTCCTTGCGAACGGTGGTGCAAGACGTCGCCGGGCTGCTCGGGATCCAAGCACCCGCCGTGCGCCAACTGGAAGGCATCGGATCGCCCGCCATCTGGTGCTTCGGACCGCCGCTCCTGCTGTGGCCGACGGCGGGCGGTAAGGTCGTGCGCCACGGGGGCGAGCGTTCCCTGATCGCCCATGAACTGGCCCACGTGGCCCGCCGCGATCACTGGGTCTCGCGCCTGGATGTGCTCGCCATCGGGCTCTGTTGGTGGAATCCGCTCTTCTGGATCATTCGCCACGAAGTGCGCCACTACGCCGAACTCTCCTGCGATGCATGGGCCCTGTGGGCCTACCCGACCTGTCGTCGGGACTTTGCTGAAGCCTTGATCGAGTCGCAGGAAAGAACGCAAGGCGCAACCATGGCCATCGAGGGGCTATGCGCAACCAACTCGGAATTTAAGAACTTCGAGAGGAGACTCATCATGATCATGAATACGAACGTTTCCAGGCAGGTCTCGAAAGGAGCAGCGACGGTCGCGCTCCTGACCACCCTACTCGTGCTCCCGGGATTCTCCGGGGGCGACGAGTGCAAGAAGCAAGCGGTCTGCGATGGCCGTCTGGTACGCACGTGCATCGACCAGGAGCTGGAGCTGAAGGAGCTCAGCAACAAGGCCGGCGAGCACTTCACGAAGCAAGAGTTCGCACAAGCGACAGAACTCTACAAGCAGGTCTTGGCACTCGCGCCCATGGATGGCAACGCCCATGGCCGCCTGGGCTACATGCTTGTGGCCGAAGGGCAGTTAGAGGCCGCCAAAATGCACTTCAAGCAGCAATTCAAGAGCGGCCACGAAGTGGCCATCGCGGTCTACAACTTGTCCTGTGCCAACGCATTGGGCGGCGACCTGGAGCAAGCGGGCGAGTACCTGACGCAGGCTGTGCGCCGGGGCTTCGCCGATCACCAGCTGCTCGCGAAGGACTCCGACCTTGCCAGCCTGCGCGCCTCCGAAAGCTTCGCCTGGGCCCTGAAGGCTTCGACGAAGCACAGCGCGCTACGCCTTGAATTGAAGAGTGAAGAGGTCGGCGAGGACGTGGTCAAACGCGCCGCCATCTACGACACCCTGGCCGAAATTTGCTCGGAGGACGGAGCGCTGCAAAACGAGGCAGGCTTGAACTACCTCTTGGCCAAGAACTACGCGGGTGGCTTGAAGGCCTTCGAACGCCAGATTGCGGCGGGATACGATGTGGCCCGGGCGAACTACAACGTCGCTTGTGCTCACGCGCTCTCGGGCCAGCCCGCGGCCGCTTTGAGCGCTTTGGAAACATCCGTCGAACTCGGCATGTCCTACGCGAAGGTGCGCGAGGATCAAGACTTGGCCAGCCTGCACGGCATGGCGCGTTTCGAACAAGCGGCCGAGCGTCTACAGGCTCCCGAGGCCTTCAAGAAGCAACTCAAAGCGGCGAGCACCGCTGAAGAAGTCGGGGAGGCCAGCGCAACTCTGATGCAGCTCAAGGATGACGAGGGCAAAAACGCCCAGGTGCGCAGTTGGGCCGCTTTCGAGCTGGGGCGTTTGCAGTTGCGCACGGACCAAGCCCAGGCCTCCATCGGCAGCTTCCAAGAAGCCGCCAGAATCGGCTACGAGGTGGACCTTGTGGCCTTCCAAATCGGAAACGCCCACGCCCAGTTGGGTGCGGTGGACGAGGCCCTGCGATTCTACGAGCGAGCCGTGCAACTGGGCTTCGCGGACGTGGCGTCCATGGAGCGCAGCTTGCAGGCCTGTGGCATGGCCGATAGCAAAGTCGGGGCCACCTTGGTCAAGCAAGCGGGCAAGCAGCACAAGGCCAAGTCCAAAGACAAGGCCGGCTACGGTGCCGAGAGCAAGGCCCAAGCAAAGCTGGACTCCAAGACGAAGGACGCCAAGAAGAAAGCCATGCAGGACTCGGGCAGCGGGAGCAGCGTCTCGGGTCTGCGCTTCTAGACCCCGGTCGGCACCACCCTGGCAGGGGGCCGTGTCACCGCCACCGAGCCCGCCCGATGATTGATCACCATCGGGCGGGCTCTCTCCGTTTGAGCCACTCTGCTTCGGGCCGTGTTTCTTCCCCAGCCGACGCAATCAAGCGAGGAGCGCCGCGACCTGGGGTGGGTCTCGGCGCTCCTCGCTTGATTGCGTCGGCCCTTGCGGGCCTGGGCTACTCGCTCTTCTTCTGCACCAAGGGCATCGCCAGGCGGAAGGTACTGCCTTTGCCGAGCACGGAGTCGACGGTCACTTTGCCGCCGAGGTTTTCAATGTTTTTGCGCACCACGTCCATGCCCACGCCGCGACCGGAGATAGCGGTGACTTGAGCGGCGGTGGAGAAGCCGGGGGCGAAGATCAGCATGTAGGCTTCCGCCTCACTGATTTCAGCACCTTCTTCGAGGACGCCCTTTTCGATTGCCTTGGCGATCAGGATGGAGGCATCCATGCCGCGGCCGTCTTCGGCGATCTCGACCACCACTTGGCCGTCTTCGTGGAAGGCGGTCAGGCTGACCGTGGCCAACATGGGCTTGCCCGAAGCGGCCCGTTCGTCCTGCTCTTCGATGCCGTGGTCCACGGCGTTGCGCATGATGTGCACCAGTGGATCGTTCAATCCTTCGACCACGTGACGGGGGACTTTGGTGTCCTCGCCATCCACGTTGACCTTCGTGAGCTTCTCGGTCTTTTTCGAGAGGTCGCGCACCATGCGCGTCATCTTCTGGAAGACGCTGCCCAGGCTGACCATGCGGATTTGTGCGCTGATCGTCGTCAAGCGCTCGGCAACCTCTTGTAGAGCGTTCAAGTCGCCGTCCTGCTCGGCCACTTCTCCAAGCTCAACGATGGCGGCCTCGAGTTGCTCGATGAGCGTTACGTCGAGTTTGAGAGTTTGCTTGAGCTTTGTCTTGCCGGCGGGCTTGGGAGCTGCCGCGTCGGGCGTGCCACCGGGTTCCTTGCGGGCGCTGGGGGCGACCGTCTTGCCTGCGATGCAGTCTTCCAGGCGCTGAATGAGTTCCGAGAGATTCGGCGCGGTTGGAATCTCGGTCCCGTTCTCGACGGCGCTTTGCAGATTGACGAACAGCGTGCGCGTCAAAGCTGTGGAGTCGAAGACTAGGTCGAGCACGACGCCCGCTAGTTCGGCCTCCCCATCGCGAACCTTGGCCAACAAGGTTTCCGTGGTGTGACTGAGGGAAGTGATCTCGGCCAGTTCGAGGAAGCTGGAGGCTCCCTTCATCGAATGGTAGATGCGGAACAAGTTGTTGACCGTCTCCGCGTCCACTCCCCCGCCGTCGGAGTCGAGCAGAATGCCGTCGACTTGCTCGAGGCCGTCGCCGCTCTCTTCCAGGAAGTCGGAGAGCATGTCGACGGTGTCCTCGTCGCGCTCGATGGACTGCAAGACTTGGCTGATACCCGCGCCGCTCGAGACCAACCCGCGCGGGTTGGGCACTTCGTCCGGTGCAAGCTTGGCGCCTGCCGGGTGGAACACGAGCTGCATGGCCTCGTTCACCTGGCGGATCGCATTGATTCCGGCGACGCCGTCGATCTCGTCGTTGATGACTTCGGTCAGGATGCTCTCGCAATCCTCGATGCACTCGCGCAAGTGCTCGGAAGCCGTGTTCGGCAAGAACTCGTCGATGTCCTGGAAGTAGGAGATCATCTGCGTGGGCCCGAGTTTGTCCCCGGGTATGTGAGTCTCCAAAAGGGCGCCGATTTCGCTCACGAGCGAGGCCGGTGTGACCTCTTGCCAAACCAAGTAGAGAGCGCCGTCGATGCTGTCGCAGGTGAAGGCCTGGGACTTGACGCTCATGGCCTTGGGCTGGTGCTTCTGGCACTGCTCGCCGGTCAAGAACATGGGGGAGGTCGTGTTGACTTCCGAGCTCGAGGCCTTGGTCAGCTCTGCTTTGGCGGAGCCGGCCACCATGTTGACCATCTCGCCGAGTACATCGAGCACGTCGATCTCCTCCGGGTCCTCGTCGGGCTCCATGGCGAGCACGGCGCGTGCCAGGCTCTTGGCGGTTTCCTCCGTGCCGTAGAGCGCGAACTCCCAGCTACCACCTTCGTGGAAGAGGGTCACGCAGCCGGCAAAGGAGCGAGCTGTGGCATCAAAGCACTCTACCTCTCCCTGCGGCTGCAGTTCGAGGCAGAACATGGTGCCGCAGATGTCGGTCAACGCCTGCGTTCCCACAGTGGCTGCCTTCAAGAGAAGGGCCGACTGGGGGTGGATGATGGTTGTGGTGGGGGGGGTGGCCGTCGTCAAAGCTGGGGGTGCTCCTGATAGAGACATCCTGCGAGCTATCGGCCTTTGAATCGTCGCTCTTTAGCCAGGTTGGAGCAGAAGCTGGAGATCTGAGCCGGGATCCGGGGGGGCTCCTCTTGGAGTCACCCCAGGACCCGAAAGGAACCCGCCAGGGGGCGAATGTCGCCCTAACCAGAGTCATCCTGTACGGTATCGCACACCGCGCGGAAGTCCGCTTCCGAAGAGTGCCGCATCAGATCCCTGCACCCGGCCGGAAGCCCGTTGGTTGCGATTGATGCGGCACTCTTGCGCGGATTCCTTCCGCGCGGGATGCGGTACCGGGACCAAATCCGGCTAGCCGGGGAACTCGTTCGGGACCTGCCCCAAGCCGAGCTGATCTGCCAATCGCTGCAGGTCCTCCGGAAGGGGGCAGTCGAAGGCGGCGGGCTGTTCCCCATCCGCAAAGCGCAGCTTCCAAGCGTGCAGAGCTTGCCGATGGTGTCGACGGAGGCCCGGCTCTCCGTACCAATCCTCCCCGATCAGCGGGTGCCCGAGCGCCGCCAGATGGATTCGAATTTGGTGGGTTCTTCCCGTTTCGATCATGACCTCCAGCAAACTGCAATCCTCCCCACGCGCGCGCACGCGCAGGTGGCTGAGGGCGTGCTTGCCGGTCGGACTCACTCCCCATCCGCCCTCGGTCAGGGGACCGATGGGAAGGTCCACCGTGCGCTGCTCGAAAGTCGCGCGACCATCGACGATCGCGAGGTAGGTCTTTTCTCCATTGGGGGAACGCAGGCGCTGCTGCCAATGGGGGACGAGGGCCTTCTCTAGAACGAATACGTTGATTCCCGAGGTGTCCGCGTCGAGTTGGTGGACCGCCCAAACCATCTGTCCGGAGCGCTGGATGAGGGCGTACTGCAGGCAATCCGGGTCGCCCAGGCTCCTTCCGGACGTGGGCCAGCCAGCCGGCTTGTGAACCACGAGGAGACCTTGGCCTTCATGCAGGATGCGTGCTTCCAGCTCCATCAGGGGCAATGGGGGCACCCCGCTGGGAGGTTGGATTGGATCTGCTCGTCCCGCCTGTCCTCCGCGCGGGTCCTGCTCTCGGTGAGTCATCGGGTCAATTTTTATATCGCAAGTGGGTGAACGGAAACAGATTCCTGGACTCGAGTGGGTTTGAGACGGCTCCGTACTCGATAGGCAGACGGTACCTCACTCTTATCTCGAGTGGGGGTTTCCGCCAAGGTGTCTCGCGCGGACGGCCAGGTCGTTGCGGACGCGGACGCGGGCGGCGAGCAGCGGGCCGGGGGTGTGCGCGAGTTCGCCTTCCCGGTGCGCTTGCGAGATGCTGAGAATGTTCACGAGTTGGGCGAAGTCGTGATCGGACTTTCGACGGCTCCTGTGCAGGGCTTGGTGGACAAGATCGTCGATTCCATGATCAATCACGGTCGCCATGCTATCGGGCATGCTGTGCCTCCTGCTCTTCGCTCTCATGCGCACCATCGCGGTCTCGCGCATCGAGAACCTCGAGGGCCAGGCCCTGGTCTTGGCAAACGGTGAGCTCTCCAAACCGGTCCACTGCAGCGGGCGCGATGAGTTGAGCAAGCTGGGGGAGACCCTCGAGATCTTGCGCAGCCGGTCATTCGACTACCGAGCCAAGTTGGCGGCGCGCAATCGTGAACTGTGGGCCACGACAAAGGACCTACGCATCGCCTTGGATGACGCCAATCTGGCCGTGCGCGCCAAGGGAGAATTCCTCGCGACCATGAGTCACGAGATTCGCAAACGCGGTGAAGTTTACCGAAGCGGGTTCGGTTCGCATTGCGAGCTGGGTGGAGTACGGAACAGGAGAACAACCAGAGATCTGGGTGAGCATCGCGGACACCGGGATCGGCATGACCGGTGAAACCCTGGCAAAGCTCTTTCAACCTTTTCAGCAGGCGGACGGTTCCATGAGTCGGCGCTTTGGGGGGACGGGTCTTGGGCTCGCCATTGTGAAGCGTTTGATCGAGGCCATGGGGGGCTACGTGAAGGTGGAAAGCGTGCTCGACCACGGATCGACCTTCACCATGGTCGTACCCGGCCAGGCGCTGGAGTCCTCGACGCTTCGGACACGGGAGAGTTCAGCGGCTGCTGCCCCCTGCCCACCGCGCCAGTTTGCTGGTGAGGTTCTCTTGGTGGAGGACAACGCCGTCAACATGCGTTTGGCCGTCGCCTTCCTGCGCAAGCTTGGCATCGAAGCCCACTCTGCAGTGGACGGCACGCTAGCCCTGGCCAGGGTGGAGAGCCGGTCGTTCGACTTGATCTTGATGGATTGCCAAATGCCTGTGATGGACGGATTCGAGGCCACCCGCGCCATTCGGAAGCTAGGAGCCTGTGCCACAGATAGCGACCCGGTCCGTTCACGCACTCCAATCGTGGCCCTCACGGCGAATGCGATGCCGGAAGATCGCCAGCGTTGCATGCAGTCCGGCATGGACGGATACCTGAGCAAACCGCTCGACCGCAGCGCCTTGGCGAACGAACTCGCGAAGTGGTTGCCCGTGACCGGCGGCCGGTCCGATGGCCCGTTGGAGCAATCGGCCTAGCTGGCTGCTTGCGATCTCGCGCCTTGCGCCTTGCGCCTTGCGCCTTGCGCCTTGCGCGCGGGCCACGAACCGAACCGAAACTCGTCGAGGCGCAAGAGGGCCCGCTACACCGTAGACACTCCGCCCCCCCGCTGAGAAAGGCATCGATGACTCTGCTGGTGACAGGGTTGTCCACCCCGGCCGTCCCGCGAGCCAAGGCAACCGAGAAAGCGCCAGATTCGAGAGCGACTTAGGCCTCGCCGAACCCCCGATTTTGCAAGAGCTCGGGCCCGCTTCCCTCGGGCCAGAACGGACCTGGTTTTGAAAATTGTTCTGGGGGGGTTTACCCTAGATTTAAGGCCTCTTTGGTCGTCCACTGAAGGCCTTGGCTGGAGTGTAAACCAATTGCTGTAAAGGCTTTGAGGACAACGCGGCCGAGCCGGAGGGGAGGCCGGCCGAGTCCGCGGAGTTGACCCGCCGCGAGCGCCCTACAAAAAAGGGTGAGGGTCGAGTCAAGCTGTTCCTATGGCGGGACGATAGCCAACGTACCCACCCCGCCAGGGGTCACAGCGCGCTCGGCTCCCCATGGATCACAAACCTCACGTCGACTCCCACGTCGACCCCTCACGCCTGCCCTCTTGGGCAGTTGGCATCGTCCTTTGCCTGTGCGTTGCCCCGCTCATTCTCACCTCGATGGGGGTGGACTTTGCGACGGCAAAGCTCGTGGGGGATGCGGGCGTGGACCAAGTGGGACTGGCTATGCGCAGCGCGTTCAGCCGGACGGTGCTCGAGTGGAGCGCTTTGAGCGTGACGGTCTTCACGGGAATCCTCGCGGCCCTGCACTACGGCTTTCGCAGGGACTCGGTCATGCCGGTGATGGGGCTCGCTTTGTTTTGTGCGGGGAGCATGGATGCCCTGCACACCCTGACCGTGGATCGCTCGCTGTCTTCCGTCGGAGAAAATGCAAACCTGATTCCGACCACCTGGGCCATCTGCCGCTTTTTCAACGGGCTGATTCTGGTGCTTGGTGCTGGGCTCTTCATCGGAGTACGCGGGGGCATGCGACACGCGGGGCCCAAAATGATCCTGGGCATCAGTGCGGCACTCGGTTTTTCGGCGCTGCTCATGATTCACTACGGGCTCCACGGCCAAGAGAACGGGGAGCCTCACTTCCTTCGCACGATGGTGACGCGACCCTGGGACCTGGGCTCCCTTGTGGTCTTTGGCTTTGCCGGGTTGGTGCTCTTGCCGATGGTCTATCGCCATCAACCCAACGTGTTCATTCACGCCCTGGCCCTCAGCATGGTTCCCCAGGTGGCGACTCAGTTGCACATGGCCTTTGGATCCACGGAGATCTTGGATCACCACTACAACGTGGCGCAGGGGCTACGCTTCTTGGCCTGTCTCATCCCGTTCATCGGCTTGTGCCTGCTGTTCCGTGCCAACTACCGGGCGGAGGCTTTGCGTTCGGAACAACTGGAGACGACCCGGGATGAAGCTCTAGCGGCAGTCACGGCACGCTCGGAATTCTTGGCGAACATGAGCCACGAAATTCGCACACCCATGACTGGCGTTGTTGGCATGACCGCGTTGCTCTTGGAGACCGAGTTGAACAAGACACAAAGGGAGTACACGGAGGTCGTGCGTTCCAGCGCAGACGCCCTGTTGGTGTTGATCAACGACATCCTGGACTTCTCCAAGATCGACGCCGGCAAGATGAGCTTGGAAGTGATCGACATGGACTTGCGCGCCAGCGTTGGCGCTGCCATCGACATCCTGGCGATCAGTGCCCAGGCCAAGGGTCTGACTCTAGCGTTGGAGTTTGATGAGCAAATCCCCGTGGAGCTTTGCGGGGATGCTGGGCGCCTGCGACAGGTCTTGACCAATCTGGTGGGCAATGCGATCAAGTTCACCGACCGTGGAATCGTCCAAGTAAAAGTGCGTTTGCTCGAGGACAGCGGTCCGCACGCGGTTGTGGAGTTTCGCGTCAGGGACGAGGGCATCGGCATCTCGCCGGCAGGCATCGAGCTGCTCTTCCAGCCCTTCGTTCAAGCGGACGCCAGCACCACACGCAAGTTTGGCGGCACTGGCTTGGGGTTGACGATCGCGCGCCAGCTCACTCAGTTGATGGACGGGGACATCGAAGTCCAAAGCACCGAGGGCCAGGGGTCGACGTTCCTCTTCACCGCTCGCTTTGCCCGGGGCTGGCTCCAAGGAGGGCCCCAGAGCTATGGCAAGAATCACGGGGCCCGCGAGCTGGAGGCTTCGCTGCAGGGCTTGCGTGTGCTTTTGGCGGAGGACAACATGGTCAATCAACGGGTCGCCTTGCAGCAGCTCAAGAAACTAGGTTGCTCGACGGATGTGGTCGGCGATGGCTTGCAGGCTCTCGAGCGCTTGCGAACGGGCGACTACGATTTGGTGCTCATGGACTGCCAAATGCCGGAATTGGACGGCATGCAAGCCACGCGACAGTTGCGGGAGATGCCCGGCCCGATTAGCCAGATTCCGGTGATCGCCATGACCGCCAACGCCATGGTGGGGGATCGCGAGAAATGCCTCGATGCGGGCATGAACGACTACATTTCCAAGCCGGTTTCCCTGGGCGACCTGGCCGAAAAGTTGGTGCGCTGGTCCGCCGCTCGGCGGGCGCGCTCCGTCGCCTAGCTTTTGGAACTGAGCGGCGCGCCCCTGAGGTCGGGCGATAAATCCGGTGCCTGCGCGGGCTCCTGGAAGGTCGGGCCCAGAGAGTTTCGCCGAACTGCGAGATAGTCGGTTAGGGTCGTCGTACGGCGGCGCGCCGAAGGGAACCCTTCGGAACGTGTCCCGCACCCTGCCCCGGCTCCCCGAGTCTGTTTCCACCTCTCGAAGCAACGATGATCTCCGCTCTCTCCTCGATCGTTCCCAGCCTGGTCTCCCTCGCGCTGCTCGCGCCCGTTCCTAGCCTTCCCCAGGACTTGGAGTACCAGCAGGAACCGAAGGTTCTCGGCCGGGACGCGCCCGGTCTGCAACAGTGGGTGATGGACCTGGAGTGCACGGACCTGGATGGTGCCAAGCGCCGGCTCTCCGCAGCCTTCGGTGAAAAGGGCTTGGTGGTCGCCATGCGTGACCCGGAGTGTCCGCTCTCTAAGAAGTATTCACCGCGCCTGCGCGTGCTCGAGCAGGAAGCGCGCGAGATGGGTTTCGGTTGGTTGTACGTGGGCATGGACAGCCTCGAAGCAGCCCGCACGGATCGCGACTTGCACAAGTTGGATGGGGACTACGTCTTCGACCCCCAGGGCCTCATCGCCCGGGAACTCTCCGCGCAAACCTCCACGGAAGTCTTTGTGATCGACGCGGGCAGCACCCTCGTTTACCGCGGGATGATCGACGACCAGTACGGCTTGGGATTCGCGCGGATTGCGGCGGAACGACACTACTTGGTGGATGCCCTGGAATCTGTGAGCGCCGGCCAGACCGTGAGCGCCGGGGCGACGGTGGCCCAGGGCTGCAAGCTCGACATTGAGGGGCCCGAGCGCAGCGCCCGCCCCGTGACCTACCACAACCGCATCAGTCGCATCGTTCAGAACCGCTGCCAGAGTTGCCATCGCCCGGGAGAGGCGGCGCCCTTTGCGCTGATGGATTACCGTCAGGTGAAGAAGCGTCGCAGCATGATCGAGTGGGCCATCGAGGACGGAATCATGCCTCCTTGGTTCGCCGAGCCGGAGTCCGGGCCTTGGGCGAATGACTGCAGCTTGACAGACAGCGAGTTGCGGGACTTCCTGGCCTGGATCGCAGAGGACGCGCCGGAAGGGGAGCCGTCCCAGGCTCCCCTAGAACGAACTTGGGTCGACGGTTGGACCATCGGCCAGCCGGACCTTGTGGTGACCATTCCCAAACCCTTCACCGTGCCTGCGGAAGGTGTCGTCGACTATCAATACTTCTACGCCCAGTGCGACCTGCCCGAAGACCGCTGGGTGAAGGCGGTCGAGTTGCGCACCACCGGCGGTGAGGTGGTGCACCACGCGCTCTTGTTCTTGGAGGCTCCAAAGAAGGAGGGGGGCGGACGCCGCAATAGGAACTTCCAAACTGGCGGAGAGACCTTCTTCGCAAGCTACGCGCCGGGACAACCGGGCATCACCTTCGAGGCGGGCACCGGAAAGTTGCTGCCCGCCAACTCATGGTTGAAGTTCCAAATGCACTACACGGTGAACGGAACGGAAACGATCGATGAGACCTCCGTTGGCTTTGTCTTTGCGGACGAGCCTTTGATCGAAGTTCGCACCAGCTCGGCCATCAACGATGGCTTCACGATCCCGCCCCAGACCTTCGACTACGAAGTGAGTTCGGAGTTTCGCTTTCCGGAGAGCGGGCGCCTGGTCAGCCTCTTTCCCCACACCCACGTGCGTGGGGTGCGCTTCGCCTGTGAGCTGGTCACGCCGGACGGGGAAGTCCAGGACCTGTTGAGCTTGCCCTTCTACGACTTCAACTGGCAGTTGAACTACCGCCTGGCGAATCCGGTGTTTGTGACCCCCGGCACGAAACTGCGGGCGACTGCCTGGTACGACAACACGCCGGAGAACCCTGCCAATCCGAACCCGAACGCGGCCGTGCGCTTCGGGGAACAGACTTGGGAAGAGATGATGATCGCCTACGTCAACTGGATCCCGAGTGCTCCGGTCGTGATCGAGGCCTCGAGTCCTGCACCGGAGAAGAGGTAGCCCGCACGCTGGAGCGCGGGGGGCGCAGGCAGAGTGTTCCCCCGCAGTGCTTCCAGGGTTCTGCGCGGGCCTAGGTTTTCCATCCGCGATCAACAAGCGCACCGTGCGCGGATCACCTGCGGGCGCGCAACGACGGGCAGGTGCCCGATGTTCCCCTCTATTGCGTTTGCTCGCCGGTTCGTCCAAATCGGGAACGGGGGCCGCTGGGCTCGTCTATTCCCCGAATCCGGGGAACTCTTCGGCAACGAGCGGCCTCCTACATAGCGGGCAACGCGCCTCGACTCCCCGACGCGAAAGCGCGAACTCGTCGTGGCGGTCTGTGATCTCTTCAACGAAGCTCCATCGAGTTTCGTCACGGACGTGAGCGCGCCCACCAACTTCCTGGCTCGGCTCCGCGTGCTCTGCAATCCTTGCAGTGCCGGAATCAAGCGCTCGAATCCGGTGAGTGCCCTTAGCGTGCCGGAGGATTTGACTTAGCGCCGAAGTCCTCCCTCTGGTTTCCTCCGCCCGGGCTTTCAACCTCCCGGGCGGAGGATTCATGGGGAGTGCCTTTCGTGGCTGGCGCGCTCAGCGCTTTGGAATCATGGGAACGTTGAGCTCCGTTAGTTGCCCAGGGAGGACCTGCACCGTGGCGCGGTGATCCTCATAGTCCTTCGCGAACAAACGAACGTCCCAGGTGCCCGGCTCCATCAACTCGGAGAAGGAAGGCTCCCCGGGGGTGTGATGCCCGTAACGCGTACCCTTCTCGATCGGAGTGGCCAGCGTGTGGCGAGTTGGCTTTCCACCTTCGATCAAGTTCGACACCTCGAGCAGGACCACAGCGGGAGCTCCACCCGTCGTGCTGCAGTTCAGGCGCAGTCGCCCAGCCAGGGGCAGCACCGGAGCTAGCTGGAGTGTTTCATCGGCGAGGACTTCCAGCTCTCCATCAATGCTTCGCTCGAATCCGCCGATATCGTAAGCTCCGTCAATTCCGCCGTCGAGTGGGCCAACTCGATAGGTGTAGAAGCCGACGGGGACGGGCACGCTTGTGCCTTCGGAGTCGAGCCGGATGGAGTCGAATTGGGATCGAGACCTGGGGTTCGCGACCTCGCTCAGGAGCAATCTGCACCCGGCCAGGGGGGCTCCCCGTTCGTTCTTGGCGCGCACCTGGATGGTGCCCATTGGCGTTTCAAAATCGAGCAGCAGTCGGTGAACCGTGATGTACTGCAAGTCTCCAACCGAGAGCCTGGACCGCGCTCCCCGGGTTCCATCGAACGTCGCGCTAGCGGCCCACTCGCCAGGGACAACCCACGCGTGCATGTTCCCGCCTGCGCCCCCTGAAAAGGCGTCCACTCCGCCGAGGCCGATCCTCAGGCTGACGTGCGCCCCGGGCAATGGAAGGCCAGCGTCATCGACGACATCCAGGCGCACGGAGTGCAAGGGGATCGTTGCCTCGAAGAACACTCCAGTGGATGCTGCGCCAAGCTCCGGTGGAGATTCGGCCCCTACCACACCGTCCAGGATCGTGAGTTTGTAATCGCCTTCGGCAACTCCATCCACGAGGAAGCGTCCATCTTCGTCCGTTCGAAAGGATCCTCTGTTCAATCCCTCGCCAGGCGAACCGAAGGCCACGAGGTGGGCGAGGGTGACGTCCTTCTCGCCGCTTGCGGATCGGAAGGCGACTTCGAGATTCGAGATCGGAACACCATCGGGAAAGGTCAAGCGCCCTTCGATGCGGTGGGTCGCTCGTAGCAGGATGTCGGGGATCTGAACGTCTCCGACTCCGACATCCAGCAGAGGCGACGAGCCCGTTCCGAAAGTTGGGTGCCAGGCGGTCGCGCGCACAAACTTCACTTCTGCAGCCTCAACTGGAACGGCGTAGGTGCCATTCGCATCCGTCACTTCGCCGACCTGAGCCGAGTGCTCGCTCAGTGCAACGGCGAGCTGCGCCCCTGGAACGGGTTGGCCTGTCCCGTCGACCACCCGTCCACGGATGCTGGGGCCGCGCGTGATGCTGGGATCCCACTCGACGAGCGTAGTGCTCCCGCGAGCGAGTGCCGGCAAGCGCCGAGGGTGGACCGTTGGCTGGTAGTCGGTAGCCCAGGCTCGCAGAGCGACCTGATACTCGCCATGGCAGTGTGGAGAGAGCTCATATTCCGGTGCGAGCAAGGGGAAGCTGAAGTGGCCATTCTCATCGCACTGCATGGGAACCGAGTTCCCGCTCACGGGCGCTGGTGCGATGAAGCTGTAAGCCAGCATCCCATGGGGGACCGGCGCGCCCAGGGCATCCCGCAAGGTTCCGGACACGATCCAGTCCGCATTTGCGGTTGCGCTCGATTGCCTGGGGAGCTCCGGCTCGTCCCCCCGACTTGGAATCTGAATCGCGAGGCGTTGCGGCGCCGGGGGTCGCGCCCCTTGCGAGTCACTGGCCACCAACGCGGTCGATTCGTGGGCTCCTTCCGCGGGGTTGAGCCCCACGCTCGCGCCCGGTTCCGAATCCATCCAAAGGAGCGCACCCACGAGCCCTAGGGCAATGGCCGCCGGCAGCAACAGAAACTTCGCACTGATCATGAGAACTCCAAGAGCTGGGGAGAGCGCCGCGGTCGTCGCCACAGGGCGCGTCCAGGAATCTCCCACAAGGGGTGCGAGCAAGCCGCACCAGGTTTCACGGTGGCCATTGCATGTGTCATCGAGCTCCCTACGCAAACGCTCGAGCGCCCGTTGCAAACGCGTCTTGACCGTGGACACCGGGACTTGGATCCGCTTTGCAATCTCCGTGGGCCCCAGGCCTTCGTAGTAACGCAAGTCGATCACTTCCCGGTAGGTCTCGTTCAAGGCGAGCACTGCATCGATCACGGTCCGTTGCATTTCCAAGCGCTCCACCCGTTGAGCGGGATCCGAAATGGCTTCCGGCCGGGCGGCGTCCGCTTCGAAGAACTGCCGCGTGGTCCTGTCGCGTAGGACGTTGACGCTGCGCCGTCGCAGGACCCGGGCGAGCCAATGGCGGGTCGGACTTGGCTCATCCTGGGAGCTTTGCAGCAGGCCGAGGTGCACGGACTGCGCCAGGTCCTCCGCGTCGGCCTCATGGCCGAGCAGGCTGCGGGAGAGGCGGCGCATGAAGTCCGCGTGGGACTCGATGGATTCGTCGAAGGGCATGTCCATGGGATGGGAGGCTCTAGCGGCGCCGGGCGCTGCGTCCTCATCATGGAGTCACCCGGCGACCGGGGAAGGACTCAGCCGACTTTCCTTTTTCACCAATCCCGGCGCGATGGCCGGATGACGCTTCGATCTGCGGGCTGAAACAGAACGAGCGACCGATCCCGGAGGATCCGTCGCTCGCTCGTTCCACGGGGCCGGAGCCCGCTAGCTACTTCGGAATCTCGACGTTGAACTCGGTCGCCGCACCCGCTGCGATTGTCACCTCGTAGCTGATCGGCTTGAGCTTCTTGTTCCAGAAGGTGAGCTCGTAGGTGCCGGGGGGCACGTCGGCGATTGCGTACTCCGAGGAGTAGCGGCTGCCGTCGTCGTCCTTCACTTTCTCGAGTTCAATATGCTTGAACCAGGGGTTGTCGAGCACCAGGACCCAAAGAGACATGTCCGGATGCAGGCGGCAGACGACGCTCGTGATGCCGGCTTCCGAATAGGTCACTTCGGTTTTCTTGCCCGCGTCCATGTCGCTGTCGACGGCACAGCAGCTGTCCGCGGAGAACACGTTGTGGGCCACGGCGTCGATGTTGCTGTACTCGACCTTGGTGCCCTTCAGGATCGGCAAGACGTGGGGAGAGAAGTTGAGCTTCTCCTGAACCACCACGGCCGCTTGCTTGGGCGGCGCGTGAACGACCTGCGTCTTGGCTTTGAGGTAGACCACCACGTCCTTTTGACTCGTCGCACCCTTGGTCTTCAATCGCTCAAACGAAGTGAAGACGCCTTTGATCGAACCGCTTTCGAGCACGCTCGGTTGACTCGGCAGCGGGGAAGAGGGCTGGTTGCTGTGATTGCCTTGGGCGAGGGCCGGGATCAACACGGCACCTAGCAGCAAGACCTTATGAATGCGTTGGAGCATGGTGTTTCTGTGGGGCTAAAGAATCGCTTCCTAACTACTGGTTGCTGGCGGCGGTGTTTTGCACGTCCCGCAGGGAACGACCTTCGTACTCGCCGGTCAGACTCACCAGGAAAGCGACAATGCGCTGCACCTGCCCATCGGAGAGATCCAAGTCGAGCTGGAACTCGCCCATGGAACGCACCGCCTCACTCAGCGACTCCTGGGTCCCGTCGTGGAACCAAGGACCCGTCAGAGCCACGTTGCGCAAGGCGGGGACTTTGAAGTTGTGTCGGTCCTCTTCGTCGCCGGTGATGTTGAAGCGTCCGAGATCGACTCCACCTGTGTGGCTGTTGAAGTAGGGACGTTTGCGACCCAGGCGCTGGAAGGACTTGCCGCCAACTGCCATGCCGTTGTGGCACTCGGTGCAACCCACGTCCTTGAAGAGTTGATAGCCCTGTTTGGCCTCTTCAGAAATCGCCGAGGGGTCTCCTTGGAGGTACTGATCAAAGGGCGCCGCGGGTGTGATCAGGGTCCGTTCGAAGTCGGCGATCGCCTCGAGCCAGAACCTGGAGTCGATGCCTTCGCTGAAGTCCTCGTCCGGCCAAGCTGCGCTCAGCATGTCCATGACCACTTTGTCCTGGGACAACTTCGTGGTGATCTCTTCCCAGTTGGAATCCATTTCGCCACCGGCGTTGGGGGGGCCATCCGCTTGGGCCTCCAAGTCACTGGCGCGACCATCCCAGAACTGCGAGAAATTGAACGCAGAGTTGAAGACGGTCGGAGTGTTGATCGGGCCCACTTGGCCGCGCACTCCCGTGGCTGTCGCTGAGCGGTCGATGCCCGCGTAGCGCAAGTCATGGCAGCTCGAGCAGGACAGGGTGTTGTCGTTGGACAAACGCGTGTCGTGGAAAAGTTGTTTGCCGAGGGCCACGCGGGCCGGCTCGTAGTCGAGCTCCAGGTAGTCCTCGAAGAACTCTTCCACCCCGGGAATGCTTTGGATCGGTTCTGCGTCCGCTTGGATGGGGTCGTAGTGAAACGACTCGACCACAACGGATTCGGCTGCCTCGGGTTCGGCCTGCGTCACGGACGGCGCGAACTCGGGAGGAGCGCTTTAGTGTTGTTTGTGCGGAGCGCTCGAGGACTGGGAGCCCTGGGGCACTCCGGTCATGGCGAGAATGGTTCCGACAGCGGCTGCGCCGCCAATAAACGATAGGAGATTGCTCTGAGACATAGATAGATAGCCTTCCGGGAGGACCTTGGGGGAAGATGTCCGGGGCGCACCGTCCTTGGATTCTGGCGATCTTGAAGGGATCGTTGCTCTCACTAGAATTCGGCTGGCCCCAGGAACAGGAGCGGGACCGGAGCCCCCGTTGCGTTCGTCCAGAATTGAAACGAAGGACGCCTGGACTGGGCGTGTGGTCCTTCGATGGATAGGTGTTGTACGAGCCTGCGCGGCACGGCTCCTCATTCGCGGAGTCCATCGAGAGGAAAGGATCCTCATCCGGGCCCCGACACCGAGGAAGCATTGGGACGGCAGGGTGGCTCCAAGTTTCGACCTACGGTGAGAGCAGGCTTGAGAAAATCTGACGATTGAGACCCCATCTGCAGTCGGGCCAAGCACAGAGCGCTCGAGGGAGCTAGGCTACGGCGCCCGATGAGATTCGACGGAAGTGCTCCCATGAAGAAAAACCACGCGCGCATGCTTGCCACCTGTTCCAGCTTTCTGCTTCTGGCCAGTCTTGCCCAATCCACCCAGCAGGCACCCCCTGGGGAGCGACCTGAGCAGGTCCTCGATAGCCGCATGCACCACCTGGGGGACGACCAAACCCCCGAGTGGCCGGAGGCTCCCATGGATCCGGAGGGGTCCAGCCTGCAGTTCGATTTCGAAGCCAGCGCCGTCCACGGACCGTGGACCTTGGCCTTCCAGCAACGCCACATTTCGAACAACTGGCGCATCGAGATCAACGGCCAACTGGTGGGCGCCCTGCGCAAGAGCGATGAGCGTTTGCAGCAGTACATGGAAATCCCCGCGCGGATTCTCCAGGAGGGCACGAACCGTTTTGAGCTGCTGACCGATAACCCCGCGGACGACATCACCTTCGGACACCTGCGATTGATTCCTAAGTCGTTTCGGGACGCCTTGAACCTGGTGAGCGTCCTGCTCGTGGCGCGTGATCTGCGCACCAAGAACCATGTCCCCGCGCGCTTCACCCTCCTCGATGGCTCAGGCAACTTGGCGCCGGTCTACTCCGCGGACTTGCCTACCCAGGCCACCCGCGACGGGGTCGTCTACACTCAAGATGGCTTGGCTTCCTTCGAGGTTCCCGCGGGTAGCTATCGGGTCACCGCCTCACGCGGGTCCGAGTGGAGCATCGACATCTACGACCTGAATTTCTCGCGCCCGGACCTTCCGGAGTTGGGTGGCCTGCAAGCGCCGAACGCGATCTTCAATCTGGTGCGTGAAGTGGACACCTCGGGCTACGTGGCCTGTGACACCCACATCCACACTTTGACTCACAGCGGGCACGGGGACGCGAGCGTTGAAGAACGCCTGATCACCTTGGTGGGGGAAGGCGTGGAACTGGCGATTGCCACGGACCACAACCACAACACGGATTACGAGCCCACTCAACTGGAGATGGGGCTCGCGAAGGAGTTCAAAAGCGTGGTGGGCAACGAGGTCACCACGCCCATCGGACACTTCAATGGCTTTCCTTTGGATCCGGAGGAGGAGGTCCCGCCCCACGATCTGCACGACATGGTTCAGATTGTTGCTGGCATGCGAAGCCGGGGAGCTCAAGTGGTGATCCTGAACCATCCGCGCTGGCCCGCGCACGACACGGGCCCCTTTGGCGTGTACGAGCTCGATCACCACACGGGCCACAGTCATGCCACAGAGACTGGGCACTATCCTTTCGACGCCATGGAACTCGTCAACTCCTGCACGGAAGAAAACGACCCCATGCTGCTCTTCAAGGATTGGTTCGCCCTCTTGAATCGCGGGGAGAAGGTCGTTGCCGTTGGTTCTTCCGATTCGCACACAGTGGCACGACCCGTGGGCGGCGGGCGCACTTACGTTCCGAGCAGCGCGAGCAGTCCCTCAGAAATCAACGTGGACCAAGCCTGCGAGGCGCTTGCCACGGGCAAGACGTCGATCTCGATGGGGATCTTCGTGAGCGCCAAAGTGATGCGCGACAACGAGGCGCAGACGGTGGGCATGGGGGAGTTGCTCGCCGCTCCCGGTGAGTACTGCAAGCTGGTCCTGACTGTCCGCGCGCCCTCCTGGATCACGCCGCGCAAGGCCGAACTCTACGCCAATGGAGAGTTGATCCACCAGATTCCGCTCGATGAGCAATCCGATCAGTTGACCAACACGCCGATGAACCGAGAGTTCGAGGTCATCCTGGAGAATCGACATGAGGGCCAGGACGCTTGGCTCGTCTGGGTCGTGACCGGCGACGGCGTCTCCGGTGGCCATTGGCCCTTGCACAACGACTACACCCTGGGAGCCACCAATCCGATCTACCTGGATTGGAGCAACGACGGCGTTTATCAAAGTCCGCGGGAGACGGCGCAGCGGATGGTGGAGAGCCGAGGAGCCGAGCGCGCGGTCACGACGAATTCCTGGCGCGCCGTGCGCTTCCACACCTTGCACCTCTTGCGCGAGGAATTGATCCGTCAAGCTCGCGAGAAGCTCGCGCGAATTGCGGATGAAGCGGGCTTGGATGCGGTCGAGGTGGAGACGTTCCTCGGCGACAAACTCGATCACTAAATCCATGGGCTACCAACTGATGCTCGCCGGGCTCGCCCTCCTAGGATTTGGAGCTCTGGGGGAAAGCGCGAAGCACGCCGGGGCCCCTCCGGACGTTCCCATCGGAACCCAAATCCAGGCCCTCGAGTTCAAGGACATCCGTTCCTTGTCGCGCTCGCTCCGGGATCTCGGCCAGCATACGGGCTACCTCTTCGTCTTCACGAACACCACCTGTCCCTTGGTTCGTCGCTACTTGCCGCGCCTGGCGAGCCTGCACGAAAGCTATGGGGAGCACGTTCAATTTGTGGCGGTCAACGTGGGCCCCGAGGACTCGATTGGGGCCATGGCGTCCTTTGCGCTGGAGTTCGAGATTCCCTTTCCGATCGTCAAGGACGCGGGAGGCGAGTGCGTCGCGGCCCTCGGAGTCCGGCGCACACCGGAAGTGGTTTTGCTCGACGGAGAGCACAAGCTCGTCTACCGTGGGCGAATCGATGACCAGTACCGCTTGGGTGGCGTCTTGCCGAATCCGCGCCGCAAGGACCTGGAGCTCGCGCTGCAAAGTCTGATCGCAGGGGAAGTTGTCGAAGTGCCAGAGACGACCGTGGACGGCTGCCAGATCAGCGCGAGTCAAGCGACCGTTCGCGCGCCGGGTTCCGTGACCTATCATCGCGACGTGGCCCCGTTGATGGAGAAGCACTGCGTTCGCTGCCATCAACCCTCCAGCGCCGCGCCCTTCAGCTTGCTGTCCTACAAACAAGTGCGCCGGGAAGGGGAGATGATCGCGGAGGTCGTCGGGGATGGCCGCATGCCCCCTTGGAACGCCAGTCCCGATCACGGTGTCTTTCAAAACGATCCTGCGATGAGCGCGGAAGAGCGCGCGCGGCTCGTCCATTGGGTTGAGGATGGCATGCCCGAGGGCGCTAGCCCCGTCCAGCCGCGCCCAATTCCAGCGCCAGCCCCCGAGTGGCAAATGGGTGAGCCCGATCTCGTGATCTCCATGACGGAGTCCCACGACATCCCAGCGGAGGGCTACGTTCCTTACCGCTATGTGGTCCTGCCCCATCTGTTCCTGCGGGAGACTTGGATCGAAGCGCTTGAGTTGCGACCCGACAACCGGCGCGTTGTGCACCACGCGAACCTCGGCTTCGCTGGCCCCGGACACACTCCCGGACCTTCCACGTTCATCACGGGCTACGTGCCCGGCGGCGCTCCCTTGGACCTCGGACACTTTGGGCAGGACCTGGCCCTGCGCATTCCCGGTCGGTCCGTGCTCGGCTTGCAGATCCACTATGTGTCCACGGGCAAGCCGGAGACCTCCAAACTCTCCGTGGGGTTGCGTTTCAAGCGCGATGTGGTGCGCAAGGAGTTGCACTACAATCTGACGGACCCGCACAATTTCAAGATTGCGCCGGGAGCCTCAGCGCACTTGGTCAAGAGCGGCTTTCGTTTGCAAGAGGACGCAGTGGTGCTCGGCTTCTTTGCCCACATGCACCTGCGCGGCAAGGACATCACCTTCCGCGCGATCCTCCCCGACGGCTCATCGAGGACGCTGCTGGAGATTCCCACGTACAACTTCGATTGGCAGCAGAGCTATGAAGTGGCGCCCGGCACGTGCCGCTTGCCGAAGGGAACGCGCGTGGTGGCCCGGGCGCACTTCGACAACTCGGCCTTCAATCCCTACAACCCCGATCCGACTGCTGAGGTGGGCTTCGGATTGCGCACAGTGGACGAGATGATGAACGCCTACGTCGGGTTCTTGCACGAGGGCGAGGACTTGGGAATTCGCATCGAAGGGGAGCGCGGGCTTGCGGCCCGTTCTGGAACGCGCAAGCCGGAGCCCGCGAAGTAGCGAGGGTTCTCCAGTTCGCAGGCGCGCTCAGACTTGCCAGCGCGCTCAAATCTGATGGGAGCCGCGCAGCGGACGGGCTTCAGCGCCCGCCACTCGCTTCCCAAACGGATCATCAACCGCCCGGGGGCAACTCGTAGGTTCCGCCGTGGTTTCCCACCAAGCGGCCCTGTCGTACCAACTCACGCCAGACCGGCGCCGGATAACGTTGGGGCGGCTGAACTCCGACGATGGAGGTGGAGCGGCCCGAAGAGAGCGGTCCGCCTCCAAGACTCGACTCATGCATCAGAATCGTGACCTTTAAGGTCTTGCGAAAGGCCTTCATGGCGCGCTTCAACACGGCCCGGTCCGACTCTGGCAAGAGACGTTTGCCCGCTTCCCATCCTTCGGCCAGGGCCTTCATGGCGGGCAGGTCGCGGTCGGCGATGACTTGGGCCAACTCAGGGTCTTTGTCTTCGCAGAGCGTGCGCGCACTCTCCACCTCAGCCCAGGGAGCGGGGTCATCCGGGGTCTGGCCCAGGTGCACGACCGCGTGGACCACCACGGTACTCAGGAGTTCCATCTTCGGATCAATCATGGGGGCATGGTAGCCCGGCGCAGGGGTGCTTGCTCACTTCGATTGTAGAGCTGGCTCACGGATCGTCTTTTGAGGGGCCGCCCGCGGCGCAGAGTGCTGCGAAGCCCCGTACCCAAGGTGTACACTGCCGCCCATGCTCGACGCCCTTCGAACCCGCCTGGCCCGACAACGCTCCAGCAGCCTGGCCTTGATCGTAAGCCTGCTACTGGCCAGCTGGTGGATCGCAACCCTTGAGATCGAGCGCAGCTGGGCCTGGGACGAGAGCATGCACGCTGAGTTGCCGGCGGCCCGCATGTTGCTGCATCTGCAAGCGGGGGAAATCGAATCGGCCTTCGATGTGCTGCACAATTGCGTTCAGTATCCCTTTGGCTGGCCCTTGGTTTTGATGCTGGTGCAGTGGATCTTCGGCCTCTCGGAACTAGCCTGCCGCAGCGCTGGTCTCGTGGCCTGGTGCGGGGTCATCTTCGGTAGCTTCCTCTTGGCCAAAGAGGTCGGGCGCGCAGGTCGCGAAGACGGACAAGCACCGGCCCCCGGCGAGGATCTGTTTCCCTGGCTGGCCCTCGGCTTCACCGCTCTTTCTCCCTTGGGGCTCGGTTACGGCCAAAGCCTGTTCTTGGAAGTGCCCTTCGCTTTCTGCGCAGTGTTCGCCCTGCGAGCCTGGTTGCGGCGTCTGAGTTGCCGCGGCAAACCCGGGGAAGGAGCGCGGCACGTGATCGCGGGACTCTGGCTGTCCGCGGCCTTCTTCGTGAAGTTCAACTACGGCATCCTCTTGATCTTCGGTTGTGCATTGGACGCCCTGGTGGGGCTCATGATCGCCTGGCGCCGGGGCGCGGGGTGGGCGGAGATGAGGCGGCTTTGTTTCACCTTCGCACCTCTCGCTTGCGGGCTCCTGTGGTGGCTGGTGCTGCCCTTGCCCTTTGGCTTGGAGATGGGCAAGCACCACCTGGACGCCATGCTCAGCTTTCTGACGGGCAACCAGCAGTTGGTCGGAGCGCCCCCCGAGCAACGTGTGATCTTCTGGCTCGTGTTCATGAGTTACACGACCCGGCTGTTCTTGCTGCAAGTGCTCGGGGTGCTCGGCAGCTTGCGATTCCTGCATCAACCAGGAGCGCGCCTCTTGTGGCTCGTGTTTCTCGGTGCGGGTTTGCCCGTGTGGACTCACAGCTTTCAACTCGATCGCTTCCTGCTTCCGAACGCCCCAATCTTCTGGTCCCTGGCTGCCTTGGGTCTCGCGGGATTTGTGCCCCGTTCGCCCAAGCCTCGGGCCCTCGCGATTTCTGCCTTGGCCATTGGGACCCTGCTCTTTCCAAGTTTGGACGCCCTTTGGGTGGGGGATCGACTCGAGGTTGTGCCCGCGGATGGCCCCGGGCGCGAGTACGTTCAACAGGTTCTACAGGAAAAGCACAGGCTCGGTCCCGGGCGCCGTTTTTGGACTCCAGGCTTCGCACCGCAAATCACGGATGCCTTGCTGAAGTTGGTGACAGCAGACATCCAGCCCCAGGAGCGCGCCGGCTGGATCGGCAACTCGACGGAGGTTCCACCGGCCGTCTTTCATTTAGCGCTGTACGCCGAAAGTGGCAATCGGATGCGTTTCCTGGCTGATGCGCACCGTCCGCTGGATGTGACCTTCAACGCCGAAGATCCCCATTGGGGCGACGCGGAACTGGCCATATTCGTCTCGCGCTTCGACGTGGTGATCACCACAGACCCGCCGGATCTTGCGGGCCGCGCCAACCGCGCGTTCCTGCGAGGCTACGCCGCGCGACTCTTGGATCCCCTCGGTTGGTCCGTGAAAGCTCTCGGAGAGATCTCGATCCCTAAGGATAACGGCCCACCTTTGGCGCTCACGGTCTACGCTTTGCGGCCGCCATCAAGAACCGACGGCGCAGAGAAGTAGTAACAAGAGCGATGGCATTCACCGACCAGAACGAAGAGCGGCAGGGAACCGTTCACGAAAACTCCGCGGACGCCCGCCTAGCTCGACAGACGTCCGCGCGCGAAGCCTTCGCGGCCGGGGCCTTGGAGTTGGACGGTGCGCTCAGCCTCTACGAGGAGTTTGTGCACTCGTCCCTCGGTCGGCGCAAGCTGCGCGAACTCGTGCCCATGGGGGAGGGAGATCGGCAGGAGGCCATCGAGCGCTACGCCGAGGTGCAGCTGCTCGAGCGCGCCAAAGACTTCATCAGTTTGGGCGGCGTGAGCGATCCGGCTCCAGTCTTGGAATCGGCCCATGCCGGACCCCTCTCGGAAGAAGAGTTGGCCAACCTGCGCGGCATGTTGGGGGCCAGCGCTCGCTTGCAGCGCTGGTTTGAGGCGCGAGCGGCAGACGTGCCTGCCCTGGCCCGTTGCGCGGCGGAACTGCCCGATCTCTCGGCACTCTTCGATCGCTTGGACCAGGTGGTCGACGAACGCGGCCGCGTGCAAGACTCCGCGTCACCGGCCCTGGGACGCTTGCGCCGGGAAGTGCGCGAGCTTTCCACGCGCATTGACTCGACCCTGCGCAACATCGCCGGGCGTTCCGAGATTCGCCATCACTTGACCGATGGCCGTGTGCACTTGCGCGGCGGGCGACTTTGCCTGGCGGTCAAGAGCAAGGCCTCGGGGCGTGTCAAAGGCATCATTCACGACCGTTCGCAAAGCGATCAAACCGCGTTCGTCGAACCGCGGGAAGTGATCGAACTCTCCAACCGCCTGTCCGAAGCGCGTCACGATGAGCGCCGCGAGTTGACCCGCGTGCTGACCGAGTTGGCCCGCGAAGTTCTGCGCTGGGAGGGCCTTTTGTTGCTGGCCTCCGATGGCCTGGGCAAGTTGGAGTTGGCTCTCATCGGCGTGCGCTTCTCCGAAGAGTATGGAGCCCACATGGCCGCCATTTCGCCAATCGATGGTGAGAACGGGGGTTTGGTCCTACGCAGCGCCCGGCACCCTTTGCTTTTGGCGGAGGCCCGCCGGGGCAATCTCGGGGAGGTGGTCCCGGTGGATCTGCGCCTCGGGGCCGAGTTCGATATGTTGATCATCACCGGTCCCAACACGGGTGGGAAAACCTTGGCGCTCAAAACCGCGGGGCTACTGGCCTTGCTCTCGCACTTGGGGCTGCCAATTCCCTGCTCCCAAGGAAGTCTTGTCCCGGTCTACGACGGCATTGCCGCGGACATCGGGGATGAGCAGGAGATCAGCCAGAGCCTTTCGACTTTCTCTTCGCACGTCATGCGCATCAAGGCCGGGCTGGAGCGCGCCACTTCACGCACCCTTGTGCTGCTGGATGAACTAGGCGGGGGCACGGACCCGGACGAAGGCGCCGCCCTCGGACAGGCTTTGCTCGAGATCTTGCTGATTCGCAAATCGCCAACCCTTGTCTCCACGCACTTGGGCCGTTTGAAGGAGTTCGCCTTCCGCCACGGTCGTGTGGAGAACGCCTGCACCGAGTTTGACTTGGAGTCCCTAGAGCCCCGCTACCACGTGTTGGTGGGGGTTCCCGGGGATTCCGCCGCCCTGGTGATTGCTGGGCGCTTGGGGCTGGACCCGGAGATCATCGAACGCGCCAACCAAAGGCTCGAGCGCCGGGATGAGGACGTCATGGAGTTGATGGCCGAGGTGCGCGAGGTGCGTACGGAAGCGGAGCGCGCCCGGGGATCCGCGGAGCTGCGGCTCGAGGACGCAGCGCTTGCCCAGCAGGAGTTGGCGGAGGAACGGGAGGAGTTGAACCGCTCTCGGGATCTCTTGGAAGCGGAGGCTCAGCGCGGGCTCGAAGAACGGGTGCGCGCAGCGCGAGCCGTTCTCCAACGGGCCCGTGCCATTCTGCCGCAACTCTCCAGCGCTCAACGGGAGGAGATGAAGAACGTGCTTTCCGAGATGGATAGCGCTCTGGGAGGCGCCAGCTTGACCCAGCGCCGCGCCGCCTTCCTGGCCGCCATGAAAAAGGGGGACCTGGTCTACCTGCCCCGTTACAAGCAACGTTGCAGCGTGCACAAGGTTCGTCGGGACGAGGAAGAGGTCGTGGTCAAGCTCGGGCAGATGAAACTCAGCGTCTCCTTTGACGAGGTCACGCTTTACGAGTCCCTATGAGGCCCCCGCGGGCCCTGCCATCCGGCCTGGAAATTTCGGGTTCTTAGTTTCTCGAAACGGCCGATCCATCTGCGTAGGGTGCGGTCATGGCCCGACTACTGATTGTTGACAACGACGAACGCATCGTTGAACTGAGCGCATGGTTCCTGAGGCGACTTGGACACGCCGTGGACACCGCTAACTCCTACAAGGCTGCCCGCATTCAGATGGGCAAGTGCTGGCCGGATTTGATGCTCGCGGACTTGGACTTGGGCTACGAGCGCGGGCAAGAGGAGTTGCCAAAACTGGCGAATGAAGGCTGTCTGCCAGCGACATTGGTGGTTTCTGGATTCTTGGATGCGGACCTCGATAGCCAGTTGCGACGCATCCCGGGAGTGCTCGGAACCGTCGCGAAACCGGTTGACTTGAAGCATCTCGAAGGCCTGATTCGCCATCACTTGGAGAACGGCGAGCGGATTCCCGCCCCAGCTCCCTCTTCGGACCCGGGTGGAGTCGAAGCCCTGGAAGGCCTGGCGCAGGAGGACGGCGAGGAGGACGGATGGGTCGAAATCGCCCCCCTGGCTCCCGGAATAAACCCGGCTCCAGCGACCCGCCAAGTGCTGTGGGGGAGCGCTCCCCTGGAAAGTCGCCCTCGCGACGTGAGCACCGATCGAGATCCCGGTCGCCCAGAGAGCTCTAGCCGTCCTGGCCTCCAATCCCGTGGGGAGCCCCAGGCGCAGGCACCCGGCCAGCGCAGGGCTTCCGAGCAAGGCCGGGCTTCCGAGCAGCGCTGGGCTCCCGAGCAACGCAGGCTTTCCGGCCAAGAACGGGCTTCCGACCAGCAGAGGGACTCGAACGTGTCCGCCCCCGGGGTTCCAGATCCTCGGACTCGGCTGTGAGCGGGCTGACTTGGAGTAGCGCCGGCGAATCCCACGGTCCAACCCTCGTCGGGATAGTCGAGGGAATGCCCGCGGGGCTCAGCCTGAGCACGGAGCGCATCGATCAGGAACTCGCCCGCCGGCAGCTCGGCTACGGGCGTGGCGGGCGCATGAAAATCGAGACGGATCGGGTCGAAATCCTCTCCGGTCTGAAGCAGGGCGTGACCCTCGGTTCGCCCATCGCGGTGCTCGTCAAGAACAAGGACCACGTGATCGACAAATTGCCGATTCCCGGCGACCCACGGCCAGGACACGCGGATTTGGCCGGTTGTCAGAAGTTCGGTCATCGCGATCCCCGGGCGATTTTGGAGCGCGCTAGCGCCCGCGAAACGGCGGCCCGGGTGGCCTGCGGAAGCGTGGCGCGCCAGCTGCTCGAAGTCCTGGATGTGGAGGTCTTCGCCCACAGTGTGGAGGTCGGCGGAGTGTGCGTGCGCGCGGACGCCTATGGGGCGGCGGGCGAGGCTCGCCATGAAATACGCGCGGCGAGCGACTTCCTCAGCCTGGACCCGGAGGCCGACGAGGGCATGCGGGCCGCAGTCGACGGGGCCAAGCAAGATGGGGACACCGTAGGCGGTGTGGTTGAAATCGTCGTGCGCGGCCTGCCCCCGGGATTGGGGGGGTATTCGAGCGCTGGCCAACGTCTGACCGGACGTCTGGCTGGAGCGCTGATGTCGATCCCCGCCATGAAAGGGGTGGAGATCGGCCTGGGCTTCGAAGCGGCGCGCCGCCGGGGCTCCGCGGTGCACGACCCGATCGAGCTGCGCGCTGGGGCTCAAACGCCCGGATGGGGGCGTTTTCAGCGCAGGACCAATCACGCCGGCGGGCTTGAGGGGGGCATGACCAACGGCGAGGCTCTCTGCTTGCGTCTGGCCATGAAACCGATCCCAACCCTGCGCAAGGGGCTCGACAGCGTCGATTTCGAGTCGGGGCAACCCGTGCACGCCACCTGGCAGCGTTCGGACATCACCGCGCTCCCGGCAGCGGGGGTGGTGGGGGAAGCCATGGTGGCCTTGGTCCTGGCAGACGCGGTGCTCGCCAAGTTTGGCGGGGATTCCTTGGATCAGGTTCGGCGGGCCTGGGAGAGCTATCGGACGGATCTCGATCAGATCTGATCGTGTCAGCCCCTGGCGCGGGCCCAGGGAATTGCATTCCTGACCGGAATTTCCGAGGAATGCAGTGAGAGCCCTTGACCCCTCAAAGATCGTCCGTACCATACCGCGCTCCCATCTTCGACTGGGGTGTCCGGAAGGCCGCTGGCCCGCTTGGTGCCATGGTTTACCGGGAGCCTCGTTGCGAGATCATTCGCCAGCGTAGCTCAGTTGGTAGAGCTCCTGATTTGTAATCAGGTGGTCGCGGGTTCGAGTCCCACCGCTGGCTCCAAATCCTCCCCGGGGTTTGGAATTTGAAGGGAAAACCGGGGCTGGTCGGCGTTTGCGCGTCTGCCAGAGCTCACTGGAAACAAGATCACTGGATGACACGGGAGTGGAGAGCGCTCCGCTGTCCATCACGTCGACCTCGCAAGGGGCGTCAGGGTGGAGGGCAAGCGGCTCCCACGAATGTACCGGAGAGTCAAGTGGAGAAACGACACACATGATTGGTGACCGCTTCGCGGCGACCGTCATGACACGGGGGGATTCCCGAGCGGCCAAAGGGGTCAGACTGTAAATCTGATGGCTCAGCCTTCGCAGGTTCGAATCCTGCTCTCCCCACCATCTGCAAACCATTCCGCGCAAGCGGGGCGGCGGCAACGAGTTGCTAAGGATGCGATCGGTTCTCGACAAGCGCCGAGCGGCTCACTGCCCATGGCGCCACTTTCCAAGCACTACTTTTTAAGTGGCGAGCAACGTACGGCCTCCCGAGGACAGGTCCCGAATTGAGCGTTGACCCCGGTCAGCTCTCTTGCGGGTGTAGTTCAATGGTAGAACGACAGCCTTCCAAGCTGTACACGAGGGTTCGATTCCCTTCACCCGCTCCACCAGACACACTCCCTGCTGCGGTCGGCCCTTCTCCAAGAGGGGGCGGCTTTCAGAGGCGACGTCTCTACCTTCCTCGACGCGGCACCGTCATCCAGATAGCACCCATTCTTCCCGTTCCGTTCTCGCGGACGGGGGAGGATGACCGGTGCTGCTGTAGCTCAGTGGTAGAGCACTTCATTGGTAATGAAGAGGTCATGGGTTCAAATCCCATCAGCAGCTCCACACACAATCGAAAACTTAACTCAGCTCTCTGGTCCCCTTCGGGGTTCGGGGGGCCTTCATTCCGGCGCCGACTCTCGGCATCGGAGAAACCACGGAAATGGGCCCAGCCCAACGACAAGCGCTAAGCAAATGGCTAAGGAAGTCTTCCAGCGGACAAAGCCGCACGTCAACATCGGTACCATTGGTCACGTCGACCATGGCAAGACCACACTGACCTCGAGCATCTGCCGTTCGTTGGCCCTGAAAGGGCTCGCGAAGGAAATGGCCTTCGACGAGATCGACAAGGCTCCCGAGGAAAAGGCGCGCGGTATTACGATCTCGACAGCCCACGTTGAGTACGAGACGATCGAACGTCACTACGCTCACGTTGACTGCCCAGGACACGCCGACTACGTCAAGAACATGATCACGGGTGCCGCCCAAATGGACGGCGCGATCCTCGTGGTTTCCGCGGCGGACGGCCCGATGCCCCAGACTCGCGAGCACATCCTGCTTGCCCGTCAGGTCAACGTGCCCCACATCGTGGTGTTCATGAACAAAGTCGACCAAGTGGACGACCCGGAACTCCTCGACCTGGTCGAGATGGAGATCCGCGAGTTGCTCAGCAAGTACGACTTCCCGGGAGACGACATCCCAATCGTTCGTGGGTCGGCTCTCGGTGTTGAGAACGCACTCAATGCGGGCAAAACCCAGGAAGACGAAGCTTACAACTGCATTTGGGAACTCATGGACGCCGTCGACGCGACGGTCCCGCTTCCTGAGCGCGACATTGACAAGCCCTTCCTCATGCCTGTTGAGGACGTCTTCTCGATCAAGGGACGCGGTACTGTTGGTACCGGCCGCATCGAGCGTGGCAAGATCAACATGGGTGACCCCATGGAGATCGTCGGCATGAGCGACGTGATCGGCAAGACCACTTGCACCGGCGTCGAGATGTTCCAGAAGACCCTGACCTACGGCGAAGCTGGCGACAACGTCGGCCTCCTGGTCCGCGGCATCGACAAGAAGGACCTGATCCGTGGACAAGTTCTCGCCGCCCCTGGCAGCATTACTCCCCACACCAAGTTCGAGGCTGAGGTCTACGTCCTCTCCAAAGAAGAGGGTGGACGCCACACTCCTTTCTTCTCGGGCTACCGTCCTCAGTTCTACTTCCGTACGACGGACGTGACTGGAGCCGCTACCCTTCTCGACGGCGCTGAGATGTGCATGCCTGGCGACAACGTCAAGCTGCAGGTCGAGCTCGGCACCAAGGTCGCCATGGACGAGCAGCTGCGCTTCGCTATCCGCGAAGGCGGCCGTACCGTCGGCGCTGGTGTCGTCACCAAAATCCTCGAGTAGTCATGAATGTCAAGCCAGCGCCTTGGCGCTGGCTTGATCGTGAATAGATGGAGGGCGGCTTCGGCTGCCTTCCAACCCTCTCTTCTTCGACTGAAGCTACGTGATCCCCACGGGGGGGCTTCAGGAAGGTTGGGGGACTTTCCTCCACTTTCGATTCACACCGGGCAAGTCAGGCCCGCATACCCGTCCAACGCAGACCGTCCCATGAAGATCAAGGAACGCTACGTCTTCCTCGAGTGCACCGAGTGCAAGAACCGCAACTACACGACGCACAAGCGTCTGAAAGCGGCCTACAAACTCGAGAAAAGCAAGTACTGCCGCTTCTGCCGCAAGCACGTCCCGCACAAGGAAAAGAAGCTCTGATTCGAGCGGTCTGGACCGCCCATCAGGACTCTTGGCCTCGTCACGTTGACGGGCCGCCCTTCGGCTCCTCCCTCTTGGGGGGGGCAACTCACACAAACCACCCAACGAATTAGGAGACAGCACAGATGGCCTATAGAAAAGATCAAGGAAGGTTGGCGCGCATGGCCGCCTTCTGGTCCGTGGCTATCCTCATCTTCTACGGATGTGTCTCCCTTCGCCAGGAGCTCGCAGGTCGCTTCGCTGACAGCCTCGGACAGCCCATGTTCGAAGGCGGGCGTATTCCGGTGGTGGGGGTTGATCTGACCCCTGCGTTCCTGATCGCGACGATTTGTTGCATCGTTGGCTTCATCCTGCTTCACCGTTGGACTGAGTCTCCCAAGATTGCTGATTCCCTCATCGACACCGAGTCTGAGCTTCGCAAGGTCACCTGGCCGACCCTGCAAGAAGCGACTCAATCCTCCATCGTTGTCATCATGTGCGTGCTCGTGCTGATGGCGATCTTGGCGGGGTCGGACTACCTCCTTGGCCGCCTGATGAGTCGAGTTCTGCTCGGCTAGTCCACTCGGACTTCAGTCACTTAAGGCCCAAGACCAACACAAACGAGGACGAATCACATGGCACTCAACTGGTACTTCATTCGCTGCCAATCTGGCCGCGAAGACAGCATCGCGCGCAACGCGGTGACCCGCATTAAGATTGCGGGCCTGCAAGACGTGGTGCCCCAGGTGTTGGTTCCGTTCGAGCGTGTGACCGATCTAAAGAACGGCAAGAAGCGCACGGTGAACCAGAAGCTGTACCCCGGCTACCTGATGATTCAAGCGGAGATCGACGACCTCGAAGATCCCCGCAGTCACGCGATCCGATCCACTCTGCGCGCCGTTGACGGCCTGCGCGAGTTCCTCGGAAGCCGCGGCGAAGCGACGCCGCTCACTGAAACAGAAGTCTCTGGAATCCTCTCGAGGATGTCGGAGTCGGAGACCCGCCCGCAAGTCACGATTGGCATGCAGAAGGGTGATTTGGTCAAAATTAAGTCTGGGGCCTTTGACGGATTCGATGGAACCGTGGATGACGTCAACCCAGACAAAGGGACGGTCAAGGTCATTGTGACCATTTTTGGCCGGCCTACCCCTGTGGAACTCGAATACTGGGAAGTGGAGGCCGTTTAACGTGGCAAAAGAAGTCACCGGCATGATCAAACTGCAATGCCCCGCCGGGCAGGCAACCCCCGCACCACCCGTTGGCCCCGCTCTGGGTGCCCATGGTGTGAACATCGCGGAGTTTGTTAAGCAGTTCAACGACCGGACCCGCGATCAAATGGGGATGATTCTCCCCGTCGTTATTTCCGTCTACAAAGACCGGACCTTCGACTTTGTGCTGAAGTCACCGCCTGCCGCGGTGTTGCTTATGAAAGCAGCCAAAATCACCAAGGGCGCCGGTTGGGTCGGGACGGAAGTCGCAGGCTCGGTCTCCCGCAAGGATCTCGAAGAGATCGCAGAGATCAAGAAAAACGACTTGAACGCCCGTGACGTAGATCACGCTTGCCGCATCATTGCTGGCACAGCGCGGTCCATGGGCCTCAAAGTAGAGGACTGATTCACATGGTTAACCGTAGCAAGCGATATACGAAAGCCGCCGAGATGGTGGACCGCACCAAGAACTATGATGCGGTCGAGGCCATCGGTCTCCTCAAGGAGCTCCCCGGCGCTAAGTTCGATGAGTCCTTCGAGGTCGTCGTCCGATTGGGCATCGATCCTCGAAAGACGGACCAACTCGTGCGTGGGGCTTGTTCCCTGCCGAACGGATTGGGCAAGACCATCAAGGTCGTCGTCTTCGCCGAAGGCGACAAGGCCGACGCCGCTCGGGAAGCAGGAGCTGACGAAGTCGGTTCTGGCGACCTGGCCGACAAGATTGCCGGTGGCTGGATGGACTTCGACGTGGTGATCACGAGTCCTGACATGATGAAGCACGTCGGGCGCCTCGGTAAGGTCCTCGGTCCCCAGGGCAAGATGCCGAGTCCGAAGTCGGGCACGGTGACCCCTGATGTGGCGAACGCTGTCAAGGAATTCAAGGCTGGTAAGGTCGAGTTCCGGACGGACGCTGGCGGAAACGTCCACGCTGCCGTGGGCAAGCGCTCCTTCAGCACGGACGACCTGAACGAGAACCTGACGACTTTCCTCAACCACTTGGGAACCATGCGCCCCTCGGCTGTGAAAGGAAACTTCTTCACTAAGATCTCACTCTCGACCTCCATGGGGCCGGGACTCGTCATCAACTACGGAGGCTGATCCTGTGCCTAGCCTTGTTAAAGAACTGATTCACCAAGAGCTTGAGACCGCCTTTGATGGCGTCGAAGGACTTGTCATGGTGACCTTTGGGGGCCTGAGCGTTCAGGAAACCGAAGTGATTCGAGGGGGAGTCGCCGCCGCTGGCGCTGACTTCAAAATGGTCCACAACAAGATCGCCCAAAAGGTCCTGGCCAGCAAAGGCTTGGAGTTCCCTGAGGGTACCTTCGAAGGAAACACGGGCATCGCTTACGGCGACGCCGAGGCCACGATCGGCGCTGCCAAGATCCTGACGGATCCGAAGCTCAAGAAAGCCGGCAAGGTCAAGATCAAGGGAGGCATGTTGGAAAGCAACGTGCTCAGCGCTTCGGACGCCACCGACTTGGCGGATGTCCCGGATCGCGACACCCTGCGCGCCATGATGCTCGGAGCCATTAGTGGCCCTGCCCGCAGCTTGGTCGCAACCATCAACGCAGTTCCCGGCGGTTTGGCGCGAGTCATTCAGGCGCACTGCGATTCCGAGGGGGGCGAGGGCTAAGCGCCACTCCGCCAATCTCAACCAGCTATGGGCTGGGAGCACCCCGCGTGTCTTCCGGCCAACAACAAAACACCTCCGGGGCAATCCGGGGGGGCGGCATCCACAGAAGGGCGCTCGCCAATCCATCTACCTAATTCGTTTCGAACCCTCCTCCTAGGAGCCATTCCCATGTCTGAAGAGGCAACCGTCGCGCTCGAAGCCGACCTCCAAACCATCGCCGACCAACTGGACGGCTTGACCCTTCTCCAGGCCTCCAAACTCGTCAAGCATCTTGAGGAGAAGTGGGGCGTTAGCGCCGCTGCTCCTGTTGCTGTCGCAGCCGCCGGTGGCGGCGGTGGCGCCGCTGCCGAGGAAGAGCAAACTGCTTTCGACGTCATCTTGACCGCCGCAGGCGACAAGAAGATTCAGGTCATCAAAGAAGTCCGCGCCATCACTGGCCTGGGCCTCAAAGAAGCCAAAGCTGTTGTTGACGAGGCTCCCAAAGCGGTCAAAGAAGGCTGCACCAAAGAAGAAGCCGAAGAGATGAAGACTCAGCTCGAGGGAGCTGGCGCGTCCGTCGAGATTAAGTGATCTTGGCGCACGGAGGGGGGCGCCGCGTGCGTTCCCTAACCCGGGAGGTTCCCTCCCAGATCCGTGCGACTCTTTTGCAACAACTTACTCCACAAGCTAAAGGTCACCCAGGGGGTCAGGAAACTGGCCTTCGGGGGGGCTATTTGGTGTCTTGAGGACGCGGGGCCACGGCCTGCGCTCTCAATCTCCTCAATGAGGTTCACAACGACCCGATTTCGGACCCGCTCTTCTGTTCGCTCTGCGAAGTCGAAGGGGGGGTGGATTTGGTCTGTTGAGACGTTACATTGGGGCTCGGTCTCAACCGTCTGAGTGGGGGCTTTGCGTACTTATGCTGTTTGTAGGTACGCGAACACTCGGCGCCGCGGATTTCTTTTCGATCGACCCCTTATCCGTACCTGTTGTCCGGGATCCAGCTGCCTTCGTGATCCGGACCTATCTGGTAAGTGGCTTCCATGACTGAATCCATTCTTCCCGTCAAAGTTTTCGGCCGCTACCCGTCCATCATCGACCTTCCGAATCTGGTGGAAATCCAGACGGGGGCGTGGTTCGAGTTCCTGGCCAAGGACATTCCTCAAGCGAACCGCGAGGAGATCGGACTCCAGCATCTGCTGGGTGAGATCTTCCCGATCTACTCCTACGACAAGACCATGTGTCTTGAGTACGTGGGGTATGAGTTGGGTCGTCCACGCTACACCATCGACGAGTGCCGCAAGTTGCGCTTGACCTACGGCTATCCGCTGAAGGTCCGGTTGCGATTGATCAAGCCAGAGCCGATTGAAGAAGAGGTGTACCTGGGCGAGATCCCGATCATGATCGGCGGGGGCGAGTTCATCGTGAACGGCTCCGAGCGCGTGATCGTGAGCCAGCTTCACCGTTCGCCCGGTGTGGACTTTTCCTACGAGCAGGCCAGTGCCTCGGATACCCGCAAGCTTCACAGCTGCTGGATCATTCCGGAGCGTGGCTCTTGGGTTGAGCTGAACGTCACCAAGAAGGAGCTCTTGACGGTCCGCATCGACCAGTCGGGCAAGTTCTCGGCGATCACCTTGCTGCGTGCGCTCGACGAGCGCCTGAGCACGGACACGGACATCCTGCGCGAGTTCTACGAGACGAAAGTCGTCAAGAAGACTCCGAGCAAGACAGACAACGCCTTTGCGAAGCAGATCACCGATCGGATCGCAGTCGGCGACGTTGTCGTGCTGAAGACCGGTGAAGTGCTGGTGCCCTCGGGCGAGATCATCTCCGAGTCGGTCGCCTTGGAAATCGCTGGCAGTGGTCTTGCGGAAGTGGAAGTGCTGTCGGGGGACATCGACAAGCTCGACCTTCTGATCATCAACTCCCTGCGCGACGACCCGACCAGCAGCTACGAGGAAGCCCTGCTCAAGATCTACTCGCGCTTGCGCCCGGGCAACCCGGTGCAACTTGAGAAGGCCCGCGAGCTGTTCCACGAGAAGTTCTTCGACGAGCAGCGCTATCGCCTCGGTCGCGTCGGTCGTTTCCGCCTGAACCGCAAGTTCGGCCAGGAAATCGGCGAGACGACCCAGGTGCTCAAGCCCGACGACATCATCAACTCGGTGAAGTACTTGCTCGGCTTGCGCAATGGCGAAGGCAACATCGACGACATTGACAACTTGGGCAACCGACGTGTTCGCACGATCGCCGAGCTGGCTGGCGAAGAATTCCGCAAGGGACTGTTGAAGCTGCGCCGCACCGCCCAGGAGCGCATGAACCTGGAGAACCCAGAGACCGTCTCCCCGCGGACCCTGATCAACTCCAAGACCTTCTCGAGCGCCGTCGATTACTTCTTCGGACGAAGCGAGTTGTCCCAAGTCGTCGACCAGGCCAACCCGCTCTCGCAGCTGACCCACGAGCGCCGCTTGTCGGCACTTGGACCTGGCGGACTCAACCGCAAGCGCGCCGGCTTCGACGTGCGCGACGTGCACCTGTCGCACTACGGCCGGCTGTGCCCGATTGAAACTCCCGAGGGTTCCAACATTGGTCTGATCTCGAGTTTGGCGCTCTACGCCCGATTGGACAGCTACGGATTCCTGACTTCGCCCTGCCGGCGAGTCAAGAAGGGCAAGCTCACCAACGAGGTCGTGTACTTGCGTGCGGACGAGGAAGCGGGCCTGGTGATGGCTCCTGCGGACGTTCCGATCGACGAGAATATGAACATCTCCTCGGCGCGCGTGCTCGCCCGTAAGGACGGCGACAACGTCGAGGTGCCACCGGATCAAGTCGACATTGTCGACGTGTCCCCGGCGCAGATCATTGGTATCTCAGCTGCTCTGATTCCATTCCTCGAGCACGACGACGCCAACCGCGCGTTGATGGGCTCGAACATGCAGCGCCAAGCGGTGCCGCTCTTGATTGCCGAGCCGCCCACGGTAGGTACCGGCATGGAGAAGGTCGTTGCGGCCAACTCCTCTTTGCCGGTCTACGCCCGCGAAGGCGGAACCGTCGACTACGTGGACGCCACGACGATCATCGTCGATGGTGAAGACTACGAGCTCAGCAAGTTCCGAGGCCTCAACGATCGCACCGCCCAGAACCACCGCCCGGTGGTCATGGAAGGGGACGAAGTTGTGAAGGGGCAGTTGCTCGCCGACGGTGCTTCCACCAAAAACGGCGAACTCTCTCTGGGCAAGAACTTGCTCGTGGCCTTCATGACTTGGGACGGCTTCAACTTTGAGGACGCGATCCTGGTGTCCGAGCGTTTGGTGCGCGACGACGTCTTCACCTCGATTCACATCGAGGAGTACGACGTCGAGATTCGCGAGACGAAACTCGGCAAGGAAGAGTTCACCCGCGACATCCCGAACGTAGGGGAGAAGGCTCTGTCCGCCTTGGACGAGACCGGCATCGTGCGCGTGGGGACCCACGTCAGTGCCGGCGACATCTTGGTCGGCAAGGTCGTTCCCAAGTCCAAGAGCGAGCTCACTCCGGAAGAGAAGTTGCTGCACGCGATCTTCGGCAAGGCCGGCGTGGACGTGAAAAACGCTTCCCTCACCATGCCCCCCGGATCCCGTGGGGTCGTGATCGACGCCCAGAAGTTCTCGCGCCGCGTGAACCTGACGGACGCCGAACGCTCCAAGGCTTTGGCGGTCATCCGTGAAGCAGAGAAGGAATTCATCCGTGCCCTGGGCCACTACAGCCAGGCCATGTTGGAGTCCGTGCAAGCGACCCTCGGCCAGGACGTCATCGACGACCTCACCGGCAAGCCTTTCGAGATCGACGACACGTCGACCTTCGACGAGCTGCGCCGCGTGCGTCTGCTGTGCGTCTCCGCCGCTGAAAACTGCGGTAACGACAGCTCGCGCGACAAGGCCCTGCTGGCGGTCAACGAGTTCCAGAGCAAGATTGACGACAAGGAAAGCGACAAGAACAAGGTCGTGAACCGACTCTCCCGCGGAGACGAGCTGCCCACGGGCGTGCTCGAAATGGTCAAGGTCTACGTCGCCACCAAGCGCAACTTGAAGGTCGGCGACAAGATGGCTGGTCGTCACGGAAACAAGGGAGTCATCTCCAAGATCTGCCCGATCGAGGACATGCCTTACTTCCCGGACGGAACGCCCATGGACATCGTGCTCAACCCGCTCGGTGTGCCCAGTCGAATGAACGTGGGACAGATCCTCGAAACACACCTGGGAATTGCCGCGCGCACCCTGGGCATCCGCGCCTACACCCCCGCCTTCGACGGGGCCAAGGAAGAGGAAATCGAGGACTTGCTCGTGGAAGCGGGCCTGCCCAAGTCGGGCAAGTTCACCCTGCACGACGGCCGCACGGGAGTCGCCTTCGAACAAGGCGTGACCGTTGGAATCATGTACATGCTGAAGCTTCACCACTTGGTGGACGAAAAGGTGCACGCTCGTGCGACGGGGCCCTACAGCCTCATCACGCAGCAGCCCTTGGGCGGCAAGGCACGCTTTGGTGGTCAGCGATTCGGAGAGATGGAAGTTTGGGCCCTCGAGGCCTACGGCGCCGCCGCCATCCTCCAGGAGCAGCTCACTGTGAAGTCCGACGATGTGGATGGTCGGACAAAGATCTACGAATCGATGGTCAAGGGACTCAACATCTTGGAGCCCGGCACGCCGGTGTCCTTCGAAGTGTTGACGAACGAGATCAAAGGCCTGGGGCTCAACATGCAGCTCCACAAGAAATCGACCCTTTAGGCTCTAGCCGCCAAATCGAATCATAATGGCCGAAGCGATCTATAACCGCGTCAACGACTACGGCAGTGTCACGATCTGCCTTGCTTCTCCTGAGGATGTCCGTTCCTGGTCATTCGGAGAGGTCAAGAAGCCGGAAACCATCAACTACCGGACCTACCGTCCGGAGCGCGATGGCCTTTTCTGCGAGCGTATCTTCGGTCCCGAGCGGGACTGGGAATGTGCTTGTGGCAAGTACAAGGGCATCAAGCACAAGGGCATCGTCTGCGACAAGTGTGGCGTGATGGTCACCCACAGCCGCGTGCGCCGCAAGCGCATGGGCCACATCAACCTGGCTGCACCGACTGCGCACATCTGGTTCTTCAAGGCCATGCCCTCACGTTTGGGCAACCTGCTTGGAGTCAAGGTTGCCAGCCTCGAGCGCGTGATCTACTTCCAGGACTACATTGTCGTCGACCCCGGTGACACGCCCCTCGAGGAGTACCAGTTGCTCACCGAGGACGAGTTCCGCGAGGCTCGCGCCAAGTATGGCTCCGAATTCGACGCCGACATGGGCGCCGAAGCCGTGCGCAAGATGCTTGGCCGCTTGGACCTGCAGCAGCTCAGCGACGAGTTGCGCGAGGAGTTGATCTCCACCCGCTCCAAGCAACGTCAAAAGGACATCATCAAGCGTTTGCGCACGGTCGAGATGCTGCGTGACTCGGAGAACAACCCGGAGTGGATGGTCTTCGACGTGATCCCCGTGATCCCGCCGGACCTGCGTCCCCTGGTGCTGCTCGATTCGGGCAACTTCGCGACCAGTGACTTGAACGACCTTTACCGTCGTTTGATCAACCGCAACAACCGCCTCAAGAAGCTGCTCGACCTCAACGCCCCCGAGGTCATCATTCGCAACGAGAAGCGCATGTTGCAGCAGTCTGTGGACGCGCTCTTCGACAACGGACGTTGTCGTCGGCCCGTGCTCGGTAGCTCCAACCGCCCGCTCAAGTCCTTGACCGACATGATCAAGGGCAAGCAGGGTCGCTTCCGCGAGAACCTGCTCGGTAAGCGCGTGGACTACTCCGCGCGATCCGTGATCGTCGTGGGCCCCGAGCTGCACTTGCACCAGTGCGGCATGCCCAAAACCATCGCCCTGGAGCTCTTCCAGCCCTTCATCATCCGGCGCCTCAAGGAGCTGGGCCTGGCCGACACCATCAAGTCTGCCAAGCGCATGCTCGAGCGTCGCGACGAGGACGTCTGGGACATCCTCGAGGAAGTGACCCGCGACCACCCGGTGCTGCTCAACCGCGCACCTACCTTGCACCGCATGGGCATCCAGGCTTTCGAGCCGGTGCTGATCGAGGGCAACGCGATCCGTTTGCACCCGCTCGTTTGTGGCGGTTTCAACGCGGACTTCGACGGGGACCAAATGGCCGTCCACCTGCCCCTTTCCTACGAAGCGCAGATCGAAGCGTCGACCCTGATGCTGGCGAGTAACAACGTGTTCTCGCCCGCCAACGGTTCGCCCATCATTTCGCCTTCCCAGGACATGGTGCTCGGAATCTTCTACCTGACCCGTCAGCCGATGGGGGACCAGGCCATCGCGAAGAAGAGCCTCTCTTCCTTGCAGGAACTGTTCTTGGCCTACGGCCACGGAACCACCAAGACTCACATGACTGTGCGAGTCAAGATGGAGCCGGGGACCCTGGTGAAGATGAGCAGCAAGGCGGAGCCAGTGCAAGTTGGCGACGATGGCAAGATCGACAACGCGGACGGCGACAAGCGTGTCTACTTGGAGACCACGATCGGTCGTGCGATCTTCAACGACATCCTTCCTCCCGGGATGCCGTTCTACAACTACGAGCTTTCCAAGCGTGGCGTCAGCGATCTGATCTCTGATTGCCACCGTTTGCTCGGTCGCGATGCGACGCTCAATCTGCTCGACATGCTGAAGGACCTGGGCTTCAAGTCCTCGACCCGCGCTGGTATGTCTTTCGGCAAGAGCGACATCCGTATTCCGGACACCAAGCCCGCTATCCTCAAGCGCACCCAAGACGAAGTGGACAAGGTGGAAGTCGCGTTCATGAAAGGTGTGATCACCGAGGGTGAACGCTACCTCAAGATCATCGACGCCTGGACCCACGCCCGAGAGGAAGTGGGGGAAGACTTGATGAAGGTCTTGTCCGCCGACTACGACACCGAAACCGGCTACGTGAACCCGATTCACTGCATGGTGACCTCCGGTGCGCGTGGTTCCGTTGACCAGGTTCGTCAGTTGGGTGGTATGCGAGGCCTGATGGCCAAGCCCAACGGCGACATCATCGAGACGCCCATCAAGGCAAACTTCCGTGAAGGCCTGAAGGTGCTGGAGTATTTCTCCTCGACCCACGGTGCTCGGAAGGGTCTGGCGGACACCGCTCTTAAAACCGCGGACGCGGGTTACCTGACGCGTAAGTTGACGGACGTGGCCCAGAACGTGGTGATCACGATCGAAGACTGCGGGACGCCCAACGGTGTGATCAAAGCCGTGGTCTACAAAGGCGACAAAGTGGCGGTTTCCCTGGCTCAGGGAATCCGCGGCCGCGTGGCCCGCGACACCATGGTTGACGTGGTCAGCGACGAAGTGGTCGTTCGCAAGAACGAGCTCATCACCGAAGAGATCGCCAATCGAATCGAGGCCCTAGGCCACGAGAAGATCTGGGTGCGCTCACCGCTGGCTTGCGAAGCACCTCTCGGCTGCTGCATGCGCTGCTACGGCATGGACCTCTCACGGGGCACCATCGCGGAGCGCGGACTCGCCGTCGGCATCATCGCCGCCCAGTCGATCGGCGAGCCGGGTACTCAGCTCACCATGCGGACCTTCCACATCGGTGGTACGGCAAGTCGATCTGTGGAAGAGTCTGATTCCAAGGTGAAGCGCGACGGAAAGATCCTGTTTGGCACGACCTTGAAGTACGTGACCAACACGGAAGGCGAGGTCGTGACCCTCTCGCGGAACGGCGAGCTGCAGCTGGTGGATGACTCCGGTCGTGAAATCGATCGTTACTCCGTCCCGGTTGGTGCTGTGCTGAACGTGGCCGATGGTCAAGAGGTGAAAGCCGGTGAAGCCCTCTGTACATGGGACCCGCACAACGTGCCGATCCTGGCAGAGATGGGCGGTACCGTGCGCTTCGAGGACCTTCTAGAAGGCAAGACCCTGCGCAGTGAGAAGGACGCCCGCCACGGCTCCACTCGTATGCAGGTGACGGAGCACAAGGGTGACCTTCACCCGCAAGTTCTGATCATTGACGACAATGGCGACACCATTGCCCTCTACCCGGTTCCGGAACGTGCCTACATCGAAGTCGATGACGGCGCCAAGATTGCCGGCGGTCAGATCATCGCCAAGACGGCCCGTGAGGCCGCGGGTACCCAGGACATCACCGGTGGTCTTCCGCGCGTGACGGAGCTTTTCGAAGCCCGTCAGCCGAAGAACCCGGCCATCATCTCCGAGATCGAAGGTGTGGTGGAGCTCGGCGACAAGAAGCGTGGCAAGCGAACCATCATCGTGCGCGCCCTCGGCGACAACGGTGAGGTGATTCAAGAGCACGAACACGCGGTTCCTCAAGGCAAGCACCTACGCGTCCACAAAGGCGATGAAGTGCGCGCTGGCGAGCCCCTGGTCGACGGCCCTCTGCACCCCCAGGACATCCTGCGGATTCGTGGTGAAGAGGAACTCTTGGCCTACCTGATGAACGAAGTCCAGAACGTGTACCGCTCCCAGGGCGTGACGATCGACGACAAGCACATCGAAACCATCTTGGCCCAAATGGTGCGCAAGGTGGAGGTCAAGGACTCCGGTGACTCTGAGTTCCTACCCGGTGCCGTGGTCGAGAAGTTCCGCTTCCGTCGTTCCAACGACGGGCTGCGCGCCGAGCGCAAGAAACCGGCCACCGGCCAGACCTTGCTCTTGGGCATCACGAAAGCGTCCCTGTCCTCGGACTCCTTCATCTCGGCGGCTTCCTTCCAGGAGACCACCAAGGTGTTGACCGAGGCGGCCATCGCTGGTCGTCGCGACTTCCTGATCGGCCTCAAGGAGAACGTTATCCTGGGCCACATGGTTCCCACGGGAACTGGCTTCCGGGATCACTACCGGACGCGGGTCAAGAAGAACATCGACTTCGGCGAGATCGGCAGCGGATCGGGCTTTGCCTCGTCCCTGGATTCCGAGCTCGACGAGCTGTTCGGTGGGTCCGTCGGCCTGGATGCCGCAGCGGCAGCCCTGGCAGCCACGGGCTCCGATGGGGGAGGGACCGCCACGGTGACTGCCCTCCCGGCAGTGGCTGAGGATGCCCGCATCCTGGAAACTCCGGCGGAAACTCCCGATGAGGGAACCGACGCCGCACCCGACGAAACCGCTTCGGACGACGATTCGAAGACAGAATAATCATGCTTTCGCCGACAAGCTGCGAGGGGCCACCCTCCCGGGCTTGACGGCCAAGGCCAAATCCCTAGAATACTCGGCCCTCCAAGTGGAGGACCTTCCTTCGACCGGCCCCACAAGGGGCGAAGAGACATCTCATTCATGCCGACGATCAACCAGCTAGTCCGTAAGGGCCGTAAGCCGATCAAGAAGCGCTCCAAGTCGCCCGTCCTTGATTCCTGCCCCCAGCGTCGGGGTGTTTGCCTTCAAGTGAAGACGCAAACCCCTAAGAAGCCGAACTCCGCTCTGCGGAAGATCGCCCGTGTGCGTCTTTCGAACGGCAAGGAAATTACCGCTTACATCCCCGGCGAAGGCCACAACCTGCAGGAGCACTCGGTCGTGCTCGTGCGCGGCGGTCGCGTTCGTGACCTGCCCGGTGTGCGCTACCACATCCTGCGTGGAACCCTCGATGCTTCTGGTGTCGACGACCGTATGCAGGGCCGTTCCAAGTACGGAACGAAGCGTCCCAAGAAGTAGAGCGCGCGCCGCTCTCCTTCACCTTCGCCACAGTTTCCTTCGCGTTCGCCAAAGAACTGATCCCTTCACGACCCCATTGAACAGGAACTCTTAGCCGAGATCGGCTGAGCCTGTCGTCACTGTCGAAACAGAATGCCACGTAACTACAAGTCCACTGCCGTCTACATCAAGCCCGATCCCAAGCTGGGCTCGATGATCGTGTCGAAGTTCATCAACAAGCTGATGCTTGACGGCAAGAAGAGCACCGCTCAAAAGATCTTCTACGATGCGATGGAGATCGCTTCCAAGCAGTTGCCCGATGCTGAGGACCAGTTGGAGATCTTCAACAAGGCCCTCGACAACGTGCGCCCCATGGTTGAGGTTCGCTCCAAGCGCGTCGGTGGTGCCAACTACCAGGTGCCCCGCGAAGTGAAGCGCAACCGCCAGCAGAGCCTCGCGATCCGTTGGATCGTGGACAACTCGCGCAAGAAGAAAGGCAAGCCCATGTCGGTGTGCCTCGCTGCGGAATTGGTCGACGCCTACAACGGCACTGGCGCATCCGTGCAGTGGAAAGAGAACATCCACAAGATGGCAGACGCCAACCGCGCTTACGCTCACTACGCCTGATCGGGCGAAGCCCGATCTCGACCTTTTCAACGCCTGCGGCCTTCGGCCGCTGGCAGCGCGAGGAGCCGGGTCAACGAGGAGTAGAGTCAAGGAGCCAGCCTTTTTGGGCTGGCTTTTTCTATTGGCGCGTGGCGGTCCCTGACGTGCGTGTCCTTGGGGCTGTTGCTGCGGGTGCGGGTGCGGGTGCGGGTGCGAGTTGGGTGTTGTGGGGGAGTTGGAGTCGCTTGGAGGGGATGATGGAGCTGTTGGACATCTTGATCTTGCGTGACCCGCGGGAGTCGGCGAAAAAGTGTTCCTTGACGCCTTTGCGCGGGATGCAGGGGATCACTTTTGTGAACTACCATCCGGAGCGCACGATTGAGGCTGGAGGGCGCGTGCTCTTGGATCCCGACGGAGAGGAGCTGACGCAGGCGGACGCGGGGCGCGGGCTGTTCTTGATCGATTGTTCTTGGCGCCGCTTGGAGGGCTTGAATCGAACGGTGACGGGGGAGCCTGTCCGTCGTCGATTGCCGGTGCTCAAGACGGCCTATCCGCGCAAGAGCACGACCTTTGACGATCCTGATGCGGGGCTCGCCTCGGTGGAGGCGTTGTATGCCGCCGCGTGCTTCTTGTGGGGGCCGCGCCCGGAGCTACTGGCCCAGTACCGTTGGGCCGAAGAGTTTTTGGCGCTGAACCCTGAGCTATAGCTCCCGCCAAGTGTCCAATAGTGCCATGGACCTCAGCCGCTTGCGGAACTTCGGAATCGCCGCTCACATCGATGCGGGCAAAACCACCGTCTCGGAACGCATGCTCTTCCACACGGGAATCGAGCGACACGCGGGAGCGGTGGATGACGGCACCGCCGTTTTGGATTGGATGCTCGAAGAACGCGAGCGCGGCATCACGATCTCTGCGGCGGCGACGCGCTTCCCATGGCGCGAGCACGCCCTGAATTTGATTGATACGCCCGGGCATGTGGACTTCACCGTAGAGGTCGAACGCTGCATGCGCGTTTTGGATGGGGCGGTCCTGGTGCTCGACGGGGTCGTCGGGGTTCAGGCTCAATCGGAAACCGTCTGGCGCCAGATGAGTCGGCACGGGGTGCCAGCCATCGCCTTCGTGAACAAATGCGATCGGACTGGAGCGGACTTTCACGGCGCCGTCGAGAGCCTGCGCACGAGGCTGGGGGTGAACCCGGTTCCCATTCAATTTCCCGTGCTGGACCCGGCGGGGGGCATTCGGTGCCTGATCGATTTGGTGGAGTCCCGTGCGTGGTCGTTCCCGAGCCGTCCCGGCGGCTGCGCCCTGGTGGAGGTCGCCGTGCCCGAAGAGGCGATGGATGAGTTGGGTGTTTTGCGCTCCGACATGATCGATGCCTTGGCGGAGGTGGATGACGTGATTCTCTCTCGCGTGGTCGAGGACGAGGCGCCCACTATTCCCGAGCTGCGTCAGGCCCTGCGGCGCGCCGTGCTCGAGTCTTGCATGATGCCGGTCTTGTGTGGCGCTGCCCTGCGGGATGTGGGGGTGCGGCCCCTGTTGGACGCGGTTGTGGATTACCTGCCGTCGCCCTTGGACGTGCCCGCGGTCGAAGGGGTGCATCCCGTGGAGGGTCATAAGGTCCAGCGCGCCGCGGATCCCGAAGGACCCGCCTGCGCCCTCGCGTTCAAGCTGCACTCCAATCACCACGGGGACCTGACCTTCGTGCGTATCTATTCGGGCCGGATCGCGGCCGGCGGAGTCCTGTACAACGCGCGGACGGGCCAGAGCGAGCGCGTGGAGGAGGTTCTGCGCATTCACGCGGAAGCCACCGAGAGCATCGATGTGGCTTGGGCGGGGGATATTGTCGGTTTGAGGGGTTTGGTCAGCACGGGGACCGGGGACACCCTCTGCAGTGAGGACTACCTAGTGGCCCTCGAGCCCCTGGAGTTTCCCGATCCTGTCATCTCGCGCGTGATCGAGCTCGAACACGACGCAGACCGCGATCGGCTGAGAACAGTGCTCTCCTGGCTGTTGCACGAAGATCCCAGCTTGCAAGCCCGGGAGGACATCTCAGGCCAATGGACCCTGAGCGGGATGGGGGAGCTGCACCTGGAGGTGATCGAGCACCGCCTGCGAACCGAGTTCAAGCTGGACATCCACGCTGGCAAACCCAGGGCTGCCTATCGGGAGACGCTCATCCGCGGGGGAGAGGCTCGCGCGGAGGTGGACCGTGCCCTTGGGGGACTCACAGCCCACGGTGTAGCGCGCGTCAGGGTCAGTCCGCGGGACCCGGCCGGGCCTCCGCGGGTCAGCTTTGCTCCGGGTGTTTTGGCTGCGCACGACTCACCCGCGGGCCACCGAGCCGCTCTTCTCCAGGAATGCCAGGTGGGGCCCCGCTTTGGCTACCCGATCTGGGCGGCCGAGCTGGAGGTCTTGGAGCTCTCGGGCGGGGATAGCGAGGAGTCCGGGGTGGTGGAGAGCCAGGCCCTGGTGGCCGCTCTGCGGCAGGCCCTCAACCCGAAAAGCGTTCGCCTGGAGGAGCCCCAGATGAGTCTGGAGATTCACACCCCTGCGGAGTACGCCAGCGGGATTATCGCCGATTTGAACTCTAGAAAAGCGCAGATTCAGGAGGTTCAAGCGGAGGGCGCAACCCGCGCCATTCGGGGAATGGTGGCCCTCTACGGGGTCTTCGGCTATTCGACGGACCTGCGATCCCTGTCGCAGGGAAGGGCTAGCTTTTCCCTGGCTCCCTCCGGTTACCGGACGGTGCCCGAGTCCGAACTGGTGGAGCGCGGGCTGCTCTAGGGGGGAGCTGTCCGTGCGGTCTGGGCGAGCCAGCAGCCGGGCCGGGTATTGGTAGGAATCCCCATCTCCGCGGGGTTCGGGGGGGAGTTCCAAAAAACTTTTGCGAAGGAACGACCTTATTGGGCAGGAGCATTGACGCTTTCAGGGCTCGCTGCTATTTTGCTCGCCCCTCAGACGGAGAGAGGCTCCTTCGGGACCCTCCGAACCTCTCTTTCAGGCCTCTTGAGGACCCCCTAACACTGTTTCCTAGCTGATGATTCGCACGGCACTTTGGCTGTGGGGATCGTCTATGGTTACTGCCCGCTACTGATGAAGGACAAGATCCAAATCCGAATGGAAGCCTACGACCACGAGGCTCTCGACCAATCATGCGTCGACATCGTGGAAACCGCCAAGCGCACCGGTGCGCGCGTGGCTGGGCCCATTCCGTTGCCGACGCGAATCGAAAAATACACTGTCCTGCGGTCTCCCTTCATCGACAAGAAGTCCCGTGAGCAGTTTGAGATCCGGACGCACACCCGTCTGATCTACATCTCGGAGCCCACCCCCCAGACGGTGGACTCCCTCTCGAGCTTGAACATGCCCGCGGGCGTGGACATCCGAATCAAGGCGTAGGCCTTTTGGTTCGGAGGCTTCCGCTGATGGAAGCTTCGCTGGACCTTCCTACTTAAAAACCAAGCGATGCGCACGGCGGCTGGCTCAGTGATGAGCCGGCGACCTGGCTTCTCATCCTGCCACTGGGCATGGATGGGGGTGGGGGCCAGCACGTTGCCCCCTTCTAATTTTTCTCTCTCCATGCCGAGTGGCTCGGCGTCGAGGCTACCAACTATCTGGTAGGCCTCTACGAGTCGAACCGGCAAGAACAACACTCACTCGCAGGAATCATGACGCTGATCCTAGGGCGCAAAAAAGGCATGACTCAGCTCTTCGCTGAGGACGGCACGGCAACGGGAGTTACCGTGGTCGAGGCCGGGCCGTGCGTTGCGACACAGATCCGAACCCAGGAGAACGACGGCTATGACGCCGTTCAATGGGGTTTCGAGGATGTGCGCGAATCACGCACCAGTAAGCCGCGACGCGGACACTTCAAAAAAGCAGATGTGGCACCCAAGCGCTTCCTTCGTGAAGAACGCTTGAGCGCACCGGCTACGATCGACGTTGGGGCCGCTATCGATGCGACTGTCTTCGAGGTCGGAACGCTTGTGGACGTGATCGGTACCACCAAAGGGCGTGGATTCGCCGGTACCATCAAACGCCACAACTTCTCGCGGGGTCCCAAGACCCACGGTTCGAAGAACTACCGGGCTCCTGGCTCGATCGGTTGCTCGGCATACCCGTCTCGGGTGTTCAAGGGCAAGCGCAGTTCTGGTCACTATGGCGACACTCGCCAGACCACGAAGAACCTGCGGATCGTCCATGTTGACGCTGAGCGCAACTTGCTGTTCATCAAAGGGGCTGTCCCCGGCGCGAACGAAGGTTTTGTCCAGATTCAAACCGCGAAGACCGGGACCAGAACCCCCAAGAAGCGCTGAGCGGCGTAGCTGAACTCGGAGACCAATAACATGCAAGTTAAGAGCTACAAAGCGGGCAGCGTCGGCGAAGTGGAAGTCCAGACGGACTCCTTCGGTGACAAGATCCTGTACCGCACACTCAAGGACGCCGTGGTCATGTACCAGGCGAACCAGCGTCAAGGCAATGCTCATACGAAAGAGCGTTCCGACGTGAAGGGCACGAGCAAGAAGCCCTACAAGCAAAAGCACACGGGCCGCGCCCGTGCTGGTGATGTCAAGTCCCCGATCTGGCGTGGTGGTGGAACGGTCCACGGCCCGCGCAAGAAGGACTATTCTTATCACATGCCTGCCAAGGCGCGCCGAGTGGCTACCCGCTCCGCGATCGCTGGCAAGCTTCAGGACGGCGAAGTGGTCGTGGCTGAGCTGGGCGGTTTTTCCGCTCCCTCTGCCAAAGCGGCCCGCAAGGTCCTCAGCGATTTGGGTTCGCCCCGTCGCGCGTTGCTTGTGCTCACCGAGCGCAACATCAACGTCTACAAGTCTTTCCGCAACTTCCCCGGTGTCAAGGTTCGTACGGCTGATGAGCTGTGTGCCTTTGACGTGGTCGCTGGCGGCCTCGTCATCGCCGAAGCGGGAGTCCTCGAGAAACTCAGCAGCCGTGTCGGTCTCGACTTGGCCAGCGTCAAGGACGCATAGGAGCTAAGCAGTCATGAGTAGCATCGACCGAATGTACAACGTGATCAAGAAACCAGTGATCACTGAGAAAGCGACCAACGACAGCATTGAGCGCAATGCCTACACCTTCCGCGTTCCTGTGAGCGCGAACAAGGTGGAGATTCGCCAAGCGGTGGAAACGCTGTTTGAAGTCAAAGTCAACAGCGTGAACACCCTGCGTGTTAGCGGCAAGGCCCGTCGGCGTGGTTATCGCGCCGGAAAGGCCAACGATTGGAAAAAAGCCATGGTGACCCTCGCTGAGGGTTTCTCCATCGAGGTGATCTAAGATGGGTATCAAGAAATACAAGCCGACATCAGCCGGCCGCCGGCACGGCAGCGTGCTGGACTTCTCCGCGCTTTCAAAAGTAAAGCCTGAGAAGAGCCTGCTGCGCCCTTTGCCCAAGACGGGCGGACGCAACAACCACGGTCACATCACCAGCCGCCGTCGGGGTGGGGGTGCCAAGCGCCGCTACCGTCTCATCGACTTCAAGCGCAAGAAGCTGGGCATTCCGGCCCGCGTTGCGACGATCGAGTACGATCCCAACCGTACGGCCAACATCGCCCTTCTGCACTACGCGGACGGGGAGAAGACCTACATCATTGCACCCCTCGGCCTGGCCGTCGGTGACACCCTGATGTCCGGTCCCGATGCGGAACCGAATGCCGGCAACGCGATGCGCCTTGCCGACATCCCGATCGGTCTGCAGATTCACAACATCGAGCTTCTCGCTGGCCGCGGTGGCCAGATCTGCCGCACCGCTGGTAGCTACGCTCAGCTCATGGCCCGCGAAGGAAAGTACGCCTCCGTGCTTCTACCCTCCGGCGAGCTGCGCAAGATCCACGTGGGCTGCATGGCGACCATCGGTCGTATCGGCAACACGGATCACCAGAACGTGAAGCTCGGAAAGGCGGGTCGCCGTCGTCACATGGGACGCCGTCCCAAGGTTCGTGGAACCGCCATGAACCCGGTTGATCACCCCATGGGTGGTGGAGAGGGTCGGACGGCCGGTGGTCGTCACCCATGTGGCCCGACCGCAGTGCTCTCGAAGGGTGGACGGACACGTCGTCGCAACCATCCCTCGAACAAGTTCATCATTCGTCGTCGTAAGAAGAAGTAGGCAGGACCAACTCAATGTCACGAAGTACAAAGAAGGGCCCCTACATCGACCTCAAGCTGGCCAAGAAAGTGGCCAAGCTCGAGGAGACAGGCGGCAAAGGCACCCCGATCAAGACCTGGGCGCGCGCAAGCACGATCCCTCCCTCATTCATCGGATTCACGTTCATGGTTCACAACGGCAAGCAGCACGTGAAGATCATGATCACCGAGGACATGGTGGGACACAAGCTGGGGGAGTTCGCTCCCACGCGCAACTTCCGTGGTCACACCAACAAGAAGGAAGGGCTGAAAGCCCGCTAGGTCACCATGGCTACCAAACAAGAAGTCGCCGCCCCCGAATTTGTGGCCAAGCACCGCTTCGCACGCCTCACGGCTCGCAAGGCACGCTTGATCGCCGACATGATTCGGGGTCGTACCGCCAACGAGGCACTCGACCTGCTCGAGTTCTCGCCGAAACGCGCCGCAGTGTTCTATCTGCGGGTCCTGCGCTCGGCTGTCGCCAACGCTGGTCAGAATGAAGAAGTGAATCTCAATCGCCTCTTCATCTCCGATTGTCGCGCTGACGACGGGCCCATGCTGAACAACCGTCTGCGCTTTCGTCCCGGCCCCCAGGGCCGAGCGATGCCATACGCAAAAAAATTGAGTCACCTGACCGTTAAAGTCCGCGAGATCCCCGCTGAGACGGGCTCCAAGGAGGCCTAGATATGGGTCAGAAAGTACACCCCACCGGTTACCGCATCGGTACCACGGAGCCCTGGCGCTCACGCTGGTACGCCAACAAGAAGAACTTCGGCACCATGCTGCTCCAGGACAAAAAAATCCGGGAACACATCGCCAAGGAGTTTGGTTCAGCTGGTATTCCCCGCGTCGAGATCGAGCGCACGGGCGAAGCGGTCAACGTGATCATCTACTCGGCTCGTCCGGGTGTTCTGGTTGGCCGCAAGGGCGTCCGGGTCGAAGCCCTCAAGGCGGAGCTCCAGACGATTTCCGGCAAGACCTGTCACCTGACCTTGCACGAGGTCAAGCGCCCCGAGCTCGAGTCGAAGTTGGTGGCTGAGGTCATCGCTGAAGCTCTGGAAAAACGGATGGCCTTCCGTCGTGCGATCAAACGCGCGATTCAGACCACCATGCAGTCCGGGGCCAAGGGCATCAAAGTGGAAGTTTCCGGTCGCCTCGGCGGCGCGGAGATGGCACGTACCGCCAAGGAGCGTGAGGGACGAGTTCCCCTGTCCACGCTTCAGGCACACATCGACTATGGCACCGCTCTGGCGCGTACGACCTACGGGATCATCGGCGTCAAGGTCTGGATTTACAAAGGTGACGTTGAGCGGGGCAAGATGATCGACTTCCGCTCGGGTCAAAGCATGACGGCACGCTCCGACGGCCCCCGTGGCGGACGCGGTGGCGGACGCCCCGGTGGTGGTGGTGGCCGAGGCCGCGGTGGACGCGACGGAGGAGGACGATAAATGGCACTAATGCCCAAACGCGTGAAGCACCGGAAGGTTTTCCGGGGCAAGATGAAGGGGATGGCCACCCGTGGCAACCGAGTGAACTTCGGTGAATACGGTTTGATGTCTCTGGATTACGGCTGGATCAATGGACGGCACATCGAGGCTGGCCGCGTGGCTGCCAACCGGGCAACCGGCGGCGCTGCCAAGATTTGGATCCGAATCTTCCCTCACAAGCCGATTTCCTCCAAGCCTGCTGAGACCCGAATGGGTAAGGGCAAGGGCGACGTCGAATTCTGGGCCGCGCAAATCAAGCCCGGCACAATCCTTTATGAACTGGGTGGAGTGAACGAGCAGCAGGCCAAATTGGCCTTCAAGCGGGTCGCTCACAAGATGCCCCTCAAAGTCAAAATGGTCCGCCGCGTGGCCACTCACTGAGCGCTCACGCGCCCAGACCATTCGAGACGTAACGATGATTATCGAAGACATCCGCAGCAAGACCGACTCCGAGCTCGATTTCGATCTGAAGAAGATCAAGAAAGACCTCTTCGGATTGCGCATCAGAGCGGCGGCCGAGACCCTCGCTAATTCCGCTCAGATCCGTGATCTCCGCCGGAGCATTGCCCGAATCAACACAGTCCTGCATGAGCGCGCCACGGGAATTCGTGGCCAATCCAGCCTCTAAGTCATGGAAGCCAGCACACAAGAAATCAATCCGCGCGGTCGGCGTCGCAGCCTGCAAGGGATCGTCGTCGGAAACGGAATGGATAAAACCATCTCCGTCCGCGTCGAGCGCCAGTCCAAGCACCCGAAGTACAAGAAGTACGTTCGGACTCACACCAAGTACCTGGTCCACGACGAAGAGAACGTGGCCAACGTGGGGGACACGGTCCGAATGACCGAGTGCCGCCCTTTGAGCAAGTCCAAGCGCTGGCGTCTGACCGACGTCGTTGCTGTGGCTGTGCTGGAAGAAGGAGGTGCCTCGTGATTCAGATGCAATCCTACTTGGACGTGGCCGACAACACTGGCGCCAAGCGCGTCATGTGCATCAAGGTCCTCGGTGGCTCCCATCGTATGTACGCCAGTCTCGGCGACACGATCGTTTGCTCCGTGCGGAAGGCCATCCCCGGCTCTGAAGTTCGGACAGGCACCGTCGTCAAGGGCATCATTGTCCGCGTCAAGAAGAACACCCGTCGCAAGGACGGAACCTACGTGCGCTTCGACAGCAACGCTCTGGTCCTGATCGACGCCGACGGAAACCCCCGCGGGACGCGCATCTTCGGTGCCGTCGCCCGTGAACTCCGCGAGAAGAGCTTCATGAAGATTGTTTCGCTTGCCCAGGAGGTCGTGTGATGCACGTTCGTACTGGAGATCAAGTCATCGTCATTTCTGGCAACGACAAGGGCACCACGGGCGAAGTCGTCCGGGCCATGCCCACCAAGGACCGCATTGTCGTTGGCGGAGTCAACTTGCGCTGGAAACACCGCAAGCCCACCCAGCAAACCCCCCAAGGGGAACGGGTGCAAATCGAATGTCCCATTCACGTCAGCAACGTGATGCATCTGGATCCTAAAACCGGAAAAGGCGTGCGACGCCGACCGGTCCAAGAATAGTCATGACTGTCGTGGAAAAAATGGTTCCTCGTCTCCTCACCAAGTACGGCGAAGAGATCACAGGGCAACTCAAAGAACAGTTCGGCATCACGAACGATATGGCCATCCCGCGTCTTGTGAAGATCGTGGTGAACATGGGCGTTTCGGGTGCGGTGGAGAACAAGTCCCGGGTGGAGACGGCTGCGGCCGACATGGCGACCATCACGGGTCAGAAGCCAACCATCCGCATGTCGAAGCGCGCCATCGCTGGCTTCAAGCTTCGTGAGAATATGCCGATCGCCTGTGCGGTCACCCTTCGCAAGGATCGCATGTGGGAATTTGCTGACCGTCTGATGACAGTCGCCCTTCCCCGTATTCGTGACTTTCGCGGTGTGAAGAGCAAGCTCGACGGTCGCGGCAACTACACCCTGGGTATTTCGGAACAGTCCATCTTTCCGGAGATCGTCTTCGACCGCATCCAGTTTCAGCAGGGCATGGACATCACGTTTGTGACCACAGCGCCGACGGACGAGCAGGGCTACGCCCTTCTGAAGCTCCTTGGCATGCCCTTCGACAACAAGGACAAGGACAAGGAAACTAAGTAGATCCCATGGCTAAAACATCCCTAATCGTTAAGTGCGCGCGCGAGCCGAAGTTCAAGACTCGCGCTTACACCCGCTGTCAAATGTGCGGTCGCCCCCGCGCTGTCTACCGCAAGTTCCAGATCTGCCGTATTTGCCTGCGCGAGCGCGCGTTGGTCGGCGAGATTCCTGGCATGCGCAAGTCGTCCTGGTAATCGTTCCTTAGGAGCTCAAGAATCATGTTGAACGATCCCATCGCGGACATGCTAACCCGCATCCGCAACGCAAATTCCATTCATCGGAAGACCCTCACGATGCCCGCCTCGAAAATCAAGGTTGGTATCGCCGACGTCCTCCTGACCGAAGGCTTCATCGCGAAGTACGAAGTCGTCGAAGGCAAGCCCTTCAGCGAACTGAAGATTACTTTGAAGTACGGCCCGGACGGCGAGCTCGTCATCCGCACCATCGATCGTATTAGTTCGCCCGGTTGCCGCTCTTACTGCGGCGCCAGCGATCTTCCCCGCGCCTTGCGTGGTCTGGGCATCTACGTGCTCACCACCCCCAAAGGCGTCATCTCCGACCGAACCGCACGCAAAGAAAACGTGGGCGGTGAGATCCTCTGCAAGGTCTGCTAAATCATGTCGCGAGTAGGAAAAACACCCATCCTTGTCCCCGGCGGCGTCACCGTTGACGTGCTCAAGGGACGTGAGGTTACTGTGAAGGGACCCGGCGGCACCTTGAAGATGCCCCTGCGTCCCGAAGTGACCGTCGAAGTCGAAGGCAAGGAAGCTGTTGTCGGTATCACTGGCACGGGCAGCGCCCGCGCCGCGAGCGCCTTCCACGGAATGACCCGCGCCCTGATCAACAACATGGTTGTTGGTGTCACCACGGGCTGGGAAAAGAAGCTTGAGATCATCGGCGTCGGTTGGAACGCTGCTGGCAAAGGCAAAAGCATCACCCTCAACATCGGTTTCTGCCACCCGGTAGATATCGACATGCCCGAGGGAGTCACCTGTGAGACGCCGCGTCCCACTCAGATCATCCTCAAGGGAGCTGATCGTCAAGCAGTGGGGCACATCGCTGCCGTCATTCGCAAGGTGCGTCCGCCGGAGCCCTACAAGGGTAAAGGTATTCGTTACGTCGGTGAGTACGTTCGTCGCAAGTCGGGCAAGTCCTTCGGTAGCTAGGCCCCGCATAGTAATTGGATCCCAAATCAGGGGTCCGCAATTGCCAGATAGCCTGGCTGCATAAAGAACAGTTCCATGAGAGCGATCCTCCACAAACAAAACACCCGCCTGCGCCGCAAACGTCACGTCCGCCGTGGCTTGCGTATGCACAGCAAGTTGATCCGTCTGTCCGTGGTCCGTACGACCAAGCACATTTCGGCGCAAGTGATCGATGACGTTACGGGCCACACGTTGGCCTCCGTCACGAGCACCTCGAAGGCTCTTGCCGATCAATTGAACGGCAAGACCAAGACCGAAAAAGCCGCCATCCTTGGTGGCGAGCTCGCCAGCCGTGCGAAAGCCGCTGGCGTCGACCAGGTCGCCTTCGACCGCGGTTCCTCCAAATACCATGGCCGAGTGAAGGCCTTCGCCGATGCAGCCCGCGAGGGTGGCCTGCGCTTCTAAGCCTCACCGAATCAGCAATAACATGAAGCACAAGACCGAATACATCGACACGATGGAAGTCGAGGGAATGGGTGATCTCACCGAGACTCTCGTCAAGATCAACCGCTCCGCGGCGGTGGTGAAGGGTGGACGTCGATTCTCCTTCTCCTCCCTTTCCGTCATTGGCAACCGCGAGGGCATTGTGGGCTACGGCTTCGGCAAGGCTCGCCAGGTTCCGAACGCTATTGAGAAGGCCGCCAAGGATGGACGCAAGCACTTGCAGCGCGTTCCCGTCAGCAAAGGTGGCTCGATTCCTCACGAAGTGATCGGTCGCTACTGTGGCGCCCAGATCCTCATGATCCCGGCGTCCTCTGGTACGGGCATCATCGCCTGCTCTTCTGTACGCGCCGTCTGCGAAATGGCCGGGATTACAAACATCCTCACCAAGTCCTACGGATCCACGAACCCGATCAACCTTGTGAAGGCCACTCTCGCCGCGCTCGCTCAGTTGCGCACCCGCGAACAAGTTGCCTCCCTGCGCGGAGTCGAGCTCTAAGCTCGCGCGACGGACACAAGTTCAACTACTAGTCAGCTAGAAAGCAAAGAGACAACGGAACCATGGATCTCAAAACGGTCTGCAGCAAAGGCACCAAGTACACGAAGCGGCGACGCATTGGCCGCGGTACTGGTAGTGGCTCGGGGAAAACCTCCGGCCGCGGCCACAAGGGGCAAGGCTCCCGTTCGGGTTACAGTCGTAAGCCGGGCTTCGAGGGTGGTCAGATGCCTATCTATCGTCGAGTTCCCAAGCGTGGTTTCACCAACGCTCGGTTCCGCACGGATTACACCACCATCAACGTCGAAGCCCTCAACGGCCTCGGGGCGGGTGCTACGGTGGACTTGGACACGATTATCAAAGCTGGCCTGGCCAGTGAGAACACTCCCTTGCTCAAGGTTTTGGGCAACGGTGAGCTGACCACCAAATTGACGGTGCGCGCTCAGAAGTTCAGCAAGAGTGCCCAAGAGAAGATCGAGGCCGCTGGCGGCACCGTGGTTCTCCTGGACAAGAAAGGCAGCGAGCTCGTTGCCTGCGCTGAAGCAGGAGCCTCAAACTAGTGAGCTCTTTCCTGGACGTTTTCCGCATCGAAGACACGCGGAACAAAATCGTGACAACAGTTCTGTTGTTGCTCGCATATCGATTGGGCTTCCAGGTTCCGATCCCCGGCATGAGTGCCGAACACCTCCAACGTGCTGGTGGGGGAAGTGTGCTCGGAATGATGAGCGCCTTCTCTGGCGGTGCTCTCGGTCAGACGACCGTGTTCAGCCTTGGAATCATGCCGTACATCTCGGCCTCGATCATCTTCTCGATGCTCGGCAAGGTTTCGCCGACCATCGAGGCGATCACGAAGGAAGGGGCTTCAGGGCAGAAAAAGATCAACCAGTGGACGCGCTTGTCCGTGGTGCCGATCGCGCTCTTGCAAGCCATCTTCGTTTTCACCGGTGTGTTCCTTCAGGACACGTCGATGATCGACGAGAGCATGCGTGAGCATACCTTCCTGCTTGGGTTCATCGTGATTGCGTCCCTGATGGCCGGCGCACTCTTGGTCATGTGGATTGGTGAGTTGATCACCGAACACGGGGTCGGGAACGGAGCCTCATTGATCATCATGGCGGGCATCATCGCCCAGATGCCGATCTCCCTGCTGGAGATGGCTTCCGATGAGGGCTTCTGGCAGATCCTGCTGCAGATCAGCGGTATCTGGATCGTCACGGTCTTCTTCGTGACCTTCATTCACAAGGGCGCACGCCGTGTGCCGATCCAGTATGCGCGCCTGACTCGTGGTCGACGCGTCTACGGCGGTCAGCGCCACTATCTGCCCCTCAAGGTCAACATGGCCGGCGTGATGCCCATCATCTTCGCCTCCGTGATCTTCGTGGTGCCGGGCCTGCTCTTTGCATGGCTCGAATGGGACGGCCTCGCCCGGATCTTCAGCGATACCACCGGATTCATCCACGTCAGCTTGTATGTGGCGCTCGTCTTCGGCTTCTGCTTCTTCTGGAACCGTCTGATGTTCCAGCCGGATGAGATCGCTGACAACCTGCGCGAGCACGGCTCCTTCATCCCCGGCATTCGGCCTGGTGCGAAGACTTCGGAGTACCTCTCCAACGTCCTGACCCGCATCACCATTGCCGGCGCAGCCTTCCTTGCGGTGATCGCAGTCTTGCCGTCCTTCGTTACGAAGGACAGCTCCTTGCCCATGAGTCTCCAGTACTTCCTCGGTGGCACCTCGGTGCTGATCGTGGTGGGGGTGGCCTTGGAATTGGTGGACCGCTTGCAATCCCAACTGGTAGCCAAGGGCTACGACAGTCAGTCCGGCGGAAATTCCGGCGGACCTGGCTGGACCAAGAAGGACCGTTCATGAGTTCGACGGGCAACACAGTGTCCTCGACGGGCAACACTGGCGGGCAGGTCTTGATCCTGCTCGGCCCTCCCGGTGCTGGGAAGGGAACTCAAGCTCTGCGGCTCGCCGCCGAGTGTGAGATCCCTCATATTTCCACGGGCGATCTCTTCCGGCACAACCTCAAAGAGGGGACGGAGCTGGGGAAGAAGGCCAAAGGATTCATGGAAGGGGGCGGATTGGTCCCTGACGAGTTGGTTCTGGACATGCTCTTTGATCGGGTCGCCGCCGATGATTGCCGTGGGGGATACCTCCTGGACGGCTTTCCGCGCACCCTTCCCCAAGCGAAGGCCCTCACCAAGGCCTTGGAGAACCAAAACAGCAAAACCTTGCTGCTAGAGGTCCCCGAGTCGGTCCTGGTTGGCCGGGCCGGCGGGCGCCTGCTCTGCAAGGGCTGCACCAACATTCATCACGCTGAGTTTTCACCTCCTCAGAAGCCGGGAATCTGCGATTCCTGTCAGGGCGAACTGTACCGACGGAAGGACGATGAGCCAGAAGTTGTCAAAGAGCGCCTGAAGGTGTACCGCAAAGAGACCCAGCCGATGGTAGATTACTACCGCGAAACGGGAAGCTTGGAAGTCATCAACGGCGACCAGGCCCCCGATGTCGTATTTAGCGCCCTCAAAGAAGCTCTCGTTGGAGGAGGCTGCTAATGGCAAAAGAAGAACCGATCGTCGTGGAAGCGATTGTGGAGGAAGCCCTCCCCAATGCTCGCTTTCGCGCAAGACTGGAGTCAGGTCATGAGATTCTGGCCCATGTAAGTGGCAAGATGCGGATGCACTACATCCGCATCATGGCCGGAGACAAAATCACCGTCGAGATGTCCCCTTACGACCTGACAAAGGGTCGTATCACCTCGCGCGGAGACCGTAAGTATCGACGGAGACGTAGAAGATGAAAGTCCGGAGTAGTGTTCGCCGCATGTGCGTGAACTGCAAGTTGGTCCGACGCCGCGGCGTCCTTCGTGTGATCTGCAGCAGTGACCCACGCCACAAGCAGCGACAGGGTAAGTAGGCCATAGGCCACCACAACAATCTCGAACGAGGCGCTGGGTTCTGCCCGGTGGCCAAATGCCGCCAGAGGCAAGAACCAACCGTCCCCCTAAGGGGCAAAAACAAAAAGCCATGATCATGAGCACGAAGGAGCCATCAGTATGCCGCGCGTAGTTGGTGTAGACATCCCGAACCATAAGCGTCTCGAGTTTGCGCTTACATACATCTATGGGGTGGGCACTACCCGTTCCAAGATCGTGTGCGAGGAGCTCAAGTTGGACCCCGCCATGAAGGCCCGGGACCTGACGGAAGAACAGATCACCACGCTCGCGACGCATCTTTCCAAGACCTACGAGGTTGAGGGTGATTTGCGTCGGAGCAAGGCGGCGGCTATCGCGCGTTTGCGCGACATTGGCTGCTACCGGGGTCTTCGTCACCGTCGTGGCTTGCCCGTTCGCGGTCAGCGCACACGTACCAACGCCCGTGGGCGGAAGGGTCCGAAGAAGACGGTTGCCGGCAAGAAGTCGGTGAAGGGCATGAAGTAGGCGGGTGGCCTGTCCAACGCGGCAGGCTTCTCCCTTGTGACTTCAGTCTTTCTAAGGTCCTGGGACCTGGGCGCCTCTGCTTGAGTCGTCCCGCAGCCCAAGGCCAGACAGATAGAACGGCACCTCAAGCTAAGAACATAGAACAATGGCAAAAACCACAAAACGCAAGCCGAAGAAGAACGTCTCCAAAGGCGTTGTTCACATCAAGGCCAGCTTCAACAACACGATCGTCACGATCACCGACCCCAGTGGGGCGGCGGTCTCCGCCGGTTCCGCAGGAGCCATGGGTTTCAAGGGCACTCGTAAGAGCACCCCTTTCGCTGCCCAGCGTGCCTCCGACAGCGCCGCCGCCGCCGCCATCCGTCATGGTATGCGCGAAGTCGATGTCCGCGTGAAGGGCGCCGGGTCTGGCCGTGAGTCGGCCATCCGGGCTCTGAACAATGCCGGTCTCAAGGTCATCTCCATCGAGGACGTGACCCCTCTTCCTCACAACGGATGCCGCGCCAGCAAGCGGCGTCGCGTCTAGGTCCACAACTGATCCACGAAGGACAGGACACGAACAATGGCTCGATATACGGGTAATAAGTGCAAGCTGTGCCGCCGGGAAGGGATGAAGCTCTTCTTGAAAGGCCAGAGATGTTTCGCAGACAAGTGTGCGCTCGCGCGCAGGGACTACCCGCCGGGAGTTCACGCGCAGAAGCGCACGAAAGTGACCGAGTACGGTGTTCGCCTGCGCGAGAAGCAGAAGCTCAAGCGCATTTACGGCGTCCAGGAGAAGCAGTTCAAGCTGTACTTCAAGGAAGCCGAGCGTCTCAAGGGCAACACGGGGGAAAACCTCCTCATGCTGCTCGAGCGTCGTTTGGACAACGTGGTGCTTTCGAGTGGATTTGCGCTCAGCCGCAACCACGCACGCCAGCTGATCAACCACGGTCACTTCATGGTGAACGAGCGTCGTGTGGACATCTGTTCCTTCCAGGTTCGCCCTGGGGACAAGTTGACTCCCTCGACCAAAGAGAACACCCGGAAGATCGTTGCTGAGGCCGTTGAAGTGAACAAGTCCCAGCCCGTTCCCAAGTGGATCGAAGCTGCCGGCGATGTGCTGACTTCCTCCGTGATCGGTATCCCGACCCGCGAAGACGTGCCCCATCCGATCCAAGAGCAGCTCATCATCGAGCTCTGCTCGAAGTAAGGATCCTAAAGGGCCCCGATATTCGGGCCAGCTTAGGAACGATCCTGCGCGCCCCCATGATGGGGGCGAGCAACCATCAAAAAGAGCGGGGTGAGGCCACCCCGCTTGACTCATCCCCAGCCCTGTTTGGATTTACCCAACTTGGCCTGCGGGCTACGCACAAAACACACGGCACGAGCCGAGTAAGCACGATAAAGACAAATGAGGATTCGCTGGCGTAATCTAGAGCTGCCCTCGCGGGTAGTGCCCGACACCGAGACGATGACCTCGGACTACGGGAGCTTCGTGATTGAGCCCTTCGAGCGTGGTTTCGGCCACACGATCGGCAATGGTCTGCGGCGCGTGCTGCTGTCCTCGATCGAGGGTAGCGCGATCACGGCTGTTCGTATCGAACACGCTGCCCACGAGTTTGATTCCCTGGACGGGGTTTATGAGGACGTCACTGACATCATCCTCAACCTCAAGAAACTGCGGATCAAGCACGAGGGTGAGGGCACCATCAAGTGCCGCATCAAGAAGTCGACCAAGGGCGAAGTGACTGGCGCCGATGTGGAATGTGAAGGGGACGCCAGCGTGGCGAACCCGGAGCTGCATATCGCCACCCTGACCCTCGACACGGACTTCGAAGTGGAGTTGGACGTGAAGCGTGGCCGAGGCTACGTGCCCTCCGAGGAGAACCAGGACGTTTCGCACCCCTTAGGAACGATTCCGGTCGACTCGATCTACTCACCGGTGCACCGCGTTCGTTATGCGATCGAGGCCACACGAGTGGGCAAGTTCACCAACTACGATCGCTTGGTCCTGGAAATCTGGACCGACGGTACGGTGAGCCCCGAGCTCGCCTTGGTGGAGGCCGCCAAGGTCTATCGTCGTCACTTGAACGCGTTCGTGATGTTCGACTCGAAGGGAGACGGCGACTTTGTCGCTGCGGATCCTAGCGCGTCGGAATTCAACGAAGCCAACCGGGAGAACACGGAGCTCAACAACGCCCTCGAGGCGCCGATCTCCGACTTGGAACTCTCCGTGCGGGCGCGCAACTGCCTGGATGGTGCCAACCTTCGGACCCTGTTCGACCTGGTCACTCTTTCCGAGAACGAGGTGATCAACCTCAAAAACCTCGGCAAGACCTCCCTTACTGAGATCAAGAACAAGCTGAGCGAGCGTGGACTCAGCCTAGGAATGAGCGTCTGAGCCCGTTCCGCAAGGAATAAGCCAGACCCAATTGGAGTCATAATAAGATGCGACACAGAGTATCCGGAGCCAAGCTCGGACGGACGGCCAGCCACAGAACCGCAATGATGCGGAACATGGCGTCCTCCATCATCGAGCACGAACGAATCACCACCACTCTCGTCAAAGCGAAGGCCATCAAGCCTTTCGTCGAGAAGCTGGTCACCCTGTCGAAGATTGACAACGTCCACAATCGTCGCCGCGCTTTCGCGCAGCTGCGCAACAAGGCCGCTGTCATCAAGCTCTTCGAGACGATTGGTCCGCGCTTCAGTGCACGGCCCGGCGGCTACTGCCGTATTCTCAAGCTGGCTAAGCCCCGCTTGGGCGATGCTGCCCCCCGCGGCATCATCGAGTTCGTCGAACGCTCGATCGAGGTCTCGATCGGCAGCGACGACGAGTAGCCGGCTTCCAGCCAGCCCCACAACTTAGATCTGCCCCCTTGATTCGGCCTTGCCGGAACAGGGGGGCGGGTTTGTTTGTGGCCACCTCTGTGCCGCCTAGCCCAGCGTTGGTGCCATCGAGTGTCCATTGATAGGTGGACCGTTCGCCATCAAAGCGAAGGGCGTCCATGGTGAGGACCAGGCCGTGGAGTTCCTCCATGAAGCTCTTGGCTGTAGCTTCAAGCTGATCACGTCCGACCGAAGGCTCCTTCCTATTGATTTGAAGTGAGCCATTCTTGGCGTGGTGGGCACCCACGCTGGCTGGATTCTGACGACTCCAGGCTTTGGTGTCGCTACGCGCGAAGTCTTGCGTGTCGGACATACTCATCACCCGCAAACGGTCGGCCTAGCGACGTTGCACGGACTGGGGGGGGGCTCGATTGGCCTAGCGCCTACACTCTGGTCATGTGCACGCGGCCCGAACCCAGCAGCTTGTGGATGTCGACGGCCAGATCATTCGTGATCGCGACAGCGAACTTGTTGTCCGCGCGAACCCGGCGGCTCGCGCCATCGTTGCCGGTCACTTGGAAGTACAGGGGTTGCTTGCCCTTGTGAGCACCGATCGTCTCGCGCAAGGGTTGGAGCAGTCCCTTGTCCTCGGGGCCGAGGTTGACCATCAGGCCTCCTTGGAAGCGTGCTAGGGCTTCTTCCAGGGTCATGACCTCGTCCAGGATCATGGCGGGCTCTTCGCTGTCCTCTTCCACCTTGCCGCGGATGACGGCCACGCTGCCATCGATCAGACTGTCCTTGACCTCTTCGTAGGTTCGCGGGAAGCAGGTGATGTTGACGCTGCCCTTGAGGTCTTCGAGTCGGAAGCGCGCCATTTTGGAGCCCGCCATGCGTCCGGACTTCACCACCATGATCTGCAAGCCCATGATCATGCCGGCAAGAGAGATGTCGGAGGCTCCCCCCATGGAGGCGATGCGGTCGGTGCTTCCGCTCGAGAGCATCGCGATCAGACCCGCGCGTTCCTCGAGCGGATGTCCTGAAAGGTAGAAGCCCAAGACATCGAACTCGGCCTTGAGGGTATCGGCCTTGTTCCAGGCTTTGCTGTCGTCGATACCGTCGCTCGCAGACTCTTGCTTATCGGTACCGGGGCTGGCGCCGAAGAGTGAAGTTTGGCCTGACTTGCGGTCCTTGGCCGCGCGATTTCCGTCCGCGAAGGCTGACTCGAGCCCGGCCAAGACCGCCCCGCGGTTGTGACCTCCCGGGTCGAACATACCGGCTTTGATGAGCGCCTCCATGGCGCCCTTGCCCACTTCCGCTGGCGTGACCACCGAGCACAGTTCGTGCAGGGTCAGCTCGCGGTTTTCCTTGCGCAGCTTCTCACGGCCTGCCAGTAGGGCTTCCACGGCCTTTTGTCCCGTGCCCTTGATCGCCCCGAGGCCAAAGCGAATGCCCGTGTCCTCGACGGCGAACTCCCAAGCAGACTTCGCGATGTCGGGAAAACGGATGTCGATGCCCGAGTTGCGGGCGTCGTCGGAGAGCTCTTTGATCTTGGCCGCGTCGCCCATCTCGCAGGACATGTTGCCCGCCAGGAAGCAGGCGCGGAAGTGGGCCTTGAGGTACGCGGTTTGGTAGGTGACCAAGGCGTAGGCCGTGGAGTGCGATTTGTTGAAGCCGTAGCCACCGAACTTGATGATGTTGTCCCAGGTCTCCTGAGCCGTGCCTGGATCGCAACCGTTGGACACGGCCCCTTCGAGGAACTGGGCCGAGAACTTCTGCATGATCTCGGGCTTCTTCTTGCCCATGGCCTTGCGCAAGTTGTCCGCTTCGTTGAGCGAGAAGTTGGCCAAGGTGGAAGAGATCAGCATGACCTGTTCTTGGTACACGATGCAGCCGTAGGTTTCCTTGAGCAAGCCCACCAGGCTTTCGTGGGGGTAGATGATCTCCTCTTCCCCGTGCTTGCGCGCCACGAACATGTCGACCATGCCCGACTCCAAGGGGCCCGGGCGGTAAAGCGCAAGGATAGCGATTAAGTCCTCAAAGCAGTCGGGCTTGATGCGCGTGATGAGCTTGCGCATGCCCTCGGATTCCAGCTGGAAGATGCCCTGGGTTTCCCCGGACATGAGCAGAGCGTAGGTCTTCGGATCGTCCAGGGGGATGGTCTCCAAGTCCGGCGGCGTAAGCCCGATCTTGGCGATGTTCGCGAGCCCACGGCCGAGGATGGTCAGGGTGCGCAGGCCCAAGTAGTCCATCTTCAAGAGCCCCATCTCCTCCAACTGCGGAGCGGGCCATTGGGTGACGATGTCCTCGCCGTTGAGGGCCAGGGGCACGTAGGAATCAATGGCCTTGTCCGCGATCACCACACCGGCGGCGTGGGTCGACATGTGGCGAGCCAGGCCTTCGAGGGGCAGGCAGAGCTTGAACAACTCCTTCAAGTCCTCGCGGGCGGCGAGCTCGATCAGGTCTTCGTCCTGCTTGATGGACTTGGCCAGGGTTGGTGCGCCGGGACCCTGGGGGATCTTCTTGGCGATCATGTCCACGTCCTTCAACGGGATGTCGAGTACGCGCCCCACGTCGCGCACCACCGTTCGCGACGCCATGGTTCCGAACGTGGCGATTTGAGCCACCTTCTCGGAACCGTACTTTTCGCGGGTGTACTGCATCACCCGTTCGCGACCTTCCTTGCAGAAGTCGATGTCGATGTCGGGCATCGAGACTCGAGCGCTGTTGAGGAAGCGTTCGAAAATGAGTCCGTACTTGAGCGGGCAAACCCGAGTGATGTCCATCACGTAGGCGACCATGGAGCCCGCCGCCGATCCACGTCCGGGGCCCACCGGGATGCCATTGTCCCTGGCCCACTTGATCAAGTCCCAGACGATCAGGAAGTAGGAGACGAATCCAAGCTCGGTGATGACGCGTTTCTCGTACTCGAGTCGATCCCGGGCCTCCTTGTTGACGGTGCCGTACTTCTGCGCGAGTCCCTCCTCGAGCAGGCGATCGAAGCACTCCTTCTCCGTCTCCCCGGTGCCGGGGTCGAAGATCGGCAAGTGGTACTCGCCGAATTCGATCTTCAGATCGGTTTGGCCGGCCACGTCCATGGTGGCCTTGACCGCTTCCGGCATGTCTCGGAAGAGATGGCCCATCTCCGCTCGCGTGCGGAAGAACAGGTCCTTGGTGTCGAAGCGGAAGCGCTTCTCGTCCGCCTTCTTCGCTCCTGTGTTGATGCACAGCAGCACATCTTGGGCTTCACAGTCCTCGTGCCTGAGGTAGTGAATGTCGTTGGTGGCGACCAGGGGAATGCCCGTGCGTTGGTGCAGCCGGTACATGCTCTCGTTGGCCGTGTTCTGATCGTCAATCCCGTTGCGTTGGATTTCGAGCCAGAAGTGTTCCTTGCCGAAGAGGTCCCTGTACTGAATGGCCTTCTCTTCCGCTTCGGCTTCCTTGCCCCGCAGGAACATCTGATTCAAGTCACCGGCCAAGCAACCGGACAGGCAGTTCAAGCCTTCCGCGTGTTCCCACAAGAGCTCCGTGTCGATGCGCGGTCGAAAGCTATAGCCCTCGAGGTAGCTCTTGGTGGCGAGTTGCTTGAGGTTTTGAAAGCCCACCTCGTTGCGCGCGAGCAAGGTCAAATGGTTGTAGCCATTGCCCTTCTTCTTGCTGTGGGGGAGCTTGCGCGACTTCTGCGCGATGTAGACCTCGCAGCCGATGACCGGAGTGATGTTCTTCGCCGTGGCCTTCTGGTACAGCTCGACCGAACCGAACATGTTGCCGTGGTCGGTCAGGGCCAAGGCGCTTTGACCGTCTTCGACGCAAGCCTTGACGAGGTCCCCAATCCGATTGGCACCGTCTAGCAGGCTGTACTCCGAATGGACGTGAAGGTGAACGAAGTCCGGTGCAGTCGACATAGGCGAATCAGAGGCAGGGGGCAGAACTCAGGCGGGGGAGGGTCGCGTGCAAGGCTTGAGCCGATCAGGTGCCGAGCAGCTTGAGCAGCAACGCCTTCTGGGAGTGCAAGCGGTTCTCTGCCTGCTGGTAGATCAAGCTGCTGTTTCCGTCGAGCACCGCGTCGGGAACTTCCAGGTTGCGCCGCACTGGCATCGCGTGCATCAGTTTTGCGTCCTTGCCCTTTTGCAACAACGCCTCGTCCACCTTCCAGTCCGTGGTGCGTGAACGCTTGCTGGCGGAGAGGGTTGGGTTCCCGTAATCCTGCAGGGAGGCCCAGGAGCGGGCGTAGACGATGTGCGCGCCATCGGCGGCCTCGCTCTGATCGTGGGTGGTGCTGATCGAACGCCCGTGGCTTTGCGCCAAGTCTGCGGCCGCGGCCATCACGTCTTCATCGAGTTCGTAGCCGGCGGGGTGAGCGATGCGAACATCCATGCCCTGGCGCAGGGCTGCGTGCATGAGCGAGTGAACCACCGCTGGGCTTGCCGGGGTGGGGGAGTGCGTCCAACTGATCGCGAGCTGCTTGCCGCTCAGGTCATTGCCCAGGCTTTCACGCATGGTCATCAAGTCAGCGAGTGCTTGCAGCGGGTGCCACAAAACGCTCTCCATGTTGATGACCGGGACCTCCGCGAATTCGGCCCAGGCGCGAATGCGTTCGTCTTTGCGATCTTTGCTCCAGGACTGACCTTCCGCCGCGGGGCGCACGGCGAGGGCATCGGCGTAGCGTGAAAGCACGCGCGCTGCGTCCTTAATATGCTCCGGCGCGCGGCCGTCCATGATGACGCCCTCTTGCGCTTCCAACTCCCAAAAGTCCGAGGACGCGTTGAGGTTGATGGAGTGCCCGCCGAGGCCGTGGACTGCGGACTCGAAGGACATGCGTGTGCGCAAGGACCTTCGGAAGAACAGCAGCCCCACGGATCGGCCAGTCAGGCTGGGGGCGGCGCTCACTCGTTTGAGGTCGCTGGCGAGGTTGAGAATGTCCTCCAGGGTGGCGTCGTTGACGTCCTGAAGGGAGACCAGATTCTGAATCGATTGTGACGAGGACATGGACCCAACTTTAAACTTTGCGAGCCCCGGATCCACGGCGCAAACAGGCGAGCTGTGCCGAATCCCGCCTTGAGGACGCAAGCTCCTGTCTCGCGCGGGGTAGGGGGCAAAGGGCCCGTTGACAACGGCACCCTCCGGGAGATTTGGGGGGATGCAGGAACTTCTCAATCGTTCTAGGAGGCGCGCTTGACAGGTCCCAGTCGGAGGGCTACAACCTCCCCCCCAAACGCACCCGTGGCTCAACTGGATAGAGCACCTGACTACGGATCAGGAGGTTACAGGTTCGAATCCTGTCGGGTGTACCACTTACATGTCAGGGCGCTGCCCGGTCAACTTCCGGGGGTTACGAAGACGTCCCACCGACCCTTGTCGGCCGTTGGACGATCGCCGCACCCCTGAATGAATGGCTCGGCCCCCGCTCGGACCCGCTCTCTGAAGTTCCGACTGATTCAGCCCTGCCACATCGCCTGGTCCTGCCACTCGGGCGACCGGGAACGATCGATCCCGGCGATCCGCAACCCCTGTTCGATGGACACTCTCGTCGATGGACACCCACGCTGACGACTCCCTCGACCGGCGCTTCATGCAAGAAGCCCTGGCGCAGGCGGCTCTCGCCCGTGACTTGGACGAGGTCCCCGTTGGAGCCGTCATCGTTCTCGATGGTGAGATCATCGGCCGCGGCCACAATCAGGTTCGATCGCGCATCGACCCCTGTGCCCACGCTGAGATCCTGGCGATTCGCGACGCTGCCCAACGAATGGGAGTGGGGCGCTTGCCGGGTGCGGTTTGCTACACCACCTTGGAGCCTTGCTTCATGTGCGCGGGAGCCCTTTCCCACGCTCGCATGTCGAGGGTCGTCTGGGGAGCCCGGGACCCCAAGTTCGGGGCCTGCGTTTCTTTGGGAAATGTCCTCACGGACGAGCGACTGAATCACCGAGCTACAATCACGGAAGGAGTCCTCGCTGCGGAAGCGGCCGAGATCCTTCAACTGTTCTTTCGAAGCAAACGAAGCGGGAGCTAATCCCGCACTAGCAAACTGCGCCATGGCGACTTGCCCTGACGCGACGCACCAAATCCTGATTCGGTAGGCCGCCTTGATTGCCCAGCAATTGAGCGCCGCCAAGATCGGGGGGTGGGCGTCGATCCCGGATCACGGAGAGGTGCCAGAGCGGCTGAATGGACTGGTTTCGAAAACCAGCGTGTAGGCAACTGCACCGGGGGTTCAAATCCCCCCCTCTCCGCCATGTCCGGGATGCGCTGCGCAGCCAGGAAATTCGGCGCCGGGCGCCGACGCAGAACCAGAACCGGAGCGCGTGCTCTCAGGGTCAGGGGCTGTGGCGGGGCGTTTTCGATTTCGGCGGCTGGACCAGAAGGCTATTTTTGGCATCTCCTTCGGAGATCGCTAGCAGGGCGTTTTCGGTTTCGCTGGGTGATTCGGCACCACTCGGAGGCTTCGAGTAATTAGTAAATGGAGAGATGTCTGAGTGGCTTAAGGTACTCGCTTGGAAAGCGGGTGTGTCGTAATGGCACCGGGGGTTCAAATCCCCCTCTCTCCGCCATACAACGCTGGGGGCCGATGGGCTATCCTGGAAGTGCCCGACGGCGGGTGCGGCTCGCTGAGGAGACGAGGCTGAGCGGACAACTAGAACTTGGGGATGCACCCCGCTGACAAGCTCGGCGATGGGTTCGGTCCCCTGCGATGGATCGGGTACGAACCGGGTCAGGCCGGGAACGGAGCAGCCCTAAGGACAACGATTCATGTGCGGGGTGCCCGGGCCCTTCGGCGAGCTTGTTTTTTTTGTGCGTGAAGCGCGCGCGAGAGCTTCTCCGTGCGGGATTCTGCGTACGGTGCCGCGTGGATCCTAGGGTCCTGGATAGTGCCTGCGGGGACGGCGCGGTAGACTGCAGTCCATGTCCTATCTCGTACTAGCGCGAAAGTACCGGCCGCAGACCTTCACGGAAGTGACCGGCCAAGAAGTGGTGACCCGGACCCTTCAGGGGGCGATCCAAGAAGAGCGCATCGGGCACGCCTACCTGCTCTGTGGCCCGCGCGGAACGGGCAAGACGACCACGGCCAGGTTGTTCGCCAAGGCGCTCAACTGCGAACAGGGGCCCACGCTCAATCCTTGCGGAGTTTGCAACCGTTGCCAAGCGGCGGAAGCTGGCACGGAGACGGACTTGATCGAGATCGACGGCGCAACGCACACAGGCGTCGACAACGTGCGCGAGCTGCGCAGCCAAGCGGCCTACGCGCCCCTCAAGGCGCGCTTCAAAATCTACATCATCGACGAGGTTCACATGCTTTCGAAGGGCGCATTCAACGCGCTCTTGAAAACCTTGGAGGAGCCGCCGGCCCATGTGAAGTTCCTCTTCGCAACCACCGAGCCCCACAAGCTGCCGGACACGATTCTGTCCCGCTGCCAGATTCTGAGGCTCTCGGCCCTCAGCGAAGCGGACATCGAAAAGCGTCTGGACGAGGTCTTCCAACTCGAAGGAGTTCAGGCGCAAGCCGGTGTGACGGCGGCCATCGCCCGACGTTCCCGTGGCGGGATGCGGGACGCGCTCTCCCTGGCGGATCAACTGTTGGCCTTGGTCGGAGACCAGCCGACCGTGGAAGACACAAAGCGCCTCGCAGGAGGCGCGGATCGTGGTGGCATCGAACGTTTGGTGGCAGCCATCGTGGAAAGCGATCGCGGCGCCTTGCTGTCCGAAGTTGCCAGCGCCCAAGGTGGCGAGCGCGAACTAGCGGACGCCGTCATGACTTACTTGCGCGGTTGCTTGCTGTGCGCGCATTGCGGCCACGACAACCCACTGATCGATGCGCCCGCGGAGTCCCGCGCGGGCATGGCGCAGATCGCTCAACGCTTGGGTGGTGATCGCATCGAGTTGATGCTCGAGGACCTCATGCACGCTAGAGATCAGATGCGTCTGCTTCCGGGCCAAGCTCCTTTGATCCTGGAACTGGCCCTGCTGCAATTGGCGCGACCGGCGGCCGGGCTCTCCATGGCAGATGTGGTGCAGCGTCTCTTGCAGCTAGAGCAGCGCTTGGCCGCGGGCGGCGCAGCCCCTGTGCAAACAGCGGCGCCCATGCAATCCGCTGCTCCGCCAGGGGCACGCTCGGAGGGTCAAGTCACCTTGCAACCGGCCCGCGCTTCCCAGCCTGCCCCGGCCCCGCAACGGACGAGCGCCGCGCCCCAGGCCAGCCCTTCGCGGCCTTCCGCACAACCCGCTGCCCCCGAGGCCACCCGCCGTCGCCAACAGCCCCAGTTCGCTGGCGCCGTGCGTTCGAGCAAGGGCGAGGCCTGGAAGCGATTTGTCGAGGAACTGACGGACAAGGCGCCGTCCCTTGGCCAGATCTTTGGCTCCCATGGAAAACTGTTGGAGCTCGCCGACGGCCGGGCGATCGTGCGCTTCGCGAAGTTGCGTCAAGCGGACCAGCCCTTGATCCACGATGCGCGCAATCAAAAATTGTGCTCGCGGGTCTTCTCGGACCTGATGGGCGAAGCGGTCGAGGTCAGGCTCGAAGACGGCTCCCAGATCAGTCCCGGGGAAAGCGACTCATTCACCCGCCAAGTCCGCGAGACCTTTGACGGTCGCATCGAGGATTGAAGCACTCCTTCACCAACACCATCACCTTTCATTCATGAGTGGATCATTCGGAGACATGGGCAACCTGCTCAAGCAGGCGCAAGAGATGCAGCGGCAGCTGGACTTGGCCCGTGAGGCATTGAAGTCCGAGATCGTTGTCGGAACCGGCGGCGGCGGCGTCGTGCGCGTGGAGGTCAATGGGGAGGGGGAGGTGCTCGCCATCAACCTGGACGACAACGTTGCGTCGGGTGAGAAGAGTATGTTGGAGGACTTGATCCTGGCCGCCCTGCGCGACGGCATCGGCCAAGCCCAAAGGTTGCGCAAGGAACGCCTGGGCAAAGTGACCGGCGGCCTGAACCTGCCCGGAACGTTTTAGCGGCAAGCACCGCCAATGGCCTATCCCGAACCACTCGCCCAACTGATCGAGGCCTTCGAGCGCTTTCCTGGTGTGGGGCGGGTGACCGCCGAGCGCCTGGCGTTTCACCTCTTGAGGGACGCGTCCGGGAGCAAGCTCGCGCGCATCATTGACCGGGCCCTCGCGGAAACGCGGCGCTGTTCCTCCTGCGCCAACATCACCGCCCAAGACCCCTGCAAGATCTGCTCGGATCCAGCCCGCGATGGAAGCTTGATCGCTGTTGTTGAAGAGCCTCGACACGTGGAAGCGCTGGAGCGCGCGGGGGTTTTCATCGGCCACTACCACGTGTTGATGGGATCCCTGAATCCGGCGGAAGGAACCGAACTCGGCCATCTGGCCCTCGGGCACCTGGTGGACAGGGTGCGCGCCGGTGGAATCCGCGAGGTGATTCTCGCGACCGACCCCGACTCGGAGGGCGAGGCCACGGCCCTGGCCGTGGTGGAAGCCATCGAAAGCGCCTTGGGGGACGAGCGGCCCACCCTCAGCCGGCTGGCCCGCGGAGTTCCAGCGGGCAGCGCCTTGGAGTACCTGCACAAGGGCATCCTCGAGGATGCCCTTGAGGGCCGGCGCGCAATCGGCAAGCGAATGAAAGAGCACTAGCCGGATGGGGTGAGAAGGAGGCCCTAGGGGCCCCATCCCAGCCCTCGACCCAGCGATGATTCGCCCGGGGCCTGGCCCCTCAACTGGACCCTCCTGTCGGTCGATAGCCGTGCTAGATCATGGCTTCCAACCGTCCATCCATGGGCCTCCACGCCCGCGCCGAACAGCAACTCCTGCTGCAGCCCAAGCTGCTGCAGTCCATCGAGGTGTTGCAGATTCCGGCTCAGGACCTCGAGGCCTACTTGGCCGAAGCCGCCGAAGCGAACGAAGCCTTGGTGGTGGAGCCCGTGCGCGGCGAGGCAGGTCCTGGCCGCGTCGATTGGGAGGCCAGCGACCGCCATGCTGAGATGATGAACAACCAGCCGGACCGCGACCGCGGCCTGGCGGAAACCATCGGAGAGCAGCTGAGTCTTCTGGACTTGGACGAAGAGAGCTTGGCTTGGATGCGGTTTCTGATCACCTGCCTGGACGAGAATGGATACCTTTCCGCGTGCGATGAAGAGCTGTTGGCCCTGGCTCAAGGGGAGGGCATGAACGATGACCCCAAGGCACTCGGACTCGCCATCGGTCGACTGCAACGGCTCGAGCCCCGCGGCATCGGAGGGCGCGACATGGTCGAGGCCCTCTTGTTGCAGCTCGAAGAAAATGCGCCGGACTACCTATTGCTCTGTCGGCTGCTCGAGGAATTCCTCGCTGACATTGCGTCCAATCGTTTGCCTGCCGTGGCTCGCGCCATGGGCATCGAACTGGACGAGTTGGGCGGGCTACTCAATCAACTGCGTTTCCTGGAGCCGAGGCCCGGGGCAGAACTCATCGCGAGCAGCCAACCGGGCATTCGCCCCGATGTGGTGGCCGACCGTGACGAGGATGGAACCTGGCAGGTGCGGGTCGAGTGGGGCGCGCTGCCGGCTGTCTCGATCGACGAGGGCATCGCTGGCTTGGCGCGTACCAAGGGCACTCCCGCTGAGGTCAAGGACTGGGCCCGTGATCGGGTCGAGCGCGCTCGCTGGATCGTGGACGCGGTGGCGCAGCGCGGAGAAACTCTGCAGCGCGTGGCCCGTGAAGTGTTCGCAAGGCAGATCGCCTTCCTGGAGTCAGGACCTGGCAACTTGTTGCCGCTCTCGATGACGGAGCTCGCAGAAATCCTGGAGGTGCACCTCTCAACGGTCAGCCGAACGGTGAGCGGCAAATACGTCCAATGCCCCTGGGGCATTTTTCCCCTGCGCTACTTCTTTCAACAAGCGACTGGGGCGGAAGGGGCTCCCGCGCGGGAGGACCTCTCCAGCATCGTACGTTCCATCTTCGTGGGGGAGGACCCCAGGGAACCCCTTTCCGATGACGAGGTCGCTGAGGAGCTTGGACGCCGAGGGCACAAGGTCGCACGCCGAACCGTGGCCAAGTTCCGCGGCCAACTGGGAATCTTGAGTTCCTACAAGCGGCGCAAGTTCACCTCCTGATCGACCCGGTCTTGCGGACCGACTGCACACCAGACGGTCCGGGGAAGCCCCCGGCGGCATCCTCTGGCCTGGTCTGTCACGAGAGTTGTCCGTGACCGAAGCAGAGCGCCGCAGACTCGCTTGAACTCCTCAGAACATCGCCCCGAATCAGCTCATTGAAGGCATATTCAGGGCGATTCGCAAAGCAGGCCGGCAGCATCGGGGTAGACTTCCGCGATGCGCAACCTTCGTTTGCAAATCGCTTATGACGGGTCGGCTTTCTTTGGCTGGCAACGTCAGGATGGCTTCACCACGGTCCAGGAGACCATCGAGGACGCGGTCGCTCAATTGACCGGCGAGGAGGTCACCGCCCAAGGTTCCGGGCGCACGGACACGGGAGTTCACGCCCTGCGCCAAGTGGCCAACTTCCACGTGCAAACGCGACTGACGGATGATCGCTTTCGCCACGGAATCAACGCGCATTTGCCAGAGAGCGTGGTGGTCAATCGCGTGGAAACCTGTGCCGATGACTTTCATTCGAGATTCTCTGCGGTTGGCAAACGCTACGTCTACGTGATTTCCACGCGCCGTTTCAAGCCGTCCCATGCGGAGCGCCAAACGGCTTGGTGCCCGCAGCCCCTGGACTTCGCCCTCATGGAACGGGCAGCCTTGGACTTGATCGGTGATCACGATTTTCTGGGGCTCTCGAGCGTGGGCTCCAACCCGGGCAAGAGCACCGTGCGGCGGGTCAAGCGACTGCGTTGGATCAAGCGCCGGGACACCTTGGCGTTCGCCATCGAGGCCGAGGGCTTTCTCTACAACATGGTGCGCACGATCGCTGGAACCTTGGTGGACATCGGACGCCAGCGCTTGCCCGAGGATTGCATTCGGCAGGTGCTTTTGAGCCGCGAGCGCAACAGTGCGGGGCCCACGGCGCCGGCGGGGGGGCTGTACCTTCTGCGCGTGCTCTACAACGAGTCCACCTTCCCCGGGGTCGACCCCGGCCCGAACGGAACCCCCGGGATTTTCTAAGGGGGCGGGGTCCGCGGGAACTGGATTTCTCTGCTCCCCAGGGGCTGCGAGAAGGCCCGACAAATTTCCTAAAAGGCGGCTCTCGCTCTGAATGGGATTCGGACGAAAAGCCCCTAGCTATGCGGGTTTTCATCCTGCGTGGAGTTCCCCTCAGGCTTTTTGTGGGGCCGCGCCTTGACCCCCCCGCAAGTCTGGATCCATCTTCTATTTCAGAGTCTCAATGATTGTCAAACGTCGAATTCACGACCTTGCCACCCCGCGCACCGGCGCGGGTGAGACCTTTCGACGGATCGAGCTTCTGCCAGCTCTCCGCGGTGCCCTCGGGCAACGCGTCCAGCCCCTGGATCGGGTGGGCGTGCCCACGACAGGGCTTGCGAGGACCTCGACCATCCCCAGTGCATCACAACGGAGGTATGCATGAAAACACACGTATCGAGCCATCACGGTGACTACTCACCCGGAATGAGGCATCTCGTCGAGGAGAAGATCGGCGAATTGGTGCGCTTCTACAATCGAGCGACGTCCATGGAGGCCCGAATCGAACGGGAGGCCGACTCCCATCGTGTGGAGATTATCTGCACGGTGCCCCACGGGCCGGTGCTCGTGGCGGATGCCCGAGCCGATGGCATACGCGGGGCCCTGGATGAGGCCCTCTCCAGGATGGCGAGGAAAATGAAGCGCTCGCGCGAGAAACAGACGATCGAACGCCGCCGTCCTGGACGGATGGATTACGAACTGGACGCCTAGCAGACCGTCGCCCGGGGTGATCTCACCCCAGAGCCCCATCCCTCTTCCGCATCGCCGTCCCAATCCAACGCTGAATCTACGGATGAAGCGGCGGTTCCGGAGGGCGCTGCGGGTTCGATGCTGGCGCTCAGGAACGAGAGCACCTTTGAGGCAACCACCTGGCAGGCACAAAAATGGGGGGGATCCGGCTTCCGCGCCGAATCCCCCCCGATGACACCGCCCTAGGACTTTGCTACCCTCCCCTTGGACCAACGCGGGCTTGTCCCCCGAATCCCGATCCCCCAACCCCACTGCCTGCGGCCGCGATGCCGGGGCGGAATCCCGAGCCGATCATGAGCTTCTGGAAGCAGTTCAAACCCAAGAGTTGCGCAGTCAGTCTAAAGGCCTCCGATAAGGACGGCATCCTGACTGAACTCGTCAATAACATGGTGAAGTCGGGGGTTCTCGATAAGGACCTGGAGGACGTTGCCCTGCGCACCCTGCGCGAGCGGGAGGACCTGGCCTCCACGGGAGTCGGCATGACCGTGGCGATTCCCCACGTCAAGCTGCCCGGGCTGACGCGCGTGGTCTGCACCCTGTCTGTCCACAGGGACGGCGTCGAATGGCGTGCGGTGGACGGCGAGCCGGTCCAGGTTCTTTTCACGATCCTGCGCCCCGAGCGCGCCGGTGAAGAGCACAATCCCGAGACGCACATCGAAATGATGTCTTGGATCGCCCGACTTGCCAAGGAGGCCGATTTCCGGCGCTTTGCGATAGCGGCGAAGACGAAGACGCAGCTGGTGGACCTGCTCAAGGAAATGGCCGCGGTCTAGTCGACGCGACCTATGACTGTCCCGCCAAGCCGTTCTCCCGCGCATTGCGAGCGAACCGTCAAGATCGTCAACTCCGAGGGCCTGCATGCCCGTCCATCGGGAGCGGTGGTCGCGGTTGCCCTCGACTTCGAGAGTGAGATTCAGATTAGTTGCCGGGACCGGCGCGTGAACGGTCGGTCCATTCTGGAGTTGATCACCCTCGGAGCCACCTGCGGTTCCGAGTTGCACATGACCGCCAAGGGACCAGACGCCGAGCAGTTGATCGAGGCTCTCTCGAACCTGATCGGGGCGGGCTTTCGGGAACACTCCTAGCCCGGTCGATTCATGAATCCATTCGCCAATAGCCCCAAACCACTCGGCTTCGCCTCGTTCTCGCTCTCTGGCGGCACTTTGCAAATCCTGGCGTCCAGGGCGACCAACAAGGTCGCCTGTGGGGCCAGGCTTCGCAAAGCACCGCCAGAGAGCGAGTTGGGACTATTGGCAAATGGACTCATGAATCGACCGGGCTAGAGGTCTGGCCGACGAGGGGCGATTGTTCGCTCGGCTCCCATTTCGCCCACCCCAAGCCTGCGGGGTAGAAGCCGCCGGAGTTGGCCCAGGGTGAGAGTAGGAGCTCGTCTCCGCGCGACTCTTACGAATGGGCCGTGGTTTGAATCGCCCACGATGGCGCGACAAACCACCCTGCCCGGCTTTCGGCGCGGGAACTCCAGGGTGGGTTGAGCTTCCGAATTCGTGGTTCCAGCTAAACCCAGGGGGGCAATCCGCCCGAAGTGTGCGCTGAGTGAGATGTCTTCTCGCTGGCGCTCTGCCAGTCGGAAGACCAATGGTTACCCAGCCTGGAGGCGGAAAGCACTGTGTTTCGGAAATCCAAGAGCATCGTAGGTCTTGACCTAGGCAGTTCGGTCGTGAAAGCGATCGAGATCTCCCTGGAAGGCCCAGAACCAGTGGTGACGGGTTTTGCCCGCATCGAAATTCCCCCGGACGGCAGCCATGAAGAAGCCGTCGAGGCCTGCTTCCGTGAGGGTCGATTCCGCTCCAAGCGAGTCGTGACCTCCGTTGCTGGGCAATCCGTCGTCGTGCGCTATGTGCCGATGATGAAGATGTCCGACAACGAGTTGAAGCAGGCGATCCGTTTTGAAACGGACAAGTACCTGCCCTTCGATCTCGACGAGGTCGTCATGGACTGTCAATCGGTCGAGGGCGTGTCGCCCGCGTCGAGCGATGGCTCAATGCCGGAGGATTCTTCCAATGCGGAAGATGACCAGATGACGGTTCTGCTCGCCGCTTGCAAGACCGAAGCGATCGACGCTCAGGCCAAGATGGTCCAGAGCAAGGGCCTGCAACACATCGCAATCGATGTGGATCTCTTCGCCCTCGCGAATGCTTGGGAGTTGTGTGGGGTCCTGCCCGGGGACGTCGAAGGTGAAAAGCGAGGCATCGCCTTGGTGGACGTCGGGGCCACTCGTACATCGATCAACGTGCTCTACGGCGGGAAAACCTGCTTCGGTCGTGAGATCAACATTGGCGGCGCAGACATGACCCAGGCCGTCGCGCGACGGCTCTCCGTGGAGACCTTCGAAGCGGAAGCGATCAAGCGCGCTAGCGAAGCCCAGGAGGCAGAGGTCAACAGTGCCATCGCTCCTGTCTTGGAAGATCTGGTCAGCGAGATCTCGCTCTCGCTCGATTACGTCGAGCACCACGCGGGCATCAACGTGGAAGAAATTCTGCTCTCAGGTGGCGGCGTATTGGCGCCCGGAGTTGCGGGATTCATCGAACAAGCCACGGCGCGCCGCGCGCGCTCGTGGAATCCGCTTGAGGGGCTGCGCGTGGACGCCAGCCGAGTGGATGTGGAAGAACTTGAAGCCTGGGCTCCCACCCTGGTTGTCGCCGTTGGCCTTGCATCGAGAGTGCGCGCAGCATGATTCGCATCAACCTTCTCCCTGAGGAATACCGCCGCAAGGCGCGTACACCGCTCAAGCTCATGCTTGCGGTGAGCGCGGTTGTGACGGTCAACGCATCCCTACTCGCTTGGGCTAGTTGGCTCGCGATCGGAGTGACCACCGCCGTGGACAGTGAACTGGCGGTGCTGCAGACCGAAGACGATGGCCTGAAGCCGCAAGTGGCATACCACAAGTCCTTGGAAACCGAGAGCAAGCAACACACCTTGCGCGAGGAGACCCTGGCGCAGATCAATTCCAGTCGGATTTCCTGGACCCGGAAAATTGACCAGTTCGTGGACGTCGTAAACGGCGGAGACGACGGCGACCGGCACATGGTCTGGTTCGACTCCTTGACCGTCCAACAGGATGGTACGGGAGCCGCTGGAACCGGGAAGATCGAGGCGCCCGGGCACTCGGGTTCCGAGAACTTCGGGCAGGTCGCCAACTTCCTTGACGACATCACCGAATCACCCTTCCTCGAGGGCTTTGAAGCTCCGGCGCTGCCTGCCGGTTCCGAGAGCATCACGGACGACGAGCTCGTTCCGAATGTGGTTTGGGGATTCCCTCTGAAGATCCAGATGAAGCCTGCGGGGGATGCGAAGTGAATAAGGAAAAGAAACTTTGGACCGGAGTCTTTGGCGGCGGCGGCTTGGTTGCCGTGGGCCTAGGCTACTGGATCTTCTCACTTTTCGGGACCATCGAGGCAACACGCGAATCGGTCGCAGCGAAGCGCGCGCAGATCATCGTGGATCGCAAGTTGATCGAGGGCACCAGCACTCTAGAGCGCGAGGTCATCGTTCAGCGCGAGATGTCCGAAGTGATTCGGAACATCTTGCCGGACAGCGAGGACATGAACAACTGGGTGCGAGTCATTCAGGACTTCTCAGATCAGTCCGGGGTGCGCATCAAGGGCTTCAAGGAGAAGACCACCGGTGGTCGCCAACCCAAGGGTTCTCAGCGTGCCTTCGACGAGGTGACCTATGCGTTCACCTTGGAAGCGGACATGTTCCAGTTCCTCGACTACGTCAACATGCTGGAGACTCACAAGCGCTTCATGCGTTTGCCGACCCTCAAGATTACGGCTGCCAAGCGCGACTCGGTTGAAGCGAACGGCTTTGCGGATCACAAGATCAACGTGGACATCCAGACCTTTGTCTACGAGCCGAAGAACAACGCCGAGCTGGTGAAGATCGAAGGCTACGAACGCAAACGCAACCTAATGGATGGCGAGATCGGTCGCCGCCGCCGGGAGCTGGCCTTGTCGACCTACGACTACCGTGGCATCCGCGGTCGTCGGGACCCGTTCATTGACCCTCGCGTTCCAATGGAAGGCGGAAGCGTCCTTTCCGTTCCGGAGCAGATGGAGATCGTGCAGTCCTTGGTGGACGACATGGTGCTCGTCAGCAAGCTCAACGACAAGGTCAAGCTTACCGAGAACGTCGTCGATGAGATGATCGCCCGCGCCGACTTGGAATCCAGCATGTCCGGAATCGAAGAGTCTGTGCGCCGCATCGAGGACGAAGGGGCCATCACCTACTTGCCTTCACGTCGCCGCTTCCAGTTGGAAGTCGTCGACAAGTTGGCGGCCCTGCGCGCCGACTTGGGCGGTGGCGGCCTGACCCTCGGCCCGCCGGTTGAGCGCCTTCGCGAAGTGTTGGAGGCCATGAACCGCCACTTCGACTTCGAAGAGTACGACTTGGCGCTGGATGCCTACCGGCTCGTTTCTGAAGAGCTCGACTACATCGAGGCCGACCCTCTGCGCAAGCCCTTCGTGGATCGCTTGCGTCGCAAGGCCCACATTGCACGCATTGTTCGCGACTTCGACGAGATCGAACTCGACGTACGCGGCATTGCCATCATGGAAGGCGCGCCTTCCGTGGCTCACATCAACGGGCAGTCCCTCTCTGTGGGGGACATGCTCGGGAAAGACTTGATCATCAACGAGATTCGCACCGACGAGATTGAGTTCATCTTTCGCGGCGTGGTGCTCGCCCGCCGTTTCTAGGTCCTCATTCAGCACCAAACTCGTCCCCACTTCGGACCACCTTTTAGACAGATGAAAAAACTTCTCTTGGTCGCCTTTGCCATTCTTTGCACAGGCATTCATAGCGCCACTGCGCAAGTCGCCAACCGCGAAGCCCGGGTCTCTATGAACTTGGCTGAGCGTACCCTGGAGGACATCGTGCAAAACCTGCGCGAGCGTTCTGGGGCAAACATCGAAATCATCGACACTGAGCAGGAGGTCATCTCAACGCAGGTGATCCGCAGCTTGGAGTTGACGGACGTTCACTGGCGTGTCGCCTTGGAAATCGCCGCTGAAAAAGCAGGCTGTGTCATCGAGGAGCGCCGCAATGGCGTGCTGCTCATCACCAGGCCGCCAATGGTGATGTTCCAGTTTCCTGACACGGACATCCGGGAGATCGTCACCGCGATCGGCAAGATCAGTGGTGCGAACATCGTCATCGCCCCCGAGGTGGTGGGCAATCTGACGGTGAGCTTCAACGGCGTGCCGTGGCGCGATGCCCTCGACGTAGTTGCCAAAACGCGTGGTTACACCGTTGTGGAAGAACGCGGAGGCGTGTTGCGCGTGGTGGACCCCTTGCTGCTGCAAGACCAGCTCGTGACCCGGACCTACCAGTTGCGCTACCTGCGACCCAACGGAGCCTTCGTGCCCGTCATCAAGTCTGAGTTCATCGCCGGAAAGCTGGCCCCGCCCGAGAACGATGTGTTCAAGCACTTCACCGTGCTGCGCGCGCTGACGAAGGCGCTCTCTACGGCTGGTGATCTCGACTACATCGAGTCTCAAAACGTGGTCATCATCCGCGACACGCAGCAAGCCCACGAGCAGATCTCTCACATCATTCACGCTCTGGACGTGGAACCTCTTCAAGTCTTCGTCGACGTGAAGTTTGTGACCACCACCAACGGCGACCTGCTGAACTTGGGCGTGGACTACGGTGATGCGGGTCCTAGTGCCAGCATCTCCGGTGGTGCTATCCCGGTGACCTTCCCATTCAATCCTGGCTCTGGCGGTTTCGAGGACTTCCTCATTGGAAACCACACGGGCGAGGGTCCTTACTACACCAGCGACAGCACCGCGAGCGGCGGCCTGTTCAACGACGGGGCGACCTTCGTCCCGACGACGGTGTTCGGCGCCCTGGACTTCACACAAGTGATCGCCACCATGCGGCTCCTGCAGCGAGACACCTCTTCGGAGGTGATCCAAGCGCCCAAGTTGGTTGCTCTGGACGGTCGCCCGGCCACGATCTTTGTGGGGGAGACCATTCGCTACGCCGAGGCCAAATCGGAACAAGGCCAGGCCGGTGGATTGCAGCTCTCCGTTTCGGAGGCGCAAAACTCGCCCGTCGAGGTTGGCTTCCAGTTGCTGATTCGTCCGAACATTGTCCCGGGTAGTGACCGTCTTATGATGGAAGTGATCCCCAAAGAGACCAGCCTTTCAGGTACGGGCAACTCAGCTCTGGCTCCGCCAGGATTCGACGTGTTCACCTTGGGCGCCTCCGGACTCGAAGGCTCAATCGCACTACCGCGCACGCGCTCTTCGACGATCGTTACGACGATGATGTTGGATTCTGGCGAGACGGCGGTGATCGGTGGCTTGACCACCGATTCGGAGACGAAATCCGAGACCCGGGTCCCAGGCCTGTGGCGCATTCCGCTGCTGGGCTACCTCTTCCGCCACAAGCAGCACAACATCCAAAAGCGCAGCTTGATGGTGTTCCTGACTCCGACGATCGTCCACTCTCGGGAGGACCAGAGGTTGATTCTTCAGAGTGAACTGCGCAAGCGCCGGACGGCTCTGAAGGAAGAGTTGGAGCGTTTGGTGGACCAGGCTGTGGAAAGCGGCGAGACCGCCGAAGCAAAGGGACAGTAGAAGCTCACGACCCAAAACGAGAGAAGCCCCCCCTGAACCTCGGTTCAGGGGGGGCTTCTCTCGTTTCCTATGGCCTGGCAAACCGGAAAGAAGGCGCCAGGAGAGGGATTCTGCCGGGGATCGGCGATAAATCCCGCTTGGGGATTCCTGCCGGCATGTCGATAGTCAAAGATAAGACCCCATCGCAGGCCGCAGGCCGTGATGGTTTTCCGGGCTCCTCCGATTTGGAATTGCCCGCCCTTTTGTACAGGGTGGCCGCCGGCCACTTCCCCGCGAACGCAAGTTCGCCTTAAAAACCTAGTTACGTTTCCAGACGAGCCACGAGCCTGGAATTCACGCCCGCCCGGCGAGCGCTTCGCGCCCTACCAGATTTGCTATGCAATTCGGCAGGGACCGTGAGCTGCCCCAGGGCGCCGCGCCAATTCCCGCTCCATCCTTGGTTGGATCCCACCATGGCCCGCGCACATTCATGCGCCGCTGGGGGAGGGGCCTTCCAGGAGCGCAGCGCTCTGCTGATTCCGTCTGGAACCGCGCCTCAATCATAGGGGCGAAACGCTCACTGACATGACCCAAACGAACGACCCGGCCGGCTCCAAAGCCCCGGGATTCGGTGCCTTCATTGGCTCCGATGGACAGGACAACACATCTAGCCCGCGCAGCCCTCGCGCTTCCAGCAGCTCGGAAGACCCCGGCGCGGCGCCCAAGAAGGCGGCGACGCGGCGCAGCGGCCGCAAGAAACAGGCTCGGAAGGCTGCTGATCTAGAGCCACGAGACTCCGACTCCAAGCCCGCCCTCCGGAAGGAAGCCTCGATCGAGGATTCAGCAACTCGCCCAGATGGGGCCGAGGCACCCAAGCGCCGCACCCGAACTCGCAAGGCATCCGGGCGATCGCGTAGCCGGAGCCGAGAGGACCAAGAAACGTCCGAGGTCGGAGCCCAGGACGCACAAGCTCAGGCTTCCAGTTCCGAGAAATCCGATCGGGAGCCCCTACGTGGCCGCGCGAGTGAGGAAGATGGCGAACGCCAAGCGACTCGCCCACGAACCCGCAACGGCCGTCGGAGATCGATGCGCTCCGAGGACGGGGAAGGCAGCGAGGCAGCGAGCTCCAAGGGCTCCGATTCCGAGGCATTCGCCGAACCAGAGACTTCTGAGGAGGCGCCTCGCCGGCGCCGGACTCGTGGTGGTCGCGGGCGCTCGAAAGTGAAAGCAGCAGCGGAAGCTGGTGAAGAGTCGAGCACCGAAAGCTCCGTAGAAGGGGACCGCGACTCTGACGGGGAAGGCCCCAGTCGCCGGACGAAATCACGTCGGCGCACCCGCGCAGGTCGCGGGCGTTCGGGCAGTAGAGAGGCGGAGGACGACGAGCCCCTGGTCGCTGCTGAAGCCGACGATTCGGAGGACGAGCCGGGTGAGGGCGTCGCGAAGCGGCGCCGCCGGGGCAGCCGTGGAGGTCGTGGCAAAACCAAGAAGATCGTCAGCCAACGGGACAAGCCGGGCGCTGCGGTCGTCGAGTTTATTCCGGGGGAAGAGGACGATTTGCCCGCCCTTCCTGAGCTTCCCGACGAAGCGGAGTTGATGAACGGCGACGACGTGGGGTCCAGTGGCTCCACCAGTCGCAAACGCGGTCGCCGCAGCCGGAGCGATTCCGACGACGAGCAAGAGACCAAGACGACCCGCAAGAAAGCTGCGATCGTTCCGGACCGCAAGATCCTGGTGAACGCCTGTGACTCGGAAGAGACGCGCGTCGCCGTGGTGCGCGATGGGAAGATCCTCGACTTTCAAATGAACGTGGAGAGCGACACTTCTTTGGTGAATGACATCTACCGCGGGCGCATCGTGAACATTGAGGCTTCGATCGGGGCCGCCTTTGTGGACTTCGGTCGCGGACGCAATGGCTTCCTGCACACCTCGGATGTTCTGCCCACCTACGCGGACAAGGGCGTGTCCTTGAGCCAATTGCTCTCGACCAGTGTCGACCCGGAGGATTGGGATGAGAACTCCTCCCAACCCGCAGTGGGGGCTGCCCTGGCGGGGGACCTCGACGGGGACGACTCAGATGACGGATCGGACGACGACGATGAAGGCTCCGGCTCCAAGGGCAAGGGCTCCAAGGGACGTCGACGATCCTCCAAGAAAACGAAAGGCCGCGCCGAGAAGCCGCGCCAGAAACGCTTTCGCGCCCGTCCTCGGCGACCGATCAGCGAGCTCTTTAAGGTCGGGCAGAAGGTTGTGGTTCAGATCACCAAGGACGCCATCGGAGACAAGGGTCCGACCCTGACGACCTACCTGTCGATCCCGGGCCGCTACTTGGTGCTGATGCCCTCGATTTCGCACAGGGGTGTGAGCCGTAAGATTGAAGAGTCGAAGGAACGCAAACGCCTCAAGCGCATCCTGGACGCAATGGACGTGCCGGATGGCATGGGCGTCATCGCGCGCACGGCGACCCAAGGTCACACCAAAGCGGAGATCAAGCGCGACTTGGATTACCTGCTGAGCGCCTGGAAGAAGTTGTCGAAGGCCCTCGAGCACGGCCACGGCCCCGCGCCTCTCTACCAAGAATCGGACGCGGCCATTCGGACCGTGCGAGATCTCTTCGGACCGGAAACGGAATCGGTCATTGTCGACGATCCCGAGGCCTACAAGAACATCCGTGAGTTCGCCGAACTCTTGATGCCGGAGCAGGCTCATCGGATCGTCGAGCATGACGGCAAGCGTCCCCTGTTTCACGAGGCAGGGGTTGAGCAGGACTTCGAGAAGATCTTCTCACGGCGCATCGAATTGCCCTCGGGCGGATCGATCGTGTTTGACCAAGCGGAAGCCCTTGTGGCCATCGACGTGAACTCGGGCAAGACCCGGACGTCGAGTCACGACTTCGAGGAGATCGCCTTGAAGACGAACATGGAGGCGGTTCCTGAGATCGCCCGTCAGATTCGTTTGCGGGACCTCGGAGGCATCATCGTCTGTGACTTCATCGACATGATGAAGAACTCCAACCGCCGTACGGTGGAGCAGACCTTCCGCGCCCAATTCGCAGAGGATCGGGCGCGCTCGAAGATGGGACGAATCTCCCAGTTCGGCCTGCTCGAGATGACCCGCCAACGGTTGGGCCCGGGCATGAGCAAGAAGCTCTTCAAGCCTTGCGCGTCCTGCCGCGGAGCCGGTCGTGAGCGCACCGAGTCCTCCAAAGCGGCCGCTATCCTGCGGCGCCTGGGGTCAGCCCTGAGCTTGAAAGGCTTCACCAAAATCGAGGTTCGGGCCCATCCCGCCACCGTCGAGTTTCTTCAAACCGTGCGGAATGAGGAGATCGCAGCCCTTGAGGAGAGCTCCGGGCGCAGTCTCGAGCTGGTCGGGGTCCCTGACCAGACGGAGGACAGTGTCCTGCGCTACCTGCGAGCCGACGGCCGCGAGGTGCGCCCCGGGGGCCGCCGCAAGCGCTAGAGGTCAGGCCGAGAAGGAGCGAACAACCGCCCCTTGTCGGCCGGGTCTCTATTCCCATGGGTGCTGGAGCGTTCTGACGGCCCAGCACCCGGACAAAAACCTTCTTTCAGTCAATATATCTCGGTCCCCGCTCTTTTCGGTGGGGGGACGAGTGGCTAGACTCTTCGCCCTTGATCCGCAGCCGGGTGCCCTAATGGCGCCCGCGACCCGGAGAGAACATCATGTACGCAGTCATCAACGATCGAAACGAACAGACCACCGTCCGCGAAGGCGATATCGTCCTTTGCGACCTCAAGGCAGACGCCCAGCCCGGCGACGAGATCACCTTTGATCAAGTCCTGATGGTCGGGAATGAAGGCAAAGTGCAGCTGGGCAAGCCCACTGTGGCTGGCGCCTCTGTCAAAGCCGAGGTGCTCGGTGAGGAAAAGGGTGACAAGGTCATCGCTTTCCGCTTCAAGCGTCGCAAGAACGTGCGCGTCAAGCGTGGCCATCGCCAGCGCTACACCCGCGTTCGCATCCTGGCCATCAACGCCTAGGACCGACGATCTAAGCGTCCACTCAATGGTGCTCCGTCAATAAGGGCACCAACTACAAGCTAAGGAACAATGGCACATAAGAAAGGACAGGGTTCAACCCGCAACGGCCGTGACTCAAACCCCCAGTATCGGGGCGTGAAGCGTTACGGCGGCCAGACGGTCACCGCTGGCACCATCATCATTCGCCAGTGCGGCACGAAGTTCAAACCGGGCGCCAACGTTGGCCTGGGCAAGGACTACACGATCTACGCCATGGTGGACGGAACGGTTCGCTACCAGGCTGGACGTCGCGTGCACGTGGACGCCGTCGAGGCGTAGACCGCACCCGCGGCGTCAGCGCCGCAAACAATTCAACGCTTGGGCGCCCTCCCCCCGTGGATGGATGACCGGCACATGTGGCGGAGAGGTGGAAACACTTCCCGCCACGTTTTTTTAGATCGCCTCGAGCAGACCCAACTCACTCTCATGTTTCGCGACGAAACAAACATCGATGTCACCGCTGGAAAGGGCGGCGACGGTCTTGTCTCCTTCCGGCGGGAGCTGTCCGCTCCCCGCGGCGGCCCCGATGGCGGGGACGGTGGGGGCGGTGGTAGCGTCATTCTGCTGGCCAGCGTGGGGGAATCCTCCCTGCTGCGAGTCGGCCGCCAGTTCCATTACGTTGCGGAGAAGGGTCGTCCCGGCGCAACCAAGAAGTGTTCCGGCCGATCGGGCGACGACGTGATCATCGAGGTCCCCGTGGGCACCCAGGTTTTCGATCGAGAGCGCGGCAACATGCTCTACGACATGACCAAGGACGGGGAGCGCTTGGTGGTGGCTCAGGGGGGTCGCGGTGGCCGCGGAAACATCCACTTTGCCACCTCGGTTCGCCAGGTACCGCGCAAGGCAACCAAGGGCACGGAGGGCGAGGAGCGTTCCCTGCGCCTAGAGCTCAAGATGTTCGCGGATGTGGGGCTCGTGGGCCTGCCCAATGCGGGCAAGAGCACGTTCCTATCCGTGGTCACCGCCGCTCGGCCAAAGGTCGCCGACTATCCTTTCACAACCCTCGATCCCCAGGTGGGCATCGCGGAAGTGGACTACGGCGTCACCATGGTCATCGCCGACCTTCCGGGGTTGATCGAGGGGGCCGCGGAGGGTCATGGTCTGGGCCATCGCTTTCTCAAACATGTGGAGCGCTGTCGGTGCTTGATGCATTTAGTGGACGTTTCTGCCCACGCCAGCATGCCGCCAGCTGAAGCTTTCGCAGTAATCTGTGATGAGCTAGAGACCTTTTCTCCGGAGTTGGCCGCGAAGCCCCGGGTGCTCGTGGCGACCAAGTTCGAAGATGAAGGGGACGAAGAGCGCCTCAAAGAGTTGGAGGAAGCCGCCGGGCAGCGCGCCCTGCGCATCTCTTCCCTGCAGCGCGAGGGCTTGAAAGGAGTCCTCGGCGCCGCCTTCGAGTTGGTGGACGCGGGACGCGAATAGGGCCGCCCGGCTCGCCGGCCACCTCTGCAATCTGCTCTCAAGGGGTCAGAACGCCCCCTCGCGGCCCTGAATATGGGGACGCTCGGATCCGGTCAGGCGCCCTCAAGCCTGCGTCCATGGGGGGCCGATATCTGACCGGGCCCCACTGCGCTTTTGGAGTTGGGTCGCCGGCCAAGGGCCACAGTCAGCTAGCGAGAGAGCTTCCCACATGGGCGACACCCCACAGGACTTCGACAAACCCGTCAACGCGCAGCGCTTGGCCAAACTCTCTGAGGGCCCAGCGGGTGCTCCGGAAGTGAGCGCGCAGCCGTCGGCCCCGGCTCGCTCGAATGTGACCAGCCTGTCGGACATGGAAGACGGGGACTTGGGCGGCCTTGGTGGGGCGGGGTTAGCCCCCGAGCCGCCTACAGAGCCAAACCCAGTGGCGCCCCTTCCCAGCGCGGGATCGGCAGCCGGAGAGTCCAGCGCGGAACCGGCGATCATCGACACCGACACCGATGCCGATGGAGAGGTTCAAAACGTTCAGTCCAAACGCACTCCTCAGTCCGAAGCGGATGCGAAGGCGCGCGTCCAACGCTTGCGACCCCAGGATGAGACGACAGAGCGACTGAGTGCCACGACCATGTCCCCGAGGCATCAGGTGGAGGCCTGGTTGGCGGGCATGGCCAAGGTGGGAGCCAGCGACCTCGTCTTGCGAGCAGGTGCGCGACCCTCCCGGCGCGTTGACGGAAAAATCCACTTCATGCCAGGGCGCGTGCCCGGCCCGGGGCCGCTGCTCGAGGTGCTCCGAGGGGTCATGGGCGAAGAGCGCATGAAGGTCTGGCGCGAGACTGGCTCGGCGGATTCGGCGCTCGAGCTCGACGGCCTGGGACGTTTCCGATTGAACGCCTACAAACAGATGGGCGAGCCGGCGGTCGTGATTCGACGCATCAACGAGGCGGCTCCTGACATCAGCAATCTGGGGCTTCCCATCGATCAGGTGGAGAAGCTCGCCATGCGCAAGCGCGGATTGATGCTGGTGACTGGAATCGCTGGATCGGGCAAGTCGACCACCCTGGCGGGCATGATCCAGTACATGAATCTGCACGTGGAGCGCCACGTGATCACCTTGGAAGACCCCGTCGAGTTGATCTACAAGGAGCACAACTGTGTGATCAGCCAACGGGAGATCGGGACCGATTGCGCCGACTTTGGCGATGGCTTGCGGCACGCCTTGCGTCAGAGTCCCGACGTGATCTTGATCGGTGAGATGCGCGACGCGGAGACCGTTAGCGCAGCCTTGGACGCCACGGAAACCGGGCACCTGGTGCTCAGTACCTTGCACACGGTGAACGCTCCCCAAACGGTGGATCGCATCCTTTCATTCTTCCCGTCCGAGCAGCACCAGCAGCTGCGCATGCGACTTGCGGACAACCTCGCTGGGGTGCTGAGTCAACGCTTGATCCCACGCATGGACAGGGATGGCATGGTCCCGGCCTTCGAGCTGTTGGTCCAGACGCCGCACATTCGCGAGCTGCTCGCGGAGGGCAAGACGGCTGAGTTGGCGCGGGTCATCGATCAGGGGACCGAGGACGGGTTGATCTCTTTCAATCAATGTTTGCGCCAACTCGTCGTCGAGCACGTCGTCGATTTGCAGGAGGCCTTGGCCGCCAGCGACAAGCCCGATGACCTGGTGCTCGCCCTGCGGGGAATCACGGCCAGTCACGGTCGGCCCCAGCGAGAAGGGGGCACCAAGCGCGAGACGCCGGCGAAACCCCGGCCCGACGACGACGGCCCTGGCCTGCGAATGGCTCCGTAGAGGCCCGGCCAGCCGCGCCCCGTGGATCCAAGATGGGTCCTTGGGTTCGCGGGCGGCTGGGTGGGAACGGTTTCGTGGGCGAGTTTTCGAGCGAGCTGCGCGGGCGGCAAGGAATCTCAGGAGCGCGGGAAGATGGCCCCCGGCGGGTCGTCAACACGCACTCGGGACCCGCCCGTATGTGGCCGGCCCCTGGGGTGAATCGATCCCAGGGTGCTATGAATCCACCCGGTGCCGGGGACTTGGACTCGATTCGAGGGCCAGATCGGGCTAGCATGGCCCCAGCTCCACCATGAACATCAACTCAATCAAAGCGCTCTCTTGGCTGATCTCCGCTGGTCTGACGGCGGGACTCGGATACTACGTGTGGGACTTCCGGCAGCATGAGGAGGATCTCCTGTCCCGCAAGATTTCTGCGGAGAAGGCTCGCGAGATCCTCGACAGCGCCCAGATCCCGGATGGGCCCAAGAGCAGCTTGGTCGAGATCGCCGCCATCCAGCGCGCCTACTACTTCGATCCGCGCAACAAGAACCTGCCCAACCTCTTGGATTGGACGGGCGCCAAGCCGAAGGTGATCGTCGCGCCGAAGCCGGTCGTCAAGGAACAGGAGAAACCCAAGGTCAAGCCCTTGAAGGATTCGCTCACCGTTCAAATGGTGCGGGAAGCCATGGGGGATGAGATCCGTAGCGAAGCTTGGATCAGCTACAAGCCCGCTTCCGGCGTGCAGGTCAAGCCCGACGCATTCCTCAGCCGCATCGGCATCGGCGATGCCCTTGCTCCTCCGATGGACGGGGTCACGGTCAAAGCGATCACCGCCAAAGAGGGCATCACCTTCTCCTTCGCGGAAGAAGGCCGCGAAGACGAGACCGTGACCTACGGCAAGTTTGACACCGGCGTGGACATCTACGTGGTGGACAAATCGAACCCGGAGAGGTCGGCCACGGTCGATAAGGTGCCGACCCTCGAGAGCGCCATGTTCCGGCCCGAGCACACGACGCGCATCGGGAACGATCTGTACCGCATCGGCAGCGAAGACGCCTTGGACTTCTCCAAGGACTTCGGTGGCATCTTGGCGCGCGAGGTGAAGCACCGGCGTCACTATGATCCGAAGACGCGCAAGTACGACGGCATCGAACTGGTCGAGGTCAAGTCCGGTGGCCGGGTTTCGGCCCACGGCGGGCAAAGCGGAGACATCATCAAGTCCGTCAACGGGCACCCGGTGTCCAGCCTTTCGGAGGCGATCACCTGGGGCAAGAACAACCAGGACAAGTACGACAAGTGGATCGTTGTCGTTGAGAACAAGGGCAAGGAACGCACGATGATTTTCGAGAGCCCTCCAAACGACGAGTGAGCGAGGGGTTTGCGAACAACTTCAAGGCGCCTGCGTGGACGAGTCCGGCAGGCGCTCTTTGCTTGCCCCGCGACGAGCTTTGTCTTGCTATGGTCGAAGCCCAATGAGTGACGCGACTGTGTTGACCTTTGACTTGGGGAACAGCTTCATCAAGGGGCTGTGTTGCGGCGCCAAGCCCGATGCTGCTGTGCGCATTTCCTGGGAGGGAGATTGGGAGCGGGAGCTTGGGCGGTGGCTGGCGGCTCTCCCGCCGCACAGCCATCTGATCCCGGTTTCCTCGGTGGTGGAGGAGCTGCGTTTGGCGCACTTCGTTCGAGCTTGCGAAGGGTTCGGATTCCCTTTGCAAGTCAACCCTGCTCCAGCCTTGGACGTGGACTGCAGAAGCCCGGAAACGATCGGCAAGGACCGACTCTACGCGGCCTTGGGAGCCTGGGACTTGGCCCCGCTTCCGGCCATCGTGCTCGACGCGGGAACGGCCATGACCGTGGATGCTTTGGGAGTGCGCGCTGGACGTCCCTGCTTTCTCGGGGGATCGATCGCGCCCGGGCCAAAGCTCTTGGCCGCAAGCCTCTCGAGCGGAGCCGCACAACTCTACGCTCCTGAGTTGGAGGGGGACCTGCGCGCCCTCGGCCGTGACACGGGCGAGGCCTTGCGAGCGGGGGTCCTGGTCGGTTTTCAAGGGGCGGCCCGAGAGTTGGTTCGGCGAATTGCGATCGAGTCCGATCTGGCGAACGCGCGCCTCCTGCTAAGCGGTGGAGCGCGCGGGATCCTGCGGATGGAGGGGCTCTTCGGAGAGCGTGAAGTGATCGAGGAAGAACACTTGGTGCACCGTGGCCTGCGCGCGTGCCCGGGATCTTGAGCGCAACGGGAATGCTCGAAGCTCTCGAAACCCATGTGACCGAATTGACCCCGCCCGGTGCCGGAGGTGTGAGTGTGTTGGAACTGCGGGGTCCCGGGGTGCTGGGGCTTCTGGCGAGTTGGGGATGCGCTCAAGCGCTTCCAGGTCAGCTCAAGTTCAGCCGGTTGAGCCTGGCGGGTGAGGTGCTCGACGAAGCGCTGGTCTGTGTCTTTAGCCCGCTGCATGCCGAAGTGCACATCCACGGGAGCCGGCCGCTGGTGCGGCGCTTCGCTGCGCAATCCCAGCGCGCGCAAGGCCAGGGGCTACGGTCGGGAGCGGATGGGCCCACGCGCCGCAGCGTGACGGAGCGCGCAACTCTGGCCCTGGCGCACGCGCCCTGTGAACTCGCCGCGCGGGTCTTGCTCGATCAGGTCGAGGGCGCATGGGCTGGGGAGTGCGCGCGCTTGGCGAAGAGTTCCGATGCTGAGTTGGCGAAGAGCTTGGCTGTCTGGAGCGAGCGTTCGGCGCGTTTGCGCTACGCCTTAGAACCCGCCCGCGTGCTGCTCGCGGGCCCCGTGAATGCGGGCAAGTCCACCCTATTCAATGTCCTCGTGGGGGAGGAGCGCGCCATCACCAGTGAAGTGGAAGGGACGACCCGCGACCTGATCTGCGAGCGTGTACAATTCGGGCCCTGGCCCGTGGACCTCGTGGATAGCGCCGGCGAGCGCGCCTTGGACTTGGGCGCTGCCCAGTCGCAGGTGGAGCACGCGGGGCAGCTTCTTGCTCGCAGCCAGGCGGCGCGCTCAGATTGGATCTTGTGGCTGTCCCCGGGTTCGAGTTCCTCCGCGACGGCTCCAGGCAGGGAATCGCTCGCGCTCAAGGGCCCGCCGATGACCGTGCTGGCGACCTGCAAGGACCGCCCGGGAGCCGATCCAAAAGGGATTTCGGCCCTGCAGGATCCGGCCCAGGCGGCTGCGCGGGTCAGCGAGCTTTTCCAGGATGCGTTGGGTTTGCGGGGGACTCCCTGGGAAGCGCGGCAGCCGGTTGCGATCGACGAGGAGGCTCGCTGCTTCCTCCGAAAGCTCCAGGGACTTTCCCCGGATCTGGCACGTGAGCAACTATTGCAGTAGATCCTGGGACAAGAGACGGATCCCAAGCATTGATGGGGAGCGTCCCGTGCTTTAAGCTCCGCCCCTGAGGTCAATCGCCCGTGCGCGACAACTCCTCAGCCATGCCGACCCTGCGCCACCTAATCTCCATTGATGACCTCTCCCTTGTGGAGATGGAATCCATTTTTGAAAAGGCGCGCGAGTTCGAGGAGGACCTAGGAGGCTGGGCTGATATCTGCAGGGGTCGCATCGCAGCGACTCTTTTTTATGAGCCCTCCACGCGCACGCGACTTTCCTTCGAGTCGGCCATGTTGCGCCTCGGTGGGGGCGTGATCTCGGCGGCGGATATGCGAACTTCGAGCGCCTCTAAAGGTGAATCTTTGGCGGACACGGTGCGAGTCGTGGCTGGCTATTCCGACGTGCTCATTCTGCGGCACCAGAGCGAAGGCGCCGCGCGCTTGGCTGCGGAATACTCTTCCGTCCCTGTGATCAATGCGGGGGATGGCAGCCACGAACACCCGACTCAAACACTCTGCGATCTCTATAGTCTGTGGTGCGAACGGGGGCACATCGAAGGGCTCGACGTGGTCTTTGCAGGGGACCTACGCTACAGCCGAACCGTGCACTCCTTCGCGTATGCGCTGGCGCGTTTCCGAGCCAATATCGTTTGCATTCCGCAGGCCGGCTTTGATTTGCCTGCCTACGTGGTGCGACGTTTGCGGGAAGAGTTCGGAGTGGAACCGGTCAAGGCGGATGCCTCGCGGCTGGGGCATTTGGCTGCAGCGAGTGATGTGGTCTACCTGACGCCGCAGAAGCCTCACCAGTTGAGCCTCTTTACGGACCCAAAAGGAATGTCCGTTGGCCATGTGGATGCTGTCTACATGACCCGTCCGCAGACCGAGCGCTTCGAGGAGGGGACCGTTCTCGACGAGACCAACTACTTGCGGCTCAATCAAACTCAGCTCGCGGCGGACTCCTTGCGAGACGCGGTCGTGATGCACCCCTTGCCACGCCGGGACGAGATCAGTTCGGACATGGACGCGGATCCCCGTTCGATCTACTTCAAGCAAGCGGCGCGCGGAGTGCCAATCCGAATGGCGATCCTGTCGTCGTTGCTGGAGACCGAGGTCGTCTTGCAAGGGCCCGCCGTGGTCGCCGGTCCCACTTGGCCGTCCCAGAGTGCGGGCATGGCTTGCATCAATCCGGGTTGCATTTGCAACACGGAGGAGCGCCACGTTCGGCGCAGCTTCCGCCTCGCCACCCGACTTCCCCTGCGGGTTTCGTGTCCCTATTGCTCCCAGGAAATCACCTTTGGTTTGGTGGGGTGCTCGAGCCGTCACCAGTTCCTGGCCCGCGATGCCCGAGAGGTCCGAAAGATTCGCCCGGAGGACATGGTTTTCTTCCGGGACGAGGCGCAGGGCGTCGAGGCCGGCTACTCCCCCGGCGCTGGGGCCTCGCAGGTCCCTCCAGTCTGAGGGATCGGCCGAGGTCGAATCATGCCGGCCGGGTGAGCGGTGGGGGCAAGGCGGGTCGATCTGCGGGTGCACAATCGCTCACATTTCCTTTGCACAAGGGAGGAACTCCCAGGCGGGGGTCGGTAACGGGGCCAATATACGGGGCTAGAGCGGGGGGCGGCCTCTCATTGGCCCGATTGTCCTTTCCGCGCCTGCATGGCACGGATCTTGTATATGTCCCCTGGCCGCTCTGCCTTCCGGCCCCCCAGTCTTGGGGTTCTGGAAGCCAACTCCCCCCTCTTTCCCAACCCATTTGCCTTATCACCGCTCCTCGGTGGCCAGTTCTTTGCCGGCCGCCGGCGGGGATTGGGACCCTCACACCAAGGTTCGCTTGCGGAATCTGTTGCCGGGAAATCGGCTCAGACTTGACCCTGACGCCCCAACAGTGAGAATGTCCCCCCCAGATCCCCATCCAGGTGTCGCCCGATCCACCCGGGTCCTTGCGCGTGTTTCTCACCCCAGCTTGAGGTTGTCTCAACCGCTGCTGGGCCGAACGTCGCTCAAGTGCTCGAATCAGGCTACTTTTGGAGAGACCGGAGCGGTCCCGACCCGTCCCCTTCGGGGGCCATTCGGCATCAGGCAGCTCTCCCCAATTCACTCGACTCACAACATGAACTGGCACGTCATGAAACGACTTCACCGTCCCCTCCTCACCGAGGGCATCACGCAACCGACTCCCACTCGCAGGACGACGGTTGTCGCAGCGTCGCTCCTTGCCGCCGGATTGATTTCTGCATGCGGCGGTGGGTCTCCTGCTGCGCTTCAAGCCATGAACCAAGGGGCCCTCGTCGGGCAGCCGGATCCCAGCATCGGGTCCTCCTACTTCATTGCTGATGCCCACTTCGGGGGCAACGCGAGCAACCTCGCGGTCTCGAGCATGCACTGGGGGCGGCTGGTCGATGTCGCTGACAAGACCGGCGTGGTGATGCGCGACTTTGTGATCGGTGGTTCGGTGCGTGACGGCCGGACCTTCAATCCCCCCTCGGGCGGTGCGACGATTACCTATCACCTCACTCGCAACCCGATCACGGACCAATACACCCTGCGCATTGGAGCGGCTCAAGACACAGGAGCTCCGGTCGATGAAGTGACGGGTGGATCGCCGCGCTTCTACGAGTCCCTGCGCGACCTGGAGTCCACTCTGACTCCGATCTTCGACCGCAGTTTGGATGTGGAAGAGACGGGACCGTTCTCGATGGTTCCGCGCAACGCGGCAGCCGTCGTGGTCTTCAGCGACCTGTTGGAAGGGGCCTACAGGAACGGTGCTTGGCAGGACAGCAGCGCCGGGGATGTGGTTCACGGCCAGACAGGTCAGCTGAACAAGACCTTGGTGCGCGTGCGCACGGGGTACCCGCCGGCAACGCCCTTCGAGACTCGTGTGTTCCTGGATCCGAACCACGGCAACCTGATGGATCGGGACGGTGACGGTTCTGCGGAGTACTACGCCACGCGTGTCGTCATCAGTTCGACGGTTTCTTCGATCACCGCCCAGCAATCAAACCCGCCCCTGGCGATCAACTCGACTGGTCTTCCTGAGAGTTTGGTCTCGGGCACGGCGAACCTGGCCATCCGCATCCCGACTTTGTTGGATGTGGGCCTGGGACAGACCCAGATTATGCGCAACGCCTCCCTGCGTGGGATCTCCTACAACGGGAATGGCTCCACGAGCAATTCCACGGGGACCTACGACATCGTTCGGGCCCTGCGCTCGGGCGGTAGTCTGACCTCGGACCCGAACAACGGCTTCCTCTTGGACGAGGACCTTCCCTCCTTGCTGGGGGACCTGACGGTCAACCTCTCCGGATCCGGGACCTACGCGGGTTGCATCGACTGCTCCAAAACCGACCTGGTGTTCGACGTCACAGCCTGCGCTGGCGTGAAACTTGGGGACATCCTCTCCCAGAGCACGACTGGCGGTCAAATCAGTGGCGTGGTCGTCGGCTGGGATGTCTCCGGTAGTTTTGTGACGAACCCCGCGCTCGTCGATGACGTGGAACTTGACGTCGTGGTCCAGATCCTCGACGCGCCCCCCGCAATCATGAACGCCTCCGGGGGGCCGAGCTTCGGTGCCGGATCGGGACGCCTAGGAACTCACTTCGTGGACGGCGATCAGCCGGCCTGCTTCGTGCGCTTCTCTCCTCCTCCCGGAATTGCTCCGGCTACGGACGTCAAGCCGAACGCTACGGCCTTTTTGCTCTTCAGTGAGCCGATGGACCCGGGCTCACTCAAGGCCTTCGACACGTTCACCATTACCCGCACACCCGGTGACGACCCCGACATTGACGCAGCACCCGGCTACGAGTACGCCGTCGGTCGCGTCGTGCCGACGCCTGACTTGCGCACGTTCCGTTGGGATCATTCCGGTGTGCCCCTTAGCCACCAGTTGGGCCTGGCGGAGTCCTACCGTATCTCTCTCGGAGACGAGGAGAACGGCCCCCGGGACCTCGCGGGCAACCCGCTTGTCTTGAACCTGGAAGCCTTTGACTTCCTCTTGGACCCGTCTTCTCCCACGAACATCGTGGGCTCATTCGCCCTGCGCTTCGAGAACCCCGGCGATGACCTCTTTGAGGACTCGCTCCCTGAGATTCGCGACAATCAGATCGTCTACGATTTCGGTAACCAGCGAATCTTGCCGCGACCCGTCACGCGCTTCTCCACCCCGGCGGACACCAGCCAGCTTCTGCCGGGCATCATGACTCCCTTCGTGGGCGGGATTCAAACCCCCCTGTCGAACCTGGGCTCGAAGCTTCAGACACTCTGGCGCTACGCGGACGTCGGTTTCTCCCTGGTGGACGAAACGAATTTCAACATCGACATCGAGGGCATCTCTTGGGTCCCGGTGGGTGGAGCGGTCGCGACGGACATCTACGAAGAGTTTCAGATTGGACTGACCCACTCCGAGTGGTTGCCGGACGAGTACTTGGATCCCGGCAGTGGATTCCCGAAGTACCTGGCCTCTGGATTGAAGCCCAACTTTGAAAACAACCTGAACGACGTGTCCGGAGACCCCCTCAATGTGGTGCACCCCAAGCCCCTAGGCTACGTGGTCAGCGCATCGGATCTCTACCTGGCTAGCTCGGGGACGACGATGTTGCCCTACCCTCTCAACGAGGACTTGCCCTTGGAGGATTACCGGACCTACACCTGGCGCGATACAGCGCTCCTGGCCCTGGGCGGTGACAACAACAATGGCGCCCCCCTGGATTCCGAATTGGCCGCACTAGGGATCGATGACATGGATTTCCTTGCGAACAAGGTCTACGACCCCGGTGAAATCCCGTCGATCGGTTTACCGATCCTGATGGAATTCCGCTGCTACACTTCGGAGGAGGCCCTGGGCTTGAACTCCCTGGACATCGCCTTGGCCGCGAACTCCTCTCCGCGTCCAAACTTCCGGGCCTTCTCCACCGGTGGAACCGGAACGGACGGTCTTCCCCACACGGTGGATCCGGATACCGAGGACACGGCTGCGGGCGGGTACAACCCGACCTCCAACCCGCCCGGCGCGACCACCCCGGGAACGGACAACACGTTCTACTTTGGGGAGTTGGCTCTTGTGACCCGGGTCAGTCGGGTGCACTCCGTGTTCTTCGACGCTGGCCCTGGCTACACCGGCTTTGTACAGCCGACCATCGAGCCGGAGGCCAGTGCGCAGCCCACCGGGACGTCGATTGAACTGGCCTTCCGCGGTGCCACCAGCGGGCTGCTGGACCACATTATTGCGGGTGCGGGCGCGGATGATACGGCTGGCTCGGCCAGCAACCTGAATGCCTACGGCAACCCCGACGACGACGAGGCAGCGAACATCGTGTACCTCAACTCAGGCTCCTGGCGAAACGACATCTCGGAGATCGACAATGCAAGATTCTTCCAGTTCCGCCTGACCTTCCTGTCCAACGCCGCGACGGAGTTGACCCCTCAGCTCCGGACTCTGGCATTCGCTTACTTCAAGACGGACCCGACCCTGTAGCTCAGGGAGGTTCCACTCACCTTCATGCTTCCTCTGTCCCCCTCTTCTCGGAGGGGGACATGAGGACCGAGCGGGGCGCTGGCCCTGCCAAACTCGAGCGCCGGGGGGGAGACCTCTCATCGATCCCCAGGCCACTCCGAGATCAACTCACACCACACAGCTCGGCCTTACTAGCCACCCCTCTCCCCTTCTTGATCATGCGTAACAACGTTGATTCCTCCGTCCGGTCACTCTCTGGGCTTTCCACTCGCGCAATTGTTGGGCTGACCGCTCTTAGCGCCACCCTGCTCATCGGGGGTTGCTCTGGCTCAGGCGCGAGCTCAACCGCTGACGCTGTTGGCACGGCCAATGGTGCCTTCCAGCTATCGAGCATCAATGTGGACCCCGGACAATCCTGGCAGATCAACCGGGCCGTCGAGTTCATCTTCTCCGCGCCCGTCGACTTCGACACGGTGAACCTGAACACGATCTCGATTCAAGAGACGAGTGGAGCTCCGGCTGTGGGGGATTTCACCCCCGGTGACAACGCGCGCACCGTCATCTTCCAGCCGGTCTGCCCGACCCGGGACGATTTCTCCGATGCCGGATTCCGGCCTGGGGGCGTGACCTACCAGATCCACGTTCCAACCTCGGCGACGGGAGCGACGACGGTCCACTCGGCCACCAACAAGCCCCTGTCCGCGAGCTTCCCCAGCAACTTCTTGACGCCTACGTCGACGAACGACTTGGCTCTCTTGTTCCTGGATCCAGTCCCCGGTGCCGTGCAAGCGGTGACCTTGACGAGCAGCAGCAGTGCGGGTTCCGTGGGAACCTCGATCCGGTTCGGTGACGAGGACACCGGAACAGATATCTCCTTCGTGACCAACGACACGACGGGCGTTGGAGAGCTGCCCGCAGCAACGTTGGTTCCGATCAACTACTACAGCGATGTGGATACCCAAGTCGTGGTGGACTTGCGACTCAACCAGGCGGTGAACCCGAAAGCTGAGAACATTTCCTCTGAACGGATCAAGCTTCAGTACCAAACACTGACGGTCCCGACCGAGTGGAAAGACCTGACCACGGTCCTGGACCTCAAGGGCAACTGCGCTGGAACAGGCGCCTGGATTGAAATCAGGCCAATCGGTGTGCTGCCCCAAAACCGCGCCATGCGTGTGGTGATCGGGCAGGAGTTCGAGGACCTGATCGGCGAGTTGAACCCCGGTGACCAAACGAACTTTGCCACCATGTTCACGAGCCAAGCGCAGGACGCTGGGATGACGGCGATTCCGACTGGAGACACCTTCTCCGAGGAGTACGTCGACGAGACCTACGAGGACACGGTCACTTCCCTGAGCTATCCCCGGGCCAACTGGGGTTCCGACGATCTGGCAGCTGCTTTCGCCTTCGACGGAACGGGTGGACCGAACGGAGAGTTCGACGTGCACATCGACACGGACATGGTGTTCAACACCGTTAGCCAGACCTTCACGGGAGGCCCCGGTGGTTTCAACACGGGCACGATCCTGGCCACAAACGGTCGCCTGGACATTCGCGACCTGGTGGTCGAAGAGGGGGCGACCCTGCGCATCACCGGCGGCAACACGGCCCGCATCCTTTGCTCGGGTGACGTGGTGGTCAACGGCACCATTCGCGTCAGCGGAGGAAATGCCAAATCGGTCTTCTCCTTGAACGCGCCGAATCAGGTGGAAACGGGAGCCCCCGGCCAGGCTGGCGGCGGTGCTGGAGGCGATGGAAGCTTCCTCACGACCCAGGTGACTCCTTTGGGCGGCAACGGCAAGGGTGCCTACAACATCGCGAACGGCGGTGGCTTCGGCGGCGAGTCCGGCTGGAGCACGTCCACCAACGACACGCTGCGGCGGGCCGCCGGCGGTGGCGGTGGTCGCTTGGGTCATCGCCAGATGCTGGCGTACACCAACACGTCGGGTGACCCCTACACCTGCCCTGACTTCGACCGCACGGGTCTGGACTACGAGAGTGGATTCCCCGGGGCGGAAGCCGCGAACTCTTCCCAGGACGGCGGCACCCACCTGCCCTACGGCGGGCGGATTGGGCCCAGCCCTTTCAACAGCACCGCTGTGCTCTACGACGATTTCTGGGGCACCAAGGTCCAGAACTTCGGCGATTCGAACCAGCAGCTGGTGGTCGGTGAAATGACCGGGGTCCGGCCCGGTGCTGGCGGCGGCGCCGGTGGCGACGCGACCCGGGTGCTCACCTCTGAGTCCTACCCCCCGGAGGAACTCTCCTACCCCCGTCAGGACAAGGGCGCTGGCGGCGGCGGCGGCGCGGGCGCGATCACGATCCTGGCCCTCGGCAACGTCACCTTCGGTGAGTTCGGCACGATTCAGGCGAAAGGCGGCCACGGCAACGGCGGCGAAAACACCGGCGGTGTGAACCGCATTGGTGGAGGTTCCGGCGGTGGATCCGGTGGTCACATCGTGATCCAGACCGCTGGCAAGATCGACTTCAGTGCTGTCAAGGTGAACGCGACGACCGGCGCCCCTTTGGCTGGTTATCCCTGCCTGGACGCCAAGGGCGGTCAGGGTGGTGAGGGTGCTGCTGGCGCTTGCCCGGAAAACAACGGTTGCGGCGGTGCCTTCACCGGCGAAACCCCGGTGAATCAGGACGCGGTTCACGCCACGGACCCGGGCTCTCTGCCCACGTCCGGCAACGGTCTCATCAAGACGGACAACCCCTGGCTTGTCAATAGCGACGACGATGAGTTCATCTCTACAAACTGCAAGATAAACCTGGGACTGCCCCCCAGCGCTATCACCAACCACTACTCGACCGTGGGTGGTGATGGTGGCCCGGGCCTGATCCAGCTTCACGTTGGCCGCCTCTACGACGAGGGTGCGGAGACTTCGGACTTCATCTACCCGACGACCGGCATCGGCACCGAGCAGGATCTGCGCTTCATCTCTTCACCCGTGCCCCACGGCTACGACGTGAACGACAGAGTGTGGAACGATCACTTGCTGCCGATCTTCGGTCGCTTCTCCGCAGCCCAGTCCACCTGGATTCCCCTGGGTGAGGCGAGCGTCGATCCAGCCAGCGACACTCCCCAGCCGGTGACCTTCCTGTTCGACGGCACCGATGGAGCTGGTTTCGTGGAGTCCACCGCTGGAGTGGTGGACGCCTTGCCTGCCATCCTTACCGAAGGTGCAGTGGCTTTCGACGTCTCGGTCCCTTCCATCCCGAAGGTCTTGATTTCGGATGCGTCCCTGGACGCGAGCTACTCGACGGCGCGGGCCAACCCGGGTCTCTTCAACGACTTCCTGCTCAAGGTCAACGGTGTGCCGCAACTGCGAGTCGCGTCTGCATCCTACGACGAGGGGACGAGCACCTTCTCGATCGAAGTGATCGATCCTCCGCTCGATTTCTCGGCGGCTACGGGCATGGTGGAACTCTTCCCCCGTCAGTTCGCGGTACGCACGAGCGGAGTGGAGAACAGCCTTCCGACCGGACAAGCGGTCAAGGTCGAGTTCGATCTCATGTACCAAGAGGACGGCGAGACGACCTTCGAAACCACGGGATTCGTGGACGACATCGAAGCGGCCGCGACGACCATCAACATGGGCTCCAACACGATTCGTTTCGTCCGCTACCGGATGACCTTCGACCTGGGTTCTGGCGACATCGGCTTCACGACGCCCTTGCCGACCATGGACTTCCTGAAGGTGCCGTTCCGCTTCTAGGAACCGACCATCAGAATCCTGTGGAGTGACTTCCGCAGGATCTCTGCTGCACAGCGCGGAGCCGAACTTTCTTTCGGCTCCGCGCTTCTCGTATCCCG
>CALCXM010000075.1 GCA_937905825.1 uncultured bacterium
GTGCAGGGGTGTGAAAGTGAACCTGGTTCCGTATCACCGGTTCCGTATCACCGCAGGCGGCGCGGCGACTCCCTGGCTACTTCGCGGCGATGCAGAACAGGTGCGTGTCCGTGCGAATGAAGAGTTGGTTCCCGGCGATGGTGATCGAGGAGCGCGCTTGCTCGGAACCTGCCCCCATGGCGGCCTGGTGCAGCGTCTCGCCGGAAGCGGCGTCTATCACGAGCACGTTGGCACCGTGGTCCATCAACCAAAGGCGTCCGTCGGCGCCACTCGGTGAGGCACGCCATTTGTGCTCACTGGAAAGCTTCACGGACCAGAGGGCCTTGCCTGTGGCCGCTTCCACGCGCGTCAGAGCGTTGCGCAGATCGCTGAGCACGAAGAAGTCCCCGTCGTAGAAGAGCGGCGTGGGAACATCGGTGGTGACTGGATCGCGCCGGTCCCCGCTCTTCCAGGCCAAGGAGGTGTCCGCGAGTTCACCGGCGCCTCCGAGTTTCACGGCGCACACGGGCGCGCCCTTTGGACCGCAGGCGAGCACGATTCCCGCCCCCACCACCGGTGAAGGCACGAGCCGCCACCAGACCTCACGATGGCCCGGGTTCCAGTTGCCCCAACGCCAAAGCTCCCGGCCATCCTGCGCGTCGTGGCCGGTGATCACGTCGCCGCCCACCACAAGGATTTGCGTTTGGCCCTCGGAGCTGTACGGGATCGCGGTGGCGTAGGACTCGAGGGACTCGCCCGTCGCCGCTGAGGGGCGCACGTGCCGATAGCGGGTCTTGCCGGTGTCCGCGTCCAAGGCCAAGAGAAAGGACTCGGCGCCCGGCTTGCCCAAGCCACCAGCCGGTTCGTTGCGTTGCAGAATCGGCAGGAAGATCACGCCGTCCAGCAAGGTGGGGCTGACCGAGAAGGTCCACTGGAAGGCGAAGTCTCCGAAGTCTTTCTGCAGGTTGCGCTCCCACTGCCGTTCTCCCTCGAGGGTGTAGCTGACAAGGTCTCCGTTGCCAAAGAAGAACAGCACGCGCTTGCCGTCCGTGACTGCGGATGGGGACGCGTAGTTGCTGCGGTTGCGAATGGACGTCGGGCTGCCCTGGTCCGCGGGTTGATAGCCACTGCCGGCCGCGTCCACCCACAACTCTTCACCGCTCTTGCGATCCAAGCACATGGCCAGCAAAACTCCGCCCTCCTCATCGATCGAGGTCAGGAACACGCGCTCCCCGAGAACGATCGGTGTGCTCGCGCCGCTGCCCGGTAGCTCGGCTTTCCACTTGACGTTCTCCGTTGCAGAGAAGCTCTTGGGCAAGCCGGTCGCAGGACTGGATCCATCGAAGTTGGGGCCCCGCCAGTGGGGCCAGTCCTGGGCAAAGGCAGGCAGCGCAAGGAACGAAACCGCGAGCAGTCGGCTGGTGAATGTACGCACGTGGGATGCAGTTGGCGGGAGAAGCGGGGCGGGGAGAGGACAGCGGGAGAACGATTGCTGACGGCCGATTCGAGCTCTAACGGCCCGCTAGGGCTGAAAGCCGATGGCCAGCACGTTGCTGCGGGTGCGGTAGTAAAGCACTCCTTCCGAAATGGCCGGGGTCGCCATGCACTCTTCGCCGAGCGAGTTGACCGACAGCAACTTGTGCCCCTCCATTTGAATCACGTGCACATCCCCTTCTTCGCTAGCGTAATACAAGTTGCCATTGGCAGCCACCGGTGAGCTGGTGAAGCCCGTAGCCCCTTCGCCCAGCCGCTCGCGGTAGTTCTCTTCGCCCGTGAACACGTCGAAGGAGCTCATGATGCCGGCGTCCGAACAGAAGTAGATCGAGTCCCCGTAGGCCAAGGGAGTTTGCATGTAGTTGCCCCGGCGATCCTTGGACCAGGCCATGAATTCGGGCTCTGCATCCGCTAGCTGAATCTCCCCGTTTGCGCTGGCCTCGATGGCCCAAATCGGCGCCTTGCCACCGTGCGCATTGGTCAGGAAGATCATGTCGCCGACGCAAATGGGCGTGGGCACGGGAATGTCCCCTCCGCCCCCCAGGTTCCAAAGCTCCTTGCCCGTCTTCAGGTCGTAGCCGCCAGCGGGCTTGAAGCCGTTGCAGATCACTTGGCTGCGATCCTCGGTCACCAGCACCGTCGGCGTGCTCCAAGTGGGAACCTCGGCCCGTTCCGTGCGCCAGATTTCTTTGCCCGTGTCCGCGTCGAGTGCGGCCAGGAAGCTGCCCTTCTGCTTGTCGCATTGCACGATCGCCATGTCCCCGTGCAAAATCGGCGAGGAGCTGAAGCCCCACTGCGCTGCGGGGATCATGAAGAAGCCCGAATCCATGGGCCCCAGGTCCAAATCCCAAAGCGGGTTGCCCTCCATGTCGTAGGCGAAGAGTCCTTCACCGCCGAAGAAGGCCAAGACGCGCTTGCCATCCGTGGCGGGACTGGGCGCCGCGTGGCTGCCCTTGGGGTGACGCTTGACCGCGGGCTTCCCTTCCCAACAAACGCGGGACCAGAGTTCTTCCCCGCTGTGCTTGTCGAGGCAGTGCAACTCAAAGGTGTACACACTGTCGTCTTTCACGGGGAAGATGTCCCCGTAGAGCCCGACCTTGAGCTCTTGCTCTTCGTCGCCCTTCTTGACCGCGGTGGTCAGGAACAAGCGATCCCCCCAGATGACCGGGGACGAGTGCGAGAGCCCGGGGAAAGGGAAGTGCCAGAGGATGTTGGTGCCTTCCACCACGTCCCAGGACGTGGGAACCAGCGGACCATCGGCCACGCCGCTTGCGTTCGGGCCGCGGAAGGAGGGCCAGTGGATCGCGTGACCGCCGCCCTCAGCGTCGCCGCCAGCGCCCGGCTTCGGATCGGGCTTTGGGCCCGGTTTCGGATCCGCTGCGGGCACTGGCGCGGCAGCCTCGTCGCGCACAACCTTGCCCCACATCTGTCCACCGTAGTTGCTTCCGTTCCAAACCCCCGCGTACTGATCGTTGTGAAACATGACCCGCGCCGAGTACTTGCCGAGCATCGGAAAGCTCATGTCCGTCACGGAGATCACCGGCGTGTCTCCAGCCCACAAGACCGGCAAGCGCAGACCGATCGGGATGTCGCGTCCGCCAAACTCAATTTTCGCTTCGAACAGCCAAAGGTCGCCCTGCGCCTTGCTGACGCGGGTGATGGTGTAGCTGTCTTCCAGCTGTCCGGAGTCCGGGTTGTTGCTCTGGCTGAAGAACCCCACGAGTTTGCTCCCGGTCAAGAGCTTGGCGAAGGCCGCCTCGCGCTGCGCGATGGCTTCCGCACTCGCGCTTTCTTGAACAGGGTTGGCTGTCTCCCCTTGCGAGGGAAGGCTCAACCCGTGAGCCGCTGATTCGAGGCCAGTGGAAAGCAAGAGGCCGCCGGCGAGCAAGGCGCTGCATAGGGAAGACATGGAAAGCTCCTTCGAAGTCGATTGCAGAAAACGGTTCCGTCCAATCCGTGGACTCGAACACGATACCCGAGCCGCTGCGAGCGCTCCTCCATCAACCGCCCGCACTTTGCGCTTTTTCACCCGATTCACGTTTTGCTAACCCGGGTGGACCAGTGTGTCCCGGGCCCTGAATGCGACGCGCCCAGCCTTTGTTCCGGGCCAGGCGCGCGTGTGCTGCAAGAGGAACGCCCGAGGACGATTACTTTCCGTTCTTCGCGAAGGCCCACAGGGCGCGGTCTGTGCGCAGGTAGACGGTGCCGTCCACGATCGCCGGGGTGGCGTGAATCGACTCGCCGAACTCGATGGTGCGCAGCACCTCGAACTCGTCTCCCGCGCGCAGCACCGTGATTGTGCCCTTGGAGGAACAGAACAGCACTTGGCCGTCCACGCCTACCGGGGTCGAGTAGTACTCGCTGTGGTCTTCCAGGCGTTGCGGCCCGAAGTGGGCCTTGCCGGTGGTTGCATTGATGCAGCTCACCAATCCGCCCGCCTTGGCCAGGTAGACGCGACCGTCGTAGAGCAAAGGCGACGCCACGTAGGGCAAGCCGCGGCGCACGCTCCACTGCACGTGGGACTTGGAGACGTCCCCCTTGCCGCCTGCCGAGACAGCCACCATCAAGTTGTTGCCGGCACCTTTCGGCTCTTGGATCAAGGGCGTCAACTCGCTGGCGCTGGCCTTGCCATCTCCGTCGCGGTCGATGAACCGGAAGGCGTCCTTGGCACGACTCGCGGGCATCTCGTTCACGGACAGCATGCCATCGGCGTTCTTGTCCAAGCGCGCGATGATCTTCAAGGCGTCCGCCCGTTCATCGGCGCTGAATTCCGTGTCGCCCCAGGTGGCTTCCCCACGTTCATCGGGTGCCGCGTCTCCGGTGGACCAAGCGGCGAAGTAGAGGGTTTCCTCGTCCGAGGTGGGCGTCGTGCATACAAAGCTCGTCAAGCCCCCGATGCTCCAGAGTTCGGCTCCGCTGGCAAGGTCCAACCCCTGCATGCGCTGGGTGCCTGCGACGACCAGTTCCGTGCGACTCTTGTTCTTCCAGATGTAGGGGGTGCCGAAGCTGTAGGTGAATCCAAAACGAGGCACGCGCCAGAGCTCTTCTCCATCCGCAATGTTGAAAGCGTGAATGGCCGAGTCGGGACAGCCGTCGCGGGTCAGAATCAGAAGGTCCTCGAACAGAATCGGTGAGGTCCCAATGCCGAAGGGCGCGGCCGGGACTTCCATGGGCTTCTCCCAGACCAGCTCCCCGTCCATGTCCAACACGACCAAGCCGTATTGGCCGAAGTAGAAGGCCACGTGGGTGCCGTTCGTGGTTGGGGTGGGAGCCGCTGCGTTGGAGTCCACGTGCAGCGTTCCCTCGAGCGCTACCGACTCCCGCTGGCGTCGCCAGAGTTCCTTGCCGCTCTTGCGGTCGAAGGCCAACATGATCGATTGGTTGCCATCGGCGGCGGTGATGAACAGCCGGTCTCCCCAAATGCAGGGAGAGGAGGAACCGCCGGGCAGTTCGACGTGCCAGAGTTTGTCTACGGTTTTGTCGAAGCCGAGGGTGCCGTTCTTCTTCCAGGCGGCGTCCGCCTGCGCGGTGGCGCCCTTGGGACCCAGGAACTGAGGCCAGTTCGTTTCTTGGGCGAAGGACTCGGTTGCGGTGAGGGCAACGAGGGGAAGAGCGCAAAGCAGGGGGATAGCTCGCATGTCCGGATTGTTTGGTTCGGGGGGTTCGGAAACCCCGCCACCTGTGGCCCGGATCTCTGGGGCACAGAATAGTGCATGGAGCACCCAACGGTCCCTCAAATTATGGGCCCATGGGGTCGCGCTGAGCTAGGTTGGTCAGGGCCAGTAGTGGGTTCTGAATGGTCCGACGCGTCCTCCGGAAAGGGCCGAGGACGTCCCCCAATCAGCCCATTAACCGTCGACTGAGGGCTCCCTCCCTCAAACGCCGGGCCGGCCGGGGTCACTCTTCAGCGACGCAATAGATGTGCCCCTTGGCGCGCAGGTAGATGCGCCCCTCGGAGATGGCCGGCGTCGCCATCAAGGTCTCCCCCATGTCATTGGCACCCAAAAGGGCATAGTCCGGGCCGGCCTGCACCACGCGCACGGTGCCCGCTTCGTCCGAGAAGTAGAGCTTGCCATCCCCGGCAACGGGTGAACCGCTGAAACCCGCGAGGCCATCCCCAAGCCGTTCGCGGTAGTGGCGATCCCCGGTGCCCGCGTCGAAGCAACTGAGGATGCCCGAGTCGCTGCAAGCGTAGAGCTCTTCCCCGTACACCAATGGAGTTTGCATGTAGATGCCGCGGCGGTTGCTCCAAGCCATGGCGGCGCATGTCTCCGGGTCCAAGTTCAACTCGCCCTTGGCCAACTCGGCATCGATGGCGTAGATCGGGTGCTCGGGACCATGGGCGCTTGTGATGAAGATCAAGCCGTGCTCGACGACCGGCGTTGGCACGGGCACATCGCCCCCACCCACCAATTTCCAGATCTCCTTGCCGCTGGCGAACTCGTACCCACCGATGTGCTTGTAGCCGTTCACAATGATCTGCGCGGTGCCCGCCGCAGAGTTCTCGTGAATCGTGGGCGTCGCCCAACAGGGATCTTCGTCGCGCTCCACGCGCCAAACCTCCTTGCCGGTTTCCCCGTCCAACACGGCTAGGAAAGACTGCGCCTGAATGTCGCACTGCACGATCACTTTGCCCTCGTGCAGAATCGGGGAGGAGGCGAAACCCCACTGGTACTGCTCGTAGTTCTCCATGCGCGGCGCCCCCGTATCGAGCACGCCAAAGTCGAGCTGCCATTTCAAGTTGCCCTCGTGGTCGTAGCAGAACAAACCGTCGGAGCCGAAGAAGGCGACCACGTGCTGCGCGTCCACGGCGGGCGTGCAGTTGGCGTGGGTCGACTTGGGGTGCCGTTTGATCTCGGGGACGGCTTCGAGCGCGCGCTTGGACCATAGTTCCTTGCCAGTCTTCTTGTCCAGGCAGTGCAGCACGAAGGCGTGCTTGCCTTCGTCCGTGACCGAGTTGCCATCGCCGTAGCCCGGGGATCCCCACAAGCTCGAGAG
>CALCXM010000076.1 GCA_937905825.1 uncultured bacterium
TGGTTCGGCGGATGGGTATGCAGGTTTATGTAGGCCCTTTGGAGCTCTTACCCTCACCAGCATGTCGTCGGAGGCATACAGGGTGACCTTGCCCATCTTGGTCTCGGAGAACTGAGCGTGGTCAGCGGGCTGAATCGGGGTGGGGTGGTCCATATCCGGTTCGGTGGGAGCGGGGCGTGTGCGACCCGGTCAAAAGGTGTAGTTGATATTGAGGAACCCGATCCAGCCGAAGGGCTCGAGCTCGACCTCGAACTGCAGTTGGTCGAGGATGTTGTCGATGAAGTCGTTGCCGGAGCCTTTGATTAAGCGGGCATCGGAAATCCCGGAGGACTTGCTCAGCGGAAGTTCGTAGAAGACGCCAAGGCTAATCGAGAGATCCTCGGAGACCAGGTAGGCCAGGCCCGTGCCCGCGGCGAAGGTCCAGTAGGGACTCCCGCGGAATGGCGACTCGAGCACCGCTTCTCCTGTCGCACCCAGCGGAATCCGGGTGACCATGTTGAAGCGCACGGCGGGGATGTACGCGAACTTGGCCTGCAGGAATGGGCGGAAGCTAGAGCCGAGGCCATGGAAACCCCACGGCAAGTAGTAGCGATTGCCGAGGTACAGCTCAGTCTGCGAGGCCTGCCCGAAGTCGAAGAGATCGTTGTTGATCGTCGGTTCGAACGCGCGGTACTCGACCCCATAGAAGAGGGCGTAGTCGTTCACCGGAAAGTACTCGGCCTGCACCCCGAGGCCGATGCGCCCTTTCATGTCTCCGTGGACTTCGCTCGCTTCCGTGCTGAAGTTGGTGTCCAGGATCTGAATCGTGGAGTCGACCTCGTACACGCTTCCGACGCCGAACGTCTCGGCCAAAGTGTGCTGCCCAGCCTCGGTCGTCGGCCAACTCATCGTTGCGCAGGAGCTCTGCAGGAGGATCCCGCAGAAGAGGATCAGTGCGCGGTGGAAGGTGGAAAACATGGGTCGAGGGAGCCTACGGATCTGGGATGGCGGAGGGAAGCCTCTCGAGATTGGGGCTAGAGGCGGCGCGCAGGGCCCAAACGCGGTGAGCGAGGATTTTCCGGTCCCGGCCCCAGTTCACTCAGCTAAGCGGAGACCCGGCTCCTGTTTCTACAACCGCGTGAACGCAGAGGGGCCGCAAGAACTCGCCCGGCAGTGGACACCACCGGATTTCGAATCGCCTGGTACGCTGAGGCCACAGGGGGGAGGAGTTTCCCCACGCGTCCCGTTTATCCCGTACCTCAGAACATATGCGACCCATGAACCTCACCGGAGTGGCCTTCGCCACCGCTGCCCTTGCCGGGCTAGCTACCGCACAGAGCTTCACGTTGACCGTGGATCAGTCCAACACGAACTACACCTGGAACGGAAACACCTCAATCGGTGCCCTGGAGGGCAACCCGAGCAACGCATTCCAGCTTGCGGGTAGTGTGGAGTTCGATTTGGCCACCGGCGGCAGCCCGGTCGCCTCAGGGCAGTGGTTGAGCTCGAGCTTGCTGGTGACTCCCGATCTCTCGGGAAAGATCCCGAACCCGATCCCGTTCTTGCCGCCCTTGGCCGTCATCGACGTGGCGGGCATGAGCTTTTCGATCAGCTCGGATCCGTTCACCGTGGACGCGGCGGGCAATTTCAGCACGACCTCGATCCTCGTGGTGACGGCGGGCATGCTGACGGTGACGCCTCTCACGGGCGGCGCGACGGTGACCGATTTGACGGGCACGCTCGGCCCGGCTTCGCCGACGAGCGGGACCATCAACTTGGTGACGGGGCAGATTCAGCTCAGCTCGCCGATGGCGACGTCGTTCATGTTCACCGATCCCCAGAGCGGCATCTCGGCCACCATGGGATTGAACGGCGTGATCAATGCGGCCTACGACTGCCCGGCTCCCGCGAACTACTGCGTGGGTGCAGCCAATAGCGTCGGCCCAGGTTCCAACATGGCCGGTGCCGGCTCCACGAGCATGGCGGCGGCGAACTTCACGGTGACGGCCGATGGTTGCCCGGCGAACAAGCCGGGACTGTTCTTTATGGGCTTGAACCAGATCAACGTGCCGCTTGGCAATGGCAACCTCTGCTTGGGTGGCTCGGTGAAGCGCTTCCCCGTCGTGATCTCCAATGGCGCCGGCGTCTTTAGCCAGCCGGTGGACTTCAACGCCTTGCCCGGTGGCCTGCTGCTGAACGCAGGACAGAACGCGAACTTTCAGTGCTGGTACCGCGATGTGGCCGGCGGCGGAGCTGGCTTCAACTTGTCCGATGGCTTGAACGTGGTGCTCTGCCCGTAGTAACCGTGCGCGTGCGGGCAACTCGTCCGCGCGCACAACCCAATCGCCCACGGGGTCCTGGCCCCGTGGGTGTCTCCATCTGGAGTACGGAGTCAGGCACATCCCCATCAGTTCCCCGCTCAACGCGGCTGGCGAACGGGATTGAACTTTTCTGATGGGGGAGTGCCTGACTCCGTACCCCCGTACCCGAGGGCCGGCGCGGCGCCGCTGACACTCACCGTGCTGCGCAGGGCACGGCCCGGTTGGAGTAGGAAAGCAACGCCAAGGGCGGTGGCGCCCAGAAGTGCAGTGAAAGCGATGGCTCGTTTCCAGGTTTCCATACTTTTTGGAGGAGAAGAGAATGCGAGAAGAGCCATCGCGGCGAAAGTGCCAGGGTTCGCTCGTCAAGCACTCCTGGCGGTGCGTGCCCGCGAGCGGTGCACTTAAACTGCGGAATTTCTGAAGAGGTCGAAGGCGTGATCACCCTGGGCGACGAAGTCGCTTGTGTCATCATCAACGTCGGAGGCCGCGGCAGGCGGTCACGCTGTCCGTCAAGCAGGCCCAAGAGGCCCAAGAGGCCCAAGAGGCCCAAGAGGCCGGCGAGACGGTTGACGCCAAAGCCTGCCACCTAAGGCGAGCCCAGCTCTCCCGAGTTAGGCCCGCGACAAACAACACGCCGCCTCGAACCCGCTTTCAAGCGAGTGCGGGGCGGCGTGTTGTTTGCCCCCGTTGAGGGCGCGCTCCCTCCCGCTGTTGACTTTGCGCATCTGGCAGGGCCCTTCCGTACAGATGCCGTCCCTGCCCGTTGCTTCCCCAGGGTGGCTTCGTTTTGGGCAGATCGTTCGCCTGGGTCCCCTCAGTCCCTGTCCGTCGAGCTCCGATGGGGCGTTCCGAGTGTTGTGGAGCGCGAATTCTGTTCGATCGAAGAGAATACTGTTGATCTTTTATTGGGCTAGGTCGATAGTGTCGAGAATCTATTCAATCGAATAGATTCTAATTGTTCTTAATCACCCCCCAGCCAGGAAAGACCTCGAATCTCTTCGGTCGAAGGGGTTGGAAGGGGGAGGAGCGCTTCATGAATGTTGAGAAATCGGCAGCCCGGTTGGGTGCCACGATCGAGCGGCGACGCAGCTCGCTGGGCTTGACCCAGGCGCAGGTTTGTGATCTCGCGGGGGTGGGGCCATCCTTTCTTCATCAGCTGGAGCACGGCAAGCCAACCGTGCGCTTCGACAAGCTGCTCGCGGTGCTCGAGGTACTCGGTCTCGGATTGAATATTAGGGAGAGCCGTCAGCTGCTAGCGGCCGCAGAGGACTTGTGGGGTGAGGATGCTTGAGAGCAAGCAAGTGACGGTGCTGGAGGTCTACCGGGGGGGGGCGCTCGTTGGGAAACTGGAGCGGACCGCCAAGGGGTCGAGGTTCTCCTATGTTCCGCAGGCCTTCGAATCCGGAGCTCATCCAGCTCCGCAAGGCATTTCATTCGCCATGCCGGTGCGGGACCACCCCTATGAGGTGAGTGGTGTCAATCTCGATTCCTTCTTCGCGGGCTTGCTGCCCGAAGGACTGCGGCTTCGGGCTTTGGTGCAGCACTTGAAGACTTCAGAGGATGACCTCTTCTCCATGCTCGTGGCTGTTGGTCAAAACACGGTGGGGGATGTGTGGGTTCAGCCGGTCGGTTCCGAACCCCAGGCCTGGGGGCAAATGGACAGCGTGCATGAGCTCGGCGATGTTCCCTTCAGGAAATTGATTTCCGACAGCCTTGATGGTGCGAGAGACCCTGCGAGCGTTGCAGGTGTTCAACCAAAGATCTCGTCTGAAATGATCTCCATTCCGCTAGGGGCACGCGCCAAGCGCAAAGAGTACATCCTAAAGCTAGCCCCGGAGCGCTTCCCTCGCCTGGTTGAGAATGAGCTGTTCTTCATGAGGATGGTGAAGGCCTTGAGGCTTCCGGTGGCGGAGGTTGAACTCGTGAAAGACTGCGAGGGGACAACGGGGCTCTTGGTGCAGCGCTTTGACCGCGTGCCGCGCCGGGAGAATCGCAAGGAGCCATTGGTCAAGGTGCATCAGGAGGATGCCTGCCAACTGCTCGAGCGATATCCCGCCGACAAGTACAGATTGAGCCTACGAGAGATCGCCGGTGCCCTCGACGTTTGCTCCGCCCCAATGGTTGAGCGACTGAAGCTAATTCAGTGGCAGGCGCTGTCGTACTTGATTTGCAATGGCGACATGCACGGGAAGAACATCAGCGTGCATTCAGTTGGCCGCCAAGTTCGCTTGACTCCGATCTACGACATGCTTTCGACGCTGCCCTACGGAGATGCGGACATGGCATTGAAGATGGACGGCAAGGATCAGCGCCTAAGCCGCGACGGCTTCATCGCCTTCGGCGCGCGCATCGGTCTCCAGTCTCGCGCCGTGGAAGCGATGCTTAACCATCTGGTAGCAGGCGTTGGAAAGTTCAAATCACAGCTCGACACAATCGGCCTGACGGAGAAGAAGACACAGCACCTAGCTCGAACGATGCAGGAACGCCTCACCCAGCTTGGGAAACGCTAGACGCGCGGGGATTGCCCCTCAGCCAGCCATGCTCTCGCGGTGGGTCTTGTGCGGGAAGGCGACCAAACCGCCATCCTCTCCGACATCCAGGGTTCCGAGGACCACAACGGCGACATGGACTTCAAGGTCGCTGGTTCCGGCATCGGCATCACTGCCTTGCAGATGGACATCAAGATCAAGGGCGTCAGCCGCGAGCTGCTCGAGGCGGCCCTCGGTCAAGCTCTCGAAGGTCGTCGTTCCATCCTTCGCAAGATGCTCGATGTGGCGGGCGCGCCGTCCGCCGACATCAGCGAGCACACTCCCCGCTTCGAATCCATCAAGATTCCCGGCGAGAAGATCGGCTTCCGGATCGGCCCTGGCGGAGGCTACCGTTGGCATCGGCCATCAAGGCCTGCTCCCTCTCCTCTGTGCCGCATCGATCCAGGGGCGCTCAGCGCTTGGTTCGGAGCCTGGCGCGCGCATCGAG
>CALCXM010000077.1 GCA_937905825.1 uncultured bacterium
TGCCATGGAAGGGTGGACCTGCGCACCTCCCTGGGCAAGCGCATCGTGCTCGACGCGGGGCCCGCGCGTTCGGCGGGCGAACGGATCCTCAAGCGCTACAACATCTCCTCGGACCGCTCGGCGGATTTGGCCTAGGAGCCTGCGCTTTCCCAAGAAATACGGGAACGCGAAGGGTGTGAACCCTGCGCGCTCCCGGGGCAATAGCAGTTCGATGGCGGGCGGGACCGCGCCAACCATCGGGGCGCCGCGGGACATGACCGCGACAGGATCGTCATCCGAGGCCAACCGGGGAAGTGGGTCCTTTTTGCCAGTTTCCAAAGTGAACGGCTCGATCCTGGGAAACCGCGATGATGTCCTCGATGCGCACACCGAACTCCCCGTAGAGGTAAATGCCGGGCTCGACGCTCAGGGTCATGCCTTCGCGCAGGATGACTTCGCTGCCGGAATCGAAGTAGGGATCCTCATGGCCTTCCATGCCAATCCCGTGGCCGAGTCGATGGGAGAAGGTGCTGTAGCCCTGGGTCAAGCCAGCCTGTTCGAGAAAGCGCCGGGCCACTAGATCCACCTCCCCCGCGGCCCGCCCCGGCCGGATCTCATCGAAGGCCGCACGTTGGGAATCGTGCACCGCGTGCCAAACCTTCGACTGCCGCTCGGTCGGGGTGCCGTCAAAGATCCACGTGCGCGTGTTGTCGCTCTGGTACCCGTGCAAGGCGCCGCCGGTATCCACCAGCAACATGTCGCCGGACTGTATCTGAATGTCGCGAGCTTCCCCGTGGGGATAGGCCGCCGCCGGGCCGATCAAGGACAGGTCCCAGTGATCGCGCAGGCCCAGGCGCGTGTGAGCGTGACGAATCATGCCGCCGATCTCACGTCCCGTCATGCCCGGGCGAATCCAGTGAGAGGCCGCTACGATCGCTTGTTGGGTCAGCTCGTTGGCTTTGCGCAAGAGGGCCAGCTCGTGCTGATCCTTGCGACCGCGCAGTTCCGTGATCAAGTCTCGGGCGGAGGGCGCTGGGGTTTGGCCCATCTCGCGCGCCAGTCCGTCGACGAAGGCGAAGCGAATCGAAGGCTCCCAACAGACCCGCGTGGCACGCCGTGCGCGCAACTCGCTGTGCAAGGGAGCGAAGGGGTACTCGTGCTCGTCCCAAGTGACGATCTCGCCGCCGGGCTTGCCCTCGCCCTCGATCTTCAACTTGGCCTTCTCCGCTTCGAAGGCCGGGCAGACCCAGAAGTGCGAACCGTCCGCCAGCACGACCAAAGCAAAGAGCCGTTCCGATCTCCCCCACTTGACTCCAGTCAAGTAGTCCATGGTCGCGCAGGACTCCATGGCCACGGCGTCCAGGTTCGCCTTGGACAACAGCTGCCCCAAACGCTGGCGGCGAGCGGCCCGTTCCTCGCTGGAAATGGGTTCGATCTCCGAGCTGCGGTCCTGCAGTTCGGCGAAGAGTTCGTCCAAGCGCGCGCTGTCGTCTTCCGCTTTCGCGGAAGAGGCGCAGGAGCTGAGCGCGCCCGCGGTCACGATGCCGGCGCCAGCAGCTAGGCCGACCCCCGTGGAGAGAAAGTTACGTCGACTCGCGTCGGGTCGGTCATTGGGGCTGCACATGCACAAGAGCCTACGAATTGGAGGCGCGCGGGCGCGAGCACTCCTGGGTAGGAACGGGAAGAACTGTTCCCCAAGGGGAACACGGGATTGCAGGGGCTAGGCAGCAGCAAGCCGATGGTCACCAAATAGCCGCCATTCCTGCCTACTGTGAGAGATTCCAGCCTTCACGGTCCCCCTGGCACGGCCTTTGCTTTTGACGGCCAATCATGAAAAAGCTCCTCCTCATCGGCAGCCTCGCAGCCGCCTGTGTCCTCGCAACGCACGACCTATCCGCCGCTCACGGGGGCACCTACAGGGGTCCCGGGGGAGACACGGTGCCTCCCACTTCAGGAGGTGGTTCGAGTGGAGGCAGCACCGGATCCACCCCAGGCGGAGGTTCGAGTGGCGGGTCGAGCCAACCACAGAGCTCCGGCCCTTCCAGTGGTGGATCGGGCAACAACAAGGGCAGCGGGGCCGCGGGCCCCAAAGGTCCATCCGGTCCCGACCCAACCCAGTGGGACCAATGGTGGGGCTACAACAAAGACTCGTACATCAACCTGCGCGGGCACCTCTTCTCCGGGTCCGCCCTTCCGAGCCCGGAGGACTACTTCCTCGCGCACGGAGGCAAGGCCCGTGCGCTGATCGGCATTCGCCCGGCGGACAAGCTGGTGCGCGACAAGATTGTGCCCGCGCTGCTCGAGGTGCTCGCCACCGAGAATCACAACGACATCGTCACGGGCGCCATGATCGCCCTGGCGAAGATCGGCGACGCTCCCGGCTCGAGCCAAGAGTCCGAACTCGCCAAGGTCTTCTTGCCGTTCCTGAACAACAGCAGTCAAGAGATCGCGGAAACCGCCGCAGTGGCCCTTGGCGTGCTTGGGGACGCTCGTTCGGTCTCCACCTTGACCTCCCTGCTCTTGGACGAAGAAGCTGGCCGCAAGCTTGTCGGCCATTCCCAAGGAGTTCCCACGCGAACCCGTGCCTTCGCTGCCTTCGGCCTTGGACAAATCGGTTTCTACTCGGACGACTCCAAGCAACGCCAAGAGATCGTGCGCGCGCTCTGGCAGATCTGTGACTCCCCGCGACAAAGCACCCGGGACTTGAAGATCGCGGCGATCACCGCCATGGGCTTGGTTCCACTTCCCGCTCCCCTGCCCGGGGAACAGAGCCAGCTGGACAGCGGCGCTTGCCCCACCGATAGGCAAAGCCAAGTGCTCTACTTGCGCGACTACTTCGTCTCCCAAAACGACGCCAACCGGCCGTACCTAACACGCGCCCACGCACCGCGCGCCATGTGCAGCCTCTTGCTCGGCTACAAGGACAAAGCCCTCAAGCACGAGGTGGTAAAAGCACTGGCGCCCTACGTGACTAAGCGCGGCAGTGTGGGAACCAGGGAAGTGCGCCAAAGCGCGTCCCAAGCATTCGGTTTGCTCGGGGACCTGGACAGCGATCCGGAAGACGCGGAGATCCGCGAGCGTTTGGTGGACGCTTCGAAGAACAGCGACCCCCAAGTCAAGAACTTCTCAGTGATGGCCCTCGGCCAGATCGGTGGGCGCCCCGGAGATGGGCCAAGCGCCATTGCCGCGATCGAGCCCCTGCGCAAGTTTCTACGGGAGGAGTTGGTCGAAGGAGCCACTCAGTTGCGCCCCTGGGCGGGCTTGGCCATCGGCGTGATGGAAGGCGCACTCTTGGACCAGGGCATCCAGCAGTCCAACGGGCAACTCGCCGCCTTGCGTGGGGCGCTCGAGGACAGCCGCGCCGAGATCGAAGTGGGCGCCTACTCCATCGCCTGCGGGATTGCCCGGGACGCGGACGCCGAGAAGATCTTGCTCGAGAAGTTCAACAGCATGTCCGGCGACACCGTTCGCGGTTACTCCGCGGTCGGTCTCGGACTCATGAACTCCACGGCGGCCATGGATCCCTTGCAAGAGACCGTGCGCACCTCCAAGTACCGCATGGTGCTCTTGAAGGAATCGGCCATCGCCCTGGGCATCCTGCGCGACAAGTCGGTGGTGCATGAGCTGTTGCAGATGTTGGCCGAGGCCAAGACTCTCTCGAGCCAGGCTTCCATCGCCAGCGCACTTGGGTTCATCGGCGACGCAAGCTCCGTCGACCCCTTGGTTCAGATGCTGCGCGACAAGGACGTCACGGCGGCCGCAAGGGGTTTTGCAGCGGTGTCCCTGGGAATCGTGGCCGACAAGGAGCACCTACCTTGGAACGCCAAGTTCTCCGTGAACATCAACTACCGCGCGGGCGTCCCGACCCTTTCGGATTCCGCGGGCAAGGGCTTGCTCGACATTCTGTAGGAGCTCGAC
>CALCXM010000078.1 GCA_937905825.1 uncultured bacterium
CAGAGAGCGAGTTGGGACTATTGGCAAATCGACTCATGAATAGAGCAGGCTAGCGCTTGACCTCGGACGAGATAAGCCCTTGCTGCTTCAGCTCCACGAGCACTTGCTCGTCGAGCTTTTCCTTGAGCCAGGTGGGCTTGTGCAAGGCGATGCGAGCCTGCTCCATCAACTCGTACCAGGCCTCACCGGCCTCCAGCAAATCGTTGGCGCGCTCTGGATCGGTGGCGCTGGGCTGCATGTCCCCGGGACCGGTGCCGGCGCTGCGATCGAGCAAGTGGCGGCGCAGCCGCATGCGCGGGTTTTCCCGCTGGCCATACCAGGACTCCTGCAAAAGCTTGTCGCCGAAGGCCGCTTGGATCGTCGCTTGAAAGCTGTAGCGTGCGTCGTGCACGGCGAAGCCTGAGTTGATGCCTCCTTGGGCAAAGGTGAACTCGCGCAGCGGGCTGCCTGCCGGATTGCGCAGGGCGGGGAGTTGCGAAACCCCGTGCAGGCCCTCGGGCAATGGAATGCCCGCGAGCTCGAGCAATGTTGGCGCCACGTCCGTCAAGCTCGCGAGGGACGTGCATAGCTCGCCCCGTGGAAGTTGGGCCGACTTGGCCCACTGAATCACCCAAGGCACGTGCAGGTCCACGTCAGACAGGCTGCCGTGATCCAAGTAGAGCCCCGACTCCCCAAAGCCGACCCCGTAGGTTCCCGTCAGGCAAACCGTGGTTTGGTCGAGCCGGCCGGCGGAGTCCAGGGCTCCCATCAGGCGGCCGAGGCGGTTGTCCATTTGGCGAATGAACCCATCGTAGGAGGCTTCGTACTCTCCTACGGTTTGATGGCCGCCGGGGAAGAGCCGCTCGGGGATGCCGAAGTAGCCCCGGTGGCTGGCCAGCACGGGGGGCACTTCATCCAGCTCCGGACGCGGATCGAAGTAGGTGTTCCAACGTTCATCGGAACGGGTCAAAGAACGCTCCAAATCGTTCACGTGAATGTAGGCGAACCAGTCGCGATCCTCATCCAAAGAGCGAACCCAGTCGAGCGCCCGGCGTCCCAATCGCGAAGCTCCTAGATCCGTCTCGTCCACGGTGGCGCCCCCTTGGTACTTGTCGAAGCGTTCAAATCCGCGCGCCAGCCCGAGCTCCGGCAGCAGGGTGTTGTTGTCCATGAAGCAGGCCGTGGCATAGCCCGCCGCGAGAAACTCCGCCGCCAAGGAAGGGGCCGGGTCCGGCACGCGCCAGCGATGGGTGAAGTTGACCGCTCCCGGGTTTTCCGGCAAGGGTTGGCGAATCACGTAGGGATCGCAGCCGGTCAGCAAACTCGCGTGGCTCGGGATCAGATCCGGCGAGGCGCTGAAGGTTTGAGTGAAGGCCACCCCGGACTTGAGCATGCCGTCGACCACCGGGGTCGTGTCCCGATCGTAGCCGGCGAAGTTCATGTGATCCGCGCGCAGGGAGTCCACGGCGACCACCAGCACCCCGCGACCTCCATGGCCGCGCAAGACTCCGTCGGGCCCCATGACCGGCTCGGGGCCACCACAGGCGCAAAGGGCGAGGGCCAGCCCCAGGGCTAGCCTTGGATTCCAAAGGCGGAAGTCCGGAGGGGGGCTCATCGATTCACGGGGAGAATTGTCGTAGGAGATGTGTGTGACGTTTGTGGCAGGCGCGGGGCGGCGTACAATTTCGCGCATCATGCCGTTCCTTAGCATCCGCGACCTCCATAAAAGCTATGTCGATCCCACGGGGCAACACCAGACGGTCATCGACATTCCATCCTTTGGGCTGGAGTCCGGTGAGCAAGTCGCCCTCGCTGGTCGCAGCGGATGCGGCAAGACCACCCTCTTGAACCTGATCGCGGGCATCAGCACCCCGGACCGCGGATCGATTCAGTTCGATGGAAAGGAGCTGGTGGGCCTCTCCACGGGTCGCCGGGATCGCTTTCGAGCCCAATCGATCGGCTACGTCTTCCAGAGCTTCTACCTCTTGGATGGTCACAGCGCCCTCGAGAACGTTCTGCTCGGCATGCAGTTCGGGCCCGGCCGGGATGCGGTCTTCGCCACTCATCTGTTGACGGCCTTGGGCCTTTCGGATCGTCTGCACCACAGACCCTCGCAACTTTCCATCGGCCAACGTCAACGGGTGGCCGTGGCCCGCGCCCTGGCCAATCGGCCGCGGCTGGTGCTAGCGGATGAGCCCACTGGAAGTTTGGATCCGACCAGCGCGGCGGAAGCCATGGGGCTGCTGCGCGGACTTTGCGAGGAACACGCGGCGGCCCTTTTGGTGGTGAGTCACGATCGCGAAACCCTCGACGGCTTCGAATCCCAATTGGACCTGGCGGAGATCAACTTGGCGGGCTCCCAGCGGGCGCGGTCAGCCGCGGAGAGTCCCCGATGAGCTCCTTCTTCGGACTCTGGAAGTTGGTGCTGCGCAGCCTGCGCCAACACTTGCTCTCGACCTGCGTGACGGTGGTCTCCGTGGCCCTCGCGACGGGACTCGTGATGGGCGTCTTCGCGGTCAGTCAACAGAGCCGCATGGCCTTCGCCGGGGGGCCCCTGGGCTTCAACGCGGTGGTGGGTGCGCGCGGCAGTCAGCTACAGCTCGTCTTGAACACCGTCTTTCACTTGGAGACCTCCCCGGGCAACGTGCCTTGGTCGCTCTACGAGGAACTGAAAGAGGACAAGCGCGTGGAGTTGGCCTTGCCCTTCGCCTTGGGGGACAACTACGCGGGCTTCCGCATCGTTGGCACCACGCCGGAAGTGTTCGGACCCTTCGAATACGAAAAGGGCGCGCCCTTCACCTTCCAACCCGGCGGGCGTGCTTTCGACCCGCGTCGCCGCGAAATCGTGATCGGCGCCAGCGTGGCGCAAGTCACGGGCTTGCGCGTCGGCGATCACGTGAACCCCAGTCATGGGGTCGAGGTCAACCGCGTGGAAGATCATGTGCACGACGAGGAGTTCGTCGTGTGTGGCATCTTGAACCCAACGCACTCGCCCAATGACCGCGTCTTGTGGCTGCCCCTCGAAGGGGTCTATCGCATGAGCGGACATCGTTTGCGGGGCACCGGCGCCGAGTACGAACCCAAGGACGGCGTGGCGATCCCCGACGAGCACAAAGAGCTCTCCGCGGTCTTGCTCAAGCTGGTTGGACGCGGATCTGGATTCCAGCTGGCGACGAAGTACAACCGCCTCGGCAAAGAGGCGACCTTCGCCTGGCCGATCGGCGCGGTGATGGCACAACTCTTTGAGAAGCTCGGTTGGATGGCGAGCATTCTCGAGATCGTGGCCTACCTGGTGATGGTGGTGGCCGCCGCCTCCATCTTGGCCAGCCTCTACAACACGATGAATGAACGGCGGCGTGAGTTCGCGATTCTGCGCGCCCTCGGCGCACGCCGCAGCACGGTGTTCACGGTGATTTTGCTGGAAGCGGAAGCCATCGCTTTGGGAGGCAGCTTGCTCGGCTTCGGCGTGCTCGCGGGGATCTTGGCCGGGGCCGCCCAAATCGTGCGCGAGAAGACCGGCGTGGTGATCGATCCCTTCGTGCTGCACCCCGCCTACCTCTGGACACCCTTGGGCATGATGGCCCTGGGTGGCCTGGCGGGCCTTTTGCCGGCTCTCAAAGCCTATGCGACGGACGTGGCCGAAACCCTCTCGGGGGGCTCGTGATTCTCGTCAGCCGGGACTATCCTGGGGGCATGCGCACTGCTCTTGCTCTGATTGGATTGGCCACTTGCTTGGGACTCAGCTCCTGTGGGCAGGAGCCCGCGCTCGTGCTGGAGGTCCTGCCTGTGCAGGGCGCCGCCATCGACGGCTCCGAGGACATCCAAGAGTCCCCTGAGGTGCAAGCCCCACGGGCGCCGGCCGTTCCCACGGATCCCACTGCGAGTCAGAAGCCGTCGGGAACGGATGCGTTGCCAACGACGGAGCTTTCGTCGGCAGAACCTTCGCCGGTCGCGCCTTTAGCGCCAGCGCTCACGAAGGAAGCAGGCATCGCACCGGATTCTGCCGGCGCTATGGATGCGCAGCAGGAAAGCAATCCAGCCCAGCCCGCAAACGAGTCCACGCTTCCCGGCAACCTCGATCAAAAGCTGAGCGGTGCCGCTCTCGAGCAGGCGAAAGCAGCGCTGCAAGCCAAGCTGAAGCCCCTGCCCGAAGCAGAGCCCGCAAAGGAACAGGACGCCGATGAAAAGGGGCCCTTCGCGATTGCCTACCGGGATCTGACCCTGGTCGACTACGACGTGGACGCCATGCTCGACTACATGCTCTTCCCAGAAGAGTATGAAGGGGAAGAGATCCAGGACTTGCAGTTCCCGCCGGCCATCAAAAAACTGGATGGCAAGGTCGTGAGCCTCGTGGGGTACATGATCCCGGGCGAGATGGAGCAGGGCAACGTGCTCGACTTCATGTTGGTGCGCGACCTGCTCGGTTGTTGCTTCGGCGGCACGCCGATGCCCGACGAGTGGGTGGATGTGGTGATGGAGGAGGGCGCGCAGGCGGCCTATCGGCCCTACATGCCAACTCGCGTCACGGGAGTGTTGACCCTGGGCGGAGACCAGGACGAGGCAGGTTTTGCTCTGGGCGTCTACAAGCTCAAGGGCACGCAGGTCACGGTCGAGGATTGAACCTATGAAACGAATCAAGCTGGTCCTTTGCTGCTGTTTCTTGAGCTCGAGCCTGGTGGGTTTGGACGCTGGCCATGCAGCGCCTTGCGCGGCATCCGACATCGGAGGCCCGGCGCGGAGCCACGAGGACGTGATCGAACTCAGTCTGCAAAAGCTTGCCGACATCGAGTACGAGCCCGGGGACGACATCGACGAGCAGGTGCTCGTCTACGACGGCCTGACCATCAAGATCACGGGCTACATGCGCACCGGGACCGTCGAAGGTGCCAAGTGGTTTGACCTGACCAACGATTCCTGCGGCTGCGGCACAAGCAAGTTGCAGCACTTCGTGCGCGTGACCTTGGAAGACGACACCACGCGCTTCCAACCGAACGAACTCTCCTTGACCGGAACCTTTTCCGTTGGCGAAAAGGAAGACGAGGATGGCTTTGTCGAAAGCATCTATCGCCTGACGATCAAGAAACTGGACGACTAAGGATGGCACGCCTCTGCAACGCGCTGCTCGCGCTCCCGCTGCTTTTGATTTGCGCTGGAGCGCAGGACCCGAGTCAAGCGGCGCAAGCCCTGGCCCAGGGCGCGGCGGAACCCGACGAGACGGCGAAGATCACCAAGTACTTGGACCTCGCCATTCGCGGTCGCATCAGCGTGCGCCCGCAAGCGGCGAAGCGGCTGGTGAAGATGGGAGACGCGGCCCGGGCGCGGATCCAAGAAGCCTGCGGAGAGAACGGAGCTCAGCTGGCGGAGCTGGGCCCCTACCTCGTCGAGGTTCTTGCAGACTTCGGCGATTCAGAGCTGCGTGGCTACCTTTGGCAAGGTTTGCGAGACCTGGACTTCCCATGGCGCGGACCCGCAGCCCGCAGCCTTGGGCAGGCGCCCTTGGAAGCGGAGGTCGCGCAGCTCCTGGCGCTCAACAACGATCGCCTGGACCAAGTGCGACTTGCGGCGATCGAGAGCCTGGACCGCATGCCGCCCGCCGCATTGGAAGCGCTTCAAACGCAGTCCCGCGAGGCTCTGCTGCGGCTGGTTCACAGGGACCCCAGCGACCGCGTGCGCCGGGCGGCGGCCCTGCGTTTGGACTTGGAAGGCGAGCACGGCTACCTGCTGTGGTTGGTGGAGGACCTGCGTCGCACGGACACCTACTTTCGCTTGCCCTTGGGAGAGCAGGCGCGTTTCGCTGCAAACCGCGCCTTGAAGAAACGCTTGGGCCAGGACTTTGGCTTTCGCGCCGAGGATCCTCCAACTTCTGAAAGCAACGCGCAAGCGATCGCGCAGATCCAAGCGGCAGTCCTGGCGCGCGTCAAGGGCCCGGCCCCCCAAGTGCCCGATGCCCTGCGCGCCGCCCAGAAAACGGAAGGGGACTTGATCGGACTCGAACTGCGCTCCTGCCGGGTAGGGGAGTTCTTCCTGCGCTGGAATCGGGCGGACGTGCTGTACATCGGCACGGGCAAGGGCTTGGCCGTGCCCCTCATTCCGGGCACGGTGGAGCGACTCGACGGGGCCTTGAAAGCGCTCGTCGCCTCCCTTGGGAAAGAGCGCTACTGGGGCGAAGTCGGTTGCGATTTGGAGCAGCTGCGCTTGGTGAACGACGCGGGCAGCGTGGATGCTTTCTTGATTTCCAAGGGCCAGGCCAGCGTGCCCGACCTGCGACCCGCGGCCCTGGATCGCGCGGTGGCCCTCTTGGTCGCCTCCATACCGGCCGAGGAACATTCAGAATTGGTGCGCGAGGTGACCCGTGCGCTAGAAGTTCTCGGCGGTGAGTTCTAAGGGAATGCCGATTCGCTAAGCTCAGCACGGCCCAATCGTTGGTCCCGAGCTTCATCGGGATGGGGATTGAGCCAAGCTCGAACTTGCGCCTTCTGCGTTCCTCCAACGGCTAGCCATGAGTACCCCTCCGAACGTCCTCGACGTCACGATTCAGAACTTCGAAGAGTCCGTCATCCGCGGTTCCCTGGAACGGCCCGTGCTGGTTTTCTTCTGCGCCCGTTGGAGTGATCCTTGCAAGCAATTTGGGCCGGTCCTCGGGAAGGTGACCGAAGAGCTGGGAGGCGCCCTCTTGCTGGGCTTGGTGGACATCGACAAGGTTCCAGAAATTGCCCAAGCCTTCCGCGTTCAAAACGTGCCGACGGCCGTGCTGCTGGTGGACGGCAAGCCCGTGGACGCTTTCACCGGCGAGAAGACGGAAGACGAGTTGCGTCAATTCCTGTCCGCCCACGTGTTTCCAACGAACGCCGGCAATCCCCTGGAGGCCGCCAAGGAAATGGCGGCGGCGGGTCATTTGGCTGAGGCAGCAGAGATGCTCACAGCCTGGCTCGAAGAGACTCCCGCAGACGGAGCCGCGCGCACGGCCCTCGGCATCATTCTCTTGGAAGGCGGGGATCCTGCAGCCGCCCGAGCGCAGCACGACTTGCTCAGCGAGGACGATCTCGCGAGCCCCGAAGCCCGCAGCCTGTGCGCGCGCTTGGACCTGATCGAAGGGGCCGGGGACTTGGAGGCCCTGGGCGCGAGCTTGGAGAAGAACCCCAAAGACGTGGGGGCGCGCATCGAATACGGCAAGGCCCTGGTCGCCAACGGGAAGACCGAAGAGGGCCTTGAAGAGCTTCTCGAAGCCGCCATGCGCGACATGGGATTCGAGGACGGCGCCCCGCGCAAGGCCCTGATCGAGGTCTTTCTTGCTCTCGGGTCCCAGGATCCCCTGACCTTGGAATTCCAACAGAGACTCTCCGTTCTTCTCTGTTCCTAGGCACTTCGGTTAGGAACAATTTGGTGAGCGGGCCCTTGGGCATACGCTTTGGGTCACTCGCACATTGAGCCTATGACAAACCGAATCTGGCAAGCGCACTACGACGACGGAGTTCCTTCGGATCTGCCGCACTCCGACGCCACCCTCGTTGACTTCCTCGAAACGGCGAGCGTAAAGCATCCGAACAAGCCGGCGCTGGTCTTCATGAACTGCCGGATGACCTACGGGCAGTTCATGGATCATGTGCAGCGCTTGGGGTGTGCCATGAGCCGTCTCGGCGCCGGACCGGGAACGCGCGTCGCGATCCAATTGCCGACCCTGCCGCAAACGGTCATCGCCTACTACGCAGCGCTCTACATCGGCTGCCAGGTGGTCCTGACCAACCCGCTCTACACCGCCCGGGAGATCGAACATCAGTGGAAGGACGCGGGCTGCACCCTCGCCGTGGTCGCGGACTTCCTTTGGGATCAGAAGCTGAAGGACCATCGGGACTCCCTGCCGATCGAGAACTACATCGTCACCTCGATCCCAGACTACTTGCGCTTCCCCCTGAACTTTCTGGCGCCCTTCAAACTCAAGAAGAAGAACCCGCCCGTGTGGGCCAAGGTCAAGCCAGCCAAGGGCCTGCACTTCCTGAAGGACCTGATCAAGAACTCGCCCCCGGAAGCGCCGCGCGCCAAGCTCACTGCCGAAGACATCGCAGTGTTGCAGTACACCGGCGGAACCACCGGAGTCTCCAAGGGCGCCATCCTGACCCACGCCAACCTGGTGGCGAACGTCTACCAGATGAACACGTGGTTCAATGGGGTGCGCGAAGCCCAAGAGGTGATGCTGATCTGCCTGCCGCTCTTCCATGTGTTTGGCATGACCGTGGGCATGTTGTGGGCCGTGTCGAACTCGGCCGCCATGGTGTTGATGCCCGACCCGCGCGATTTCAAGGCCTTGGTCAACAACGTTACGAAGCACCGGGTGACGCTTTTTCCCGGAGTGCCCGCCCTGTTCAACGGCTTGAACAACTACCCCGGCATCGATTCCCTGGACGTGTCGAGCGTGCGCTACTGCTTCTCCGGCTCAGCGCCCTTGCCCGACGACGTGTTGCAACGCTTTGAGAAACTGACCAGCTCGACCATCGTCGAAGGCTTCGGCATGAGCGAAACCTCGCCCGTGGCCCTGGTCAATCCCCTGCGCGGTGTACGCAAGATGGGCAGCGTGGGCATTCCCGTTTCCTCGACCGACGCCAAGGTGGTCGACGCCGCAGACGCGAGCATCGACATGCCCATCGGCGAAGAGGGGGAACTCGTGCTCAAGGGCCCACAAGTCATGGCCGGCTACTGGAACCGCGCCGACGAAACCGCCAAGACGATCATCGACGGTTGGTTGCACACGGGCGACCTGGCGACCATGGACGCTGACGGCTACTTCCGCATCGTCGGCCGCAAGAAGGACATGATCTCCGCTGGCGGCTTCAAGGTCTTCCCCGACGAAGTGGACAACGTGCTCATGGGCCACCCCGACATCCTCGAGGCGGCCACCATCGGCGTCCCCGACGAACGCCGCGGCGAAACGGTCAAGTCCTTCATCGTAATGCAACCGGGCAAGACCCTCACCATCGAAGCGATCGACGAGTACTGCCGCATAAGCCTGGCCGCCTACAAGGTCCCGCGCCAAATCGAGTTCCTCGACGAACTGCCCAAGTCCACCGTCATGAAAGTCCTGCGCCGCGAACTCCGCGACCGCGAGATCGCGAAGGGCAAGGGCTAGAGCTTCCCTCGGTACGGTATCCGGTACGGTATCG
>CALCXM010000079.1 GCA_937905825.1 uncultured bacterium
CTCGACACTTCTCACCGGCCCCACAGACCTCGCCGCCAACATGACCATCGTCAACCCCGTTCGACTCGGGACGACGTTCAATCCGCTCAATCCCCAAACAACTCCGTTCATTCTTTCCCTCGGCGGTGATCTGACCGTCGAAACGGGAGCCTCCATCTATGTCTCTGGCCAAGGCCATCCCCTGGGGATCGGACCCGGCGCGGGTTGGACGGCGGTCGGCACCGGTGCCGGCGGCGGCCATGGTGGAGATGGCGGGAACTCTGCCCAAGGTGCTGCGGGTGGCGGTACCTACGGATCCAAGTTGCAGCCCATCGACCTCGGTAGTGGAGGTGGGTATCCAGCGGGCGGCTCCGGCGGAGGTTCCATGCAAATCTCAGTTGGTGGGACCCTCACCCTCGAAGGCTCGCTCTACGCGAATGGCTTCAGCGGTACTGGCAATGGTGGTGGCGGCTCAGCGGGAAGCATCTTTGTCGAGGCTGCGGAGCTCGCCGGCTACGGATGGGTCTACGCCAATGGCGGATCAGGTGCTGGACAAGGCGGGGGCGGCGGCGGAGGTCGTGTGAGCTTCCAGACCGGCAACTGTGATTCATTCGAGCTCGCCCACGCGGAAGCCAAGGGGGGAAGTGGCTACTACTCCGGAACTGCCGGTTCCGTGCACTTCGGTACCTTGGTGCCAGCAACCGGGGACATTCACCTGTCATCGAGCGACAGTGCGTGGGCGTACCCGGTGACACTGTCCTCTTTGACTATGCAGTTGATCACTCTCAACAACGCACCCCCTGTGTTCAGTGCGGGAACGTGGACACCCGTGACTTGGCGTCATGCTGATCTACACGTAGAGAAGGACATTCGGTTTGAGCCCTATGGTGCTGTCGATTATTCCGGTTCAGTTGGGGCAGCTGTTGTTCCTTCTTCTGTCGAACCTGGGAGTTCCGAAGGGAGCACGATGGTCTACGCATTTCCCGAGAAGGTCGACTGGGTCCTGACCCAGGACGTGACGGTGGACTTTATAGCGCCTGGAACCTACTCAGACATGGGGAGCCTTACCGGTGGGACAGTTCCAACGGGTACTCGCGTTGACAGTCACTTCCTGCACTTCGACACGGTCTCGCTCCAGCAGGTCATTCTTGAGGGAAGCATCACCTTCGACAGCGACATCATCGGCGTGATCGCGACATCCACGAATCTCGATGCGAGTGACAGCGAGTTGGGGGCAGTGTCGTGTTTGTACCCAGTTGCTGTTCCGGAGCGGGGGATGGAACTTGATCTGACAGACGACTACTTGGTTCTCGACACTGACCAACGAACCCTACATTTCCACGGCAGAGTGCAGGACTACCTCGATCAGGTTCGCATCATCACCCGGGTTCCTGATCCGCAGTCGGAGGCGTATGTCTCCACGTACGACTTCACAAGTGGAGTTGACGAGGTGACGTTGAACAACACCACTTCGGCTTGGTACCGCTTCACGTTTGAACTCCCTCCCGGCTATAGCGACCCAGTCCTCTTTGGCAAGGCCCTACTGGACGATCAGGGGACGGTCTTCCTAAATGGAAACCAGGTCTCTGGGGACATGACGATCTCCGGCTTTGATCCCGATCCGGCCAATGGCCCGGATGGTGCGTACTATGCCTTGACGGACACGGGCAAGGACCTGACGGATCTCTTTGATCGGCGAATCATGACAGCGCCGTCCCCGGATCCGTTCTGCACCTCGGAATCAAGCTACTTCGTTGAAGGAACCAATGAGCTGATATTCGGCGTGTGCGCTGATGCCAGCTATTGGTACCCAACCGGCCTAGAGTTCGAAGCCATCGTCAATTTCGCAACTCCGGCACCGCTCGCCGGTAGATAACGCCAACGATAGGAGCCAGTCGGCGAGCCATCGCCCCTGCTGGTTCTTATCTTGCCGCGCGCCCCCGGGGGGGGAGCGCGCGGCTTCTTTTATGGGGCGGAGCGTGGGACCAGGTCGCCGGTTCCTTGTCCTTAAGAGCGCTTGGCCGGGCAGTCTGAATTTGGCTCCGTTCACGTCTTTGACCTTGGGTCTCTAGCCATTGCCCGCTCGTGCTGATGGCAGGCGGGAGAAATCATGAAGAGGAAACGGCGGGGGGCGCCCCTTGGATCGGGACGGGGATGCATCCTCGCGGGTCGGACTCCGCTCGGGAGCTTGCAGGCACCCGCACTCTACGGAGCGGGGAAGCTGGCCATACGAAGGAGCACGTATGTCAATGTTGCAATGATTCTCTGCGCAATCCTGTCCTAGGTTTGGAGGTGTTCACCAAGCCCTCAGCGGGTCCACCTGCAAGCAACAGAATCGTCATGCAGCCGAAACCACTTCTTCACCTTCTATTCGTCAGTTCCCTCTGTTCCCAAGTCTGCGCGATGGACATCCACGTTGTGCCGGGGAACAGCATTCAGTCTGCGATTCAAAGCGCGCAGGCCGGCGATCGGCTCCTCGTTCAGCCGGGCACCTACTTCGAGTCGATCGACTACCTGGGCAAAGCGATCGAAGTCGTTGGCGTGGGAGGGCCGCAGGTCACCGTGTTGGATGCGGGCTCTGCGGGAACCGCCGTCCGATTGATCAGCGGTGAAGGACCGGGCTCGGTCTTGCGAGGGTTTACAGTCACCCACGGGAGCGGGGGCTTGGCACCAGGAGGGGTTTGGGCCTCGGGGAATCCGACATTGGAAGATTGCGTCGTCGTGCAGAACACGGGACGGCAGGGTGCCGGCGTTCGTGGGAACCCGACGATGATCGGGTGCACGATTCAAAACAACACGAGCAGCCTGAACCACGGTGGCGGGGTGTACGGAGCTCCCACGATGATCAACTGCCGTGTGGAAGGAAACACTTGCACGGGCTCCCGGGGCGGTGGCCTCTACCTCGTTGGTGGAGCCGCTAGCTTGTTTGGCTGTGTGATTGTCGAGAACCGCGCCGTGCTCTCTGGAGGTCGCGGTGGTGGCCTGTACGTCGACTCGACGGCCAGCGTCTCGCTCGAAGGCTGTGTGATTGCTCGGAACCAAGTGTCCGGGGGAAGCTCGGGGTCCTATGGCGGTGGAGCCTTTGTGGAGAGCGGCAGCGTCTCCTTCCGCGCCTGCACGATCGTGGACAACATTCTAAACACCGGCAACCTTGCAGGTGGAGGAGTCTACGGGCCCGCTTCCGTCTTGGATTCGATCGTGCGCGGCAACGCTGCGGACCAACTGGCGAACGCTATGTCCGTGCGCTACAGCAATGTGAGCGGTGGGCACTCAGGGCTCGGCAACATCGACCAGGCCCCATTCTTCTGGGACTCGGTGAGCGGCGACTATCATTTGATGGCCGGCTCGCCGTGCGTAGATGCCGGCGATCCAGCCAGCCCCCTCGATCCGGATGGCACCCGAGCAGATATGGGTGCGTACCCGCTGGATGCTAGCTGGCCACCTCCCACGAATTACTGCGTTGCGGGAGTGAACTCCACAGGCGTCGAAGCGTCGATACTCTCCTCTGGTTCTTGGAGCTTAGCGTCCAACGATTTTGCGCTCTTGGCCAAGGGCTGTCCCGCAAACGTGTTCGGCCTGTTCTTCCAAGGAGCTAGCGCTGCGGAGATTCCCCTGTTCGATGGAGTTCTCTGTATCGCTGCGCCCCAGTATCGTCTTGGGGTCCTGTCGACCAGTGGCTCGGGCGAGGCGTCCTCTCCCTACGACAGTTCCATGCCAGGAAACGGCGCGCCCAGCCCGACAGCGGGTTCCACTTGGCGCTACCAATTCTGGTATCGGGATCCCTCTGCGCATGGGGGCAGCGGAGCGAACTTGACGGATGGTTTGGCGGTGACCTTCATCCCTTAGGTCGTTCGGAGGTGAAGGGTTGAGTGGAGCCTGACCTTAGAAACCGCCCCTTGTCGGCCAGGCCTCTAGGTCTTGTTCCACACCGCTTCCCTTCTTAAGCCTCGGCCGAATGGAACGATCGGGGTAGCCAGGTTGAAAAAGGGCGGCTACGGGCCCGTCAACAGCGGGTTTTGTCCTGGCACGGGAAGAAGAGGCTAGCAACTGCCGCTATCCTCTGCCCCATGCAGCGGCCGCCACTCAAACTTCAGACTTCGACCCTTTGGTATTACCCGTCCCAGCAGTACTCCGATGAGCCCATGGGCAGTCCGGGGTATGAGGGGCGCACGCCCTCTTGGGTGATCTGGAACTTGTTGGAGCGCTACACGCGGGCCGGGGATCGAGTGCTGGATCCATTTTGCGGCGGGGGGACGTCGATCGATGTGGCGCTCTCGATGGATCGGGAAGTGCGCGGGTTTGACATTGCGCCATCGCGGGAAGACATCGAGCGGGCGGACGCGCGCAAGCTTCCGGTGGGAGACGGGGAGGTGGACTTTGTGTTCATGGATCCGCCCTACTCGACGCACTTGGACTACTCGGACGACCCGGACTGCATTGGCAAGCTCGACGCCTTTGAAGACGATTACTTCGACGCCATGGAAGAGGTCTTCGACGAGGCTCACCGGGTCTTGAAGGACCGTCGGTACATGGCTGTCTTCGTGGGGGACAGCTTCAAGAAGAAGCGCGGGTTCGTGCCGATCGGGGCGCGCTTTGTGGTGAGCTTGAGCGAGCGCTTCGTGCCGGTGGATCACATCAGCATCGTGCGTGGCAACCGCAAGCTGGAGACTCCGCGCTTTCACAAGGTGGCGGCGGAGGGCAACTTCTTCCTGCGCGGCTACAACCACCTGATGATCTTCAAGAAGGAAGAGGCAACCATGCACGCCCGGCGCAGCGCGCGCGGACGGCGCAAGAAGTAGTTCGGGCATGTGGGGCGAGCGTCCAGGCCTGGTCGACAGCAAGGCGCACGCGGCGAGTCGCACTCCCGATTGGCGGCGTTTGCTTTGCGCTCACCGTGTTGCGGGCCTCAACAGAAGAATCGAGGCCAGGGTCCGGGGTGGGACGCTGGCCTCGGGCTTGTTCTACTCTGCGGGCGGAGGAGTCGCGGGGAGTGTTTACTCGCCGCCCAGGGAATCGATGTCGATGGGAGAGTCCGTGTCGGCGGCTTCTTCCGCGGCGGGTTCTTCCGGCTCGGGAAGTGGCTTCAGCAGGCCGTCTAGACGCTTGGTCAAGTTGGCCTTGCTGTAGGAGGGCAACTGGAAAACCCAGGGGGAGAGGCGCGCGTTGAGGGCCTTGATCTCCGGGGCCATTTCTTCCTCGGACCGCGGGGTGGCCTCGGCGACGGCTTCGCCTTCGGCGGGCATTGGCAGGGGACCAAGCGTGAGGCTAGGGGCCGACGCGTCGTAGCTGGCTTCGAGAGCTGCGTAGGTTTTCTCGTCCTTCTCCCAACACTTGACCATGACGCGCATGCCGTCCTTGGTCCAGAAGTTGACGATGGAGACGGGAGTTTCGGGGGCCTCGAAGGTGCTGGCCTTCATGACGTCCTCGAAATTCATGTACTGCAGGCCACCGGCAAGGCTGTCGGCGGAAGCGGCGTAGGTCAGCTCGCGACCTTCCGGCATGTTGTGAACGACGAAGTTCGCGTCCGTGGCGCCCTTGGAAACCGTCAACTCCTCGCCATCCGCATGCACGGTCTTGACCGCCTTCACGACGTCGCGCTTGATCTCGATCACCTTCTTGTCGAGCCAGGCTTCGCCGGTCTTGGGCAGTTCAGGGTTGTCCCCCTCCACCAGCCAGGAGGCGACTTCAGTGGGCCGCCGAACGTAGAAAGTACCGCCTTGGCCGCCGCTGCGCGGCTTGCCGATGATGAGCCCGGCGATCTTCTCGCCGCCAACGGCTAGCAGATCAATCTGGGTAGGTTGGTTGTCCGCGGTGGGGTCCGCGCCAACCGACTGCACGCCGAGCTGGCTGTAGTGATTGGGGTTGGAGGTCTTCTCCTCGATGGTCTTCAAACCTTCGAGGGCCAGCAGGGTCTGACGTACGTTGCCGACTCCGACCGGGTAGCCGTCCTTTTCGACGAGCACCCAGTCTTCCCCTTGGCGTTTGACGTGGAACTCGCCATCGACGTTCTTGATGAGCATCTCGCTCACATCGTTGATGCGACCTTGAAGTCCTTTCAAGACGAGCTCCCCGGCGCGCGGGGCGGCGGCTGCGTTGCCTGAGCCAGCGTTGCTAGCGAAATAGCCAGCCATGCCGAAACCGGCGGCGAGCACCGAAACAATGAGTAGTGATTTGATGTTCATCAGGCTGCCTTCGTGTTGGAGCGAACGATCCAGAAACCGAGGCCGAGCAGGGCGACGAGGATCGGGATCAGGAAGTTGTAGAACTTGATGCTCGTGCCGAGCGCGTCGATGTCCTTCTTCAAGGAGAACTTCACTTCACGCAGTTGCTTGCGAGTC
>CALCXM010000080.1 GCA_937905825.1 uncultured bacterium
GGCCTGACCCGGGCCGGACCCGATGCGCACATCGCAAGGGACCTGGCGCCCATCGAACTTTTTCCACTGGCTCAGCTCGGTCGTGATTTCCATTTCCCCGGTTGGAATGACTAGGCAAGCCGGCCGGCCGGTCGTCGTGTCCAGGCGAACTTGACCTTGCACGTGCCCACCAGGGAAGCTGACCGACAAGCGTGTCGGGTTTTGGCCGATCAGCCCCAGGGAGAGGCCGTTGCTCGGTTCGAGCCAGTCGCCGCTGACAAACCAGGCTTGCAGTAGCGCGGTCTCGCGATCGGCCAGATGCAAGCGGCTGGGGGTGTCGTTCCAGTCGCGAACCAATACATGCTCGCCGTCGTAGGCTTCGCGGCTGGGCATGCTTGTGTCCAGCAACCTGTGGTACCGCCCATTCGGCAAGAGGGTCAATTGAACTGTGCCCTCCGCGTTCATGTCCTCGCTGGTGCCACTAAGCCGGAGGCCCTTGGACATGGTGTTGGCCGTTTGCCCCAAAGCTGTGCGGATACCTTCCAAGACTTGGCTCAAGCTCTGATCCCCCTTGGTGTGGGCGAAGAGCGGGCAGGCGCTCGCTGTTCCGAGCAGCAGAGCCGCGGAAGTGCGAAGGGCGAGGACCCGGAAGGACATTGAGGTGCGAATCACGATTTCTCCGTGGGGCAGTAAACAACCGTCACGCTCGTCCCGCGCCCCCCAGTGGGGCTCGAGTTCTCGCGCAGGAATTCAAAGAGTTCGTCCACCCGGCGGTTCAGCTCCGCGCGGGCTTGTGCATTCAAGTTGACCCGCGTGCGCCGCGCTTGCAGGTCTTGGCGTTTGCCGTGGGTGCGAATGCCAGGTAAGTCGAGAGCCCTGCGATAGCTGCGCTCAGTCAAGCGCAGGAGAGCGGCGACTCCCGCGCACTCGGTGTCGATGCTAGCATCGGAGCAGAAGTATTCCGCGCTCTTTAAAGCCCGGCACGCGACAGGCTCACTCTAGTCGGACGCTTCACAAAAAAGCTGTTAGCATGCACCCCTGATGAAGTGCATTTCGCTTGCCATGCTCTGCGGCCTCTCCGGTACGCAACTCGCCTACTCCCAGTGTGAGGTTCAGGAGCTGGTTGCGACGCTACCCGACTCGATGATGGGCAGAGGCGCCGCGTTGCAGGGAGACGTCGCAGCGATCGGGGGCGCCACGAGTGTGCACGTGTTCGAACGCGCCGGCCTGGTTTGGTCCGAAGTCATCGAGCTAGCTTCACCCCTACCCAACCCCCAGAGCTTCGGCCGCCGACTGGCGATCGATGGGGATTGGATCGCCGTCGGTTCCCCCGGTGCGGGCCCTAACGGCGGCCCCTTTGATCAAGGGCGAGTGTTTCTCTTCGAGCGCCAGGCAGGCAGCTGGGTGGCTTCTCAACACTTTGGAGCCAGCGCTAGTTATGAGAACCTGAGATTTGGCGAGAGCCTGGATATGGATGGGGACCGGCTGATCGTTGGAGTTGGAGCCGATGCCGGAGTGGAACGCGCATACGTTTTCGAAAACAGCGGGGGGACCTGGATGGAGATGGCTGTGCTCGAGGGTCCCGCCGATGACGCTCAATTCCTAGCCTCTGACGTGCAGGTCTCGGGGGACAAAGCGCTGCTTTCCACTCGCGGTGATGGCGTGCTGCGCGGTGCGGGTTGGTTGTTCGAGTTCAGCCAGGGGGAGTGGTCCAGCGCTTCGAAGTTGAGCGTGCCCGGCACGACCCTCGACTCGGACTTTGTGCATGCGAGTGCCTTGGATGGTGATGAGGCCATACTGACTTCCTTGCAACAGGGAGCCTGGCTATTTGATTTGAGTGGTGGCCAGAATTCGAACTACTGCATGGGGGGCCTAAACTCCCAAGGAACGGCGGCAGCCATCACTTTCGAAGGGTCGGTTTCCATCCTTCAAAACGAATTCGAGCTTGTTGCGACGGGACTGATCCAGCACAAGCCAGGGCTCTTCTTCTTCGGGACGGCGGCAACTCAGCAGGCACTTGGGAACGGGTACCTGTGCGCCACCGGAAGCGTTCAAAGACTCAGCCCCGCGCAGCTCGCGGATGGGAGCGCGAGCGCTCGCCGCTGGATCGATTTCACGGGTGCCGCGGGCGGCTCGATTCAGCCCGGGGGCACCGCCTATTTCCAATACTGGTATCGCGATCCAGCTGCTGGAGGCGCTGCGTTCAACTTGAGCGACGGCCTCGCGCTTGTCTTTTGCCCCTGAGAGTTCCTTGCCAAGCTGGGGCCCGTAGGGACGGTCAGGACTCGGGTTGGAAGACGCCCTAGGCGGACCGAAGTATCCAGCTGCTACAGCTGAACTCGAACGGCGCAGGATCCTCGATGGGCGCAAGCGTTTTCGCGCTGCTTGCCTGTGCTTCCCTCCCTTGCTCGCCCCATGACCTCGGAGAGCCCGGGGCGATCGTGGTCAATGCATTGGGGCCTTGGAAGCAAGTCCTCCAAGGCCCCGAGAGAGTGTGCTGCGCGCACCCACCTTGAGTTCCAGACCCGACAGGCCCAGTCCGCTTCTACAACCCGAAGTCAACCTGCACGGCGTTCGTGACGTTGAACTGCGTTCCACAGGGCCCGGCTGGATCGCGGTACCAGATTTGGAAGTGGCGGGTTACGCCTGCTCCCCAACCGTTGTTGGAAGCAAAGTTGGGTCCCCAGTCGGCTTCGCCGTTGGCGTCCGTGAAGCGCACGTCGTGACGTTGAATGTCACCGCTGACGCACATCAAGCCGTCGCCGAAAAGATTGCCAGCGCCACCGTTGGCCGCGGAGGCTCCGGAGAAACATAGGGCAGGTTTGTTGGTGGGCAGTTGGGTTGCCTGGAACGTTAGGTTGTCGGCTGCAACACTTGCAGAGCCGCCGCTCAGCACCTGGCCACCGAGTCCAGTCGAGTTGGCGCAGCCTTCGTCAGCGCCGCCGAAATTACCGCAGGGGCAAATCGTTGCGCTGCCATCACCGAAGCAGAAGGGCGTCCCGGAGGCGATCGTTTCCACCAGGATGGAGTCCACCAGGGCAAAGAATGATCCCGAGTTCTGGCTGCCCGTTCCGACGAGGTGAAGCGTGTCGAAGCTTGATCCGCTGACGGATAGGGTCATGGAGTGGGGCCCAAAGGTTCCGGGGACGGTGACAGCATCGCTCCCCACCAGAACTCCACCAAGCCGCGCTTCAAGCGTGACCAGATTGCCTGCGGAGGTACTGCCTGCCAGGATGAGCGCCAGCTGCCCGTGATCAAAGGTCCCGGGTGCAGCGATTTGGAAGCTACCGCAGCGCGAGTAGGCGGCGCCGGGGCCTGGCGAGTAACCGCCGAAGCCTAGTGCGTTCGGAGCCGTGAAGCCGATCACTCCGCCGAGCGAACCCGAGGCATCCTCGGCCGTGAAGGTCCCGTTCGAGGTTCCCATGTAGCGATCGAGATCCGAGATGGTTAGACCGTCTTCCACGTAGGTGCTTCCGATGGCGCCTTCCGCGACGCTGTCGAAGTTGGCGTTGTGACTCTGGGCGCTGGCCTGGCCAGCGAGAAGCAAGCCCAACAGGGGCAGGGAGCGTCGGGCGATTGATTCCAATTGCATGGGGTGGGTCTCAGGGAGGGTGGGCAGTGAAGGGTGGGGGCAAGGCCGCCGGGGAGCCCTTGCTGAGCACAAACACTACCACGCATCGAGGAGTTTCGCTGGTCCCCTAGGCACCCGCGAGAGGACCCCCTTTCCAATGCAAATTGGTTTGCCGCCGATAGGGCGTGCGGCGGCCGTCAACGCTCTACCTAGGGGGCGGCTAGCGAGGAAGCCGCGCGCCGGGCCTGCGCCACGGCCACAGGGGCTTGCAGACCAAGTTGCGCGGCGACGCCCCCTTCGTCATCCGAGAGCGCGCGGGCGCTCGGCAGCGATAGCCTTCGCCTGAAGGGAGGCCGTCAACTCGCGAGTCGCCAAAATGCTCGTGGCGTGTTTGCCGAAAGCCAGCTCGCGTGAACGGCCTTCGCGCAAGCGCACTCGCCGTCCCTAGCCTGCTGGCTAGTGCTGGTACGTCACCGTCCAAGCATTCGTGAAGTTGAAGTCGAGGCCCGAGCAAAGCGGCGAGTCTCTGTACCAGAACTGGTAGTTGGTGGGGACTCCGACTCCGTAGTCCGTCGCGCCGAAGGGACCGCCCTGAAAGTCCGTGAATGTCGTGCTGCCTACTGCAGAAGTCACTTGGACCTGGGAACGAGCCGCTTGCCCGCCGACACACAGCAGGCCATCGCCAACTGGATTTCCAAGTCCACCATTCAGAGGGTTCATGCCGCGCAAGAGGATGCCGGGCTTCTGCCCGTAGACGCCTGTGACTGCGAGCTGGAAAGTATCACCCGAGAGCAAAGCGTTGCCAGAGCCTACAAGCCTGGCTCCGTAGGCAAAGCTGGAGTTCGCGCAGCCTTGTCCCTGCAACCCGGATAGGCCACAAGGGCATGCCGATCCCGTTCCGTCTCCAAAACAGAAGGCGTTCCCGGCGTTGTCCGAGTTCAGGCCAAAGGACGTGTGCCAGCCACATGCCACCTGACTGAAACCCGTGATCGAAGGAAGGCTCGTCTGCAGTCCATAGTTGTCGTACCCCCAAGTCGCGAGCCCGCCGTCTGCCCGAATGGCGAGGCAGTGACCCCAGCCCGCAGCGATGTCCGTGAATCCAGAGGCTGTCGGAGCATCAAGCACCTGTCCATCGGAATCGTATCCCCAGACGACGATCGATCCGTTTCCCGTCAAGGCCATGGAATGCCCGTACCCTCCAGCAATCTCGATGAAGCCCGCAGCGCTTGGCGTGGCGGACACTTGGGAGAAGTTGTTCCTTCCCCAGGCACTGATGGAGCCATCTGCGTGCAAAGCCAGGGAGTGGTGCCAGCCCGCGGCGACCTGGGCGAATCCGGTGCCGACCGGTGTGTTGGTCACCTGCCCATAGGTGTTTTTGCCCCACGAGCTGATGGATCCGTCAGCACGCAAACCGAGTGAGTGGTCTGCGCCGGCAGCGACTTGGATGAAGTCGTTTTCCGTCGGGGTCAAGCTGACTTGGCCGTAGTCATTGTTTCCCCAGGAGACGATCGTTCCGTCCACGCGCAGCGCAACGGAGTGCCGTATGCCCGCGTCCACATCCAGGAAGCTCCCGGCCGGTGTGCTCGAAACCTGTCCGTAGTTGTCTTCTCCCCAAGCGTGGATTGAGCCGTCCGCGTGCACGGCGAGCGTGTGATCCAAGCCGGAAGCGAGGCGCATGAAGCCCGTGCCAATCGGCGCACTCGTGACCTGGGACGAAGAGTCGTTGCCCCAGGCGGCGATGCTGCCCTGAGCAAGAAGCGACGCTGGTTGCAGGACAAAGACAGCCAAGGTTGCTCCGAGGAAGCTTCGAGAGGGCAGCGGTAGCCGAGGGGATTGTCTCATCTGAATTTTAAGGTGGAGTGGATTGTCGAAGGCGAGGCCAACCCATCGTAGTGCGCAAGTCCCGTACCCGATACCTGGAGGAAGGAGGAATGCCGATCGCTTGCGTAGGCCCCTCGCGTGGGGCTCTTAGTCCAAATCCAAATGCAGATCGACAATCAACGGGCGGTGATCGGAGACGACGGGCTCGTCGCCAAGGAAGACACGCGGGAACTTCCAGCGCGCTGCGGGTGCCGCGAACAGGAAGTCGATCTCCTTTTCGGGTTGGATGGAAGAGAAGCTATAGCGGTCCGCCACAGGTTTCTTGGCTTCGGCGGCGAGCGCTTTGAAGAGCGCGAGTGTTCGTGAGTCCGGCCCGTCGTTGAAATCACCGAGCAGGATGTAGGGGGTGTCGAGTGTCTTCAAGAAGCGTGCGACTTCTTGGGCTTGCGCAAAACGAAAGCCGTCATCGCTGACCCAATCAAAGTGCAGGTTGATGACTGACAGAACCCGATCGTCGGGCAAGCGCACATCCACGAGCAGCGCAACCCGCGGTTCGTTGCCCGTCTTGAGGCGCAGCACTTGGGTCCGAACAATCGGGTGCCGTGTCAGGATGGCCAGGCCATAGCGCCCACCGTCGTAGTCCATGAAAGGTCCGAAGGCGGCGTGGTAGCCAAGCCTCTCACCGAGCCAGCTCGCTTGGTTGACAGCCCCGCAGCGCGCCGTGTTTTCGTCCACCTCTTGCAGCCCGATGAAATCCGCTGCGTAGCGCTGCAGCACGTCCGCGCTGCGTACCAGGTCGACGACGTCGTCATTGCCATGTCCATGCTTGATGTTGTAGCTGACGGCGCGGCCTTCAAAGGCAGCGGGTGCTGGCCGGGGGCCTAGCTCGAAATGAGTGACCGTGGCGGCGTGGTCGGAGGGGAATCCGTCCGCCAGCTGGTCGATCATCTTGCTGTCGAGCGCGCGCAGCCTTTGCGTGGGACTTGACTTGTAATAGACAAAGTCGATGCGGTCGGGCTCTTGCTTGGGGAAGCGTGGTGTCCAAGTGCGATCGGCCACCCGCCCGATGTGGGGATTGCACTCCCGAAAGGAGTCGCGAAACCCTTCCTCGGTTAGGATACGGCTCGTTTCCCATTGGATGGCAACCTGGTGTTGATCGACGGCGACCTCACTGTAGTCCAGGTGGGACATGGAGTTGAAGTCTCCCGCGATGAGGATCGGGATGCCCGCGTACTTGTCTCCGGCCAGTTTCGCAGCGATCGCCTTGTGAATCAAAGTGAGGTCACGGGCTGAACTCTTGCAGGCGGCCAGCATGGAGTCGGGTTTGGAAGGATCACGGGTTCCTTCCTCCCAGATCTCTCCATCGTAGGGCAACCAGATCGAGTAGAACGCGATCCTTTGTCCCCCGGGAAGTTCAACAAGAGCGCCCACACACTTGAACTCCTCAAAAACAGAGATGTCCTCCAAGATCGGATAGCGAGAATGGATGGAGACGTTGGTTCCTCGAGGTTGGAAGTGATAGCCAAGAGCCTTCGCGATCAACTCGCCGGAACCATACGTCTCCTGCATCGCCACCAGGTCGGCGCCACTCTCCCGAATGACTTCCACGACTCGCTGGGGCCCAAGGACCTTTCCATCTTCGCGGCCGCCATGCCAGATGTTCCAGGCCATGGCCCGGAACTCACTGGTCTCTCCAGCAGCGAGGGCATCGGGACTGAAACTGAGAAGGCCGAGCATGCTTAGCAGCAGCACTCTCAAGATCGTACGAAGATGGAAGTTGAGGTAGCGTGGCAAGAGGGGATTCATTCCTCCAAGATACAACCTCACGTGCTCACTGTGAGTTGTTGAATTGAACCCCGTCGCGCGCGCACTTCCGACCTTTGTCAGGAGTGGCTGGGGGGTTCCGATACCCGAGCGCTCGCGGGCCCTCTTGGTGGCCGTGGGCCGCGCCCAATGGATTCCGAAGCACGGACCAAAGTGATGCAGATTGGGCGCGCTCGCCATCACGCGATGCTGTAGAGGCCCGGTCGGGTCTCCGGCGCCAAAGACAGTCGCCGTTCCTGAAGTTGTTACAGGGGTCCGATTCCGAGCTTCAAGCCGTACGTGATGAGTTCGGCACTGGTGCTTACGCCGATCCGTTCCATCGCTTGGTACTTGTGGTGCTCCACGGTCCGCGGAGACAGGGACAAAGTCGCGGCGATCTCCTTGGCGGACAATCCCGCGATCAAATGGCGCACGATCTCGACCTGGCGAGGGGTCAGGTCCTGGCTTGCGGAGTCCCCGGATTCGATAGCGCTCTGCACGGCCGCGGCAAGTTGCGGTGAGACATGGGTCCCCCCAACCAGGGCCGTGCGTACGGCTCGTAGCACTTCAACCGTTCCTCCGTTCTTGAGCAAGTAGCCCGAAGCGCCTGACTGCATGGCCGCGGTCGCTAGGCTGATCTCTTCGTGCATGGTCAGCAGGATGATCTTTAAGTTGGGGTGCGAACTGCGGAGCTTACGGACACATTCGATGCCGTTCAGCTTGGGCATGGAGACATCGGCGATCACGAGATCCGGTGCGTATTGCTCCACGGCTTCTAGCAGCGCTTGTCCATCCTCAACCACGGCGATGACATCGAAGTCCTCCTGCAACAAAGCACGCAAGCCCTCCGCGAAGAGCGGGTGATCGTCAGCGAGAATGATGCGCGGTAGGCTCATTGTGGGTTCGTCCGTCCGGGAACGACTAGCTGCACCAATGTACCCATTCCAGGCTTGGATGTGAGCCTTAGTTGGCCGCCCTGTCCAGCGGCCCGCTCCTGCATGGTGACCAATCCCAGGCCCGTCTCCCGTTCGCCCCCCGCTTCGAATCCGCGTCCGTCATCGCGAACATTGAGCAGGAGGTTGTTGTCCTGGCGTTCGAGCTCGACCTCAACACAGCTGGCCTGGGCGTGCTTCTCGATGTTGTGCAGGCTCTCCTGAAGAATGCGAAAGATGGCCACGGACACGTCTTCCTGAATCCCCTCCGATGCGAGTTGGTCGGAGAGCTGCACCTCAATCTGGCTGCGCCTGGTGAACGCATCGCACTCCTGGCGAACCGCTTCGGACAGTCCCAGGGTCCTCAGGCCCACGGGGTGCAGCCTGCGGGAGAGTTGCTGCACGTCCCCAGCGAGTTGCTGTGCCGCCTCCACAATCGATTGCAGCTGTCCCTTGTCTGTTCCTGCGACCGATTCGGAGCGCGCCAAAACGACCTCCAAGTGAATCGCGAGAGCAGCGACTCGTTGGGTGACGTCGTCGTGCAACTCGCTCGAGATCAAGCGTCGTTCCGATTCTTGAGTGACGAGCATAGCGCGCGCCAATCGACTTAGGGTCGCCTGGCTGCGGCTCAGTTCACGCTTCGCTTGTTCCCGTTGACTGTGGAGGACTTCAAGTTCATCGGCCCGCGCGCGGGAGGAACGCGTGCGAAACTCGGCCAGACCAAAGGCGGCGGCTCCCAAGAGCACGATGATCGCGACCAGGAATCCGGTGGTTTCGTGGAAGGCTGCGCTGACGCTGAGCGGAGCACTGACAATCTCGCTCCATGGTCCGAAACCGTTGCGGGCACGCACCTGAAACTCGTACTCGGAAGGCCTCAAGTAGGTGTAGCGCACTTCCCGCGGCCCTGTGTGCTCGATCCACTTTGGGTCGTGCCCGACCAATCGGTATTGACTTCGCACTCGTTCGGGGGCCGAGAAGCCAAGCGCCGTGTAGCGCACGTACAGAGCGCGGTCCGCGCCAAGAGCCATCTCTTCAAGGTGAACCTGCGGGGCAGGCTCAAGTACGGGGAGCTCGCGCGGATCGGCCACGGTTACGCCGTCAATTGTTGAGAACCACATGCGGCCCTCAGGATCTTTCCATGAGGAGGATTGGTATCCACCGCTTGCCTCGAGCGCCCCTTCCTCGGCGGTGAACAAGACGCAGGCGATACGATTCAAGGCGCCGTTCGCCAGGCTGTTGAGATCGGAGCGTTGAACGACAAAGGGTCCGCGGTTCGAGTTGATCCAAAAGCGGCCCTGATCATCCTCGAGGATGGAAGAGATGAAGTTGTCCGCGAGGCCGTGTTCCTCGGAGATACGAGTGATCGCCCCGTGCTTCAGACGACTCAGCCCACCCCCATAGGTTCCGACCCAAAGGACACCCTCCGGGTCTTGATGCAACGCGCGCACTCCGCCCGGTGCCAAGCCCTGCTCGCGGGTGATCCACTCAAGCCGGTCCCCGACGATGTGCGCCAAACCCTCTTGAGTCCCAATCCAAAACGCGTCGCTCTGGTTGTCCTGATGCATGCAGAGCAGCGCCTTCAATTCGCCGGGGAAGACAGCGTTGAACTGCTCTCCAACTCTGCGCGAGAGGCCCTGGTCGGTTCCCACCCACAAGCTCCCGTCCCGTGACTCGAAGAGCACACGCACGCCTCCCCGCAATTCTGGAGGGTCGGAGTACTCGCTGCGCTCTTCTCCTGAGAGCCGAATGACCCCTCCCATTTGCCCCACCCAGAGGTCCCCGTGCCGGTCGACGTGGGCAGTTCGCGCATGTTCTGGAAAGCTCGTGACTGTGGCGATCTCACCCCGCAATTCGATTAGATCATGGTTCTGCACCACCAGGACAGCGCCCCCGGTGCCGGCGGTGACTGTCCAAGTGTCTGCCCTTGGTATGCCTTTCGGTTGGTGCAGCGCGCTGGGGCGGATGCAGGCCAATCCCTTCCCAGTCGTGCTTCCGAGCCAGATGTTTCCCCGTCGATCCCGGATGATGGAGGCGTAGGCCCCGGGAATCTGTGGCGTGCTCTTGGTCGGGTCGGGATTCCATCTCTGCACTCCATCTGCGCAGACAAACCAGATGTGGCCTGCCTCGCCTTGAATCATGCTTCGGACTTCAGTCGGCGCGGATTCAACCTTCTCAAAGCGGGCGTGCGTTGCGTCCGTTGAACGCCAGGCCCCCCGTCGGTTGGCCGCCCAGAGGAGCCCGTTTTCGTCTTGCAGAAGGCAGGCGATCGATTCGCTGGAGAGTCCGTCCTGAACGCCGAATGCTGTCTCCCGCTCGCCATCCAGGCGAATCAGAGTCCCGTCCGAGGTCGCCCGCCAGATGGCTCCATCTCGCGTTGCGAGAAGCGTGATTAAGTTGCCATCTCGAATGTGTGTGACCTTGTTCTCGTGCACTCGTCCCAGGCCGCGATCCGAGCGAGTCCAGATGGCACCAGAGGGATCCTCGATCACGGAGCGCACAATAGAGTCCGATTCGATCAGTTCGAATTGGTCATCCCGGTAGCGCAGCAACCCGACGTTTTGGACGGCGCCCCACAGGTCTCCGTGGCTATCGCCAAAGATCATGTCGAAGCGGTTGCCGGCCAGGTCGCCGCGATTGCTCACGCTGAGCACTTCGAAGCGTTCCCCGTCAAAGCGCGCCAACCCGCCAAAGGTGCCCAGCCACAGGTAACCAGCGGAATCCAAGCTAACCCCTGTCACGGAATTCTGGGGCAGGCCATCCACGGTCGTCCAGGTGGATGTGGAGAACGAAGCCGGGAATTCCAACGCCTGCACGCCTAGCCCGGCGGGGCCAGGGACGAGTGCCAGGATCAAGAGGAGCCAGGGGGCCATGGACCCAAGAGCATAAGCGAAACGTCCTGGCCGTCCCCCAAAACAAATAGGCGGCGCTGCAATTGCGCCGCCGCCCGCTTCCCATGCCGAACCGCGTCGGAGACGAAGCCAGGTTTAGAATTTGACTCCCAAAGAATGTAGGTGAGGTCCAGGCATGCGTGGAGTTGAATCCGGCGTCGGAGCAGGTCAGGCTTGGCACCGGGCGCATCGTGATCGCGAGTAGATTCGCGCGGCGTTCGACGACCCCGGTGATGTGAACCCGCATGTCATGAGCTTGCTGAGGTGTCGTGAGGGTTGTTCGGGAAGGCCTGCACCGCCGTCCGAAGAGTCACCACACCGGAAGTCCATGGACTTGCCGCTTACGGCGTCGTGCACCTCCGCACTCAGGAGACCACCGCCCGCGGGATGCGGCTAGGAAAGGTTGGGGAAATTGCCCGCACCGGGCGCTTGGCCATAGGCCCGTGAACGCTCGTGTCCGGTGATTCTCTGGATGTGGGTGGAGTCCAGGTGACGACTCCAGCGGTCGTTGGAGCGCTGTCTTCCCAGCGTATCGTCGATCCTTGCTGGGACACGGGGCGGGGTCTTCTTCGGGACCGAATCGCATGTTGGGAGGTCCACGGGCGACCGGGTCTTGAGAGCCCCAGGGAGTCGTCGCAGGTTCTTCAGGATTCCTGCCATCGAAGAGTTTCGGCGCGTGTTTTCCCGGGTAGAAAGGAGTCGAACCCATGCACAACACCCCTCAACCCATAGAACAGCACCTGCTCTCCCAAAGTGCAGGCCTCAAGCACCTTGCTTGGGGCCTCTTGGGGGACGAGCACGCCGCGGAAGACCTGCTTCAAGAAACTTGGCTGCGCGCCGCTAGCCGTCCGGCTGGAAAACTGGAAGTGGGGGACGCCTTCGGTGGATGGATGCGCCGCGTGATCGGGAACTTGGCCCGCAATCGCCTGCGATCGGAGCAGAGCCGAACGGTTCACGAAGGGCGTGCCGCCCGCAAGGAAGCTGTGGCCGCCACGGACCAGCAGGTGGCGGAAGGGGAAGTGTTGCGCCAGGTGATCGACGCCGTCTCACAACTCGAAGACCCTTACAAGCGCGTCATCATCATGCGGTACTACCAAAACTTAGCTCCACGTTTCATTGCCCAAGAACAAGCGCTGCCCGTGGCGACGATCAAGAGTCAGATTCATCGTGGCTTGGAGAAGTTGCGTCAACGCTTGGATCATTTGTCCGATGGGCATCGCCAACACTGGGCCGGGATTCTGTTGGCCCGCTTCGGCGGACGAGCGGGGGCAAAGGGCGCGCCCGGCGCACTCTTGTTGAAAGTCTGCGCAGTCTTGATGGTTGCCCTAGGGGCAGCATGGTTCGCGCTAGATCCGATGGGACGTGCGGGAGCGGCTGCAACTCCTCCGCAGACTCCGAGTGCGAACTTCGCAAGTGCGGCCCTCGCAAGTGGGAGCTTGGGAGAGACGCAGAAAGAGTCCATGGAGGAAGTGCAAGCCGACGGGCCTTCCGAGCGCAGTGCGGTCCCGTTGGACTCAAGTCTCGCGCCGGTTGTTCCCCGCGGGCAGTACGAGTACACGCTTCAAGTCCACACGGTCTTTCACTCTGGCAAAGCAGCCCAGGGAACCCAAGTCATGCTGGCTCCGGTGGGGCACCCGACCAATCACATGGGGCACACCGGGGACGACGGCAAGCTGGTGGTTCGCTGGCTGAGCAAGGATCCGATGATGCGCATGACTCTCGGTCTAGAACGATTCGACAGGCTGGAGGGGGCCCTGCGGGAACTCGAGATGGGCGCTGGCCACACAACGTCCATCAAGGTGGCCATCGGTCATGTCTCCACTTGGATGGCGCAGCTTCCCGAGGGCACTAAGTACCAAGAAGCGCGGGACCAGTTCCAACTGAGCCCCGGGTTCTATGGGCCGTCGCTGAGCTCATCCTTCGATGAATTTGAGGGCGAAGCCTTCAACCGTTTTGTGTGGAATGAGCCGGCGGAGGAGGAAATCTGGGAAGAGGAAAGTACGGACGGATGGCTAACGGATGTTAGTGGGGGCTCTGTGAGCGCGCCGCGCAAACCTCAAATCCGCGTCTTCGGTCGTGTGACCACTCCCGCAGGCCATCCGGTCGAGGGCGTGCTCCTAGCTTTCCAGAGCGGCCAGGAAAACGTCGGGACTCTCAGTGATGCCACGGGGTTGTTTGACTTTCCGATCACCCCTTCGGAGGGCATGCTGTCCATGCGCGCTGGCGGGGGCTTCTTCGGCATCGCCTCCAAGCAGGTCGAGATCGACATGGCTCGCTTCCCCGATCGCATCGAGTGGAACCCTGTACTCATCCGAGATCACGAAGTGTTGGGAGAGTTGCGCTGGTCCGAAGCGCAAGGCGCATCCCCCTGGATTGTCGAGCTTGAGATCCCAGAGGGCCGCTCTTCCCACTCCTCCTTCGGTCTCACCCGCGAAGGACGCTTCGAGATTCCCAACATGGTTCGGGGCAGAGGGCAATTGCTCCCCAGTAGCCCTAGCATGTGGCCGCTGACTCTTAGCCCGCGCGGCGTGTTCTGCCCTTCGGCGAGTGGCATGCCGAGACAAGTGGCGCGCGAAGAGTTGGAGATGGTCGCCGTTGAGGTGCTAGTTCTCGGTGCCGACGGCAAACCCCGGGACGCGGAAGTTCAACTCTGGCAACAATCGACGGGACGCGGGCTATGGTTGAAATACGATGAGGAGGCAGGACGGCACATGCGCGCGGCGATCCCGGTGGGGACCTACAGATTGCGCGTCCTCGATCCGCAACAAGGCGTGTTGGAACTCGCCGAGATCCAAGCTTCCCCGGGGGAGGACCTGGTCATTGGTCCCTTGCAGTTCAATCCCCCCGCGGTCCTCTCGGTGACCGTCGACGGAGAGCAGGCGCA
>CALCXM010000081.1 GCA_937905825.1 uncultured bacterium
CGACACTCGCCCGCATCCGGCAGTTTCAGCCGGAGCTCGTCGTCAGTTTGGTGGGGTCCGTTAGCTGGATGGAGGACCGGGAGTTCCTGGCGATGGTCGCCGCGGATGGCATGCGGGTCTTCGCCATCGGAGACGTCTTGCACGAAGCCGCTGCGGAGCGGCTTGCGGAAGAGCCCTGGCTCGAGGCCGCCCTCGACGACTTCACGAACGAAGACGTGTTGCACTTGATCACGCGCAACTACGAGGAAGTAACGAAGTCCACCTACCGAACACCGGCGGGCGAGATTGTCACCCGCGACCGCAAGGACACCGGCAACAGCTTTCGTCTGCCACGCCCCCGCCACGAGCTGTTCCCGGCGAGCGGTTATCACTTTTCGTTCGCCCGGGAGAACCCCTTCGCCACGGTCTTGACGGACTATGGCTGTCCGTATCCGTGCACCTTTTGCGTGATCGGCACCTTGGGCTTCCGCACGCGTCCCGTGGTCGATGTCTTGGAAGAGATCGACAGTTTGCGCGAGCGCGGCATCCGCGAGATCTTCTTCGTGGATCAGACCTTCGGCATTCAACGCGAGCGCGCCTTTGAGTTGTGCCGGGCCTTTGAAGCTTACGGGGATCTCTCCTGGACGGCCTTCACCCGGCCGGACCATGGGGATGCAGAGATGCTGGCGGCCATGGTGCGCGGCGGATGTCACACGGTCATCATGGGGGTCGAGAGCGCTGACGATGAGCTGCTCAAGATCTACCGCAAGGGCTACACGGCGAGCAGCGTTGCGGGGGCCTTCGTCCGGGCGCACGAGGCTGGACTGCGCACGGTCGGAACGTTCGTAATTGGATTGCCGGAAGAAACCCAGGAGTCCCTGGAGTCCACGCTCAAGCTCGCAATTGAGTTGAACTTGGACTTCATGAGTCTAAACATGGCCGTGCCGCGCTTTGGAACGGACTTCCGCTCGAAGGCGGTGGAAGCGGGATTGACGGAGCGTGGCAATCTCGTCATGGATCAAGGCGGACAGCAAGCGACCTTGCAGACGGGCACCCTGGACCGCAAGGCGATGCTCGCCATGAAGAAGAGGATGGTGCGCGCTTTCTACTTGCGCCCAAGTTACCTGTGGCGGCGACTGCGAACGGTGAAGAGCTTCGGCGAGCTTACCGGCCAAGTCCGCGAGGGGCTCGCGCTACTGGGACGCAACCGCTAGGAACTTTGAATCACGGAGTTGCCGTCAACTTCCGAGGATCAGCTTGCTCTTCGCCTTGGCCCGCAATTCGGAGCGCAACTTCGCAGGCAGGTTGCCCTTGGTCGCCCTCTCGGCCATGAGGCAATAGGCCATGATCCTGCGCTTGCGTCGCGAGATCGATTCTAGTTCTCGTGCGCGGCGGAAGCGTCGGCGCGGAATGTGCGGAGTGCCAAGCATCGCGAGGGCGTACCCGCGGGAGATGCCGTGCTCTTCCATTTGACGCAACGCCTTGACCCGCTCTTCGCAAGCGTGTTGTTGTTGCGTGAACTTCAAGGTCTGCGGAGAAGGCCGGATGGACGTGAAGCCGACGCTCTGTACTTCAACGCCCCAGGCCTCCAAGCGCGCCCCCATCGCCTCGCCCAGGTGTTCGTCCAAACCGCCAGATAGACGCATGCTGTCGCGCGCCGACCTGCGAACGATCTCTTGAACGGAAAGGCCCAGCATCTGCTCCATGCCCTTCTCGAGCACGTCCACTTCGATCACGGCCTTGCGGATGTCGACGATGCGGTACACAAGGTTGACGTCCACAAACCAAACGAGGCCTTCCACGCTCGTGACCTTTTGATCCGGCACGTCCATGGTGCGCGCGCGGCTGGGCATGATCACTACTTTTTGAAAGTAGGGAATCTTGAACACGAAACCGGGTTCCAGCACACGGGTCGCGCGGCCCATGCTGAAGAACAGGCCCGTGTTGCCGCTCTTCACGGTAGTGCCCAAAGCCCGGATACCGCTGTAGATCGCTAAACTGACGACGTATGCGTTTTCCTTGGCCCAATCGATCGACCACTCCCACACGACACCGGGGAGCTCCTTCAGGCTCTCCCAATTGAATGAGACGTCGGTGAAGAGATCGCTGAATTCGTTCACGAGTTAGGTCCGTTGGTTGGGTCCGCGGCGCGACTAGGCGTCGTCGTCCTCTTTCTTTTCGTCTGCGGACTTGTCCGCTTCCCCTTCCTTTGCCTCGTCGGACTTCTTCTTGCGCTTGAGCAAGTCGGTGACGACCGCCGCCTGGGCCTTGGCCGCTTCCAGCTCTTGCTTGCGCTGAATCATGGAGGGCTCTGGGATTCCGTTGCCGGTGGCGACCACGGCGCCAGTGATCAAGGCCACCGCTGAATCGGACCCGAGCCCCTGCTCGCGGAACTCGTGGAAGAGCCCAATGCGCTCCTCCGCCAGGAGTTGCAGCTGGGTGATCTCGAGGGTCGCGGGAGAAGGAGAAATGTTCGAGAAGCCAACCTGCAAGATCTGCACGCCCCACTCCTCTTCCAGGGGCTCAAGGCCCGCTCGGATCTCTTCGATCATCGCCTGGGTGTCACGCACACTCACGCGATCCTGAGCCTGAACGACCCGCTGAACGGTCATCACGACCCGGTTCTCCAAGCCCGTGGTCAGGTCATCGATCTCCACCAACGCCTTGCGCAGATCCACGATGCGGTACATGACCTTGCAGTCAACCTCGTAGACGAGATCGTCCCGCAGCTGAATGGTTTGAGGTTCCAGGTCCAGGGTCGTGTGCTTGGTCTCTTCGACCTCGTACTTCTGAAAGATGGGGACCTTGAGGTGCACGCCCGGACCCACCACGTTCTTGGCGCGTCCGAGGGTGAATTTCAGTGCGTGTTGGCCGTCGTAGACAACAACGAAGAGCCCGGTGATCGAGCCGATTGCGTCGAGAAACATGAGGTCGTTTCGAGGAAGGTAGTCTGGGGTCCGCCAGAGTGTCGAATGATCTTGGGCCAAGCGCAACCGCCTAGCAGCCCGGACGGCGGCTTGCGCCCTGCACTTCTCCCCATTCGTGCCCTTTCAGAATCCTTGCTTTGTGGTCACGGGCCCGCAATGGTGGCGTAGGCGCCAGTCAACCCAGGAGTCGAGCAAGCATGGATATCGTCATCATTGGCAACGGAATTACCGGCATCACGGCCGCCCTGCGCCTGCGTCAGAAGCAACCGGATTGGAACATCGCGGTCATTTCAGGGGAGTCGACCTTCCACTATTCGCGCCCGGCCCTGATGTACATCTTCATGGGCCACGAGACCTACCAGGAGACCAAACCTTACCCCGACAGCTTCTGGGCGGAGCAGCGCATCGAGCTCTTGCGAGACTGGGTGACGGGCATCGATACGGAGGCTGCCAGCATCGAGCTCAAGAACTCCGGGACGCGCAGGTACGACAAACTGTTGATCGCCACGGGATCCAAGCCCAACATGTTCGGCTGGCCCGGCCAGGAGCTGGCAGGCGTTCAAGGCTTCTACGGTTTGCAAGATCTGGCGTTGCTCTACGAGAACGTGAAGACCACTCGGGATGCGGTGATCGTCGGCGGCGGGTTGATCGGTTTGGAGCTGGGCGAGATGTTGCACTCGGTTGGCGTGCACGTGACCTTTCTGATTCGGGAAGCGAACTACTGGAGCAACGTGCTGCCCCTGGAAGAGTCCAAGATGGTGGTGCGCGCTCTGGAACGGGGCGGGTTCAAGGCCATCTACTCCACCTCCTTGCAAGAGATCGTCGATGACGGGAATGGCCGCTGCTGCGCAGTGCTGACCGACAAGGGGGAGCGCATCGAAACTCAGTTCGTCGGGCTCACGGCCGGGGTCAGTCCGCGCATTGAGCTCTTCGAGGAGACCCCCATCGAAACCGGCCGAGGTGTTCTGGTAGACAGCTCCCTGCGCACGAACGTCCACAACGTCTTTGCCGCTGGGGACTGCGCGGAGCACAAGCGCCCGGGCCAACCGCGCAATCTGTTGGAGCAAGTCTGGTACACGGGCAAGTACCAAGGAGAAGTCGCTGCCGACGTCATGGCTGGTGAAGAGCACAGCTACCAGCCGGGCATCTGGCACAACTCCGCCAAGTTCCTGGAACTCGAGTACCAAACCTACGGGCGCGTCAACATGGGCGACTCGGGCACCAGCGACCTCTACTGGGAGCATCCCGACGGCGAACGCTCCATCCGTATCGTTCACAAGGGAGGGCGGGTCGTTGGCTTCAACCTGATGGGCATTCGCTTCCGCCACAAAGTCTGCGAGGCCTGGCTCAAAGATGAACGTAAACTCGAGGACGTGCTCAACGACCTGCACGCAGCGGCCTTTGATCCGGAGTTCTTTCCCGACTACGTCGCCGCACTCAAGGCGCAAAGCATCCGCGCCTACGTCAAATGAGTAGCCAACTGTTCGAGTACGAGTTCGACGAAGAAGCCCTCGGTTTCGGCAAGCCTGAACCCCAAGTCACCCTCGCAAAGCCCACCGGGCTAACGCGGTTGTTCCAAGGCATCACTCTTTTGGGATCGATCCTGCTCCTGGCGCAAATTGCCGGGAGCGCGTTCACGGGAACCTGGATCGGCTTCCTGATCGGGCCCGGTCTCTTGACGCTGGGTAGCGCGCTCTACTTCTGGTCCTCCATGAAGGACCGCCCGCCGGGCATCAACCACGATGGCATTCGCTACAACGGTTGGCTGGCGCGTGGAGGCGGGGGCTATCTATTGGCGCTCTTGCTGACCGGCTTGTACGTGCTCATCTATTGGTTCCCCCAATACCTTGGGCACTCTGCGGAAGGCAACCCCACTGGACTCGTGCGCGTTGTGCAGGCGCCCGCATTGCTTTTGACCGGAGGGCCTGCGGGCCGCTGGTTCTTGTATGGCGTACTCTACAGCTTCGTGATGCTCGCGATGGGCGTGCGCATGTGGATGAAGTACCGCCACAATCGCTACGAGAAGCTGCGCACACTCTCGGTTCTCTTCTTTCAGTTCGTTTTTGCATGGACGCTGCCCAACCTGCTCGTGAAGTGGGGCCAGCCCTACATGGAACTCAACGGCGTCTGGCCCTTGAAGCAGGACTACCTGTGGCCAACCAAAGTGAGTGAACTCTGGAATGGCGACGCAAGCCTTGGGCCCGTCATGATCGTGTGGGCCGGACTGATCGCCTTGGTGGGCACGCCGGTCTTGACCTACTTCTACGGCAAGCGTTGGTACTGCTCTTGGGTTTGCGGTTGCGGCGGACTCGCGGAGACCCTTGGAGATCCCTGGCGCCAACTCTCGGACAAGTCGGAACGCGCTTTGAAGATCGAGCACATCACGATCTACAGCGTGCTTGGAATCGTGTTGTTGGTGACCGGCGTGTTGTGGGTCGACCACTTGGCCGGCGGAATTTTTCCAGAGAACTTCGGCGGCGCTCTCAAGCACTACTACGGCTTCGCCATCGGGTCCGTGTTCTCCGGTGTGGTCGGCGTCGGGTTCTATCCGATCCTCGGCAGTCGAGTGTGGTGCCGCTTTGGTTGCCCCCAGGCAGCCATCCTCGGAATCCTCCAACGCTTCTTCTCACGCTTTCGCATCACCACCAACGGCGGTCAGTGCATTTCCTGCGGCAACTGTTCCACCTATTGCGAAATGGGCATCGACGTTCGGGCCTATGCCCAAAAGGGCGAGAACATCGTGCGCGCCTCCTGCGTCGGATGTGGCGTTTGTGCTGCGGCCTGTCCCCGCGGTGTGTTGAAGCTAGAGAACGGCTCCACACATCTCGAGCGCTTATGAGCTGTAGACCGACGAGGTTTAACGCCTGGCGCGATCCTTCAGGTCAAGACCACTGCGCTTGTCTGCGGCCTGGTCGCGCTCTGCCCAGTTGATGGCGCGCACCTTGGGCCCGTCGGTCGGGTGGAGTTTGAATTTCATGCCCAGGCTGCGGGCTCCTAAGGCCGCGGCACCTGGACATGAACGTTTCAATCTTTTGGAAAGGCCCTATCTAATGCAGCAATGCTCTACAAGGTCCAGGTGACCGTCCAGGCATTGCTGAAGTTGAAACCAGCTCCACTGCAGGTGTTCGCCTGGTCGCGATACCAGAACTGATAGTTGGTCGGGATGCCTGCCGCGTAGCTAGAGCCTCCAAAGGGGAGCCCGTTGAAGTCGCTGAAGGTAGTCGCACCGGCGAGCGTGACTTGAATCTGGGACCTCGCTGTCTGGCCGCTGGTGCACAGCAAACCATCTCCAATGGCAACGCCGGAGCCCGAGCCCAATTGATTCACGCCCCGGAGAATCAGTCCCGGCTTGCTCCCGGGGACACCAGAGACGCTCAACGCGAAATGGTCCCCCGCCAAGTAAGCTTGTCCCGAAGCGACCAAACTTGCACCGCCGATGGAGCCAGAGTTGGCGCATCCCTCGCCCGCTTGGCCATTCGCGCAGGGGCAGACGGTCCCGCTCCCATCCCCAAAACAATAGGCATTGCCGGTGTTGCTTTCCCTGAGGGCGAGGCAGTAGTGGGTTCCTCCACTGATCCGCACAAACCCCTCCCCTGACGGAGCGCCTGTCACTTGCGTCCAAATGTTCGAGCCCCACGCAGCGATCGAACCGTTTGCCCGCAGGGCCAAACCGTAGTGGCCTCTGCCTGCCTCGACTTGCAGGAACCCGGCCCCGACCGGCACATTGGAAACCTGGCCGCTTGCGTCGCCTCCCCAGGCAGCAATGGACCCATCGGCACGCAAGGCGAATGCATAACCTTGGCCGCAAGCGAGCTGACTGTAGCCTGTCCCCGGAGGGATGTCGGTGACTTGTTGGTCGCCGTCCGAGCCCCAACCGACGATGGATCCGCTCGCGCTCAAAGCAAGTGCGAATCCGGGCCCACAGGCGATCTGGGTATACCCAGTGCCCGATGGCGCGTTGGCCACTTGGCCATGATTGTCGCGGCCCCAAGCAGCGATCGATCCATCTGAGCGGAGAGCGAGCCCGAATTGCGCACCAGCCGCAACCTGCGTGTAGCCGGCTCCTGCGGGTGCCCCACTGACTTGACCTTCGTAGTCCTCTCCCCACGCGGCAACGGAACTGTCGCTGGCCAGGGCCAGGAAGAAGAAACCCCCGCCCGCCAGTTGGGTGAAGCCCATACCGAGCGGGGCGGCAGTGACACCGCCGTGGCTGTCATCCCCCCATGCAAAGAGGCTGCCGTCTGTGCGCAGGGCGGCTCCCGTGGCTCCAGCGAGGCTGGTCTGTGAAAAATCCGCCTCGATCGGGATGTCTGCGACCACCGGGGAAACGTCGTATCCCCAGGCTTTGACCACATGCTGCCCCATTGCAAGGGGGGCGGAAACTGCGAGCAAAAGGCCAGCAAGGGCACGCGACGGGAACGAGTTACGAAGTCGATTCATGGTTGAGTGGGTCGGTGGTTACAACGAGACGAAGCGCCCCAAGCAGAGCTGGAGACGCCCTCAGGTCCACCGCGAGAACGAATGACAGACGAGTCGAAACTCGTAGACAGTCAACAGTCAGGTTGCGAGTGTGCGAGGGGTTAAGCCCCCGCACCGTGGGTCTGCCTTGTGTTTGGAAGCGCGCATCCAAGCGATCGCATCCGCCCATCAAGGCCCCCGAGCGACTGTCTCTTCGCGGTGAGCGATTGGAGCGGACGTCCAGCACTTCCCGTGCCAGCGCCCTGGCGCCTTCCTTTGACCGCCCATGATGGCCGCCTTCCGCCCAACTCAGGGTTCACGGGAAGGCATCATCGTTCCTCTGGCGAGCGCTGGCGGGACGGAACCTCGCGCCACCGAGCCGCGTGAGCTTCTAGAGCAACGAGTTCTGCAGCTCGTTGCTCAGATGCTTCTCGATCCACGCCACGATCTCTAATGCGACTCGCGAGACATCGCTCGCGTCAAAGTGCTGGCTGTGCTCCCGGCCTTTCTCAGAGTGTTGATAGAGCGGGTCGTAGTAGAGGTCCAACAACACTTTGACCAGTTCGCGCTCCTGCCCACTGTCGAAGAGCTCCACGAGCACGCCGTGCCACTTCTTCGGGCCCAGGCGCGTCTCGATGAACGGCAATTGGGCGCGCAAGGGTTCGCGGTTTTCCTCCGTCGCTAGGTAGTCCGCGATCAAGACGTCTACGCGGTAGTCCATAGGCGCGTCCAAGCGCAGTTGAACGGCGCCGCACATGGAGTCCCAAATGGAATCGGGCACGATGGAGTCGCCGACTTTGCGACTCTCCCCTTCGATCACCACGGGCCCAGGAAAGCCCTCGCGCATGCGGGTGGCGAGTCGCGAATCAAAGGTCTTCTGGTTGCAGGGTTGCAAGCCAACCATGCCGAGGATTGAGCTGCGATGGCCCGCGTGACCCTCGAGGTCCAAGGTCCAACCGCAACGCAGTCGTTCTATCTCTCGCAGGACCAGGGTCTTGCCCACACCCGTCGGACCGCGCAGAACAAAGGAAGGCGGAGAAACCCAAGCGCCCAGATCCTTCAACACCTGTCGCCGATAGCTCTTGTAGCCTCCGTCTAGGACAAACACATTCGGCCAACCAATCGCTCGCAGAAGCACCACCAGACTGGAGGAGCGCAGCCCGCCCCGCCAGCAATGCAAAATGGTGGAGCCCGCGGGCACGTCCCTCTGGCGCTCCACGGTCATCTCTCGGCGAACGCCTGCCATGCCCTCGGAGGTCAGTCGTGTCACCCACTCTTCCAAGTTGGCAGCCGGCATCGAACGCCCCAGGTGTTCTGCAAGCTCCGAGACCAAGGGGCTGATGCGCTGCAAGACTCGATCGCGGCCCGTCTCGAAGGCTTCGTCCGGACTTTGCTTGGCGTAGATGGTTCCGATCAGCGCGCGTTCCACGTCGTCGAAGAGGTGCAGATTCCTGGCACCTGGCAAGTGATCGAGGCCGAACTCGGAAGGGCTGCGCAGATCAAAGACGCGCACATCCTCACGGCCCAGGACGGCTTCGATGGGGACGGAGGGAATCGTCCAGGAGTCGGGAGGAGAGTCGGGCATGATCGCGGGAGAGTATAGGGGCCCCCGACTGCCCGGGTGCAGGGACCCTCTCCACAGAATTTCTATCGCGGAATCCCAGGGCCCCGGGACGAGCGCGCTCCAAACACGTGCGCCGCCCAGCGTCGATCGCGCTGACGCCCCTTCGCTACTGCCGCTTGGTGCGCCGGCCTTTCGTTGAATCCGTATCCGCCAGCTCACGCGCACGCCGGAAGAAACGCCAATCGGTGAGTTCCTCCAATTCCGTCATGGCCTGCTGATCGAGACCCCCGTGGGCACGATAGGCGCTGAGCACTCGTTCACGGCGTAGGAGATTGGTGCGTCGGCCTCGTTCGGACTGCGGCAGTTCCGACAAGTCGAGCAGGTCACTCGGTTGAATTCGACGGGCCTCCACGAGCGCTTTGCGCAGGGAATGTTCTCGGCCACGCTGACGTTCGCGCCCCGCTCGGGACCCTATCCATCGGCCTTGCAGAACCCCGTTGTTCTCCAGATGCCAGACCTCGGCGATGAACTTCTCGGGGGGAAGGCTCGCGAGCTTCTGCCAGCGCTCCACTCCGAAGTCCGCGGGCAAGCCCTCCGTGGTGAGCTGCTTGGTGGTCAGCTCCTTGCCAAGCTTCATCACGGTCTCGACGCGCTTGTCCAGGGGAAGCCGTTCCAATCGACGGATCTCATCGGGCCCAAATTCCAGGGCCTTGGCAAGCTCTTCCACGGCCAAGCGACTGAGCCGTTCGCGCGTGTCTTCTTTGAAGCGTTGCAAGCGCTCGCGGCGTTCCTTTGGAGAGGCATCGCGCAACCAATCGCGCATGCTCTCGGGCAACATGGATTCGATTCGTTGGCCGTGGGTGCGCCGTTCCTCGTGCACGAATTCTTGGATCAGCTCACGTTGACGCTCGGGAGGCTGGCTCTCGAGTTGCTTGCGTTCCTCGTCCGAGAGCCGCGCGAGTACGCGATTGCGCAGGACCTCCATGCGCTTGGCCTGCTGGGCGCGTTTCTCGAGATTCTCGCGCTCCCCCGAATCCATTTTCTGGAGCCGTTCGTAGCGGCGACGAACACGATCCTTTTCCTCGGGGGGCAAGGCTTCCCAGCGGGTACGAGCGGATTGCAGAGAGTCCGTGCTCACCGTCCGATCCTGGGCGCGCACTTCGCGCACCGCGTCCGGTTGAGCGACGCTGAAAAGTGCCAGCCATCCCAGAAAGAACAGGCTCAGCTTGGCAGTCGTTGAACTCTGGATCATCGTCCGCCCCCCAGACGGGCCGCGTCTTCATCCGAAAGGTAACTGAGAAGCATTTCGTCCTCGACGTCGATCTCTTCCTCCAACAGGAAGTGCAAGTCATCGTCTTCGCTGAACTCGAGGGTCCCGCTTTCGCCCGACTCGGTCCAAAGCTCGTCGTTCTCGAGCATGTCCAGCATGGCCAAGAGAGAAGGATCCACTTCATCCAAGCCAGGTAAGTCGGGAGACTCCCCGGAGGCAATCTGTTCCTTGTGCAGACCGCTCGTCGTGCCTTGGTCTTGCAACCAAAGGGGTGCGGAGAGCATGGCCAAGAGCACGGCAGCCGCAGCCGCGAAGCGTGGCATGCGCGCCAACAGGCGCAGCCGGGGCACGCGACGTTCGCGGTGCTCTTCCAGGTTTCGCAGAATGTTCGTCGTGAGGCCCCTGGGAAGTTCCGAAGTGCTATCGAGCTCGAGCAAGAGTTCGAGCTGCTGTTCGGCGCGGACGCTGCTCGCAATACGCGCGGCCAATCCGGACGGCACACTCGGCTCGCTCCATTTATCGAGCACCCGATCCAAAGCGACTTCGGCGGCGATCCCTTTGCGCACGCGCTGCGCCAAGCCCGCGGGCACCAAGGCGCCGTCGAGCTCCAAGAGCGAATCGAGTCCCGCGGTTGCGGCGTGCAACTGCGCGTGCTCTTCCAAACGCAAGAGCACGCGCCGGGTCAAGTCCGGGGGCAAGTTGGGTTCAGGCAAGCTGGCAAGCAACAGCTCCAGGGCTTCCTCCCGTTGGAGCAAGTCCCGGCAATCGGTGCATCCCAACAGATGCTCGTGCCAAGAAAGATGACGCAGCTCGGCGGGACGAGGTCGTCCTTCCAAGGCGCTCATCAGCTCCCTGCGGAAGCCATGACATGGGTCTTGACTCATTAGAGCGCTCCCTCTTGGTTCATGTACGGCGCGAGGGACAGGCGCAGGGTTTCGCGGGCGCGGTGAATCAGCGACTTGATGGCCTTTTCAGAGGAGCCGAGGATTTCCGCGATCTCGAGATAGGGGGTGTCGTGGTACTTGGCCAGGATCAGCGCAGCGCGCTGCTGCTCGGGCAGGGCGCCAATCGCGGTGCGGACGGCATTCACCACATCGTCCTGCTCCATCTTGGCGGATGGGTCCTGGGCGTCTCCTTCCGTCAGGTCCCCCAAGGAGCTGCCACCTTCCCGGTCACCCATGGAGTGATCGAGGGAAACGAGCCCCGCATGGGAGATGCGTTGGGTCTCGTTCACCGCTAGGTTGAAGACGATGCGGTACAGCCAAGTCGAAAAGCGCGCGGCTGGCTGGTAGCGCTCCCGGGATCGGATGACTCGCAGGAAGACCTCCTGGACCATGTCCTCGCGGCCTGCCTTTTGGCCGAGGAAGCGGGTCAGGAGGGCGAAAACCTGGCCCGAGTAGCTCTCGACGAGTTGGTCGAAAGCGCCTTCATCACCGGCTTGGTAAGCCAGCATAAGGCTCACGCCTGGGTCAGTGGTGTAGTCGATGGCCATATAGAAGAGTCTCGCAGGGCTGTGGGCTCCTGTCCCGAACCCTTTTCGACCTGGGACGTTCCGATCTATCCCCTCATTCTCGGGCGGATTCCGAGCAGCCGATTGGAATCGTGGGGGGGGAGGGGACCCGTGGCCGTCAGATGCCGAACTTCTTGAGCAGCAGGCTCCGCAGGCGCCGAGGAGGCCAAAGCACCGAGGTGGGCCGCCCGATCACCGCCGAGAGGGGTGTGGGGCCCCATTCTCTGCCATCGCGGCTCTCCCGGGAGTTGTCGCCAAGCAGGAAAATCTCCCCGGGACCGAGGGGCACGCTGTCGAGCACCCCGTGCTCGCCAAGCGGGGTGTAGTGAAGGTCGCGCAGCACCCGGATCCCAGAGATCCCCCCCACCCCACCGTGCCCACCGAGGTAGACGCGGTCAGAATCCTTGCTGGTCCCAGCTTTGGGGTCCATTGGGCCCAGGGGAAGATTCTCCTCGTAGTCCTCTTGCAGGAGGATTTCTCCGTCCCCCTCAAAGGTCAGACGGTTGTTCACATTAGAGAACCGCAACTCGTGGGTGCCCTCGTTCCAAGGCATCTGGCCCTCTTTGACGGTCTGCCCGTTGCGCAACAGGGTCGCGCTGGCCAAGGAGTCTCCCGTCCGCCGCAGGTGAATCTCAAAACGGTCTCCACCTTCGACTAGGCCCAGGCGCGCCACGAATCCTTCGGTCACGAACTTCACGTGACACTCGAGCATGCCGTCTCCGACGTAGTCGCTCCCCGGGACGCGCGTTCCGTCCGGGGCCAGGTAGTGGTCTTTCAGTCCGAGGCGCATGAAGCTGCAGGCGGACAGGTCCGCGGGTGCGATAGCACTGGCGTCGACTTGCCAACCGATGGCCGTCTTGGACCAGTTCGCGGGGACACGAAAGTCCGTGGCGAAGTCGTGGGAGCCGTGCTCGAAAATCGGGATGGGCACCGGCAAGACTTCGCTGGTGCGCAAGATCTTCCCGTCGATCCACACGTCGCCATCGCGCAGGGCGATCTTTTCCCCCGGCAACCCGAGCACGCGCTTGACCATGGGCTCGTCGTGGCCCTCGGGCAAGATCACGACCACGTCGCCGCGCGCAATGCCCGAGCCGTCACCGAACAAGACCAGGGCGTGGTCGCCCCCTTCTGCCGCGCCGTGCAAAGTGGGCTCCATGGAGGGGCTGTCCACGTAGTACACGCGGATGAAGAAAGTGCGCACCAAGAGCAGCACCCCCACAATCGTGATCAGAGCCCAAGCGCAACGGCGAAACACCTTCATGGTCTTGGAAGGCTAAAGCCCGACGACCAGGCCTGCAACGGCGAGGTACAAGGCCGTTCCAGAAATGTCGCTGACCGTGATCAAGAATGGGCCCGCAACGATGGCGGGGTCGATACCAACGCGCCGGCAAGTCATGGGCACCAAACAGCCGAGGAAGGCGGCCCATGTAACCGCGCTGGCGATCGCCAATCCAATCGCTATGGCAAAGCGAAAATCGGACTCTTGGTTTCCCGAGAGATAAATCACCGCGGTCGTTGCGGCCCCGCACAGAACACCGATCACTAGGCCGACCACCGTCTCCGAAACGAGCACGGATGCCTCCCGATCCGGCTCCACCTCCCCTGTGGCGAAAGCACGCACCAGAATTGTAGACGCCTGAATCCCCACGTTTCCGGCCAATCCGATGATGATCGGAATGTAGCGCAGGAGGGCCACAGCGGTCGAATCTCCGCCGACCGCCATTTCGATAATGGCGGCTGTCAGCAGTCCGCCAATCACCGTCAGGCTCTGCAAGGGCAAGCGTGTGGCCACGCGCCGCAGGATCGGCAAACGTGTTTGAAGCCCCGGCGAAGTACCGACCATGCGCAGCATGTCTTCGGATGCTTCCTCCTCGAGCACGTCGTGGGCGTCATCCGCGTGCACGATGCCCACCATGGCGCCGAAGCCGTCGACCACGGCGAGCTCACTCAGGCCATACTTCAGGATGCGCTGGGCAACCTCCTCCTGGTCCATGTCGATCGGAACTTCGATCGAGTCGGCCATGACCGAGTTCACGCTCTCGTGAATGGAGTGGCGCAGGAGCTCGCGGTCGGGGACGTAGCCCACGGGCCTGCCCTCCTGATCGACCACGAAGACGCCGGTGCTTTCATCCGCCTCCATGCCCGCGTTCTTGAGGTGCTTGATCGCATCGCCGATGCGCGTGCCCTCTTCGATCACGAGGAACTCGGTGGTCATCATGCCACCAGCGGAGTCCGGCGCGTGGGCGGCCAGCTCGCGCAACTCGCGGGCGCGCTCCAACTCCACATTGCGCAACACCCGTTCGGTGACCTCGTGACCCGAGAGGGCCAAGAGGTCCACCACGTCGTCGGCTGCCATGCCTTCAACGATGGCGCCGATTTGTCGTGGAGTGAGCTGTTCCAGCAGTTGCTCGCGCAGGGAATCCTCCGCATGGGAGAGCACCTCCGAGCGCTTCTCTAAGCTCAAGGCATCGAAAGCTGTCCACGCATCGCGATCCGAACAGTCGAGCAGGGCCTCGGCGATGTCGGCTTCGTGCAGTTCCTCCAACTGCGCTTCCAGGCCCCCGTGGGGTCCATCGAGCGCCGCGAGAATCAGTTCCCTGGGAGTTTGTTCTTGTTCCTGCTCGTCCATGCTTTGCCCCTGCAGCCCGTGCGCCGAGATTCTACTGAGTCAGCCCTAGGCGCCGAGTAGAATTGAACCATTCCGCCCGGGCCTTTCGCGTTCCGAGGCTTGCGCCCGTGCCCATGGGGGAATGCCTGCCCCACGACGATTCCAAATGGAGGGCGGCGGCTGGGAGCCGAGCCAGGGATCGCGCTTTGTCGACCGGACCTCTAGGCTCTTGGAACTGCTCTCGCTCCCTCCACTCCCGAGAATCCTCCCTGCTCACGGATCACCATGGCAAAGACTCCGCTCCTGTGCCTGCTCGCCATCGTCGCTCTCTCTGCTGAAGCCTTGCCGCAACAGAAGGGCTCCTTGCTGGACAAGCGCGGCCAGCGGGCAACGGCCCTCTCAAAGGAAACGCGAAGCACGGATCCTGTCACCCTGCCTCCCGCAGCACTCTTCAAGGTCGTCAAGTACTCGACGCCCCTGGGCGAGATGCCCGCCTACCTGAGTCAACCCCACCCGGACGACGACCCGGACCAAGCACAACCCGCGATCATCTGGCTCACGGGCGGATTCCCCCCTTGCTCCCCGGGCGATTTTCTTTGGACGGAGGCGGACCCCGCCAACGACCAGTCGGCGCGGGTCTATCGGCAGTACGGCATTCGGATGATGTTCCCCTTTGTGCGAGGAACGGCCGACGTCTGCCCCGGTCGTCAGGAGCTGTTCTATGGAGAGGTGAACGATGTTATCGATGCCTATCATTTCCTCAGCAAAGATCCTTCTGTGGACAAGGAGCGCATCTACCTAGGCGGTCATAGCACCGGCGGCACTTTGGCCTTGCTGGTCGCCGAGTCGACGGATCTGTTCGCCGGCATTCTCGCCTTGGGCCCCACGGAGGATGACTATGGGGAGGACAACGCCATCTATGAGTGGAACGAAATCGAACGCTCACTGCGCGCCCCCATCAAGCACCTGTCGTCGGTGCAAACGAGGACTTACGTCATCGAGGGCCAAGGTGGAAACTCCGATTCCCTTGAAGCCATGCGGTCGGCGAACAAGAACCCAGTCATTCAGTTCACCCTCATCCCGAACGCCGACCACTTTGAGCTGATTCATCCGGTGAACGAACTCTTCGCTCAAGCAATTCTAGAGTCCGAGGATGGCACCCTCGACATTTCCAACTCGGCCCTGGAAGGTAGTGTTCTCACCTACAACGTTCGAATGCGAGAAACGGAGGACCTGCACACCCTCGCAGACTTGCGCGAAGCTGGAACGGACTTCTCCCAACCCCAGCGCATGTCGCACTACCTGTCCGCCGAATCAGAAGCTCCCTTGGACGAGTTCCGCAAGGCTGCGAAGAAGCGGGGCTTTGAACTTCGCGATCGCGGGCTGCGGTCCGACGAGGGAGGTGTGCCGTTTCGCCTGCTCACTTTGGACAAGACCATTCGCTTGACGGAGCTAGAGAGCGTCTTCCAGTGTCACCAAGACGCGATCGATCTGGCGCAGGCGGCGGAGATGCAGCACTGGTTCTGGTCGATCGAATGATCCAGACTCGGCCGCCGGGGGGCTAGCCCGGCGCGCTCGACGGGCTCTCCAGCGCGAACCACTCGCGGTGCAATGCCTCGGCGGCGATCGCTTGTTGGTTGGCTTCGACGAGGAACAGTTGGCATTGACCGTCGGCGTCGAGCTGGCTGTAGACCGGGTCCACGCCGCTGGCTCCGAGCACTTCGAGGGCGCGCAAGCCGACCCCTTGTTTGGCAGCACCGATCAGAACGACCGAAGCCAATTGCGGCAGGGACTCGGCCCGCTCGGACAGTTCGCGGCGCAAGACCTGGAACCCAGGTGTGGACGGCGCGTAGAGCGTGACCGCGTCCACCGCGACCTTCAAGTAGCGCGGACGCACGTGATTGATGTGCAGCAGGGCGAACAGGTTCGCGGCGGCTTCCCCCCCGTCATTGCGCACACGTAGCCCTTCTAACCTGTCTATCCCGGTCACCGCCACGGGACGTGCGGAAGACTCGCGATGGTCCAAGCGAGTTCCCGGTGCGTCCGGGGAACGCACGTCGCGCACCTCGATCGTGACCTCCGTGTCTAAGAGTGGTTGCAAAGTGCTTGGATGCAAGACGCCGGCACCGTGAAACGCCATGGCGGAAGCCTCTAGCATGGACATGCCCGTGAGCACCCGCGCAGTCGGGACCTTGTCGGGGTCGCCGTCCATGATGCCCGCCACCGGTTTCCAGAAGACCAGGCGGCGCGCTCCCACAGAACGAGCGACGAGCGACGCGGTCAAGTCCGAACCGTTGCGACCGAGGGTGGTCAGGTTGCCCCGCCCGTCCTTCGCGAGAAAGCCGGTCACCACAGGAATGCCTGCGATCTCTTCGAGCGAGCGGCGCAGGCTGCCTTCGAGGCCCGGGAGCGGTCGCGCGTCCCCGTGGCAGGAATCGGTGGTCAGCCCGAGGTCGTAGGCGTCCACCGGTGTGGCCGGGATGCCGGCCTCTCGCAAAGCCGCGGCTACAACCCGAGCGCTCATGCGTTCCCCAAAGGAAAGGACGAAGTCCATCTCCTCAGCAAAGATGCGCCGCCGGTCGGAAATCGCGTAGAGCACCTGACCCAGTTCCCCGAGTAGCCGATCGAGCAGCTCAGGCTCGAGGCCCAGCTCTCGAATCAGGCTCTTGTGCCGAATGCGCAAGGCCTCCAAGTCAAACTCACCGAGAACGGCGCGCTCGGCGCAGCGCTCCAATTCGGCAGTCACGCCCCCATGAGCAGAAACCACCAAGATCGGCGGTGGACCTGGCACTTCCTGTACCAGCGTGCAGGCCCGGCGGACTGCGGCACCGTCAGCTAAGCCGGCGCCTCCAAACTTCATGACCAAGGGGAATCGCATCAAGAACAGCCTACCCCATCCCCCGTTGCTTGTCCGGGCGGGGCCCTGTTCAAAAATCCTTCGGGAGACATGTGCCCACCCTTTCCTATGCATTCGCTTTCTATGCATGCGCCGCCGCACAACTCGACGGGCTAGAGATCTGGCCGCTCTTGGCTCCGCATGCTTGGGCCAGAGTCCCTGGCGGCAAAGCGCGGTTTCAGGGTTGGGCTCCAAGGATCGACAGGCGCGACGCCGGACTCCCCCCACAGTTCAAGATTGTGCGGGGGTTCAGGCACCGTAGGCAGGCGGATTGGGGGAGCGGAGAGAGGGAAGGGCGCTTTGTCGCCAGGGGCTCTAGGAGCAGCGGACTGCTCCCGGCTACACTGGATCGACCAGCGAGCCATGGCCACCAAACTGGTGTGCCCGCTCTCCAACCTGCAAGCAGACAGATGACTGAAGTATCCCGCGACGACCTGATTCACGATTGGAACGCCCCCTATCCCTCTGTCGAAGCCAAGGTGCAATTCGACGACGAGACCCTCAGGGATGGGCTGCAAAGCCCCTCGGTACGCGATCCCGAGCTCGATCAAAAGATTGAGCTCATCCACCTCATGGATGATCTGGGCATCGACACGGCGGACGTCGGTCTTCCGGGAGCGGGCAAACGTGCACGGCAGCACATCACCGCCCTCGTCAAGGAAATGGCGGACTTGAACATCACTCCCAACGTCGCCTGTCGAACCGTGATCGGGGACATCGCACCGGTCATCGACGTGGTCCAGGAGACCGGGGTTCCGATCGAGGTCTGCGCTTTCATCGGCTCGAGCCCGATTCGTCAGTACGCGGAGAGTTGGGACTTCGAGCACATGTTAAAGCTCTCGCGCGAGGCAGTCGAGTTCGGGGTCAAGAACGGCTTGAAGGTCATGTTCGTAACGGAGGACACTTCGCGCGCCAAGCCAGAGCAAGTGACCGCCCTCTACAAGACGGCGATCGAGGCCGGCGCTAGCCGGATTTGCGTGTGCGACACCTGTGGACATTCGACGCCCCTCGGCACGAAGAACCTGGTTCGATTCGTGAAGAACATCGTCGAGCAGTCCGGCGCAGACGTGGGCATCGACTGGCACGGTCACCGGGACCGCGGCTTGGGTTTGATCAACACGTTGGTGGCCCTCGATGCGGGTGCGACGCGCTTGCACGCCTCGGCCCTGGGCGTTGGCGAGCGCACCGGCAACACCGAGATGGACCTGCTTTTGGCCAACCTCAAGATCAACGGCGTGATCGACAACGACCTGAGCAAGCTCGGCGAGTACTGCAAGAAGGCCCACGAGGCGATCGGCATGCCCTTCCCCGTGAACTATCCGATCTTTGGCAAGGACGCTTTCGAAACCGGAACGGGAGTGCACGCATCGGCCGTGGTCAAGGCCCTGCGCAAGGGCGACACCTGGCTCGCCAACCGGGTCTACTCAGGCGTCCCGGCGGACATGTTCGGTTTGGAGCAGGTCATCCAGGTCGGTCCTATGAGCGGTAAATCCAACGTCATGTGGTATTTGGAAAAACGAGGACATGAGGCCAACGATGAGGCGGTGGGTCGCGTACTCGATCTCGCGAAGAAGACACCGCGACTGCTTACCGAAGAGGAGATTCTCGGGGCGGCTGGCTACTAGGCCAGGCCGCACGGGAGACAGACGCATAAAAGCGGGGCCCGCCTTGGGAGGCGGGCCCCGCTTCTAGATTGAGGTCGAGTTGGCCCGGGGCCACGCCCCGGAATCCGCACGCTGCTAGCGGGCCGGTAGCAGGCGCACGCCCGCCTTGTCGACCGCCTCACGCAGGGCCTTCAAGTCTTCGGCCATCACCTTCTCGTAGGCCGGCAAGGCTTCTTCGAGGGCCTTTTCCACTTCGTCCAAGCGGCGCATGTGAGTCGCTGAGGGAGCTTCCCAGGAAGATCCCAACCCCCAGGATGCGGTACCGAGTTTCGCCGAGACCGAATCCGGGCTGCGGTTGATGCCCTTCGTTTCGATGGCGCCCATGAAGCTCGCACGCACTTCGGTCAAGGCCTTCTCAAACTGCTTGAGTTGGTCGAGGACTTCCTGATTCGGATTCTTTGCATCCGGATCGCGGTCGGCTTTCAGTTTGGAACGAACAACTGCAAGGTCGCCAGCTGTCGCGTCGATCGCATCGACCAGAACGGCCAGCTTCTCCTGCACGGCACCCAGACGTTGCATGGCGGCCCAACGAGCTGCACTGCCTTCCGCTGTCCCTTGCGCGTTGGGGTCCGCGAGGACTTGGAAAGATGCACGGGCCTCGTTTTCGCCGTAGCTCAGGCGCACTTCATAGGTCCCCGGGGGAACCTGCGGGCCGCCGGGTTTGACGCCCCAACTTTTGGATTGTCCGGGCCGGCGGAAACCATCACGGGAAAGGTTCCAGGTGATGCGGTTCAAGCCCTTGCTCGGCTTGGGTTCCAAGCGGCGCAAGAGATTGCCGGAGCTGTCGAAGATCTCGAGGGCGAACTTGGGCTTGTCTTCTTCCTGCCTCTCTTTGTCGTCATCATCATCGTCATCTTTGGCCTTGGACTTTGCCTCACTGGCCTCGTCATCGTCCTCCTCTGCATCCTCATCCCCATCGGATTTCAACTCGTCGTTTGAACCTGGCTCGTCCGCGTCGTCCGCAGCGGGATCGTTCCAAACGAAGTTGAAGAACGCGCCATAGGCACTGCCCCTTCCCCGAAACTCCTCGGTCCCCGGGAAACGCGACTCGCCGGTTTGCTTGACGCGGTGTTGTTGGGCGTCCTGCACAGGGAACAGATGAAGTTCCTGCTCCAGAGCCTCAGAACTCAGTCCACGCAAGGAACTGATGTCGTCGATCACGTAAGCCGCTCGACCATGTGTGCCAATCACCAGGTCGCTCTCACGCTCTTGAATAGCCAAGGCGCGCACGGCGACGGTCGGGAATCCATTCGTCCACTTGAACCAATTCTTGCCGCCATCGGTGGTCACCCATAGACCAAACTCAGTGCCGAGGAACAGCAACTTGGGATCGACAGGGTCTTCTTTGATGACGTGGGCGTAGCCGTCAACCACGGGACTATCGATGCGCGTCCAGTTGTCGCCGAAGTCCGTGGTGCGGAAGACTTGAGTGGTCCAATCCCCCCTGCGGTGATCGTCGAACACCACGTAGGCCGTTCCAGCTTTGTGTCGGGAGGCCTCCACGTGGGGCACCCAGGTGTTCTTGTTCACGCCCAGCACATTCTCTTCCACGCTGCTGAAGGTCTGCCCACCATCGCGGGTCACGTGCAAGCGCCCATCATCCGTTCCAACCCAGATGACGTTGGGATCCAAGTGGCTCGGAGCGATGCTCATGATCGAACAGAAGTTCTCCGCGGCCGTCACGTCGGGTGTCAAGCCGCCACTCTTGTCCTGCTGCTGCCAATCCTTGTTGTTCGTGGTCAGGTCTTCGCTCAGTGTCTTCCAGCTTGCGCCCTGATCCGTGGAGACGTGCAGGTACTGACTTCCGTAGTACAGCGTGTTCTCCGGATCAGAGGGGGAGAGAGCGATGGCTGCATTCCAGTTGAAACGCAACTCCACGTCTTGCGGCCCATCGGGTCGGATCAAACGGCGTTCCCCGGTGACGGAGTCCCAACGGAAGACGGAGCCGCCCTGGCTCATGGCGTAACCCTTCGTCGAATCCTGTGGCAGGGGAAGCGTGGCGAAGCCGTCGCCAAAACCAACCTCTTCCCAGTGATGATTGCGAATGCCGCCATTCTCCCAAACCGTGTTTGGTCCGCGCCAGGACCCGTTGTCCTGCATGCCGCCGTAGATGTTGTAGGGCGAATCGTTGTCTGTGGCGATGTGATAGAACTGCGCCAAGGGAAGCGAACGACAGAAGCGCCAGTCGCGACCATGGTTGGTCGAGATAGCGACACCGCCGTCGTTGCCGTCGATCATGAACTCAGGCCGCTCGGGATGAATCCAGAGGGCATGGTGATCGGGGTGAATCAGGTTGTAGCGAATGAAGGGCGACCAAGTGGCTCCCGAGTCGTCCGATACCCGAACGGTGGACGCCATGTTGTAGACCCGGTCGGGATCTTGGGGGTCCACGCGAATGTCTGCGTAGTAGAACGGGCGTTGCGCAACGTCGTTGTCGCTGTTCACCGTTCTCCAGTTCACGCCACCGTCATCGGAACGCAACAGGCTGTTGGATTTTGCTTCAACCAGTGCGTACACGGTTTGCGGGCTGGAGTGCGAGATGCCCAGGCCAATGCGGCCGAGCTCTCCCTTCACCATGCCGTTCTTGCCGTTCAAGCGCTCCCAATTCTTGCCAGCGTCGCGCGTCACGTACAAACCGGATCCCTCGCCGCCGGAGGTGAAGGTCCAAGGCTCACGGCGGTGCGACCACATGGCCGCGAACATCTTGTTCGGGTTGGAGGGATCGATCACGAGGTCAGCGCAACCGGTGCGCTCGTCCACGTGGAGCACGTTCTCCCAAGTCTGTCCGCCATCGGTTGTCTTGAAGACACCGCGTTGATCGCCATCGGACCACGTCGCTCCAAGGGCTCCCACGTAGGCCACGTCCGAGTCCCGTGGATCGAGCACGATGCGGTGGATCTTCTCGGTCTTGTCCAAGCCTAGGTGAGTCCAACTCTGTCCAGCGTCGGTGGAACGCCAGATGCCCTTGCCGACCGAGGTCGAGTTGCGTGGGTTGCCTTCTCCGGTTCCTACCCAAACGATTTCCGGGCTCGCTTGGAAGACCTGCACCGCGCCGATCGAAGCAACGGGTTGGTCGTCGAAGATAGGTTTCCAAGCCAGGCCTCCATCGACCGACTTCCAAAGTCCGCCGGTGGCCGCACCCACGTAGATCGTGTTGGTGTCCGACTCCAGGGCACACACGGCGGCCACCCGCCCACTCATCCCCGCAGGCCCGATCGACCGGGCTTGCAACGCCGAGAGCTTTTCAGAGCTCAGCTGACCGTATGCTGCTCCTGCGCAGAAGAGAGAGACGAGAAGCGCGTTGCGTAAGGAATTCATCAGATGCATTGCAAGGTGGGGCGGACTGAGTGGTGAGGATCGATCTTCTCTGCGCTTCTTCGTTGTGTTCTCACACGAGCTTCAGAGCTCTTCCGTTTCTATGCGGACGTTCTATTCGGACGCAACCGGCTCCAAGGACAACAGGAGCGTGTTTTGGTTCTTTCGCCACCATTCGACCCAGAGTTGAGGATCAGCCTTGGGCGGCTGCCCAGGAATGGTTTCAGGGAACGCTCTGTTCTGCCGATGGCTCTTTGCGGTCCATTCTTTCGCAGCCTGCAGCCTGCGCGATGCACGGACCCTGCAGAACAGGGGACCGGAGTGGGTGCAGGGAAGGGAAGATATTCGGCATGGGGGCAACTAGGTGGAAAGGTCGCACGCCCGCGAGAATACACTTGGATGCAAATTCCCGCAGAACCGGATCACGCGCTTTCTGTTCCTTCCTCCTCAGTTCAGCCAGAGCCCCTTCGGCTCATCCAGGACTGAGTCCATCGGGACCTCTTCTTCGAGCCACTCTCCCCCATGACTATCCTCGCCAGTGCACATGAGATCTATCGCTTCTTTCAGCAGGGTGGAGAGCAAGCTCCCATCCTCAAGGGGCTGAATCTAGAGGTCCATAGCTCGGAATTCGTCTGTGTGATGGGCCCCAGCGGTTCTGGCAAGTCCAGCTTGCTTCACGCTCTGGCTGGCCTCGACACGGTCGATGCGGGCAGCGTGAGCTTGGCCGGTGTTCAGCTGGACGAGGTCAGCGAGGCGCAGCGCACTCGGCTGCGTCGGGACACGATTGGCCATGTCTTTCAGTTCTTTAACCTGCTGCCAAACTTAACCGTCCTGGAGAACGTTGGTGTTCCCCTCGCCATCCAAGGCAAGCAAGCGGCCAACGAGAAGCAACGCATTCTGGACATCCTTGCACAACTCGGCCTCGCGGGCCGCGAGGATGCATTTCCTCACGAGCTCTCGGGAGGCGAGATGCAGCGGGTTTCCATCGCGCGAGCATTGGTCGGCAACCAGCCACTGTTGCTGTGCGACGAGCCTACGGGCAACCTGTCCCAGCAGGCCGGGTTGGAAGTCATGCAACTCTTGCGCGCTCTGCGCGATGACGAGGATCGCTCGATCTTGCTCGTCACTCACAACCCCCGGGATGCGACCTTTGCGGATCGCGTGCTGTTCCTGGTGGACGGGCAACTTGCCGCGGACGAGGAATTGCGCGGTCCGAACATTGCCGTTGAAGACGTCCACAAGGTTCTCGCCAAGTTGCACATCTAATGGGGCTTTCGATTCTCTTGGCTAGGCGCAGCCTGTCCCAACGACCAGCGCGCACCCTTTTCTCAATCCTCGGCATCGCTGTTGGCATCGCAACGGTGGTCGGGATCTACACGCTGGACACGAACACCATCGAGGGCTTGAAGCGCCGCTACGATGGCAAGGACTGGCGCCCGGAGATGGAGGTCAGCCCGACTCGGGAGACCAAGGATCCGCGCGGTGCTCTAGCGGCCATCCCCGAGATCGAAGGCGCGGCGGCCTTCTTTCAGAACGAGATCGTCCTGACCCTGACTCCGACGGCGAGCACTCCAGCCGGTAAGCCCGTTCAAGCGCGTTTGCTCGCGGTCGAGTCCGAAGTCCTGCCGCGCATGAACGCCTACCGTTTGTTGGCCGGCGATGATCTGCCCCCCGCTGAAACAGCCGGGGTGTTGCTTGGCGCGAAGCTGGCGGAGAAGCTCAACCTGAGTCCCGGTGATTCGGTGGACCTCGCGCGACCGGCACGCTCCGCTCCGAAAGTTTGCATCGATGGCCGCATGCAAAACAATCAGGGTGCCCGGGCGGAGTTGCCGCCCACGCTCACCTTCCAAGTCGCCGGCATCTTGGCCCCGGAGAAACTGGGCAGGCGCGGCGGCGGGGAGATCGCGATCATCGAGCTCGGTTGGGGCCAACGGCTCTTCGATGGGGCCCGCACGAACGAACGCTTCTGGGTCAAACCCAATGCCGTGGCGAACATCGAGTCCTTGCAAGAGAAGCTCGCAGGCTCCTTCGCCTATGACATTGGGCGCAGTGTGGTCGTGGGTCAAGAGGCCGATGAACGGGCCTACCGCAACGGGATCTACATGGCGGGACTTCTCGCTTTGATGCTGGGCCTGTACGTCATCTTTCACACCCTTTCTATGTCGCTCGTGGAACGCATCCGTGAGGTTGGTGTCCTGCACGCCCTTGGAGCGAACCGAACGCAAGTCGCGCGCATCTTCTTGGTGGAAGCGTTGATCCTCTCTGGACTGGGTGGATTGCTCGGATTGGCAGCTGGCATTGGCATGGCCGCCGCCTTGCAGGAGGTTGGAATCACGACCCTGGGAACCGGCAAGCACATTGAAGTCTTTCGGGTTCCATTCGGCGTCCTGCCCTTGGCGGGCCTCGGGGTCGGAACGGCCCTGCTCGGATCCATCTTCCCCCTGCTGCGCGCCAGAGGCGCGAGCACCGTCGATGCCCTGCGTGGTGAACGAGCCATGGAGAACCACGGGACGGCCCACAGCTTCCACATCTTCTCCACCCTGTTGATCGCCGTCCTCTTGCCCGCTCTCTACTTCGCGGTCGTGCCGATCGTCGGGGAAGCGAGTGGAGCCTTGGTCGGCTCGATACTCGTCGCGGTCGGCGTGCTCGGGCTGTTGCTCGCGGTTCCGCTCGTCACCCCCGGCATCATCGCCGGCATCTGTCGAGTCCTCGCCAAACCGTTCAGCAAGCTGTTCCCCTTTGCGGGCTCCATGGCCTCGCACACCATGAGCGCTAACCCCCGCCGTATCGCCGTCTCCTCCGCGGCGATCGCCTTGGTGTGCGCCGCCTTCATTGGACTGAAGGGCATGACCGCGAGCTTACGCGGCGAGGTCGACCAGTGGGCCGAGGGCGCCATCGGCAACAAGATGTGGGTGCGCGACTTGCCCCCTGTGCCCTTTGCCGAACTGTCCCGCGCCTTGCACGAGTTGCCCGACGTGCTCGGTGTCGAATCCGGAGGATCACGCACCTATGCGCCCTTCCTGATGATCGGCATGCTCGGCAAGGAGCTGCACAAGTACGGCCCCCTGGCGCGCAATCCAGAGCTGCGCAAGCGCTTCGAGAATGAACGCGGTGTGTTCATCTCCGAGCGCGTGGCGAACAACCTCGGCTACCGGGTCGGAGATCGAGTGCCCGTGCAAGTTGGATCCGGAGAGGTCAAGAAGTTCCCGGTGCTTGGGGTCACGGATGAGTACGGGTACTTCCCGCACCCTGACGAACGCATGTATGGGGTCATCAGTGAGCGCTTCATGAAGAGCGACTTCTGCGTGCCAATCGGAGTCCCCGATCGCATCGCGGTGCGCTTGACCGACGATGGAGACCCGGATGCGGTGGAAGCGGTCGTGCTGGCCGCACTGCAAGGCAAGGGCAAGCCCCAATTCTTGACCGCGCAAGGCCTGCGAGAAGTTCAGATCCAAGACATTCGCTCTGACTTCCTCTTGTTCGACTTGATCCTGGCGCTGACCGCGCTCTTGGCGGCACTCGGGGTGCTGAATGGCCAGCTGCTCTCGGCGCTTGAGCGGGCAAAGGAACTCGGAGTTCTGCGCGCCCTCGGGGCGAGCAAGCGCCAGATCGGCGGCATGGTCTGGCTAGAAGCGGCGGTCATGGGGCTCTTCGGTGGGCTCTTTGGTCTGGCTCTCGGCAACCTGCTCTCCCCCATCATTCTGCGCGCTCTGGAGTCCCTCTCCGGTTTGGACCTGCCCCTGCGCGGTTCCGGGGCCTGGAACTGGATCACCCTGGCGGCGGCGGTGATCATCACACTCGCGGCCGGAGCCTATCCTGTCTGGCGCATGAATCGGACCAACGCGGTCAGCGCGGTCCGCACCGGAGGATAAGGGTTCCGCGTGGGCGCTCTAATTCGTCCAGGCAGAATCGATTGCCCAAGAAACTCCGGCCCTTTGCGAAATGCGCGGGCCGAACCTCCCAACAACTGAGCCCCGGGACGCTGCAAGTCGTGCCGGGGTTTTGTTGTATCCACTTTCAACGATGCGGCGATACGGCGTCACCCTTCACTCGCACCACGACCTTCCATGAACCTGTTTGTGATTCCTGCACTTCTCGCGCTCGCCATGGGGGATCCGCAGGGGGCAACAGCGAGCGACGCGGCCCTGTCTTATCAATTGAGTTTCGATCCAGCGTCGGATCCACCCCGTTGGTTGGTGAGCCTCGATGCTCGCGGACTCGATCCAAGTGAGAAGGACGTGGCGTTTGTGCTCAACGACTGGGGTGAGTGGTCCGAGGTCGCGGAGCAGTACTTGCTCTCGTACGCGGGATCCCCTGACCTTGTTCGGGCACCGGGCACAGGGTCGATCTTCAAGTTTGAGCCCCCCTCTGATTGGCAAGGGGACCTGCACTTCGAGTACGAGCTCGCGCTGTTGGAAGGTGGCTCCGAACTCCACAGCAAGCATGCCCTGCTGCCGCACATCTCTGAGGGCTATGCGTTTGGCTACTCCAACAACACCCTCGCCCGACTGCAGGTGGCGGGGCAGCCCTCCGGACTTTCTTGCACGATTCAATTGAGCGCACCGCAGTCCTGGGAAGTCGTGACCGGCTGGAACGGACAAACTGCACAGGGACAGACGATCTCCTTTTGCCCGGAAGACACCGCACTCTTGGCCTTCGGCCAGGAAGTGATCCACGAGTCCCGACGCGTCGGCGAGCAAGTGCATGAGTTTCATCAGTTCGGAGGTGGGGTTGATTTGAGCGAAGAGGTCCTGAGCGTTCAAACCGCACTGCTTCCGATCTACGAGAAGGCCTGGTCGACGCCCCTGGCCAAGACCTCCCGAGTCTTCCTGGTCAAGCATCACCTAGGCGGGACGCGCATGGATCACGGCGTTGTCGTCGGCTTCGGGCCGGATCACCCCGAGCGCTTCATTCGATCGCCGTACATCCTGCATCTCTTGGCCCACGAGTTCTTTCACGAGTGGCTCGGGGGGAAACTGCTGCGCGAGGACGCGAGCCTCGTTTGGTTTGGAGAAGGCTTCACGGAGTATCTGTCTTTGTTCTATTCCGCGAAGGCTCAACTGGTCTCCGAAAGCTGGTTCGTCGATCGCATGGTGGAGCTCGCTCAAGAGGCCGCCTACAACTCGTCCCTCGGCCGGCTGGCCTTCGGAGATGCGCAGGTCAACTGGCGCGATGCAGACGGACCCAACGAGACCATGGCCTACAAAGGAGGTGCCCTTCTGGCCTTCGCCATGGACACGGAACTACGCAAAGCGGGGCAACCCGGATTGATGAGTTTCATGAACTCCCTCTATGCAAGTTCGGGGGGTCGTTACTCCTTGGACAACATTCGTGCAGAGATCGAGCGCCTCGAACTGCAAGAGTTCTACGAGCGCTACATCCTCGGCACAGAGATCCCAAATCTCGAAGAAGCCTTCACTGTCGCCGGCGTCCCGATGGTTCCCGTGGATTGCCAATTGACCTACTTCGGTATGCGAACCGATGGGGTTGGGGAGCAGCAGGTGGTCGCGGAGTTGGACCCGAAAGGCCCTGCCCTGCGAGCGGGCGCGCGCGTGGGTGACCGGATCCTCTCCCACTCAGGCGGGCATCGTCGTGGGGTACAGCTGAAGGACTCGGTCACAACGCCCTTTGACTACGGACTCTCGAGCCTCGACCCAGATGAAGTGGTCTGCACGCTTCAGATCGAACGAGCGGGTGAGCCGCTCGAGCTCTCCATTGCCCCAGCCCTGATTGAAGGCGGGACCTACGCGAGCTTTGAGTACGAGCCTGGGGGCATGGACGATTTCTTTCAGTGATGGCGGCGGGGCTAGAACCCCGTCGTGCAGCGGGGAGCTTCCCGCACATGGAAGGCTTGCTCGAGGTCTGCTCTCACCGCCGGGTCACTCAACGAAGCCGTTCCGTAGTCTAGCAAACGATCCAAAGGCAACGCCCCAAGCAGCATCGAGCTGAAGTCGCCCACACTGATCTTCAAGCGCACCTTCGATGGCAGCGCGTTTTTCAGAACCCGTGCGCGGCCGTCTTGAAACTCGAGCTCGAAGCTTCCGCTAGTTGGCTCCCAGAACCCATCCTGTAGATCGATTCCGCAGGTCAGGTTCACTCCGCCGAAGTTGTGTCCTGCCAGTTGTTCAATTAGCTGCGCGGGGTCCACCATGCGGTACATGATCCCAATTCCGCGTTCACTGATTTGGTGGTTTAAACGGAAGTTGTTGTCGCTGCCGTCCAGGGGGTCGCTGAACAGATATTGCAGATGGCTGTCCTGGGTTAAGAACACCACGCGACTGACCTGGTCCGCTTGCTTGCGAAAGAACTGGAACAACTCGCGCAGCCCGCGCCGTGTGGAGTATGTCCAGCTCAAGACCTCGATGTTCTGCTGGAGTATGTTGTGCTTGTTGAGGGCGACGAACTTGAAGACAACGTGCGCTTCCAACTTCCCATCGAATTCGATTCCCACGCTGCGCTGGCCGGAGTTCGCCTTCGGCAGCTTGACGTCGGCCCGCGGAACATGGAACAACCCGTGGGTTTGGCCCTGGACGCCATCGAGGTAGCTGAAAAGAGCGTCCTCGTCCCCCTCGACTAGATAGCGCGCGGTCCCTGCCTCCGAGGTTTCGGGGAAGCTGCGCGGCGCCAAATGGAAGCGGTGCGTCGGAGTCCCAAGGCCCCAGCCCATGCGTTGATAGAAGCTGATACGAAAGGGGTAGAGCGCGGTCAATCCGACACCGAGCGCGCAGCTTCGCTGCATGAACCACAAGACGAGGTCCTTGGCCACCTGCTTCTTCTTGTGGCACAGGTCCACCGCCACGCCCCCCAGCCCTTGCACAGGAACCTGATGGCCGAAAGCGTTCATGACGAAGTCGTGGGTTCGCAGCACGGCCAGCTGCTGCCCCCCTTCGTGGACCGTCCAAACATGGACGTTGTCGCGCTCAATGCATTCCAGCAACGTGTCCCGATGTTCTTCCGGGCTGGGCAGGTCGGCCGCCGGATAGGCGTTGCGAAGAATGCGCATGGTTTCGTCGAGGGTGCTCTCGGCGAGGGGATTGAATTCTCTCATGGGGGCTGGCTGGGAAGCTGGGTTCGTGGCGTCCACTCTAGAGGGCCGTGGTCGCGGTCTTCACGTTGATTGAACTGAGCAGTGAGCTGCGCGCTCCTTCGTCCAACGAAAAAAGGCCCCGCAGGGCCCTCGTCTCGCCGGCATGTGCTGCCGAACTGTGCGGGTCTCTACGCTTCAGGATGCAGCGCGGCTTCCGAGGCCCCAGCCCCGACGGCATCCACCTTAGGTTTTCCGTGGGCCGCCACGTAGTTGTTGTTCCAAGCGCAAGTGAAGCACTTGTGATAACGCTGGCGCTGCCGCTCCTGGCATCGGGTTCGATCGACCTTGTGTGCGAATAGCACGCTGGTCGCATCGATGCGAGTGGGACATGTTTGAAGGACGGGGTCTGCCATGTGTGAATTCTTCTCGAGCCGGGGTGCGGACATTCGCCAAAAGCAGGTCGAGCAGCCCCCCCCGGGCTGTCAGGATTTTGCTACGCGCGGGTTCGTAAGATCAAGGGCCTATTTCCAGGGCCTGGCGTAATTGCGCCAGGGCTTGCGCTGCGATTACCGGGGCCTGATGGCTGTCCCGAGACAGCTCCACGGAGGCGACGCCGCTGTAGCCGCTTTGAAGCAGGGCCTTTAACGCTGCGTTCAAGTCGAGATCGCCGGTTCCAAAGAGTCCGTGCTGGTGCACGCCGGCCGGGCAGTCATCTAAATGCACGTTCCTTATCTCAGAGGCGTGTTCCGCGATCACGGCCTCGACGGGAAGGTCCCCGGTGACCACAAGGTGCCCCAAGTCGAGGGTGAGGCCCAATTCCCCTGGACCTGTCCCCAGCCGGGAGAGCAATTCCCTGTAGCCGGAGGGGGTCTCGATGAACATGCCAGGCTCCGGCTCGAACCCGATCTGGACACCCTGATTGGCTCCGTGATCCATCAGGGGTTGCAGGCCAGCACACAGTCGATCCCAGACCTCTTCGTTGTCGGGAGATTGCGTCTCGGCGATTTGACCCGCGGGGGCGGCTCCGGCCCAGATAGAAACCAAGGGGGCACCCAGGTCCGCGGCCAGGTCGACGCAGCGCCCGAGGAACTCTAGCCGGCGACGGCGCTCGGACTCCTCCACTTCGAGGAGCGTCGGAAAGTGCTTTCGCTTGGGATCCAGGAGATAGCGAGCGCCGGTCTCGATCACGAGGGCCATGCCGAGATCTTCGGCTTGGGCGCGAAACTCCCCCACCTCGCGGGCCGTGCAGCGGAACGGGTCGAGCTGCCCGACATCTGGGGTCAAGGCCATGGCCCCATAGCCCAAATCCGCTAGCAAGGTCAGCGCTTCATCCACGCGGTGGTGGGCCAGGCCGTTGGTGTTGTATCCGAGGGTAAACATGCGGAGTCACTCTTCCCGATCACGGGGAACGCCAAAGGGATCGGATCGATTCTCCGGGTACCAGGGCGGCTTTGCTTTGGGCTTGGGTCGTTCCACCTCGCTGGCGGCGTCCTGCGGGATTGCTTCCTCGGAGTCGGAAGAAGGATGTGCTTCGGGAGCGGGTTCAGCGTCCTTATCCACACTCTCTCGCTTCTCGAACAAAGGCTCGCGGATCTTCCCTTCCACGGTTCGCAGGGCATCCCGCGTGAGCACGTCGGGACTCTGTTTTCGCAGGGTCTCCGCAGTCTGTTCCATCTCGCGCTGCACCTGCCGGAACTCTTCGCCGAGCCCCGAGTCACGCCAGATGCCCTGCAGGGCGCGCCTCGCCCGAACAAAATGGGTGTAGAGCTGAGCCGCGGTTCTCGGAAGATTCCGACCGAAAATCATCACCGAGGCCGCAGCCAAAAGGGCGATCTCCCAGAAGGAGAGGTTTCCGAATAAGGCGATCATAGTCGTGCACTCTGTAGGGTCTGCATCCTACCGAAAGTCCCCGGGCGCCAGCCGACGAGAGGACGGTACTTGATCGAAATCGAGTTCCCACCTTCGCCTGAGCGGAACCCGTAGTTCAGCTCGAACACGAAGTCGTGGCTGATTCTCCGGAAGATGAAGCTGTTCGAGAGGGACTCGTTGCTGAGCCGCGAGAGACTCTGGCGAGCTTCAAACTGCCACTTGGGAGTGGCGTCCCAACGGGCCCCGAAGCTCACGGCGTCGTAGAGCAACTCGCCGCTCAGCTCTTCGCCACGGTTGTAAGCGAGCTCGAGTCCAACGTCCCGCCAGGGCAACAAGCTGAGGGCCGTGAAGGTGCGTCCCGATTCGCCCGACTCCATGTCGTAGTTGGCATCGTGAACCACGGCGAAGGGGATCTTCTCGATCACTCCGAGCACGTCACCGAGCACGAGGGCCGGCAGCCAGCGATCTTCAGCCCCAGCATCCTGGTCACTGGCGTGGGTCGCGCGCACGGCGACATCGACAAAGCGGGTTCCCCCCGGCACGCGCCAGCGCGAACGCAATCCAAGGTCCACGAAGCGACCCGTCAGGGGATCGTCGACGTGGTCCAATCGAAGCGGCGCGCCATCTTCGTCAAACTCCGCGATGTTCCCTCGAATGCCAGCGCTCGGCGTCAGCATGTTGACCACACCGTGACTCCACGTGCGGTAGAAGGTCGATTGGGCTTCCACACCCAAGATGGCGGCGCCGCGACTCGGTGCGGTGTCTTCCTCGATTCCGCGGCTCCACATGGAACCGGCGACGCTGACAAAGGGTGAAACTCGAATGCCGAAGGCTCCCAAGTCAAAGGGAGCCTCCACGCGGTGGCGCGTATCCAATCGCAGGACGTCTTGGTTTCCGATGGACGGATCCAAGACTGGGTCGAAGGGCGAAATCACGTCCCCTTCCGCTTGGCGCGAGCGCAGGTAACCGGCCTCGGCCGTGGCGGTGTACAGCAACGGCTGCCCATAGATTTCGCCGATGGGAGTCAGCCCGCGCAAGTAGCCGAGGTCGGGGAGGCGCTCCACCTCGCTGTGGAAGCTGTTCGAGCGCGTACGAAGTTCCGCGCTGTAGTAGTGTTGATCCTTCGCCTTGCGCCAACGCAGGAAGTTGTCCCGGCGTTCGTAGCTCACGAACTGTCCCTCGCTGAACTCCGCTTGAACACCGGCGTCCGACTGGGTGGTGAAGGCGAAATCAAACCACTCTTGGGTATCCAGCTTGTAGCGCGATTGAGTTGTGAACACCCAACGCAGGTGCTCGCTCCCTGTGAGCTTGGAGCGCATCAAGCCACGGTCCTTGCCCGCGTCCGAAAGCCCCTCGAGATAGACGTTGGCCCAGAATTTGTCCGCCGCTGTGATCCGCAGACGTTGGTCGAGCAAGAGCCCCCGGGAGCCATAGATCGAGGCCTTCAACCGGTAGCGACTGCGAACCTTTTCCTTGTCGACGCCTGTCGCGGCGGCCAACAACTCCTTCATGGAGCGACCGCCTTCCAAGTCGACGGATGCCTCCAGGAACGAGCCGTAGCGGGCGGAATCACCAAAGCGCAAGCCGCTGAAGTTAGGGCGGCCCTTGCCATCGCTGTTGTAGTGCACCCGCGGAAGAGGAATCGAGATGCCGTTGTCGAAGACCAGGGAGTTGTCCCGCAGCAAGATGTCCCAGACTGTTCCGCGCTCACCGACCGGGGTCAGACGTAGGTTCTTCGTGCTGATCGAGTAGTGGGGCTCCGCAAATCCGCAGGAGGTCACCGTCGCTTCGTCAGCGGTCAGGCTGCCGTCCGCGGAGTGGCGCAGCCAGTCAGCGCGGATCGCAAGATCGGTGCGCCGACTGCCTATCTTGAGCTGGGTGAACATCTCGGCGTCCTGAATCCAGCCGTGGCCGTCAAGCATGTCCACGTAGGCCGCTTGCATGCGCCCCGCAAGGTGGCCATCCACCAAGTACTCGATGTCTCCCTCGTAATAGACCTCTTTCAAGACCTTCGAGATGGACGCTGAGTCGAAGCGCCCGAAGAGCGTCGGCGCCTTGGCTTCGGGCAGACGATCCTCCGGTTCTGGGCCCCTTGGAAGCACCACAGCGTTCGGGTCCTCGCCGTTCAACCACAGTTGTGTCTTCGTCAACCACTCTTGGCGATCCAACCAGAAGGTGGCCCAGTTCGCGCGGATCTCGCGGTTGCCAGAAGTCACGGTCGGATTGCGCATCACCATCACCGTTGAATCGTCATCGGCGAAGGGCTGCAAAGACTCGTAGGTGGCCACCCACTGTTCTTCGCCCGCACCCAACTTGCCGGTTAGGCGTCCCTGTTCCGCGGTGATCAAGACGTTCTGAACGTCGTACTCGATGTTGTTCGACTCCCAAATGAAGCCCTGGACACCGAGGGTTGCAGGACGGCCCTCCATGCGCATCACGCGGTAGCCGGCTTCAAGGATCTCGCCCGTTCCGACGAGTTCCTTGCCCACTCGCAGGCGGAAGCCATCCCACGCGACCAACTCGTCGATGCCCTGGGTTCGGGAGGTTCCCTCGGGAAGACGCAGCACATGCATGGAGCCCGCGTCCAAGTCGATCGGTTGGCCCTTGTCGGTCTTGCCGGAAAAGTGCGCCTTGCCGGCGAGCAGGAGCCCGGCCTCGTCGGCGGTCATCCACTCCGCACTGCCCGAGTGCAGCTCCGTCTTGGTGCGGCCGCCTAGGATTTGCGGAAGCGCGGCGGGGCGATCGAGCGCGAACTCGGGGAAGAGCGCCTGCAGTTCGGTTTCGTCGAACTCGATCCAGGTGGCCGTCAAGATGTACGGCAAGCCATCCTCTTCGAAGCGACCGCGAGCTTCCACACGACTTCCGGCGTTGGCCTCCAAGCGACTGCGTCCGTCCTTCGTCCAACTGATACGACTGCCCTTGCCCGTGAAAACGCCGCCCTTGCCGGTGTAGTTCAAGTTGACCCCGCCACTCGCTTCCATCGAGGAGAGATCCAAGACGGGTTTTACGCCGGGGTTCTCCAGCAGGGTTCCCTCACCGGAAACGATGTCCGCCTGGAAGGTGCTGTTGCTGCCTACGCCTTGGAAGACGCCGCGTGTCACCTGCTTCGCTTCAAAGCTGAACTTCGTCGGCTTGCCGTCTACGCGGTCGCCGATCTGCGCAATTTTGAATTGAGCACAGTCCAGCTCTTGCTCCCCTTCAGGTCCTTTCAAGCGCACGCGGACGTCGCCCTGTGCCACTACGTCCGTGCTCTTCAGCTCGATGTCGCGAGCGTGCAGGGTGCCGAAGTCCAGCCTGCCCCCCATGATCGGGTCCAAGGTGAAGCTGGCCAGCGCTCCCTCTTCCCCGAACAACTGAAAGTGCTCTTCCGAGTAGCGCACCGCTCGCTTTCCTTTGCCGGTTCCCCAGGGGCCGGTGAACTCCACATCCTTGTCTGCGCTAAAGGACTTCGCTTCCAAGTCGAAATCGCGCAACTCTCCGACACGAGCGGTCATGGGTTTCTCACCCTCCATGCTGAGCCTCACTCGCTCCGCCAGGATCACGCGGGCGTTGCCATCGTTCACAGCCAAGTTGAGCTGGCCCTTGGTGACCAGGTCGACCACTTCGTCCTTGGCGTTGCGACCCATCAAGTGCGAAGGCTCGTTCGTTTCAAAGTAGAGATGCTTGGGTTCGTCTGGCGCTTGGCTACCGCGCAAGTTGACGTTGGAGCCCTTGAAGGTCTTGTCCTCGAAATTGCCTTCAACCTTTCCGAGCAAGTTGATGTCTGCGGAGCCCGGCCCCCAGAAGCTGCCGCGGATGCCCGTGGACGCCTGCAGATGGAAGTTCATCTCCTCCGCGTCCAAGAAACTCGGACCGGGCAGGTTGAACTCGGCGGTTGGCCTGGTCGGGTTGTAGTCAAACTCCATGGGACCAACACCGCGCACCGTGACTGGCGTCGGGGACGTGATGCCGTCTCCATCAAAGTCAAAGTCGAGGATTCCGCTAAGCACTGGCTTCTTGGCCATTGTGAGTCGACTCACAGTTCCCTTGGCATCGAAGAACACATCGGCAACCCCGCCGCTCACGCGCTCTTGACCCCGCTGGAAGCTCGAGTCGCCGATGATGTGCGCGTTCTCGGGACGGAAGACCTGTTTCGTGACCGTGCTCGTCTGAGTCTTGCTTTCGACGCTGATCATGCGCCCGATCATCGAGATGTTCCTACCGCTTACGTCAACCGAGTTCTCGCCGTAGGTGATCATGCGCCCGCCCTTGGGCATGTTCAGTTCAAGGCGTTCGGACCCCTCCCGCGTGGTGGCACGGAAAAAGTCGATCGAGCTTCCGGGACCTGCGATCAGCTGAACGTCTGCCTTGTCGTTGGCCTTCATGTTCAGCTCACCTCTTTCGAGAATGCTGAACGTTTGATTGAGCAGGCTAGAACTTTGGCCGCGGTTCGAAAGCAAAAGACCGCGGCCCGTGCCTCCAATGCCCCCCTGACCGGTGATGGTGACTTCCGATTTGGAGTGCAGGCTGTCCGTGTTCAAGTCGAGTTCCGCTTCCGGCAACTCGATGGTCACGGGGGCCATGGGAAAACCGCGCTCGAGGGTGACCGTTACTGTCTTGAGTTGAATGCGTTCGGCATGGCCGATGAGCAACTTGCCTTGTGGGTTGCGTTCAATCCGGAGCAGACCGCTGACGGCATCGAAGGTAGAAACGTGCAAGCCGCCCTTCTCATCGAAGGACTTGATGTGAACACCCGTGACGTCGTAGTAGCCATCGGCTCGCGGCTGGACGTTGTCGAGCAGGATGTCGTACTTCTTGTTGTTTGGCGCTTTGTCGTAAAGGACCGAGGCTTTGATCTCGCCTCCCAAGGCGATGGAAATCCCTTGACCGTCGCCGCTGCTCGCACTCTCCCCGGGGTCGGTCGCTTCCGTATCCACAGGCACGAGAGTGAAGGGCACGCTGGAATCGATGGTGCCCTTCGAGCGTTGCTCTTGCTCGGTCTCGAGCCGCTCTTTCAGTTCAGCCTTCTGCTTTTGCGAGAAGTGCATCAACAGATAGAGCCCCCCACCAAAGAGCACGAGAAAGAGGAGAACCCGCTTCATCGTCCGCTGGCCTTGTGGAGATCGTCCCAGCGTCCGGAAGCTTGCAGGTACAAATCACAGAGTTCTCGGGCAGCCCCTCTACCCCCATCCAAGCGGGTGACGTAGTCCGCGCGCTCGATGACTTCAGGGCGAGCGTTGGCCGGCGCGCAGAAAAACCCGGATGCTTGAGCCAATGCCAAGTCCGGTAAATCGTCACCGAACGAAAGGGTCTCCTCGGAGGTGATGCCTAGCTCTTTTTGAATCTTGATCAGGGCGGCGAGCTTGCCTTTGCACTGCAGTACCAGGAACTCCACGCCGAGCTCTTGCGCACGGCGGGATGTCGCGGCGCAGCCGCGTCCCGTGATCCAAGCGAGCTGGACGCCCGCCTTGCGCATCCACACCAGGCCTTGGCCGTCCTGCACGTCGAAGCTCTGGCTTTCATTGTCCCCGACGTACGTCACGCGTCCGTCGGTCAAGGTGCCGTCGACGTCCATGGCGAAGAGCTTGATCTTCGCCAGTCGTTCCAGCGCGGCGGGTTCGATTTGTGCGTGGGTGGAGCTCAAGGGTCGTACGGCCAGATCAGATCCGAATGTCGAGCAAGTCCTGCACATCGATCAGGCCCACCGGTTCGCAGGCCTCGTTGACCACCGGAACCTGGTCGATGTGGTGCTCTTGCAACATGCGTTGCGCTTCCTCAATCAAGGCTTCGGGATGGATCGACTTGGGGTTGGATCCCATGAACTGCGAAACGGGCGCGTGCAAGTGCTTCATCTCGCCGGTCTCGAGCAAGCGCCGAACATCTCCGTCCGTGAAGATCCCAAGCAACTTGCCTTGTGCGTCCACCACCAGAGCGGCACCAGGTCGGCCCGGTGTGCTGGACATAACGATGAGGGCTTCGTCGACCCGCGCGGTGCCTTGAACCAGAGGCAGTTCCTCCCCCTTGCGCATCACTTCCGACACGCGCAAGAGGCGCCGTCCAAGGCTGCCCGCCGGGTGGAAGAGGGCGTAATCCTCGCGGCTGAATTTGCGCTCATCGAGAACCACCATGGCGAGCGCATCCCCCATGGCCAACATGGCGGAGGTGGACGCGGTCGGCGCCAATTTGTGCGGGCAGGCCTCTTCCACCGGGCCGATGTTCAGGACGGTGTCTGCCAGGCTCCCGAGGGTCGATTTCGGCCGTCCCGTGAGAGCGATGACCACCGCCCCGATCTTGCGGGCGATGGGAATGACGGCGTTGACCTCGTTCGTCTCGCCGGAATTCGAAAGAGCCAGCAGCACGTCCTTGGGCCTGAGGCGGCCGAGGTCCCCGTGCAGGGCGTCCGCAGGGTGCAAGTAAAAGGAAGGGGTGCCCGTGGACGCCAGGGTCGCGGAGATTTTCTGGCCGACCAGGCCAGCCTTGCCCATTCCTGTAACCACGAGCTGGCCGTTGGACTCCAGAATGAGGTCCACCGCCCGGTTGAAGCCTTCATCCAGGCGTTCCTCCAGGCTGGCCACGGCGGCAGCCTCGAGACGGATCACCTGGGCGGCCCGCGCCAGACGGACTTCTTGCTTGTTCGTGCTCATCGCGGCGGGGATTGTAGCCCCGGCGGTCGGCCAAGCTCTCCCTTCCTATGGGACACTTTTTGTTTGCTGGACCATGGATGAGCTTGCGCGCCAGGGCCGCTACAATCTGCGCCGATCGACCCCCCCCCGACTCTCCAGCCCCCAGATTCACCATCCTCCTCGCCATCTTAGATTTGGATTCGAGCATCCAATCCAGCGCCGACTTGATTGTCTTGGGGCTGAGCCTGGGTTTCCTGGTGCTTTCCCTGGGAATCCACGAGGCGGCGCACGCCTTTGCCGCCTGGCGTTGTGGAGACTCCACGGCCAAGGACATGGGCCGCATGACCATCAATCCGATTCCGCACATCGATCCGATCATGACGATCCTGGTGCCCGCGGTGATGTTCATCTTTACCAATGGGGGGATGATGTTTGGCGGCGCCAAGCCCGTGCCCGTGGCCTTCCACCGGTTGCGCCATCCCTTGCGGGACATGAGCATCGTGGCCCTGGCCGGGCCCATCTCGAACCTGCTGCTCGCGGTGCTGTTCATGCTGGTTCTGAAGCTCCTGATGTTCCAGGCTGGCTTCAGTAGCAAAGAAATCGCTACCGACGTGATGTGGAAGTCAGTTCAGTACAACATCCTCTTGGCCGTCTTTAACATGATCCCCGTGCCCCCCTTGGACGGCTCCCGGGTCATGACCTGGCTGCTGCCGCGCTCCATGCGGGACACCTACAATTCCGTCGAGCGCTATGGGATCCTGATCGTGCTCGGGCTGCTTATGTTTGGGCCTCTGCGTCCGGTGATCTTCGGCGCAATGAATGCCCTCACCGATTTCGTCGATCTCATCACTCCTGGGACTGTCCTCCAATGACCGACTACACCGTCTTTCTCGAACAGGTCTTCCGAGGACCCATGGACCTGCTCCTGCACCTGGTGCGCGAGCAAGAGGTCGAAATCCACGAGGTCGAGATCACCCGGGTGATCAAGGGCTACACCGAGTACCTGGACGCCTTGATCGAGCTCGACATTGAGCTCGCCGGGGAGTTCACCGTGATGGCGGCGACCCTGATGGCCATCAAGAGTCGCTCACTCCTGCCTCGAGAGGAAATCAGCCTCGAAGATGAGCTCGACCCCAAGGATGAGCTGATCCAACGCTTGCTCGAGTACCGGCGCTTCAAGGAGGCATCGGATGCCCTGGCCAGGGGCTTGGAGGTTCGCCAAAGCATTCACCCGCGGGGCGCCTTCCCGGAGCTGGCGGAAGAGCGCGCGGCAGACGAGCCCGTGCTCGATTTGGGCGAATTGACCTCCTGGGACCTGCTCTCCACCTTCTCGCGCCTGATGCGCGAGACCCTGGCGAACCAGCCCATGCACGTTGTCGGTGACCCGCGCCCCATGCGGTACTACGTGACCAACCTAGCGCGCACGATCCGCAACGCGGGCAGGCTTTCCCTGACCGACATGATCACGTCCATGGAGGGTGTTCTGACCCGAGACTCCCTGGTGGGCTCCTTCTGCGCGCTTTTGGAGCTGATCAAGATCGGCCTGGTGCAGGCAGCCCAAGGCGCCCACCGAGGTGAAATCGAGGTGATCTTCCAAGAGGATTGCGCCGAGGACCTCGACGACTTGCTCGGCGGGACCACCTTCGACGACGAAGAAGTCTCCGACGAGGTCCTCAAGGCAGATTCCCCCGATGAGGACTCGGATGGGAAAACCACCCCTGAAGAGGTTCAAACCCCGTCCATGTTCCCTGCAGACAGCCAAGAGCCCGTCTGAGATAGGGCCCCGGCCAGGTTTCGGCCAGCCTAGGGGTGGACGAATCCTTCCTCAGTGACCATATTTTCCCCCCCGCCAGGAGGCCGCGTTTTCAAGATGCGGGTCCGACCTGAATCCGGCATCCAAGACCCTCCTCCAAATCATGAGTAACGCACTCGACGTCACAGACAGCACCTGGGAATCCACCGTTCTTCAAAGCGAAACGCCCGTCCTCGTGGACTTCTGGGCGGAATGGTGTGGCCCCTGCAAAGCCATGGGCCCGCTTGTCGACAAACTCGCCGAGGAACTTGGCGAGAAGATCAAGGTCGTCAAGCTGAACACGCAAGACAACCCGGAGGTCCCCGGACGTTACGGCATCGTTTCGATCCCGACCTTCATGCTGATCAAGGGCGGCGAAGTCGTGCATCAGATGCTCGGCTCCATGGCTTACCCGAACTTCAAATCTGAAGTCGAGTCCAAGCTCTAAGCGACGCACCCAAGAGGCTCACTTAGAGCCGCCCGAACGATGCGCTGCATCTTCATGGGGTCGCCCCCCTTCGCCATGCCCGTGTTCGAGGCTCTCCTCGAAAGCGGGCATGTGGTTTTGGCCCTGGTCACACAACCGGACAAGCCCCGTGGACGCGGACGCGAGATCGTGCCTTCGGATCTGGTGCTGCGTGCGCGCGAGGCGGGCATTCCTGTCTTGCAGCCGGAGAGCACGAAGACCCCGGAGTTCGGCCAAGCCCTGCGGGAGTTTGAACCGGACGTCTTGCTCGTGGCGAGCTACGGCGAAATCTTGAACACGGCAGTGCTCGAGCTGGCACCCCACGGCGCCTTGAACGTTCACGGTTCGATCCTTCCTCGTTGGCGCGGCGCTGCACCGATTCAACGCGCTGTGGCTGCCGGCGACAAGCTCACCGGCGTCAGTGTGCAACGCATGGTGCTCGCTCTCGATGCGGGGGACATTCAGCTGGAACGCGTCATTCCGATCGAGGGCACCGACACCTCGGGAAGTCTGTTCGACAAGCTCGCTGTGCTCGGCGGTGAAGCGGCGGTCGAAGCGCTCTGCGAGCTGGATCAGAAACGCGCAAGCTACACACCTCAAGACGCCCAGGCCGCGACCCACGCGCCGAAGTTGCGCAAGCCCGAAGGCCAGGTGGACTGGAACTTGACCGCTGTTCATCTGGAACGCCACGTGCGCGCCATGAGCCCCTGGCCCGGAGCTCAGGCTGCCACCCCGGACCGCAAACCATTGATCATTGAGCAAGCGCGCCTGGTGCCGGACCTTTCCGGCGAACCGGGGACCTTGCTGGAAACTTCTCCCCGCCTGGTTGTTGCCTGCGCACAGGGAGCACTCGAACTGGTGACCGTCAAACCTGCAGGCAAACGTGCCATGGAAGCAGGCGCTTGGCTGCGCGGCGCCCGTTTGGAAGTCGGCGCACGACTGTTCGGAGGAACCGAAGCAAAATGATTCGTAACCTTGCCTGGGAGATCCTGCGTTCAGGATCCATGGCCCCCACCCGAGACGTGGCGCCCGCCGCCGAACAAGCAGAGCTGGATGCTCGCGACCGCGGCCTGTTGATGCGCATCGTGCGTACGGAAGTTCAACGCCGGGGTTCGTTGCAAGCCCTTGTAAATGCCTTCGCGAAGGGCAAACCGAATCGCGACCTCTCCGCGTTCTTGCGCTTGGGCTTTGCACAACTGTTCTTCATGGATCGCGTACCGAACCATGCGGCGGTCAGCGAAACCGTGGGTGCTGCTTCAGACGAACTTGGACTCTCCAAAGGTCGATACGTGAACGGTGTGCTGCGCACGGCGATTCGCGCTAGCGTCGAGGGAAAGTCGGGCGACCCGCAACGAGACATCGTTGGCCGCGAATTGCACTTCAAAGAGCCCATCTTTCACAACCCCGAAGAGCATCCATACCTGTGGGCCGAGGACGCCCTGTCGATTCCTTCACCTTTGTACAAAGGATGGGTCAAGCGCTTTGGTGAAGAGCGTGCTTATCAACTTGCTGTGGATAGTTTGTGTGATCCGCGGCTCTCTCTGCGCGTTGCACGCGGAACACGCGAAGAGTTGCAGGCGGAGCTGCAAACCCAAGACTTGTCCACAGCTTGTGGGGAACATGAGCACATTCTCACCCTCGCTTCCGACGACTTGAGCGCGGCACTCGGTTCGAAGGCGTTCGAAGAAGGACGCATGACAGTTCAAGGGGAAGCGGCCTTGCGCGCGGCGGATCTTTGCAACGCGCAGACAGGAGAACGCTGGCTTGATTTGTGCGCAGCCCCTGGAGGCAAGACCGCTGTGCTATCCCAGCGCGGCGCCCAAGTCTTGGCCTGCGATGTGGCGGAGGATAAGCTTGCACGTATGCATGAAACCCTGCAGCGCTTGGGTGTATCAGAGAATGTCGAGGCTCGTTTGCTAGTGGACCGCGAGCCTCCGGCGGAAATCGATTTCGATGGAGTTCTGCTCGACGTGCCTTGCTCCAACACCGGAGTTCTCGCGCGCCGACCTGAAGCGCGCTGGCGTTACGGCCCACAGAACCGCAAGGCTCTTGGAGCCATTCAAGTGGAACTCTTGGAGCGCGGAGCCGAACGAGTCGCTCCCGGCGGAGCTCTGGTCTACTCGACCTGTGCGATCGAGCCGGACGAAAATCAGCAACGGGTCAAAGCCTTCCTCGAGAGCCATACCGGATGGCAGCTGGAAGAAGAAATCCTGACCATGCCCCTTCCGAATGCGGAGACAGGGCCCGTGGACGGGGGCTTTGCCGCTCGCTTGCGGGCACCCAAATAGAACTGGCTGGGGACGCCGTTCTTCGCTTTCCATAAACGCGGGCAGCGCTCTCTACGATTTCATGGGCGGCGGGAGTCCGCTCGGATCTAGCCGATCCGGCGATCTCCGCGTATCCTCCTGCCCATGGCACAAAGTACGCGGAAGAAGCAGAACTCTGGCCCACCGATTGGTGGACTCCTCTTGTTGGGCGTGGTCATGGCCGGTGCCGTCGTGCTTGCGCGCATGGCCGCTCAAGATCAGAAGCAGGAGAAGGTCGTGGAGCCCGAGGTTCAAGCCTCGGACATCTTCGGGAATCTGCCCGAGGAAACACCGGCCGGTCCCAACCCGGCCTCGGAAACCAACAAGTCCCCGGAAGACATCGCTGAAACCGCATGTTGGGTAGAGGCTCAAGCTGTCGCCGTTCGCGCGGCTGCTGTCTACAAGGTTGCTAAGGAAGCAAAAGCGCGCGACGACCACGCCGTCTGGGCCGAGCGGGGTAAAGAAGCGAAAGAGCTCTACGACCAAGCGGTCATCCTCTCCGTTGAGTGGGAACGAGGCTTGATCGAAAAGTATGGTGACGGCGACCGTCGCGTGCGCGCGATCACCGCTGAACTCAACGGCTGGTTCAAGATTCTCGAGGTCCTCGCCAAGACCACGGGACGCTAAGCAAGGCACGACGTCTTGACCTCACCCATTCGTCGCGTCCTGATCACCGGCGCCTCTTCCGGAATTGGCGCGGCCACGGCAGAGCGTCTCGCTCAAGAGGGCTATCGCGTTGCTCTCTTGGCGCGCAACGCCGAGAAGTTAGAACGTGTACGTGCCGGCCTCGCGGGAACGGGTCACATCGTGCTGTCCTGCGATCTGTGTTCTGCAGAAGCCATTCAGTCGGCCTTTCATCGGTTGGAGCAGGAATTCGGCGGACTCGATCTGCTCGTCAACAACGCGGGCATGGGTTATCGTGCGCGCATTGAGGAGCTCGATGATGGTCTGCTCGAGCAACTCTTCCGCACCAACGTGTTTGCCTTGCTGCACACAACCCGGGAAGCCTTCCCCTTGCTCAAGCGTGGACAACGTCCCGTTGTAATCAACGTTTCCTCCGTCGTCGGGCGCCGCGGGATTCCAGGACAGGTGGCGTACTCCGCATCAAAAGCTGCGGTGTGTTCCATCGGCGAAGGGCTGCGCGTGGAGTGGGCCAGGGATGGAATCGCCGTCTGCACTCTCGATCCCGCGTTGACAGCCACCGGATTCTTTGAGGCTCAACACAATCCTTCCGGTCTACCCGGGCCCGACCTCGAGGCGGCCTCCGGTCCCGATCAAGTGGCTCAAGAGATCTGGCAACTCGATCAAAAGCCGCGGCCTGAACGCTACCTGCGCTGGAAGTGGCGCGTGCTCTCGGTGATCGCTGTGGTTGCGCCAAGGCTCTCAGACAAACTGCTCGTGCGCAATCTCGGGGACGGCTGGGGCGTCCCTCGCTACTAGCGGACTGCCTTAGAGGATTGTTTCTTCGTCCGACTCAGGGTCGGTCTTTCTTGGTAGTGGCGGCGGTAGATCAATGGAGGAAGCGCTTTGCGGTTGCATCTTCTTGTCTTCCTGCTCGTCTTCCTCGCCCTCCTCCGCATCAAGCGCTTGGAATTCTAGTTCGTGGTCCTCGCCCTCCAGACTAGACAAGTCCATCTCTGGGCTTGATGGATCCAAACTTTCGATTGCATCCAAGTCTTGAAGCACTGCTGCGTCTGCTTCGTCGAAGAGATTGCTCCAGTCGCCACCTTCCTCATCCTCTTCCAAACTCGCTCCGCTCAAGCTCGATATCTGGTTGCTCTCTTGCTTGACCCTGGTGTTGTTTAGAATCCAGCGTCGGTTGGAGACCACGGTCCCCACGACCACGACCACCAACAGGTCCGTGGATGCCGCGATGTATCCCAAGGTTTCCGCCGGTACGATGGCCGGCATGCAAAGGGTCAAGACCTGTCCGTGGCGAGCCAAGGGGATGACGCCGGTCTCCCAGAGGAAGTCGAGATCCAAGCCCTTCTGGGCTTCCGGGTCCGGCTCGGCCATGTCCACGTTTAGGAATGGCAAGCTGTAGAGCTGACAAACCAGATGGGAGAGCTCCCAGTCGGCCACCAGATTCGCCTCGATCAGGGCGTCAGGGAACAGCGGTCCCCCCTCGCCTTCCGCGGCGAGGGCATCCTCGACCGCCCTGGACTCCACGAGCCCTCGCTGTACGAGAGCTTCTGCCAGGCGCTGATATCCGAGACGTTGATTGTTCATAGTCGCTTGGCCCTGGGCACAGTCACAGGCGTCCGGGGAAGGGGCCGAGCTTCTGTATCGGGTCGGATCAAAGGTCGGCTGGAGCCCAGTCTGCAAGACTCTTCGGATCCATTTCATGCGGAGAGAGGCCCATAAGCTCATTCTAGGAATGAACTTATGGGCCTCTCTTGGCAGCGCGTGGGACACGCCGAATTCCAATCGTGCCGCTACAGCACCGGATCTGGGCTAGATATCGAGGTTGGTGGCCTCCAACGCGTGACGCTCGATGTACTTGCGCCGAGCCTCAACCCCATCGCTCATCAAGACCGTGAAGATGTTGTCCGCCGCCAAGGCGTCTTCCATCTCGACCTTGTAGAGGCTGCGAATCGTCGGGTCCATGGTCGATTCCCAGAGCTGGTCGGCGTCCATTTCGCCCAGTCCCTTGTAGCGCTGAATCTCCACGTCGCCCTGACCCGCACTGCGGATTTCCGAGGCGACCTCCCGAAGCCGGGTGCACTCGGTGGTGCCTTTCGCGCTCTCCACTGTCCAGGAGCCTCCACCCATGAAGACCAGGCCATGGCCTTTGATGGCGTTTAGCACGCCCTTGAGGTCCTCTTGGTGGGAGATCGTGGCCGTGAAGAGGTCGGCCTCTTCCGCGGAGCACTCCGAGTCTGGTCCCGTGTAGATTGCGAGCTCATCTTTGCCCAGGCGTGCTTTCTGGAGCTCCAGGTGATCCTTCAGCTCTTGACGGGAATCAAAGAAGGAGTCCACATCCCCGACTCTCGACCAGTGGGTCGGCAACCGTTGGCCGTCGTAGCTCGCGATGATTTCGTCCACGGGAAGGGGCACGCCAATCGGGGCCAACTTGGGCACGAGGGACTCGAGGCGCGCCAGGTCATCACTGAGCGTGCGAAGGCCCTCCCCAGTCCAGGTTTTCTCCGCGGTGGTATCGGTCAAGGTGATCGAACCAATGCCGAGCTCGGTCAGGTACTGTCGCAATTCAGCATCGGTGATGATGTAGCGCTCCTGCTTCCTGCGCTTCACCTTGTAGAGCGGCGGCTGGGCGATGTAGAGCCGCCCGTCGTCGATCAGCTGGGACATGTGGCGGAAAAAGAACGTCAAGAGCAAGGTGCGAATGTGGGAGCCGTCCACATCAGCGTCCGTCATGATGATGATCTTGCCGTAACGCAGTTTCTCCATGTCGAACTCCTCAGCGATGCCGCAGCCCAAGGCACTGATGATCAGCTGGATCTCGGAGTGGCCGAGCATTTTGTCCAGGCGCGCGCGCTCAACGTTGAGGATCTTTCCCTTGAGCGGCAGGATCGCCTGATTGCGACGATCGCGGCCCATTTTCGCCGACCCACCTGCAGAATCACCCTCGACCAGGAAGACTTCCGATTCCCTGAGGTCCTGGCTTTGGCAGTCCGCCAGCTTGCCCGGCAAGTTGCCACTGGCGAGCGCCGACTTGCGACGAACAAGCTCGCGGGCCTTGCGGGCCGCTTCCCGGGCCTGCATCGCTCGCATGGCCTTATTGATGATGGTCTTCGCCACCTGGTTGTGCTCTTCCAGGTAGATACCGAACTGTTCTGACACCGCGGATTCCACGATGCCTTGAATTTCGCGGTTGCCTAGCTTGTCCTTGGTTTGCCCTTCGAACTGGGGGTCTGGAATCTTGATGGCCAGGATCCCCGTGACTCCCTCGCGGAAGTCGTCGCCTGTGGGAGCCTTCTTCTCGTCCTTGAACAGCTTTTCGGTCTTGGCGTAGTTGTTCAGGGTTCGCGTCATCCCCGCGCGCAAACCAGCCAAGTGCGTTCCCCCGCCGTGTGTGTTGATGTTGTTGACGAAGGTGAACACGGTTTCCTGATAGGAGTCCGTGTACTGCAAGGCCAACTCGACCTCGTACTGAACATTGGGGCGCTCCGGGTCCTGGACTGTCTTCACAAAGTGGATGATGTCCTCGTGCAAAACCTTCTTGTTGGCGTTCACATCCTTAACGAAGGAAAGCAACCCGTCCGGGTACTCATGGGACGCTTCGGCGCCGGTGCGCTCATCGGTTAGCTCGATACGCACGCCCCGGGTTCCCATCAGGTACGCAAGCTCTCGCAAACGCTTGGCCACGGTTTCGAGGTCGAACTCCGTGGTCGTGAAGATGGTTGGATCCGGCTTGAAGCGGATTGTCGTGCCCATGCGATCCGTTTGACCGGTGACGGCGAGCTCACGGGCCCGATCGCCGCGCTCGAAGCGCATCGAATGAATCTTGCCCAGTTGATGGACTTCCACCTCGAGCCACTCCGCCAAGGCGTTGACGCAAGAAACGCCCACCCCGTGCAGACCGCCGGAGACCTTGTAGGCACCACTGTTGAACTTTCCGCCGGCGTGAAGCTTGGTCAGCACCACTTCCACCGCGGGTTTGCCCTCGGACGCGATGATTCCCACGGGGATTCCGCGCCCGTCGTCGACAACAGAACAAGAACCATCCGTGTGCAGGGTCACTGCGCAGTAGGTCGCATGGCCTGCAAGAGCCTCGTCCATGGCGTTGTCGACCACTTCCCAAATCAGGTGGTGCAGACCGCGCACATCCGTATCTCCGATGTACATGGCAGGCCGGATGCGCACGGGCTCCAGACCTTCCAGGACGGTGATGGAGTCCGCTCCATACTCTTGCTCCACACGGACATCGTAGCTGTCCTGTTTGGCAGGTTTGACCACGCCGGCTTCGGTGACCGGAACCTTGGTAGGCTCGATCGGGGCGGACTCTTCGGGGCTTTTCTCGTCTGGCATCGTCAGCGTTTCAGTCGGAACAGGACTTTTTTGATCACCTCTTCACCCAGGCTTTTGTTTGCCGCATGGCGGTATTGTTCGCCGGTGAAGTTTTGCAGCTCTTGCATGTGTGGAGCGGACTGCACCTCGACGGTGAGTTCTCCAAATTGAAAGTGAACGGGCTTGGCTCGCTCACGCATTCTGTCACCGAGCGCATCGGACCAGGCCCCAAACACGCGGGCGTGTCGCAACTGCGCTCCTAAGCCGCTGTCGCGCAGGAAGTGCCGCAGGGCGTCTCCCATGACCTCTGGGCCCCGTCGCCCCCTAGCATCGGCCTCAGGCGGCAGCCCACGGCCTTTGAACGCCCTCCTAGGGAAGGGCCTCCTACCGCCGGGAACCTCTGAAGCCATAAGAGCTTGGGGAGAGTCGGCCAATGCTTAGACGTCCACCGTGATCGGCATCACGATGTAGATGTAATTCTCACCGAGGGAGAACTTGCCCGGGCTGGTCTTGTCATTGAACTCCAAGCGCACTGTTTCGCGCTCGGCGTTCTTCATGCCGTCCAAGACGTAGTCCGGGTTGAAGGCGATATCGGAGCCCTCGCCCTTGTAGTCGATTTCCATCATGGCGTGGGCTTCTCCACGTCCTACGGAATGGCCAAAGAACTCCATTTGCCCTGGAGTGATCTGAAGCCGCACAGCACGGGCCTCGTCACCTGTGACGTTGGCGACAAGACGCAACTTGCGCTCGATCATCTGGGTGTTGGCTTCCACACTGTTTTTGCACTCAGTGGGGATAACCTCGGAGTAGCGGGGATAATCCCCATCGATCAAGCGCGCGAAGATCTCCGCGTGCTTGGTCTTCATCCCGATCTGGTTCGTACCGAACTTGATCTTGATGTTGCTCAGGGGGTCTTCGATCACGCGGCAGAACATCTGCAGGCCCTTGGTGGGAACGATGGCCGGCGGAATATCCGCGGGCACATCTTGGACCGGTGTGCTCGAGAGAGCCAAGCGCCGTCCGTCCGTTGCAACCATCTGAAGGTTGTCGTCCTGGACCGTGATCAGCACGCCGTGCATGGCGTAGCGTCCCGCTTCCCGAGCGGCCGCGAAGGCGGTCTGCCCAACGAGGCGCGTAAAGGTCCCACCCTGCAGAGTGAGGGTGTCCTTGTCCTCGAAGGTCGGCGTGACCGGGTACTCATCCGCATCCATGGTCACCAGTTCACAACTGTCCGCACCGCCGGTGATGGTGCAGACGTTGTCGTTGGTGTCGATGGTGACGGTCTCACTCGTCAAGTCACGAATGAAGTCGAGTGCGACACGTGCGGGGATCACGGTGACACCGGGGTCTCCCACTTTCACGTCGTCGATGGAATACCGTACAGAGACCTCGAGGTCCGTGCCGATGAGCTGAAGTGAAGAGTCGTTCACGATGACGCGAACGTTTTCGAGGATCGGTTTGGGGCTGCGTGCTGGAACGACGTTGTTGACGATGGCCAGCCCCTCACGAAGTTTCTCACGATCACAGAGGACCTTCATGCGGTGTGCTTGGGTGTGCGGTAAGCGTTGAAACGTGCAGGTGGCGTAAGTGGATAGTTCTTCTCTTCCCCCCTCTTAATAAAGATATTAATCATAATAAGGGCAGTCCTGATTTGTGGACATGTGAGGGCATCGAAGCCGCAAGCTACGGTTTGATGGTGACTTGCGATGGAAACAGTGCTGTTAGAAAGAAGCAAACGCTTGTGGAAAGGTCGGGAGTCGACCGCAAGTTGTGAACGCTTATCCAAGGTCGCCAAAAGACGACGCTGAGTGGCGTGGATAAGGTTCCAACCGTCCACAAGAGTTGGAGAGTTGTGCCGGGTTTATGCAGGTGTTGTGAAGAGGGTTCTCCACAGGTTTTCCAGGTGGCGCTGGTGCTCCTAGAACACCACTAGGGTAGTCAAATGGGGGCCCGAAGTACATGCAGACGCCGGGGCGGAACTGAGGGGATCCGTGTGGGTCAGCGTGGGACTGTGTGGAGGTGACGGGACGTTCCAGATCAAAGCCCTGGGAGGGCTCCAGGGGCGTCCCAAGCGACTCCACGGACCTTGATCTTGGGTCTCGAGAGGGAAGCGCGATGCCTTCCTCCTCGGCTCCTAGGAGCCCGAAGACTGGAGGTCGTCCAGAAAGCCCGCGATCAAGTCCCTGGACTGTTCGTCGGTCTCCACAAGCTTGGTGAGCTTGCGCACGGCGTGCAGCACCGTGGAGTGGTCTCGACCGCCGAAGAAGCCGCCGATTTCCTCGAGGGAATGGCGGGTGATCTTGCGGGCTAGGAACATGGCGATTTGCCGCGGGAAGGCGATCTGATTGGTGCGCTTCTTCGACTGCAGGTCGGAGAGCTTAACTCCAAAATGAGAGGTGACGACCTCGATGATGTCGTCCATGGACGGTTGTCCGCGGCGTTGGGTGAAGAGGTCCGTGAGGACTTCCTTGGCGAATTCGACAGTGACGGCCTGGCCGGTCACGTTCGCAAACCCATAGAGCTTGTTGATCGTTCCTTCGAGCTCGCGAATGTTGGTGTCCACTCGCTCTGCGATCAGTTGGGCCACCTCGTCCGGCAGTTCTTGCCCGCGTCCGCGGCCCTTGCGCTTCAAGATGGCCATGCGGGTCTCGTAGCAGGGAGGTTCAAGCTCCGTGACGAGTCCCCACTTGAATCGAGAGACCAGGCGGTCCTGCAGGGTCGGTATGTCCTTTGGAGGCGAATCCGAGGACAGGATGATCTGCTTGCCCGCGTTGTAGAGGGAGTTGAATGTGTGGAAGAACTCCTCTTGGGTGCGTTCTTTGTTGGCGAGCAAGTGGATGTCGTCCACCACCAACACGTCCACGTTGCGGTACTTGCCCCGGAACTTTTGCAGGTCGCCGTTCTCGAGGGCGCTGATGAAGTGGTTGACGAAGGTCTCGCAGGAGAGGAACAGAATCCTCACGTCGGCCCAGTTCTCGATCAGGGAGAAGCAGATAGACTGCAAGAGGTGCGTCTTGCCGAGTCCAACGTTTCCGTGCAGGAAAAGAGGGTTGTAGGTTTTTCCGGGGGCCTCCGCCGTGCCCATAGAGACCGCGTGACAAAAGCGGTTGCAGGGGCCGACCACGAAGTTGTCGAAGGTGTAGCGCGGGTTGAGACCCACATCACTGCCGCGGACAAGGCCGCCGATCGATGACCCAGCGCCGTGGGGGCCTGTCGATTTGGAACGGGGGATGAAGGGCGTGCTGGTTCCAGGTGCTCCCGAACTCCCAAGTTCCCCGCGGGCCGGAGGTGCAGTTCCTAGGCCCTGAGCATTCCCTTTGTCCTCAGTAGGATCCTGGGAGGAGAGTTCGGCCGCCGCGGACTCGACGTTCGGGGAATGGATCGTGAGCTCTGGGTCCACGGTGAATTCGGCCCTGAGTTTGCGAGAGAGCACCTTTTGAGCGGCTTCCTCGATCACGTCCTGGTAGTAGCTTTTGAGCCAATCCCGGGAAAAGCCATTCTGGACCGCGATGCATAGGCGCTCGCCGTTGACCGCCTGAAGATCGGCGCGGCGGAACCATGTCTCGAACTGCTCCGGCGCGATGCGTTGACGAATCGAGCTGCGCAGCTGTCTCCAGATGTCGCCGAGTTGATCGGCGGGCAGCTCTTCTAGCTCACTCGGCTTGGCTTGATCTGTGTTGTTCGAGTCCAAGATCACGCCCTCGCTTGCGGCGAACACACCTTCCTCCGGTGGGAGGGGGCGCTTCGCCTGCTCACGAAGGTTGACTTGGTTGACCTCAGAATCGGACATACACAGGAAGGGCGGCGTGGGGGTTCGCGTCGTCAAGTTTCATCGACTCGCGGGATGATTCTTGGCGCTAGGCCGGGGCGGAGGACCATTAGAATACTGGGCCATCGGCGGGTCAATGTTCGCGAGCCAAACCCTTGAAAGTTGTTGGCGGTCAACAGCCTTCAGCGTTTCGTAGTCATGCTTTGCACCACTTTCCCCAAGATATCCACAGCTCTGTGGATATCTTTGTGAGTAGTTGTTCTTCCCAAGGACAAGCGAAGGCCTGAGCGCGCCTCTTCTGGTGTGTAACCCATCGCTAACAGCACATGGGAAGGTTCGATAGCACCACTCGAGCATGCGGAACCCAAACTCGTTTCGAGTCCTTCAAGATCGAGGCGCGCAACGAGTGAGCGTCCGTCCATTCCTTCGAAGAGCACGTTGACTGTGTTCGGAAGACGATCGGAATCAGCGCCGGGGCCGACCCGTTTTGTGCTCGGCAGATGTTGATGGAGACTCGTCCAAAGCTCCTCGCTGAGTTCCCTCATTTGGGTCGCAAAGGTCGCCTGTTCGCGCACTGCCAACTCGATGGCCAGGGCCGCTGCGCCGATGCCCGCGACGTTCTCGGTTCCAGAACGAGCGCCTGACTCCTGCCCACCCCCCTGCAGGAGGTTTGCAAGGCCCGTGTCGGGCCGGCGGACAAGCACCCCGACTCCCTGTGGGCCGCCGATCTTGTGGGCCGAGAGGCTCATGAGGTCCACACCCCACTCTCGAATCGAAAGGGGAATCTTGCCCAGAGCTTGGACCCCGTCCACGTGCCATAGGGGAGCTGCAGAGCCCTCCTCACGCAGCAGTTGGGCAACCTCTTCGACCGCCAGCAGGGCTCCCGTCTCGTTGTTGGCGAGCATGCAGGAGAGGAGCCTTAGGTTGGGTCGTTTGAGGTAGTTACGGAGCTGTTCCAAGTCCAGGGCGCCCTCGCGATCGACTGCCAGCCGCTGCAGCCCGTGCCCCCTGCGAAGGAGTTCATCGGCGGTCTCGAGCACCGAGGGATGCTCCGCGACGCTGACCGCCAGGTCTCCAGGCAGTTTCCCGCGCATGCAGCCCTTCAGGGCGTGGTTGTTGGCCTCCGTCCCGCCGGAAGTGAAGACGACCCAGCTCTCAGGGACGTCCAGGCTCGTGGCAACGAGCTCGCGGGCATCGTCGAGAATCGCCCGGGCACGGCGTCCCGAGCTGTGGGTTCCCGAAGCGTTCCCGAGGCCCTCATCGAGCAGCTCGAAGAGCCGGTCGCGCACCTCCTCCCGGATAGGTGTGGTGCTGTTGTGGTCCAGATAGACCCGCAAAACCCTTTAGTTGTCCAGCTCTAGGGCTTCGGGAGGCAGGGCCGGTAGGTCCTGGCTGCGCATGCTGTGCAGCTCCTCTTCGACGGCGTCTCGGTGCTGTTGCCGGGCGGCCTCGCTGGAGGGTTCTGGCTGCGCGACAGGGGCTTGGGGCTGCAAAACCACGGTCGGTTCCGTCTCTGCAGCAGGGGCCGCCGCCTGTGGGACAGGCAAGGGGTCCTTGCGCGGGGTCGGAATGGGCCGAGATTGGTCAGGGGCCCGGTCGATGCGCGGCCGCGTGGCAGCGGGGGGAACGGCACCGGCGAAGGGTCCGCCACCACGCTCCTGGGTCTTGGGAACGCCCAGGTCGGCGATGGGAACCGGGTCAGGAAGGTGCGCTAACTCAGGGCTCGCGCTCTCCTGCCCGATGACCTCCAGGGCCAACTTGCGGTAGTCGAGGGCGCCGTTGGATTCGGGGGCGTACTCGACGATGCTCTGGCCGAAGCTAGGGGCCTCGGCGAGCTTCACATTGCTGCGAATCGGCTGCTTGTAGACCTGTCCAGGAAAGTACTTACGTATCTCAGAGAGCACTTCCCGCGCGAGCCGCAGGCGGCTGTCATAGAGACAGGCGGCGATGCCCGTGATCTTCAGCTTCGGGTTCAAACGCTTCTGAATGAGCGCGACCACTTCCACCAGCTTGCTCATGCCCATCAGGGCTAGAAACTCGGTCTGCACGGTGATGATGACTTCCGTGGCGGCCGCCAAGGCATTGATCGAGAGCAGGCCGAGGCTCGGCGGGCAATCGATGATCAAGTAGTCCGCGGGCTCTTCCCCGTGCTCCTTCTGGTGATCTTCCACCCAGGCATCGATTGCATCTGCAAGCAGATTGTCGCGGCCGATGGCGCTGGCCAGTTCGAGCTCAGCGCCGGACAGGTCGATGTTGCTGGGGAGCACACGCAGGCCCGGCAAACTCATCTGTTTGAGGGACTTAGCAAGGGTCGTTCCCCCGTGCAAAACCGTGTAGGTCGAGGGATCGTCGGTCTCTGGTTCGATACCGACGTGCAGGCTGAGGTTGGCCTGGGGGTCCAGGTCGCAAATGACAACCCGGCGGCCCTGTTCTGCCAATGCGGCTCCCAGGTTGACCGAGGTGGTGGTTTTCCCAACACCCCCCTTCTGATTAATGATGGCGATTCTTCGCATGATGGCGCTGCAGAGAGGCGGAGACCTCCGGTTGCCCCGGCACTATAACTCCCCAGAGCAGGGGCAAAGCCCTCCGTTCTGGGCTTCTCGATGGGCGGCGCCGGAATCAGTCCAAGTAGATGGCCAGGTGCTCGCCACAGAAGGGGTCCACTTCGCGCAGGAGGTCTCCCAACCAGCCCACCCCTTCCCGGGCAATCCAGGGAAAGGGACTCAGGGTCTGCGCCTGTGGCCCTGCCTGGGGGCAGAGTGTTGTGCTCAATCGTCGCCGGTGCCGATCGAGTTTTCCCCCTCGGTTGGCAGCCACGTAGGAGACCTTTTTGGAGAGGCCGCGCAGGGCTGCGGTCAATTCCGTGGTGGCGGCTCGCAGGGCCGGCTTTAGGGTCGGGCCGATGTTCAGGAGGGCCTGCTTTTGCTCTTTGAGAGCTAGGCGCGCATCCATCGCGATCTGATCGAGGGTCTCCAAAAGTTCGGTGGCTTGCGGCGCGATGCCGTGGGTCTCGATCTCTCCCTTGCAGCGCAGGACGTGCTGCACGCTGAGCTCCAAGCGCTCGAGGGACTCGACGCAGGGGCCGTCCACCAGGGTGGCTTGGAGGCGTGGAACGAAACTTGGCCTGGGCCAATCGAAAGCGGTCCGTGCCCCATGAAACAAGAGGTGGCGCTCGAGTTCCCGCGCTCCGCCGACCTCGGCGAGCACGGGCAGGACCAACCCGCGCGCCACCGATTCGAGCAGGTGAGCCGGGTGCCAATCCGCCGGCGCTTGCACCAACTCCGCGGCCAACTCGGCTCGTGTCCGCGAACCGGGTTCTTCTTGAAAGCTGAACTCGTTCCCGTTGGGAGACAAGGCTCGTCGGCCGCTCGGGGAGTTGTGGAACAGCCAAGGCTCCAGCTCTTGGGCGAGGACTTCTTGAGTAAGGGGCTGCAGCTCTCTTGCCCGAACGAGCTCCCCCATCAAGGGTTCACCAACGCACGTGGCGCAGGCGCGGGACAAGTCCTCACGCAAGTCTTCGGGCTCGATGATGATCAGACCCTGGTCTCCGAAGAGTTCATACATCGCCCGCGTGTAGGCGCGGGACAGACTCTCCCCTTCGTTTGGAAGCAAGGTGTCGAGGGCCGCGGTGATGTGTTCGTAGTCACCGAAGAGTTGACGCAGCACTTCGCGTAGTGAGCCCAACCCGTGTTGCTGGTTGTCGAGTTCGATGCAGCGAACGGGAGTCGTTTGATTGGATAGGCGGTCGAGGTGGATGCTCTGCAAGGCATGGTGCCGGTTGACGATTCTTGCGCTGATGAGCGGCCGTGTCTCGTGCTCATCGGACCGCACCCAAAGGACCGGAACGACGGGCCGTTCCATGGTCGAGAGCTGTTTCGCGAGGGCAATTGTCTGCACTGTAGCGAGCAGTTGCTTCAAAGGCCCGCCCAAGACAAAGGGGCTTGCCTCCGTAACGACACAGGAGGCGTTGGGCGTAGCAAGCAAGCGAATCGATTCGAGCACGCGCACGGGGGGACTGCATGCGGTGGCTTGCGCTTCCAGTGTTTTCGCGAGTTGTTCCCGTTCCGCAGGAAGGAAGGGGTCGTGGATCTGCGCGACTTGCGCCGCATTGGTCGCGAGGCCAAAACCACCGAGTTGACCACTCAACGCCTGGCGCGTGCGAGTGTCCAATCCGAAAAGATCTGCGGACAGGTACTCGATGCGGATCATGTTGCCTATAGGCGGATGGACAAGGCTGCCTGGAACTCAGCGATCATCTTGTCGAGCGCGGCGGAGCAAGCATCCTTCCAATGGAGGTGGGAGAACTCGGGCGACTTGTAGGCGTACAGAATTCCACGTGAGGAGTTGACGAGAGCGCCGGTTCCGTTCTCCAAGAAGCCCGGGACCGTGTCAGCGGCTCCAGCGCCCTGCGCTCCGTAGCCTGGGATCAAGAAGGGAGCGTGCGGCATCTTGGCGCGCAGTTCTTGCAGCTCTTGCACGTGGGTGGCGCCGACCACAGCGCCGACGCTCGAGAGTCCCGAGGCCCCGCGCAAGCGCTCGCCCCACTCCTCAACTTTCTCCGCGACGATGTGCGTTAGGGGCGGTGTTCCATGTTCTTGGAACATCGCGCTGCCCGGGTTCGAGGTTCGCACGAGCACGTACACGCCGGCACCGGTTTCCTCGCAGATGTCGAGGATGGGTTCGATGGAGTCCGCGCCGAGGTAGGGGTTCAATGTGATCGCATCGCAGTTGGACTCTCCCGCGTCCTGCAGGAACGCTTGCCCGTAGGCTCTTGCTGTGCTTGCGATGTCGGAACGCTTCACATCTCCGATGACGAGCAAGCCTTGCTTGCGCGCAGCTGCGATGACCCGCTCCCAGACCAACGCGCCGTCGGCTCCAAGGCGTTCAAAGAAAGCGGACTGCGGTTTGACCGCGGGGACGCGGCCGGCAATCACTTCCACAACTCCGAGCAAGAACTCCTCCACCGCTTGCGCACGCTCTGCTCGGTTCGCTGCGGGATCTTTTGCGGCCGCAAATTCTTCGGGCAAGAGCTCCAGGTGCGGGTCGAGGCCGACTAGACAGGGGTTGCCGCGTTGCTCGATAGCGGTCGCAAGTCGGTCGCAGAAGGGTTGAGTCATTGGGCGCTCAGGATTCGCCGGTGTTGTCTTCCGGCTCGGTGTCTTTGGGGAGAGCACTCCCCTGGTCGGGATCTTGGGTTTCGAGTTTGGCTCCCATGTGCACGAGGGAGTCCGTCAGTTCGGCGACCTGCTCGCTGGCTGGAATCAGCACGCCAGCGGACACGGTGATGCGCAGAGCTTCATCCACACTGATCGGTAGTGGGACCAGCTTGCTCTCCTTCAAGAACACCGTGAAGCCAGTCATAGGCATGGGCGAGGTGGGCACGAAGACGGAGACGTAGCGATCTCCGAGGGCTTCGTTGATGCTACTGAGACCCGTGCCAGTGACAAAGGCGATGGCCCAAACCGTCTCGCTTGGATAGGGGGCGGCCACCACCGTGTCGAACTCGAACTCATTGTCGTCCGCGAAGAACTCAACGAGTTGCTTCGTGTACGGATAGACAGACCGAATGATCGGTAGGTTTTGGGCGGCGCGGTCAAAGGAGGAGATCATGCGCCTGCCCACGAAGCCGCTGGTGATGTAGCCCAGGGTGAGGACGACGAGCACGCTGACCAGGACGCCCACCAGGGGGTGGACCACTGCTCTGACTTCCCGGCGCAGCTTGTAGGGGTTGATCGCTAGGCTTCCCATGTCCCGGAAGAAGTACATCTCCGGTTCGCGCACGATCTTCAGCTCGCTCTTGAAGGCTTCGCTTTGGATGCCGGACTCACGCAGGGTCAGCAAGGCGTTCTGGGGCAAGCCCGCTTCGTCCAGAAACTCCATGTCCAGGGGGTCGATTTCGACCTGCTCTAGCACCTTCCAACCCAAGGTGTTGCTTTCGAGCAACCAGTAGATCGTGGAGTTGATCGGGGTCGTGACGTAGTTACGCGCGAATTGAACGACCGTTACGAGGATGAAGAGGGTCAGAACCGCCGGCAGGATGGTGATGATTCCACGCAAGAAGAAGCTCTTGTTTAGCTTCTTCTTTCTGCCACGGCGCTTGGCTTTTTTTGGCGCCTGAACGGGGTTGTGGTCTTCCATGAACTCGGGTGCGCAGATGGTACTGCCCGGAGTGGGCGTCGAAGAATGGGATCCCTGAGAAACCGATTGTTCGAGTCACAGGAGGAGTGGCTGGGAAGCCCTCGATAGAAATTGTCGGGGAGCGAGGGTGACCACTTCCCTTGGAGTTCGTCTGGCCCGTTGGACCTACGAACACCAGGGGGCAAGATGACCACTCGACGATGGATTACTGTGATGTTGCTGGGCTTTTGGATGCTCGGCGGGCTCGCTCAGGGGCAGACCCTGACGGAGACATTGCGGGCCAGGGATGGCGCCGTTTACGACGGCTTTGGTCAGGTGCTAGCGCTATCGGGGCAAACGTTGGTGGTGAGTAGCCCGGGCTGGGAGCCGTCGACTTCGTTTCAGGACGTTGGCGCCGCCTACGTGTTTGAGCGGTCTTCCGCCGGGTGGGAAGTGCGCACTCAGTTGCGACCTGGAGTGGCGACCCACCACGCAGGCTTCGGTTTGGCCCTAGCCGTCTCCCCAGGGGTCATCGCGGTTGGGTCTCCGACGGGCCGCACGTCAGAGATAGAGACCGGGCTCGTGCACGTCTATGAATTGGGACCACTTGGGTGGACCGAGTCCCAGGTGTTGCAACCGGCGAGCATCGGCCAAGATGACCGCTTCGGAAGTGCCCTGGACTTTGACGGGACGACGTTGATTGCCGGTGCCCCGCGCGCTGAGCAATTCGGCATGCGGACGGGCGCAGCGTTCTTGTACCGGCCATTGCTAGGGCATTGGCAGAATATTGGCACCCTATTGCCGCCCAGCGGGGCTCAGGCGGGTTGGAGATTTGGAGAGGCCGTGGCCGCAGCTGGTGGGCTGGTTGCCGTTGGGTCTCCCGGCGCACTGGAGGGGCGCGGTCGTGTCTTTCTCTACGAGCCGGTGCCTGGTGGGTGGCTGCTGATGGAGTGCCTGCAGGCTCCCGAGCCAGCGGTGGGTGAGGCCTTTGGTTCCGCTCTCGCCCTGGCGGACGGAGTGCTCGCCGTGGGGGTTCCGGGGGCTAATCGGGTGGACATGTTCGAAACGGAGCCCAACGGTTTCGAGTTCAGTGGGGCCGTGGTCTCGGGGGGCGGGGCACCAGGATTTGGTTCCCAGGTGGTGCTGGCCCCTGGACGCCTCGGCGTAGTGGGCTCGACGCCCTATGGAGCGCAGTGGGTCTTCGGTCGTGCCGGTGCCGGTTGGGTTTTGGTGGACGCTGTCTCTCGGCCGGAGGGGACAAGTGCAGGACTCTTCGGGGCGGGCTTTGCGCTCTTCGAGCAAACCACCCTGGTTGGATCTCCAGCTGCCCCGGGCGAAGGTTTGGTTCGGGCCTACTCCCTCGCGGAGAGTCCAGAAGTTGGTGCCTTCTGTTCCCTATCTTCGTGTCCCTGCGGCAATCTCGGCGACGCAGGCGGATGCATGAATTCCAGTGGCCGCGGAGCGCGGTTGTCCGCGTGGGGCTCCCTGTCGGTCGAGGACCAGGACCTGTGTTTGGTACTCGATCATGGCCCGGCAAATCGGATGGCTGTGTTGTGCGCCGGCGCGCAAGAACAGCCATCTTTCTTTGGCGACGGTGTGCTCTGCTTGGGCTCGGGTGCAGGTGCCCTGGGGTCCGTTCGAGTGATCGCAGCGCTGGATCTCGACGTGGCAGGGCGCGCAGAGTTTCAAGTCCCCCATCCGTTCCTTGCGTTGGCGGCGCGCTCGGGAACCAAGATCAAAGTGCAGGCGCTCTTGCGTGATCCCGGGGGGCCCTGCGGGGCGGGCTTCAACTCATCGAACGGCTTGGTCTTGGAAGCGCGCCTATGAGTCGCCGTCCCCGAGGAACTCTGCGGCGACGCGATCGGCCAAGGGGATGCCCCTTTGGGTGAGCCGAAAGGAACCTTCGACCAACTCGAGCAGTCCTTGTTCGACCAGGAGCTCGGCTTGCGGAAGCATGGGGTCCTGCGCTTCAGTGAAGTGAGCAGCCGCCCTTGCCTTTTCGGGGGTCACACCCGCGCTGCGTCGCAGTCCAAGCCACCAAGTCTCGCCCAAGCTTTGTCGTGGGCTCAGGCGTTCGGTCCAATCAACCGCATGTCCAGCTTTGTTGATCGACTTGATGTAGGGCGCGATGGCACGCGGGCTACCACCACGCACTCCGTTCACATAGCTAACCGCCGAGGGGCCAATGCCTACGTACTCTCCGTTGGCCCAGTAGTTCTCGTTGTGTTTGCAGGCGCGCCCGGGCTGTGCATAGTTGGAGATCTCGTAGGCGTGCATGCCATACTGCCGGGTCACCTCACGGGTGGTTTGGAACATTTCCAACTCGATCTCCTCGGGTAACTTCTGGACTTCGCCATTGCGTAACCAACGACTGAAGACGGTGTCTTCCTCGAAGGCTAGGTTGTAGGCGGACAGATGATCAGGCTTCAGCTCCAACACCCGTTTCAGTGCTTTCTCCCAACCCGCCGCATCGTGACCTGGCGCCGCGTAGATCATGTCCAGGTTCAAGTCCTGCATTCCCGCGGCTCGGGCCGCATCGTGGGCGCGAAAGGACTGGTCGACGCTGTGGACACGTCCGAAGAGTTCGAGAGTTTGCGGCTCGAGAGACTGAAAGCCGATGGAGAGGCGTTGCACTCCGTGGTCCAACATCAAGGCGACCTTGTCACGGGTCACGCTCTCGGGGTTGCTTTCCAGGGTGACCTCTGTGGCAGAGTCTTGGAAGTGCGTGATCGCGTTCAACTCCGTCAGGAATACGTGGAGTTGATTCTCGTTCAGCAAGGAGGGAGTTCCACCGCCGATGAAAACAGTTTTCGGATGCAGGGGGGCACGTGTGCGTGCTTCGGCGAGGACGGCTTGCAGGGTGCCATCGATATCCTGCCCAAGCGCTGGCACGGAGAAGAAGTCACAGTAGTGACACTTCGTTTCGCAAAAGGGTAGATGCACATAGAGCGCAGTCCCCGATGGGCCGCGCTCTACAAGTTGCTTCTTGTTGCGTGCTGTTTGCTCGCTAGCGGTCCCCGGACTTTCGTGCGAGGTTGATGTGTGTGCTTTCTCCACTCATCACAGCATAGAGCTTGCGCAGGGCTTCCTGTTCGATTTGTCGCACTCGTTCCCTTGTGAGGCCAACGATCCGACCGATCTCTTTCAAGGTCAACGGCTCCGCGTCTTCACCCAGGCCGTAGCGCAGGCGCAGGATGGCGGCATCCCGTTCGCAGATATCACCGAGCAGCTGTTGCAGCTGATTCAAGAGATCCACGTCGGCAAGCTGCTCGTCGGGCGGGCGGACCCCGGTGTCTTCCACCGTGTCTTGGTTCTGCGAGAGGACGTCGAGGGAGACTTGGGGTCCCATGCCCGAGGTCGTAATTGTTCGCTTCAGGAGGGGCCAGTTGTTTCTGGCGACGCCAAGCTCTTCGGCGACCTCCTCAATGGATGGCGTGCGACCGAGGTGGTAGGCCAGTTCTTGACTGACGACACGCCATTTGGAGATGAGCTCGTTCATGTAGCTCGGAACTCGAACGGACTTGACGGTGTTGGTCAGGGCACGCCGGATGGACTGTTTAATCCACCACGTACCGTAGGTGGAGAAGCGACATCCGGCATCCGGGTCGAACTTCTCAGTTGCCTTGATCAGGCCGATGTTGCCCTCTGCGATGAGGTCAGCGAGGGTCAGACCCCGTTCCGCGTACATTTTGGCCACGGATACGACGAGGCGGAGGTTGGCGCGAATTAGATGTTCGCGGGCCTCCTGGTCCCCTTGTTGGATGCGGGCACCCAACTCCTTCTCCTCATCAGCTGTGAGCAGGGGGACTTCATTGATTTCCTGGAGATAGGTCTCGAGGCAGCGTTCAGCGGAAATAGCGGACCTCCCTGCCAATTCGTTGGCCGGTAGGAAGCTCCGGGGGGCCGGAGCCAGTGGGTCATCGGGGACCAATGAGTGGATAAAATTCCCGTGAACACGGGAGATTGGTTCAGCCACTGAATCGGTTCAGGGGGTGCGTCGGCTTGAGCCTGCTTGGTTCCCTGCCCTTGGTTTCTTTTCGCGCCGGGCGTTCTGGTAAGCTCCAGGCCTTATTGGCGCCCAGGCTAGATCGACCATGACTGAAGCATCTATCGACCGAATCATCTCCGAGGAGCAATTCGCGGTGTCCCTCGCGAAGGAGGCCGATGCCTTCTTCCGACTCGCTAATACGGTCAGGAAGAAGGGTCCTGGGAGCAATAGGCGTGTTTTGCTCCATCAGCTGGGCATCGAGGCGGACCAAGTGGAAGCCTTCCTGGACGATCACGGCGCGAAGAACAACGAGAGTTATTACTTCTTTCGGGAGCTAGTGGCCTCCGTGCGTGGATTTGCCAGCGTGGGTTTTGTGCTCGGGCATCTCAGGCATCGGATGCAGAGCTACGAGACGGAGATCGTCGAGGGCAGCGAAGCCGGCCTCGCCTGCAACGCCTCCGTGGATCGAGCGCGCGCCTTCGTCAGGCAAAGCACTCGAGCCCTTCTGAATGCCTGTGAGGAGGAAGCGGGTATTTTAAAGGTTGCTTGGCCTGCGAAAGAGGCCTCGGCGGAATCGAGCCTGAGTGGACCCGTCAACCTTCGGCTGCCCCACAACCTGGGGGAGGAGGTGATCGAGGAGGAGGATCGCAAGGTTGCCGAGGTGGCTAGCAAGTACTTGCAGGTCTGCGGCATGTTCTCCCAGTCCTCTATCGAGCGCATCCAGGACCCCCTAGATCGTCACCGGTTCATCGTTAAGGTTTGTACCGAGGCCCGCGCCCGCGTCTACGAGGCCACCGTTCACAACCTGCAGTCGACCTACGACACCTACATCAAGGGCAGCTCCCATGAACGGGGTGACCCAAGACTCTCGCGACTGCGCGGACACGCCTCGGCTGCTTTCCACCTGCTGGAAGCGGTCACTAGCCTGACTCACTTCGTGGAAAGGCACGAGTCGGATTCTCGTCAGCTAGCCTCGGGTGGACGCATGGCACAGATCCTTTCCCGGGATGATGTGGAAGACGTGCTGCTTAATGACCTTTTATACTGGGCCCAAATTCTCATTATCTCAGGGGAAGGACTGGCGCGTGAGATTCTCAACTCGTTCAGCCAGCTGCGCGAGATCGAGCTCTTGGTACCTGACGGTGTGGTCATCCACGCGCGGCCCGCTTCCTTGATTGTGGCCATCGTCAATCACCACGAGATGCCCGTGGAGCTGGGTATCGAGGGGAAGATCTGCAACGCAGCCTCCATTCTCGATGTGCTGATCTGTGCGGGGTCGAACCCGGAGGCCAGTTCCTACATTTTTCGGGGGGATAGCCGGCCACTCAGCGACTTGGAAGCACTCTTTGTCGCTCGTCTCGGAGAGGATGGGCTAGAGAAGCTGCCCGAGCAACTCAACTACCTCATTCGGGAAGCCTAGGTAGATGGTGTGTATTTGATGGTCAAAAGAACGATCTAAACCCCAAGGAAGAGTCGACTGCCGAGCACCGCAGGCAGACCTGCTCGGCGGATTCTTGCGGCTTCGATTTCGATGTCATACTCCAGGCGTTTGATGGAGACACAGTCTGCAGCCGTGTCGAACACCGCACAGGCCGCCTGGGGATTGTCATCCCGTGGCTGGCCGATGCTTCCAACGTTGATCAGGGCCTTTTCCACCTGACCTAGCTCGATCAGGTCATCTGCCGTAAAGGCGGTCCGGTGTGGATCGTCTGTCAAACGGAGAAGTGCCACCGGGACGTGGGTGTGCCCGACGAAACAGACTGGACGTTTCATCACCTCGAGCGAGGGGTCCGCATCGCTCGTACTCTTGATGTAGTCGAAGAGTTCGGGCTTGTGGTAGGTGCCGTGTGCAGCGGAGCAATCCTCCAAATCCACCGTGTAGGGCAATTCGGCGAGCCAATCCAGGTCTTCCTGTCCCAGAACGGTCTGCGTCCAGCGAACCGCTTCCCTGGCAAACTGATTGAAGTAGCGCAGATCCAGTTGCCCTGCGGTGGCTGCATCGTGATTCCCTCGAACGACAATGGCGCCGATATCTCGGAGTCTCTGGATGCACTCTGCTGGGGCGGCTCCGTAGCCGACAACATCCCCCATGCTTAGGTAGACATCGATCTGCTGTGCCTGAAGGTAGTCTAGGGCAACATCGAGGGCCGTCAGGTTGCCGTGGATATCACCGAGAATGCCGTACTTCATAGGTTTGTAGCCACCGGACCAAAAGGACGTGGGAGGCAGCCAGGACCACTATCGGCCCAATTCCCACCAGGAGTTCAATCTGACTCGGATCCTCATGCCCGAATGCTCTTGGGTGGGACCGGACGAGGTCAAGCGCCCAGCTCACGGGAACCGTGGCCGACTGCATGACCGCTGGCAGCAGCCAAGAGAGGAATGGAAGGAGGAGCAGGCGATTCCGACTCGTGCCGGGGGTTTCCAGGATCCAACCAGCAAGAAGGGTGAGGTGCAGGAGCGAGATCGCTAGAGGCGGGAGCAGGTTCAACCAGTGTGGGTGGACTCCCTGAATTGCTGCCACCGCGAGGACGGCCGCTGGGCCAATGAGCCCGGGAGTGAGCATGGCCACCCATCTGAGGAGGACTCTTCGCATGGGGCCGCAGCGGTCGAGCATCCAGCGTGCGTCCTCTAAGGCGACCATCGAGAACAATGTCCCAAGCAACCCCGACAGGTAGGCGATTTGCTGGAGCCGGGCGTCTGGCTCGTCTCCGTGGCCAAGAAGACCCGTTGGCGTAAACAGGCCCAACAGGGGACCAGCGGCCATGCTTAGGAGGAGCCAAGAGACCCCGGCGGGGGTCTGGAACCCCCGTCGAGTCATCCAAGAAATCACTGGGAGCAATCGCACAGGCAATGTTCTAGCTCCTTTGTTTGCAAGGATCTAGAAGCTTGCTGAGTTCCTTGCAACCGTCCTCTAATTCGGGGCATGGATCCCGGCCCTTCGCGGGTTAGCCTAGGTGCGGCCTAGTCTGGGCCAACATGCAGTTCCCTTCCAATGCTAGGAGGCAAACAAATTGGAACGACGATTAGGTAGAGGTCTTGGGTCCCTTCTTGGCGGTGGGCCGGCAGGGGAGGCCGCTGATGAGGCGGCTGCTCGGCGGAGAGAAGGGGCAACTGAAATTCCCCTTATTGAGATCCGGCCCAACGGGAATCAGCCAAGGACTGTCTTCGCGACGGAAGGTCTCCAGGAACTTCGGGACTCGATCAGCCAGCATGGGGTGCTTCAACCTGTTGTGGTTCGGAAGACTCCTGAAGGGTATGAGTTGATCGCGGGTGAACGCCGCTGGCGGGCATGCCGTCTCGCGGGGCTGGCGACAGTGCCTGCACTCGTGAAGGAGGACGTCGCTGATGAGCTGATGCTTGAGCTGGCACTGGTCGAGAACGTTCAACGCCGCGACCTGAATGCTCTGGAGAAGGCCAAGGGCTACAAGAACATGATGACTCAGCTTCAGTTGACTCAGGAGCAGGTAGCTGCAAAGGTGGGCTTGAAACGGGCTACCGTGGCGAATCACGTGCGTCTCCTCGATCTTCCGGTGTCCATCCAGGATGCTGTTGGAGAGGGTCTGCTCAGCATGGGGCACGCCCGGGCGATGCTTTCTGCCAAGACTGAGGATGAGCAGGTGCGCTTGATGGAGACCGTTGTTCGCGAGGGGCTGTCAGTGAGAGCGGTGGAGGCTTTGATTCAGGGTCCGAGCGCACCCTCGCCGTCATTTGAGATTCCGAGACCAGAGACCAGGCCGAAGCCAAGCGACTCCGGGCGCTCGGTTGACTCCGACGATGAAGAGTCCTGGGTGACGGACCTGCAGCGGAAGATGCAGATTGCCCTGGGCACGAAGGTTTCTCTTCAGAACCGCGAAGGGTACAAGGGCAAGATTGTCTTGGAGTATTACAGCCGTGAGGACCTGGAGCGACTGCTCAAGGTGCTAGCGCCCCAGGACGAACTCTAGAATGTTCCACGTGGAACACTTTTACCCTTCGGTGCGCTTTCACCCCGAGTGTTCCACGTGGAACAAATAGCCAACCAAAGAGCTAGGCACGAAAAAGCCCCGGCATTGAGCCGGGGCTTTTTCGTGGAGCTCTTATGGGCCGAAAGGCTCAGGACCCTGGGATGATCGTGATGTTCTGGATAACGGCTGGCTCTGCGGGAACCAGGCCCGTGGTTCCTCGAGGCAGCAAGGAGATCTCTCTGACGATCTCAAGGCCCTCAATCACGTGCCCGAAGACCACGTTCGAGTCATTCAGTTGGTGGGAGTTCTCTCCGGTGATGGAAATCAGGCTTCCGCTGCTTTCCTCCGTGCCCAGAGCGGGGTTTGCGCTGAGGACCCCTGCAAAGTGGCTCAGGCCAGTTTCTTCCTTCTCCACGTTCTCCTCGGCGCCCTGGAAGCCCCAAGTCATCCGTTCGCTGCCCTCCTCTTTGGTTTTGGGGTCGCCTGTTTCGAACATTTGGCCGGAGGAGCGGTGGACCATCAGGCCGTTGTAGAAGCCTTCGTTGACCAGCTTGATGAAGTTCGCCACGTGCTTGGGCGCGCGCTCAGCATCTAGAGCGACAACGATATCGCCATGGTCTGTTTGAATACGTGCCTTTGGACTGTTGGCTGCTGGTTCCGGGTTGGCGAAGAGGGCGGGGTTCTTGGTACGCCACTGATTTTCGCTCGCGTAGACGTCGATCAGGTGAGCCACTTGGGACCTCGGCGTGTCGGAATCCCCAAAAATGCGTTCATCAGCCACTAGAGGGTGAGTCTTGTTCTCCTCCTGCAGTCGACCGAGGGCGGCGACGGCCTCTTCAAAGCGCTCTTCCTTGCGGTAGGAGGCTGCCAGGTAAAAAAGGCCCCATGGACCCGCTTGAGTGCCCGCAATCTCCGGAAGAACCGCTTCGATCGTTGCTGGGTCGCCGGTAGGGACCCCGCTTCCGTCCTCATCAACGCAAGCCATGAGCTTGTCCCAGCTCGCCTGGATCGCGGCGGCCTCCTGGGCCGTCTGGTACTGATTGAAAAGAATGGCAACGGTGCCGATGAGGGCCACTAGGGCGGCTTTCATCCAGTGCTTCTCGACGAAGGCGGCGAAGGCCGACTGCTCCTCATGAGCGACAATGGTGACTTCTGCGGCGGTTTTGTGGTCGGCCATGGAGCTTAAATGGTATCTATCTTCACCGGTTATGGGCAAGGACTATGGTTTAATTGTCCTTGAAACCCTGGGGTCTGTGGAGCGTCTGAACTCTCAGGTTGGTAATTGTGACGAAGAGTCGCCTTTGGGTGACGATTCTCCCGGAACATTCCAACCTAGCGAACGCAAGTCGCCCCTGATCCACGCTATTCAGCCGGACCATATATGGCCGAGCATTATAGGCGCCCACCGCAAACGTCAAGAGGGAGACCTGCACACTCCGATGTCAATCCTGTGCATTGACAATTCTTTGATCGGACCATCCACGGTTCACAACACGGCGAAGAGCCGAGTTCTGGGTCTTTCGATGCGCCGTGAACTAGCTAGGATTGCCGCCCCCCCACGCAACCGACCGCCCCTGACCAGATGATTACGACGCTCCTGATACCTGCTCTTGTCCTTTCGCTTGGCGGGGATCATGCGGTCTATCACCCGAAGGACTGCAATCTCTACTTCGAGGTCCCCAACGTCTCTGGGGCTCTAGAGGCCTACAAAGAGGCCCCCCTGGTTCGCCTGTTCGAGGACCCGGAAATCAAGAAGTTCGTGGGCCTCGTGACTTCTACGCCCCCCGAGCAGGTGAGCCTTCACAACCTGTCCCAGATCTTGCTCAGCGAGTTACGCAACGAGCTCCCGGTGGCAGGCGTTGGCTTTCTGGATCTCGTTCCAGAGGTGGACCATGCATCTTTCTCTCTTGCGGGCATCGATCTCAACGGCCTCTTGCCCTTGATCCAGGAGGCGAACCATGGGGATTCGGAGGGAATGCTCCAGCGCTTGGGGGACATTGGGATCACCTTAGTGGTCGACTTCAATGAGTCGGATACTGCTGCAGTGGCAGAGGAGTTGATTCGCTCCCAGCTACTGGAACATGCGCTCAACGCGTCCCCATCAGCGCCCTCTTTGATCGACGCTTCCAGAGAGCCTGGAACAGAATTGGATCTGGGTGACTACGACCTCAAGGACGATGATCATCCGGTCTTTGTCAGCGTCGTTAGATCCACCCAGCGCCTCACCGTGACCCTGGGGTTGTCGCCCGCGATATCGATGCCGCTCACTGAGACGAACACCTTGGCGAGCAACAAACGCTTCCAGAGTACCGGGGCCCATTGGATGGGGTCTGAAGGAACGACGATCCTGAATACGTACTTCAGCATCACCGGAGTAGGGGAGTTGATCGAACTGTTCGATCTCATCCCGGGGTGCCCACCCGGGTTGATCGATGGTGCCAACTTCTTTCTCGACACCACGATGGCAGGCGGCGAACTCCACATTCGCATGCGCACACGATTGGCCGCGGGACAGTTCCATTCCGAGACGTTCACCCTGCAGCCCGGACTCGACCCCGCTCATCAACTGTTTAGCTTGGAGCCCATCACTCGCCAGAGTTTCCGAATGGCTCCGCCGGATGCGGTCGGCGTGTCCGCGTTCAATCTGAACAAGAACTTCCTGGCAGGTGCGCTGATGAAGGGGCTTGTCACTGTGACAGGACGAGAGGAGCAAATCCTTCTCGCGGATCTCAAGGAAGGCTATGACTTCCACCCGGTGGAGGACCTCGTGGGATCCTTGGGTGGGTCCGCCATGACCTACACTCTGCCCTACACGGCTATTGGTCAGCCGAAGGTCTTCCTTGCCCTCGACTTGGAAAATCCCAAGGCGTTTGCCGCGGGGCTTGAGTCGCTTGGGCAGTTTGCCCTCGACGAAGGCAAGGGGATGATCGGTGTTCAGTCGAAGCCGTACCGCAAGAACCCGCTCGTCGTGTTCTCACCGGGCAAGGCCTTGATGCAGCAGCTCTATCAAGGCATCGGCGAGGCCGCGCCAGCGTTCATCGAAATGAACCTTGTGATTGGAGTCTTGGACGACCGTGCGATCGTGTCGACCTCATCGATGTTCACGAAGCGTGAACTGAAACGTCTCATGAAGTCAAACGGTAGCGAACGTCATCCGCTAATGGATGATGCTAGGGACTTGCCGACCGGCATTCAGTCCTACACGACCACGGACTGGGGCTCCATGATCGAAGGCGGTTACGAATCTGTCCGGGGCTTCTTGCCCTTGATCGTGAATGCAGCTGGAGTCGAGTTGCCCTTCGAACTCGAGGACATGCCTTCGGGGGAGCTCTTTTCCATGTACTTCCAACCGTCCGTGCTTTGGAGTCGTCAAGTGGACGGCGGCGCCTATGCTCACGGCACTTCCTCCTTCGGTCCGGAGTTGCCCTTCCTAATTGGTGCTGGTGCTGGAGCCGGGGTAGTGATTGGCACTCGTAAGGAGAAGCAATCCAACGCTTGGCCGCCCGCGGAGGAAAAACCCAAGCTTCCCGATTCCGACGAACTCATGAAGGAGTTGCGGGTAGCTCTGGAGCTATACCAAGCAGAGCACGGGACCTTTCCAACCACCCTCGCGGAGCTGGCGGTTCCCTCCAAGAACTTTCCAGAGGGGTTCATTCGTGGTGGGGTGGTTCCCCGGGGCATGACCTACTCACTCGAGGTTGGTGGCAACGGCTACGAGTTGAGCGTCACGGTTTCCTCTGGAGACTGAGTAGAGACTGAAGGCGGTCATCTCTTCGATTCTGCGCCGAAGGACAGGAAGCAGCACTTAGAGTTCCGTTCCCCGGGACTTTCGCGAGGTCCCGTGATTGGAAGAGCCAATACTTCACGACGAATGGCGGCTCTTCTGCTTTGATAGCGACCATGAGTCAGCCCAAGCTCTCCTTCCGGCAACGTCTGCGACAGAACAAACGCTGGCGGCATTCTCGAAGGGCGGTCGGGGCATGGCTCATGAGGCATCTGGGGGCCGCGCTCTTTCGCCTAAGTGCAAAGAGCTGGCGCGTCGAGATCTCGGGAAGCGAAAACATGGAAGCGGCCAAGGGAGAGAACGGCGGCCACTTCATGGCACTCTGGCACGGCAAGATGCTGATCGGGTTGCCCCATCACTGGGGCCCGAGGTACCAGGTCCTGGTCTCCGCTAGCGCAGACGGAGACATCTCGGAGCATCTACTGCAGAGCTTCCAGTACCGAGTCATCCGCGGATCCAGCAGTCGCGGCGGCGCGCGCGCACTCCGTCAAATGTTGCAGGCACTGGGCAACGGTGACGTGTTGGTGATTACTCCGGACGGCCCACGTGGTCCCACCCACTCAATGAATCCCGGGCTTGCCTGGATGGCTCGCGCCACGGGGCACGGCGTCGTTCCATGCGGCTTCGCGGCGGAGTCTAAATGGCAGGCGAACAGTTGGGACAGACTGAACATTCCCAAGCCGGGTTCCCGTGTTGCGATCCACTATGAGCAGCCCGTTTTCATTCCTCGGGACGCAACCGAATCCGATCAAGTCGCCGCTACGGAACTCATCCGAAAACGCTTGCTGTCCGCGGAAGCGAAGGCTGCCAGCGCCTTGGGGATGGAGCCCGATCAACACGCGGGCGAAACGAACCAACAGGATTAGCCGTGGCACAGGACCTCGTCGTCTCTCCCGATGTCCTTCGTCGGGTGCACATTGGTCCCGCTGGTTGGTCCTATCCGGACTGGGAAGGCATCGTCTATCCCAAGCCAAAGCCTCGGGGCTTTCACGCGTTGCCCTTCCTTGCCCAACTGTTCGACTGCGTGGAGGTCAACAGCAGCTTCTATGCGACCCCCAGCCCGAGGAACACACAACGCTGGATTGAACTGGTGGAGGACCGTCCGGACTTTCGTTTTCTTGCCAAGCTCAACCAGTGTTTCACCCATGCTCCGCTGTTGGACGCAGCAGACCATGCATGGGAACACACGTCCTTCCGCGAAGGGATACAGCCGCTCATAGATAGCGGGAAGTTTAAGGGGTTGCTGCTGCAGTTCCCCGTACAGTTTCGAGCTACTGGATCCAACTGCGATCGACTTGCGCGCTTGCTCGAGGACTGGCAGGACGTTCCATGCGCCGTGGAGTTACGTCATAACAGTTGGTTCATCCCGAAGGGCACCGACTGGCTGGCTGCCCGCGGCGCAGGTCTCTTGCACATCGATCTGCCCGCGGCCAAGGATCATCCGCCGGACAATTTTCGCGCGACAAGCCCCTTGGGCTACCTGCGCCTGCATGGACGCAATAGCGCGAATTGGTTCAAAGCCGGGGCCGGCCGAGACGCTCGCTACGACTACCTCTACACCTCACAGGAGCTGGACCAGCTCACCAGAAAGGTAGTCCAGATGGCGGAGACCTACGAGGACGTCTACGTGATCACGAACAACCACTTCGAGGGTCAAGCGATCGCGAACGCGATCGAAATCCAGGCACGGCTTGCGAACGACGCGCCCCCTGCCCCGGCTTCGCTAATCGACCGCTATCCGCGTTTGCGATCCCAAGCGATCCCATTCGGGCAACGCGAGTTGTTCTAGAAGCGCAGCGCCCCTCGTCGGCCAGACCTCTAATGTCGGAAGCTCAAGCCGCCCGCGACAAGGGTCCCTTCCGTGTGGTTGAAGGAGTTGAACTCTTGGTAGATGCGAAGGGAGCCTTTGCCATTCGCCCACGGAACGCTCCAACGTGCACCGACACCAAGGCCCGCGGTGCCGTAGTAGCCGAGCTCGGCAGCGGATTCCGAACCCTTGTCCCGACTGGTTTGGAACACGCCATAGCCAACGAGCCCAAGGTCCCACTTCTCGTTCAGCTTGCGCACGACCGACCAGTCGACGATCACATCGTCGCCCGGCCGTGAATCACGACCCTCGACCTTCCCGTGGCTGGAGTAGCGAGTGAGCAAGGAGTAGTTCCAAAGTTGCGCGTCATCGAAGCGATAGGTCCAGCCCAAGGTCACCACTTGGGAATCGAATCCCTTTCCCAGGCTATTTGGATCATCCGCGGCGAAGTCCCCGGAGGCGAGCCAGGAACCGATGCGCAGACTGACTGCGCCGCGTTCCGCCGACCAGTACAGGGCGAGGGGCTCGATGTAGTGATCTCCGGAGCCAATCTTGTCGCTGCCCACGTTCTCCGCCCTCGGGTTCTGGGCGTTGGCACCCATGGAGAGGCGCAAACGGGCGGCATACAGGCCCCCAAAAATCTTCCAAGGAGAAACCCAGGTCACTGTCGGGTGCATGGAAGCGTGCTGCACTTGTCCCGCTATCCCGGTGCCTACGCCATTGCGATCCGTGGATCGGCTGGCGCTGTAGTAGACCCCGACAGTTTCAATGCTCAGCCCTTGCGGGGGAACGAGGGAAGAGTCGAAGCCGTACAGCCCGGGCATCTCATGCCCAGTGCGCAGATACTGATCCGATTGCGAAAACGCCGGGGTCGCCAGGGCAAGGGCGAAGAGAATCGCCGGAAGGGGGCGCAGTCGGAAACAGAAGATCGGGAGCATGTCGGGGCACAAAAAAGGAGGGACGCCACAGGAGCGAGTGGCTCCAGCCTACGTAAGGCTAGCAGGAGATGCTCAACCCGACCACCTGAGGAAGGTTCCAAGCGAAAGCTCGTTTGGGTTCTGGAGAGCGGTGTCCCGCAATTTCGAGGGGTCCGGTCCTAGCTGGCAGGCCATTCCGTACACTCCCCCGGACCCCCTGCCTCAATCCGTGGATGCTCAATCAGTAATCGCTCTGGCCTACGTGAGCACCCTCTCACTCCTGGTTCCGTACGGAGTGCACCGGCTGTGGATGATCCGTCACCACCGCTGGGGCGGAGAGTCGCAACTCAAGCCCCACAGAAAGTCCTCAGCCCAGGATGTCCGGGGCTCCGGAGTCACGGTTCAGCTTCCGCTCTACAACGAGCGCACCGTAGCCCAGCGTTTGCTCAGGTCAGTCGAGCTCTTGGTCGCGCCTCCTGGGGGCCTGGAGATTCAGATTCTCGACGACTCCACGGACGAGACACGCGAGCTGGTGGAGCGCGAGGTCGCGCGCCTGCTTGAAAAGGGAATCGACGCCAAGCTCATTCGGCGCTCCCAGCGCCTTGGGTTCAAAGCGGGCGCCCTCGATGGAGGACTGCGGCAGGCGAAGTACGATCTCCTTTGCGTCTTTGATGCGGACTTTGTGCCGCGCCCCGACTTCCTGCTACGTTCCCTGCCGCACTTCGCGGACCCCGGGATCGGCATGCTCCAATCCCGCTGGGGCCACATCAATCGGGACGAGTCCAACCTAACTCGGGCCCAGGCCACCCTGCTCGACGGGCACTTCGTGATCGAGCACAAGGTGCGCCACGACGAGGGCTTGTTCTTCAACTTCAACGGGACTGCGGGGATCTGGCGCCGGCAGGCCATTGAAGATGGCGGCGGCTGGCAACACGACACCCTGACGGAGGACCTGGACCTTTCCTACCGAGCACAACTGGCTGGTTGGCGCTTCCGTTACGACCATCGCTTGATAGCCCCGGCCGAGTTGCCGGGGACCATGAACGCCTTCAAGTCCCAGCAAAACCGTTGGGCCCGGGGCAGCATGCAAGTGCTGCGCAAGCTGGGGCCTCGTCTCCTGCGTGCGGACATTGGTTGGCGCAAACGCGCCGAGGCCCTCGCCCATCTAACGAGCTACATTGGAGCACCGGGCGTCCTTCTGATCGGCGCGCTCCTGCCGCTGCTCGTGACCCGTGAACTTCAGGTGCCTGGTTGGGTCCACCTCGGCGCCTTTGTGATCTCAACTCTCTCCATCTTTAGTTTCTACTCCCGCAGTCAGAAGTCCGTCGGCCGCGCCCGAGGTGCACGCTGGCGCGACACCCTGCTCGCGGTGGCCCTGGGCACGGGCATGTGCGTCAGTCAAACGAAAGCAATTCTCCAAGGCATGTTCGGGAAGACGGGGACGTTCACCCGCACGCCCAAGAGTGGCGACGCCAGCTCCGATCAGCACTACCGAGCGAAGCTGCGAGGTTGGGCAGGCGAGGAACTCCTGCTCTCCCTGTGGCTCGGGTGGGGAATCCTCACCGCCTTGTTGGAAGGTCAGTGGGGGGCCTTGCCTTTCCTCTGTTTGTACTTTGGGGGCTTCACGTGGGTCGGAGCCATGAGCCTCAAAGAAGCGCTCTCAGTCCTTCGCTCTGCGCCAGGCCAAGCCACCTTCGAAGGCGACCCAGACGGTCAACACTCCGATCAGTCCACCAACGCTGGTCACGAGCCACTTCTCGGCGAGAAAGTCACGGCTGACCTGGACAACCATGGCGCAGATCGTGATGCAGAGCACGATGACCGCTGGCAACGAGTAGGCCAGTGACTTGCGCCCGAGCTTGCGCAAGTACAAGGCGATGATCAAAAGGGTGAAGGCTGCCAGGACCTGGTTGGTCGCACCGAAGACCGGCCAAAGGCTCTTTGCGCCCTGGTCGTAGTCGGCATAGATCAAGAGCAGGACGGAACCGGAAGCGAGCGCCCCGCCAAACCAACGATTGCGTAGGGGGCGAATGTTGTAGATCTCGCCCAACTCGGCGAGCACCAAGCGTTGGATACGGAGGGCCGTATCGAGACTGGTCGCGGCGAAGGATATGACGAGCACGGCGACCACGGTCATGCCGACTTCGATGGGGATGCCAAGCGAAGCGAGGAAGCTCGCGGCGCCGTTGACGAAGGCCATCAAAGCCTCACCGACCTTCGGCAAGGCAGCGCTAGCTCCAGAGGCGCCGACTGCGACCTTGGATTGCAGGAAGTCCCAAGCGTGGCCGTGCTCCGGGCTGTTCCACAGACCGCAAGCAACCGCCATCGTGGCAAGAATCGCAAGGGCGGCTTCCATCAACATGGCCCCATAGCCCACGGACCTCGCGTCGGTTGCGCAGGCCAGTTGCTTGCTTGTCGTCCCGGAAGAAACCAATCCGTGGAATCCAGAGATAGCCCCGCAGGCAATCGTGACGAACAGCAGCGGGAAGAGCGCGGGCAAGTCCTCCAACTCCCCAACAGCCGGCGCCACGAACTCCGGAGTGGAAAGGAAGAAGCCCAAGTACAAGGCGATCAGCCCGACCACCAACTGGTGGCTGTTGATCAGGTCCCGCGGTTGCAACAGAAACCAAACGGGCAGGCTACTGGCCACGTAGGCGTACAGCATCAAGCTGATCAACCAGAAGTTCTTGTCCAAGAAGATCGAGCCCGGTTCCGGCGTCCAGAGGGTACCGGTGGCCGTTCCCACGATAATCGCGTAGAGCCCGACCAACGCCACGATCGATGGAATCAGGAGCGAACGCTTCATCTTGTAGCCCCACCAACCGATCCCGAGGGCCACGAGGATCTCGAGGTTGACCGGCAGGATGCTAGCGGGGAAAGCGGTGAACAGCCCGGCAATGGCAAAGGCGAAAACCGCTCCAACCAGCCAGATCAAGAAGAAGATGATCAGCAGGAACAAGACGCGAGCTCGCGGGCTGATGTAGCTGGAGGCCAAGCTCCCTACGCTGACCGCCTTGTGACGAATGGACAAAACCAAGGCGCCGAAGTCATGGGCGGCCCCCATGAATACGACGCCGAGGACGATCCAGATTAAGGCGGGCACCCAACCCCACACGATCGCCATGGCGGGCCCAAGGATGGGTGCGGCGCCGGCGATCGATGAGAAGTGGTGCCCCCACAAGACTTCTGTCTTGGTCGGGACGAAGTCCACACCGTCTTCTTGGTCAACGGAGGGGACTGGTTCGTCCGCTCGCAGCCGGAAGAGCGAGTCGGCCAAGTAGCGCGAATAGAAACGATAGCCCAGTGCGAGAAAGCCCAGGCAACCGAGCGCGACGTAAATGGCCGACATGCCTTAGCGAGTTGCCCCTTGGGTCAAGTTGTCGAAGAGGTCCATCTTGGTCAGGACTCCGGAAACCCTTCCCTTCTCATTGATCACGATGCCGACTTCGCCACCCGCGAAGATCGGGAGCAGCGCACCAGCGTCGTCGCTCTCGTTCACCGTGTGAACGTTGCGGAACATGACCTCGGCCACCGCCGAAGCGAGGGAGGCATTGCCTTCCACCATGCGTGAGAGCAGGTCTGACTCGGTGATGATGCCCACCAAAGCTCCAGCGTCGATGACGGGAAGTTGACTGACGCCGAACTCCTTCATGCGCATGACCGAATCGGAGAGGGTGTCTGAGCTACCAATCGAAACCACCTCGAGCTTGGGCTTCTTGCGCAGGATGTCGCCGACAGATCCCGACTCCCAAGAGGCCTCGGTGAAGCCATGTTCTTTCATCCACTGGTCGTCCACGAACTTCGTCATGTAGTTGCGGATCGAGTCGGGCAGGATCGTGACAATGCGCTTGTCCGGGCCGTACTTCTTGGCGATCTCGAGGGCTGCCCACATGGCGGAGCCGGAGCTACCTCCACACAGAAGTCCTTCCTGACGAATGAGTCGGCGGGACATCAGGAAAGACTCTCGGTCTTCCGACTTGATCCACTCGTCGATCAGGTCGCGGTTGAGCACGTCTGGGATGAAGTCGTAGCCGATGCCTTCCACGTTGTAGGAACCGATGTCACCGGGCCCAGCGAGGATCGAACCAACCGGGTCCACACCGATGATCTTGATGTTCGGAATGTTTTCCTTGAGCACCCGCGCCACACCACTGATGGTGCCGCCAGTTCCGGCGGTCATGACTGCGTAGTCAATCTTGCCGTCGGTCTGCTCGAGAATCTCGCGTCCGGTCCCCTCGTAGTGGGCGTCTGGGTTGTCGGGGTTCGAGTACTGGTCGAGGATGTGCGCGCGCGGCAGGATGCTCTCCAACTGCTTGGCCACACCGATGTGACTCTCGGGAGCGTCGAAGGCAGCCTCCGTTGGCGTACGAATGATCTCCGCACCCAAGGCCTCGAGGGTCACTTGCTTCTCGTGGCTCATCTTCTCGGGCATGGTGATGATCATCCGGTAGCCATGCACCGCAGCGGCCATGGACATGCCGATCCCGGTGTTGCCACTGGTGGGCTCGATCAACGTGTCGCCCTCGGTGATGCGGCCCGAGGCTTGGGCCCGTTCCACCATGCGGGCGCCAATGCGATCCTTGACTGAACCGCCAGGGTTCAGGAATTCGCACTTGGCGAGGATCTCGCAGCCCGTCGATTTGCCGACGCGGCGCATGCGAACCAATGGGGTGTTGCCAATGGCATCGAGAATCGAGTCGTAAATCTTTCCCACGTGCAGTACTCCGTTGGATGCCGGGTCAATATCGAGAAGGTCGGGTGGGAATTGTAGTGGTAGCGGGCATGGGGCGAGGAGACCTCAGCCCATGAATCTTCACTTCAAACTCATCGTCTTCCCGGCCGAGGGGCCAGAAGCCACCCGCGCCCCCGGGCCAGAGCCCGCAAGATTCATGGAGGCGCACACCAAACTTCACCAACGGTCGCCAGGGGACGAGTCGCTGTGTTTGGAGCGCGCCTTCCTGAAGATTGCGGCTAGAGAGCTTCCAGGGAGGCGCGTGCCTGCAGGATGTGCTCATTCGCCGAGTCGGCGAAGCTCGCATTCCAGGTGATCGACTGCTCGAAGCTGTCGATGCTCGCCGCGTAGGCAGCGGCTGCCTTCTCCAAGTCGCCCTGTTCCACGTAGGTGTCACCGGCGGTGCGCAGGCCGAGGCCCTTGTACCAAAGCCAGGTGGGCTCCACGCCGTCCGGGGTTTCGAGTTCCTGGTACGCCGCCTCGAGGGCCCCGGCGCGGGTCAGGCTGTCCGAACCGTCGCGCAAGATCTGCCAGCGCAGCCAGGCGTGCAGGTCGTTGGAAGTTGGGAAGCGCTTGATTCCGAAAGAGATCAATTCCGCTTGAGCGCGGTAGTCCTCGAGCTCTCCCAGCAGGGAAATTCCCGCGATGACTTGTTCGACACTGACAGACGGGAGCGCTATCTGAATGCGACGCGCGGCAACGGCCTCCGTCAGCCAAGTCTTTGGCCAGCCAGCCTTTGTTCCAAGGGCGGGCTTCAGAGTGTTCTCGCGGCCTTTCGCAAGGATGTCCAAGAGTTCGGCCGTGACTGGCGATGCGGCCAACGGGGCGCAGCTAGGCAGGACCGCGGCTGCGTTGTTCGCGGCTTCCTCGGCCTTGCTCGACCACCATTGGGCGCGGGCCAGGACCGAAAGGGCGAGCACGTCACCGGGACGGATCTCGAGCACTCGCTGAGCCGCGACCTCCGCGTCTTGCAGGAGGTATTGAGGGGAGCCTCCACCCTCGCCGCTAATCGCGCGCATCGCCATGCGCAGGGCGGTCTGGGCCAAGATCCCGTTGAGCTCCGGGTCGTTCGGTGCTTCGCTCAGCAGCGCGCTGACCTGCTCGAGTGCCAGTTCGAGCGCAGCACCGTCCGAAGGACTCGAGTTCGCGGTCAACAACGGTGCCCCGGCTAGGTTGGACCGCCAGCGCTGGGCATCCAGGGGTGAGTCACCCTCCAAGGCCGAGTAAACTCGCGCCAAGCGTCGCGCCCGAATGGTCCCCGATGTTTCTTCCGTCGCATCCGCGAGCATCCACAGGCGAACGATCAATTTTTGCCGCAGGGCTCCGTCGTTCGCTGCAATCCAGCGGACCCGTGGAGCCTGGTCGACTGTCTCGAGAGTCATCGAATCGATGGCATGCTCGGCGGCGGCTTTGCGCACGGCCGCGGAGGAGTCGTAGAGCCCCAAGGACAAGATCTCAGGGTGCTGAACAGCGCGTTGCCTGGAGAAGGCCCAATTCACAAATGCCGTGCGAACTTCGACGTTTCCGGCGGCAAAGCGCTTGCGCAGCTCGCGACGGAAGGCGGCGTCTTGGGAGTTCCACAGCTCCTGATCGCTGGCTTCGGTGGGGTCGGGGAGTTGCGTGTCGTACTTGCCGTGCTTTTGCAAGGTGCGGCCGATGACACCCAAGTCTTGCAGGAGGTAGAGATCGAACAGGATCTCCCCCTGGGGACTGACACCCACGTGGCGCGGCGCAACCCGTTGGTCGGAAAAGTAGAGGCGGTGGAGTTCCGGCTCGCCATTGATGTGCTCTGTGCAAACCAGGTGGCCGAAGCGCGGGCATTCGAGCCGTTCCCCCCGAGGACCAGCACTACCGTTCGTGTGGGGGAAAGGTGACGCCAAGACCGGAATGAAGCCCCGGACGAGTTCCACGAACTCTGGATCGGCGTACTGCCCGCTGGCGAGTCGGTCGCTCGCGGATTCACCGTCTGCGTTCACGCAAACGAGCAAGGGCTTGCCCGTTTGTTTCGAGAGCGCCAGGGCGTCTTCCAAGTTCCGCTGCCAGGGCATCGCGGGGCTGCGTGCGAGCTCTTCGCTCGTGTACTGGCGAGAGGGCGCCGCACGTCGCCGTTGGGCTGGCGCCAGCTCGGCCGCGTCCACGGTCCCGTCGCTGTTGGCATCGAGAACGCTGAAGATCTGCACGACATCCTCGCGATCGAAGCGGCTGTCTCTGTTCGCATCCAAGGAGGAGCGCAAGGTCAGGATCATCGTCCCGGGACCGAAACCGTTGATGTCCTCTTGGATGGCTGCCGTGGTTCCGATCCAGGCGGTCAGGTCCAAAGACTTGGAGGCGGCCCACTCCTCCGCGCTGACTGCCTGGTCCAAGTTCACGTCGAGTGCGTTCAACACCACCCCATCCAGCAAGCGCGCTCCACGTTGCCCGCCCGTGCGTTCTTGCACGGAAAGGTCACCGCTTTGATCCACGTCCAAGCGCGCGAAGAGAGCGTCGAGGTCCCCCTGGGAGAAGGTCTGATCCCCGTCCGCGTCATAGAAGCCCCTTAGGCTTTGAGCCAAGAGTGCATCGCGATTGAGCAGCCCCTGGTCCGCCGCGGGTGTCGCGTAGGCCACAAGGAACTGATCGCGCTCTTCCGTAGAAACGCTGCCATCCAAGTTCGTGTCCGCCGACCTGACCAGCATGCGCGCTGCGTCCCGGGTATCGAACTCAGCCCCTTGCGATTCTTGGGCGGAAGCCAGGCTGGTGCAGGTGAACCCGACCACGAGGATCGAGGCAAACCGAGCAGAAAGGTAGGCAGAGCGGAGGTGTGGGGTCATAGCTGGGGGGATAGCGGTCGGTTGGACATTGGGCGGAGATCTTGCCACGCCATCCCCAATAGCGCACGGCTCCATGGGAGCTACATCTGGGAATGGACATTCCTGGGGCGCCGTGCGTCTGAATCGAAACCCGACGAGGCCAAGGGAGTGGTCAGCGGGCCCCGCTTCGGGATCCATGGCTCGAATCCGGACCTGGAGACTTTGCCAGCCGAGCCTGTGCCACCCTGGGCTGGGCTGCTTCAACGCATTCCCATTGCAAAAGCAGGTTCGTCAGGGAAGCCTATGGAACGGGCCCCGATGGTGCGATTGAAGCCCCCGCAGCGTACCCTGGATTGCCCGCACCCTGACCCCCTGGGGACCCCTTGAACCTCGAACTCTACTCCGGCATCGGCAACCGTTTCTTGCTCACCGAGCAAGCGGAGCTGCTTCCCCAAGCGGCGGAGTTGGCCCGTGCCCTGTGCTCGGCGGGGCAAGTGCGCGGAGAACGAGTAGACGGATTGCTGGTGCTAGAAGATCGTCCCGGGGAAATCCCGCGCATGACGATCTTCAACGGCGACGGCAGCCGTCCTGGGGCCTGCGGCAATGGCTTGCGGTGCGTGGGCTGGCACCTGGCCCGCAAGCACGGCAGAAAAGAAAATTGGGTGGAGACCGATTCGGGGCGTCGACTCGTCCGTCTCCTAGATCAAACGGGCGATCGGGCAACGCTCACCTCCGACATGGGTCAGGTGGAACTTGCGAAGCTGAGCGAACCAGTTCCCCAGCTCCCTGGGTTGATCGCAACCCGCAGGGCTTGGCTTGGAAACCCCCACGCAGTTCTCTTGGTGCAGGACGAGCGCGATTTGGACGCGCCGGCCATCGCCCAAGAGTTCCACAGTCACCCGGACTTTCCCGAGGGCGTCAATGTGGGGCTGCTCGCCGAGCGATCTGGAGCCTGGTTTCTCCGCGTCCATGAACGGGGCGTGGGAGAAACAGAGGCATGCGGTACGGGAGCCACGGCTGCGGCGAGCGTCCTCGCTGAGCTCGGCCGGATTCCAGCTCTAGGCGAGGTGACCCTGCAGATGTCAGGCGGGGAGCTGCGCGTGACCTTGCGACCGGATTCGAGAGCAGATCTTCAGGGCGAGGCCTTGGCCTTGGGGCCCCTCGATCCACGCCAGTTGTCCTCTTGCGGCGTGCCATGGGCTATCTCCTCCCAATTCTAATTGCCTTTGCCAGCCTGGCTTATGGCGACCTTGGGTTGCCAGAAAGCGGACCGCGACCATGGATCCTGCCGCTATTCTTGCCCCTGCCGTACCTCTTCGGGTGGCTCGAAGAGCGCGGTATCGCCGGGGGCGGGCGGCGCATGTCGAAGGCCATGCGCCGGCTCGCACGAGTTTTCCCCGTGGCCCTGCAATACGTCGCCGTCGCCTGCTTTGGTTGGTTGGAAGCGATGGCCTCCTGGTTCGGGGAGAGCCCTGGATTTGAGGGTTGGCCGCGCCCGGAACTGATCTTGGCCTTGGGGCCTTTCCTCTTGGCGAGCGCCGTCACCATCGACGCCCAAGCGCGCCGCACCGGGCCAGCCTGGCGCTCGCTTCGCAGCTTCCAGGCGCGCCTCTTTCTGACCGCAATGGGCCCCGTAGTTGCCTACATTTTGATCGCATCTGCCGTCGGAAGTGTGGAACTTCTGAACCTGGGAATTGGCCGGGTTTCGCTCTGGAGCTTTGCCTTCAGCAGCCTGATCGTTCTGACCTTTGCGCTCGGGCTGCCGACCTTCCTGCGGGCGACCTGGGACACCGAGCCCATGGCCCCGGGTCCGCAACGCTCGTTGCTCGAACAGGTCGCCCAATTGGCCCGCTTTCGTTGTCGGGAGCTGCTCGTTTGGCACACGGGCCACCTAGTGGCGAACGCCGCCATCGTCGGATTGACCCCGGGAAGTCGCCGGGTGTTCTTCACGGATGAGCTGTTGGCCCGCATGAGTCCGCGCCAGCTGGCAGCCGTCTACGCCCATGAGATTGGGCATGCAAAGCGCAACCACGTGGCCATCTTCCTGATCTGGTCCCTGGCGGTTTTCGCCGCCCTGGATGGGGGACTGCTCCTGGCGGATTCCTTCGACCTGTGGGTGGGCTACCTGGCCCTAGGACTCGGCCTGGTGATTTGGCTGGTGGGGTTTGGTTGGTTGTCGAGGCGCATTGAGCTGGAGGCGGACCTCTTCTCCTACGAGCTCCTGCAGGACACTGCGGGCATCACGAGCGCTCTGCATGCGGTCAGCGGAGGCAACCTCCAACGGGGCTCCTGGCGCCACTTCAGCACGGCCCGGCGCATCGAATTCTTGCAGCGTGTTGGCGCTAACCCACTGGTAGGAATTCAGTTACACCGGATGATTCGGAACGTGGCGCTCGTTGGTTTGCTCTTCGCGGTGCTGGGGGGCGGCTGGCGCGTGGTCGACTTCGTGCAGCGTTACCCGGTGGAACGGGCTTGCTTGGATCTTGGCTTGGGACGCTATGCCAGCGCCGCTGAGCGCTTGAAGGGCCTGGATGGAGACGAGGTCGAGGAACTGGCTCGATTGGCCAGTCTGGCCCAGGCAGAGGGCCTGGAGGGGCTCCAGGCATTGAACGAGACCCAGGCGGCCGTGGCGGAGCTAGCGCGCAAGGACCTCCAAGGGGGGCAGGTCGAACGCGCCAGCGCCTGGTTGGCCCTGGCCGCCCTCTCGGGGGACGCCTCCGCCGGTGCCGCGGGGGAGTGGCTCGTGGAATGGCTCGCGGGGGCCCCCAAGGTGCGGGAAATGCCCGCTACTGTGGGGACGTGGGCGGCGGATCTGGACGCGGCCGTGAGCCGTCCTTGAGCGCTGCACGGGCCCAAAGTTTCCAGCTACCCCCCTATATAAATGTAGGCCTCCCGTTGAGTGATGGGAACCCAGTCGTGATAATGGCTGACCCCACGGCGAGGAGATCGAACTCCCTCGTCTCCCGCCATCGAAGCCGCGCGGGACCCCCTCTGCCGACCCGATGCCCCACCGTATCTCCTTTCGTCGGTCCCAAAGCTCCTCAGGAGCGGATGGAGACGACTCCCAAGGTCTCAGCAAGCGCTTGAGCGCCGTCGCTCAGGACGAGGCTGCAGACGCGCAGGATGTCGTGCGTGAAACCGCGGAGATCATCCGACGTTGGATCAAGGACCGACCGCACTCCTGGGAGAAGGACCCGCAAGCCGCGGGCGAAGGCCTCGAAGCCGGCATGGCCGAATGGGTTGCGCGCCAGGGTTGGCGAGGCTGCTGCGCAAACTTCACCCAAGCACTGCGAGTCGCCTTTGCTGCCAGCGAAGGCAAGGGATTGCGCGCGGAGCTGGCGGAGGAGCTCGGATCTTGGGCGTCGGCAGACACCGAATACGGCGGACCCTTGCCGAGCCCCAAGGGCCTGACTCCGCACGTTCTCAAGACCCTGCAGCGTGGGGAAGAGATTCTGATCCACGGCCGCTCGGAGGCCATCCTCGAAGCGACCACGCGCGCACAACAAGCGGGGCTCTTTCCCCGGGTGACCCTCGCGCTCAGCGCCTGCGATCAAGCGGGCAAGCGCACCGCCCGTCAACTCTCGAGCCAGGGCGTCGCCGTCCGACTCGTTTGGGACGCCGCCTTGATCGCGTGCTTGGCGAGCGCCGATCACATCTGGCTCGCGACGGAGGGCATCGGGCCAGGGGCTTTCATCAGCCGCATCGGCGCGAACTCCTTGGTGGCCGAGGCCAACCGCCTGGAGATCCCAGTCAGCGTGCTCTGCACAACAGACGCCGTGTTGCCCGGGGGCGAAATCGCCCTGCCGGCTTGGGGCGACGACGAGAAGTGGCAGCTTTGGAGTCAAGGTCCTGAAGGGGTCAAGATCGAAGCGCAGCCTTACCAGATCATCGACGCACGAGGCGTCGCCCGTTGGATAACGGAAGAGGGCCTTCAGGACCTGGGCGACCTCTGCGTCCGCCACCAACAATTGGGAGCTGCACCCCTGTGCGGATCCACCTACGACAATAAGAACGTTCACGCGAACACAGAATCCGCCGGTCTGACAACGACCCCATTCTCGGATGACAGATAACGAAGATAACATCGCACTGCGCCCCATCGGAAACGTGACCGGGCGTTCGATCGTGGAAGAAATGAAGGAGTCGTACCTCACGTACGCCCTCAGCGTGATCAAAGCACGCGCCCTTCCCGACGTGCGAGATGGCTTGAAGCCTTCCCAGCGGCGCATCCTAGTGGCCATGGACGACTTGAACTTGGGCCCGCGCGCCAAGTACCGCAAGTGTGCCAAGGTTGCCGGTGACACATCGGGTAACTACCACCCGCACGGTGAAGCGGTCGTCTACCCGACGATGGTCCGCATGGCCCAAGACTTCTCCTTGCGCTACCCACTCGTGGACGGTCAAGGAAACTTCGGTTCCATCGACGGCGACCCACCCGCCGCTATGCGATACACGGAGGCTCGCATGGCGGGACCTGCCGTGGAGCTCTTGATGGACCTGGACAAGGACACCGTCAACTACGAGTGGAACTACGACGAGACGCGCAAGCAGCCAACCGTCTTGCCGAGCCGTCTGCCGAATCTTTTGGTGAATGGTTCCGACGGCATCGCGGTGGGCATGGCTTGCTCCTTGCCTCCGCACAACCTGCGTGAGATTTGCCAAGCGTTGCGCGCGGTGCTCACCGATCACAACGTGACCCTGGCCGAATTGTGCCAGATCGTGAAGGGCCCTGACTTCCCCACGGGTGGAATCATCATGGGCCGCAGCGGCATCGGTCAGGCCTACACCACCGGGCGTGGACATGTTCGCCTGCGTGCTCGCCACCACGTGGAGCCCAAGGGCACCAACCGCGAACAGCTAGTCATCACCGAGATTCCTTATCAGGTGAAGAAGACCACGATTATCGACAAGATCGTCGAGGTCGTGCGCGATGCTCGCATCACGGGTATCTCGGACGTGCGTGATGAGTCGGATCGTCAAGGCATGCGCCTGGTGGTGGAACTCAAGCGCGGTGAAGACCCGCAGGTCATTGCGAATCAGCTCTTTAAGTTCACCTCGCTGCAAACGACCTACTCGATCATCAACCTGGCGATCGACAAGGAACAGCCGCGAACCTTCACCCTGCGCGGTTTGCTCGATGCGTTCATCGATCACCGCCGTGAAGTGATCCGGCGCCGGACGCAGTTCTTGTTGAACAAAGCGGAAGAGCGTCTGCACATCGTCGAGGGTTTGCGGATCGCCGTCGACAACATCGACGAGGTCATCAAGATCATTCGCGCCAGCGCCAGCCGCGAAGCCGCGAAGGTTGAGTTGGGTGCGGCCTTCAGTCTCTCCGACCGCCAGTGTCAGGCCATCGTCGACATGCGACTGGGCAGTTTGACGGGCTTGGAGCGTGACAAGTTGCAAGAGGAAGAGAACAAGCTCTTGGCCGAGATCGGAAACTACAAAGACATCCTGGCGCGCGACGAACGCGTCGTGGAATTCATCCGCACGGACTTGGACGAGATCGAAGCCAAGTACGGCGACGAGCGCCGCACTGAGATTTCCCTCGAGGAAGTTGGCGGCTTCAACATCGAAGAGTTGATCACGGAAGACCTGATGGTCGTGACCTTCTCCCGCGATGGCTACGTCAAGCGCACGGCGAGCGACACCTACCGGGCCCAGGCTCGCGGTGGTCGCGGCATCAAGGGCTCGGACTCGAAGGAAGGCGACGTGCTCAAGTCGCTCTTCATCGCGGGAACCCATGACACGCTCCTGTGCTTCTCGAACATGGGCAAGGTGTACTGGCTCAAGGTCTACAACTTGCCGGAAGCGGGTCGCACCTCGAAGGGCCGTTCCATCTCGAACCTGATCACCCTGGACGAGAACGAGGAAATCACGAACGTCCTGAGAGTGAAAGACTTCGAAGAGGAAGGCGCGGTGTTCTTTGCGACGAAGAAAGGCGTGGTGAAGAAGACACCCCTGGAAGCCTTCTCGCGTCCGAAGAAGGGCGGCATCTGGGCCATCAAGTTGGAAGAGGACGATTCTGTCGTTGGCGTGGGGCTTTCCAACCCCGGCGACACGGTCTTGCTCGGAACTGCTCAAGGCCGCGCGATCCGTTTCGACGAGGCGGCGGCGCGCAGCATGGGACGAACGGCACGCGGTGTGCGCGGTATCCGCTTGAAGGAAGGGGACCTTGTGGTTGGCATGATCGTCGCGGACAAGGAGCAAACCATCCTCACGGCAACCGCTCAGGGCTATGGCAAGCGCACGCCCCTCGAGGAGTACCCGATCAAAGGACGCGGCGGCCAAGGGGTCATCAACATCCGTTGCAGCGAACGCAACGGCGACGTGATCGGTCTCTCGATTTGTGTTGAAGGGGATGACGTCATGTTCATCACTGCCTCCGGGATGATTGTGCGCACCGAGGTGACAGCCATCAGCACCATTGGACGCAACACCCAAGGGGTGCGACTCGTGAACTTGAAGGGTGAAGATGCCCTGGTCGCTGCGGAAGTTGTTTCCGAAGCGGACATCGAGAAGTACACGACGGAAATCACCGATGCTCCCGCCGATGGAGAGCAGCCAGCGCCTGCTACCGAAGGGGAAGACGGGGCTGAGCTTGAAGGCGACGACGAGTCGAGGGACGATTCCGAAGAGGATTCCGCTGCTGACAAATCCGAGGACAACAGCGAGGACGAGGAATAGAAGTCATGACTCTCCTCGAGAAGATTGCTGACGACCTCAAGCAGGCCATGCGCGACAAGAACGAAGTCGCCCGTGACACCTTGCGCATGATCCAGGCGGACATGAAGAACCTGCGCATCGAGCTGCAACGGGACCTCAAGGACGAAGACGCCCTTGAGGTCCTGGCTCGCGGCGTGAAGACGCGCACGGATTCCTTCGAGCAGTACACCAAACACGACCGACCCGAGTTGGCCGCGAAAGAGCAGGCCGAGATCGATGTGATCAAAGGCTACCTGCCCGAGAAGATGTCGGATGAGGACGCGCGCGAGGCCGTTAAGGTGGCCATTGCTGAAAGTGGCGCGACTTCCATGAAGGACATGGGCGCGGTCATGAAGTCGTTGATGGCCAAGCACAAAGGCTTGATCGACGGCAAGCTGGCCCAGACGCTCCTGCGAGAACAGTTGGGATCCTGAAGGTGGGCCACGCGGATCGGGTGGTCCAACGCCAGGCTGGCGTGGGCAAGCGGACCGTGTGGATTTCGATCCTCACCCTGCTCTCGCGGATCCTTGGTCTCGTTCGCGAGGTGATCTCGGCGGCGCTCTTTGGTGATGCGTCCAAGGTCTACGATGCCTTCCTGTTTGCCTGGCGCATCCCCAACCTGTTCCGACGCTTTCTCGGCGAAGGAGCCCTGGCAACGTCCCTGCAGACGGCGCTGACAGCGGAGGATTCGACCAACGGCGATCAGGCGGGGGGCGCGCTCTTCGGTGCGACCTTTGCGCTCCTGGCGAGTTTGCTCGCAGCCTTGAGCACGGTGGTGATCCTAGGGATCTGGTTGATGCCAGATCGCATGCCGGGCACGGAGTTCTTATGGCTCGGCTCCGAACCCCAAGTGGTGCGTGAGCTAACCATCCGTCTCATGCCATTCGTTGTGTTCGTCTGCCTGACCGCGGCCGCTGGCGGGGCATTGAACGTGCGTGGGCACTACACCATGCCGGCGATTGGACCGGTGCTCTTGAACGGCGTCTGGATCGGCGCCTTGCTCCTGATTCGCTGGTCGGCAGGGAACGACCCGAGCGTGAGCCTGGAGGCGCAGCTGCCTCTCGTGCGCTGGTTGGCTGGCGGCGTGCTGATGGCTGGCCTCGTGCAGCTCGTGGTCTTGCTGCCCGCCATGCGCTCCTGCGGCTTGTGGGGTAGCTCGGTTCCCATCTTGAGGCACAGCTCCGCGGCCTGGGCCGGCGCGCGCGGGGTTCTCAAGCGCAGTTTGCCCCTGGCCCTGGGAGCAGCTGTCTACCAGGTCAACGTGATGATCGACGGCATGATGGCCCAAGGCCTGCTCCCGGACGGCGGGCAGACGGTTCACTATCTGGCCAATCGGGTCCAGCAGTTTCCCCTGGCTCTGGTGGCCGTTGCGGCCACCACGGCGGTCTTCCCGGCCCTCGCCGCCCTGGGCCAGCAACGACGCCTGGAGGACTTGCGGGGCCTGCACGACAGGACCCAGCGCAATGTCCTGTTCGTCGCCCTGCCGGCGACCTTCGGCTTAGCAGCCTTGGCCCTGCCGGTCACCTCGGCCTTGTTTGAACACGGGAATTTCGAGGCTCAGGGGATCGAGCGCATGGCGAATGCCCTACGCATCTTGGCCTTCGCGATCTTACCCGCCGGTGCGGTTGGGCTTGTGGCCCGCACTTACTACTCGATGGGGGACTTCAAGACGCCGGTCCGCATGTCTTGCAGCATGTTGCTCGCCAACGTGGGGCTGAACTTCCTCTTCCTACGCTGGCTGGGCATGGACGCGGACGGTTTGGCGCTGGCGACGACCCTCTCCAGCTTCGGCAACTTGTTCCTCTTGCTGCCGGGCTTGAAGCGTCGACTTGGCTTGCCGCCGGCGCTCCCGGGATTCCCTCTGGCCTTCACAAAGATGCTGATTGCCGCGGGCCTGTGCGGACTTGCTGCGAATCTCGTTTCGCAAGTGAAGCTCCCAGGGCTCGCACACAGCTTGCATCTACTCCTCGCAATCGGGGCCGGTGTTGGGGCCTATGTGCTTGGTTCAATGCTCTTGAAGGTTCCCGAGTGCGCACACTTTGCGCCTCGGATCCATAGGGTAAGTGCTAAGTTCCGCCGAAAGTGATCGGGGACCTCTGTGTTGTGGACCTAAGTGACACAACCACAAGTTCTAGGGTTGGTTCTCAGACACGGGAGCCGAAATTCGTTGGGGGAGCTCGCCTTACTTCGCTACGTTTATACGTCCGCAGTGGGGGGAGAATGTCTCCTGGATCTAGTGAGTTGGCCGGTACCTGAAAAGGCTTAACTCTTTTATTGAGACTAGGTTACATTGCCTGCCGCGGCCGGGTCAGCCCCCCAGGGTCCCCGTTAGGAGTCCAAGCAACGAAACCCTTATTTAGGAGAGAGCGGACTGTGAATCCAACCGCACAAATCACCACTAGCGACTCGACGAACGACCAAGGCAACCTGGCCGGATCGCAAGCCGCAATCCTCGAGTCCGTCGATCCCCCGGCCCACCTGGTGGACCCGGATCTGACGCCTAATGCCATTACGGTGCTCGAGCGTCGCTACTTGAAAAAGGATCCCGAGACCTCCGCGGTCATCGAGACCCCTCGTCAGTTGTTTTGGCGCGTGGCCTCCGCCGTGGCGAAGGCTGAATTGATGTACGCCCCGGAACAGGCGGAGCGCGCAGTGAGTGTTGCCGAAGAGTTCTACGGTCTCATGGCCCGGCGCGAGTTCCTCCCGAACAGCCCGTGCTTGATGAACGCCGGCCGCGAGATGGGAATGCTCTCTGCCTGCTTCGTGATTCCGGTCGAGGATTCGATCGACGGCATCTTCGAGGCGATCAAGGCCACGGCCCTGATTCAGAAAGCTGGCGGCGGAACCGGTTTCAGCTTCTCCCGCTTGCGCCCCCAAGGGGACTTGGTGGCTTCCTCCGGAGGCACCACCGAAGGCCCCATGTCGTTCATGCAGGTCTTCTCCAAGGCCACGGACGCGATTCAGCAAGGTGCCTTCCGGCGCGGCGCCAACATGGGAATGTTGCGCATCGACCACCCGGACATCAACAGCTTCATCGAGATCAAGGACGACCGCTCCAAGCTCCAGAACTACAACCTCTCTGTTGCGGTCACGGACAAGTTCTGTGACGCGGTCAAGCGGAATCCGGGCGCCATCCACGAGGTCACCAACCCGCGCACAGGCAAGGTGGAGAAACTGGCCAAGCGCGACGCGCAAGGTCAGCCCACCGGCGAGTTCTGGACAGTCGGGGAGATGTGGACACGCATCATCACCCACGCCCACGAAAGCGGCGAGCCGGGCGTGATCTTCATCGATCGCATCAACCGTCAAAACCCGATCAAGAATGTCGGGGTAATCGAGGCCACCAACCCTTGTGGTGAGCAACCCCTGCACCCCTACGACTCCTGCAACTTGGGCTCAGTCAACCTGGGCATCCTCGTCAAGGAAGTGAACGGCGAACAGGCCTTCGACTGGGATCACTACAAGAGCATCATCCACACCGGGACGCGTTTCTTGGACAACGTCATCGACGTCAACAAGTACCCGCTCAAGGCCATCGACAACATGTCGAAGACCACCCGGCGCATCGGCATCGGCGTGATGGGTTTCGCGGACGCCCTCTACAAGTTGGGCATCGCCTACAACTCGGAGGAAGGTCTCGCGTTCGGAGAGCAGGTCATGAAGGTGCTCAACGATGAGTCGCACCTGGCCTCCGAAATCCTGGCGGACGAGCGTTCGGTGTTCCCCGCCTGGGAAGGATCCGATTGGGAGGCCCAAGGTCGACCGATCCGCAACTCCTACACGACCACGGTGGCGCCAACGGGAACCATCTCGATCCTGGCCAACTGCTCCGGCGGCATCGAGCCCATGTTCAGCTTGGCCTTCGACCGTCAGGTCATGAAGGACACGTCGGGCAAGCCGACGATCATGCGTGAGGTGAACTACGTCTTCGAGAGCAAGGCTCGCGCGGAAGGTCATTACAGTGATGAACTCGTTGAGCGGGCGATCACGGAAGGCACGATCCAATACGTGGAGGAGATGCCCGAAGAGTTCAAGCGGGTCTTCGTGACTGCCCACGACATCACTCCTCTGTGGCACATGCGCATGCAGTCCGCCTTCCAGCGGCACTGTGACGCGTCGATCTCCAAGACCATCAACTTCCCGGCTGAGGCGACGGTGGATGATGTGCGGATGATTTATGAATTGGCCATCGACGAAAACGTCAAAGGCATCACGGTCTACCGCGACGGTTGCCGAGAGATGCAGCCCATGGCCCTCAAGCAGGAAGCAAAGTCTGCTGAGGCCCCCGCTGCTCCGCGGCTCGACGAGACGGCTCTGCTCACCAAGCCCGATATGCAGGGCAACCCCGAGCTAGCGCCGATTCGTTTGCCTGAGATCATGAGTTGCCTGCGCATCCGTCAGATGACGCCCTTTGGCAACATGCACGTGAAGGTCTCGGTGGATCCGATCTCTGGTCGCGAGCGGGAAGTCTTCGCCCAGCTGGGCAAGGGCGGCGACGTGGCGAACTCAGACCTGGAAGCCATTTGCCGTATCTTGAGCTTGTGGCTGCGTTCGAACGGCAGTTTGCAGCTGGCGATCAAGCAGTTGGACGGCATCGGCTCCAGCATGACCGTGCCCACCAAGGATGGACGCATCATGTCTCTGGCCGACGGATTGGCCCGCGCCCTGGCGCGCTACTTGGAGGCCAAGAATCAGAATGGCCTGCACGCACTGCTGCTCGGAAATCAGACGCCGGTCATGACGGCCCCGGACATGATCCCCCAGGCTCCGCGCCCGGCGGCCGCATCCAAGTCGCCGCGCAATGTGGCGCAGTACAAGCTGAAGTGTCCGCAATGCACGGGCACCTTGGCCTTCGAGGAAGGCTGCGTGAAGTGCTACGGCTGCGGATTCAGCCAGTGCTAGTCACGGTCTGAGAGCGGAGCGCGGCACACGGAACGCCACGCAAGAACAGGCGGCCCCTTGGGATTCAATTCCGAGGGGCCGCCTTCATGTTCATCGCCCCCACGCTCGGACGGCCAGCTGCTCCAACGCATCGAAGCAACCGGATCTGCAAGAGCCCCAGGCAGGCAACGAGCTCTCGCCGATCCCCGCCGGATCCTACTCGTCCCCTTCCAACGGTTCCTTTTGTGCAGCCGCTTCCGCAGCTAGTTTCGCCTCACGAGTCTTGGCTCCCGGCAACCAATCGATCTCCTCGTACACCAGGTCTGTGAGCCTTCCCGTGCCGACCCGCTCCAAGGTCATCTTGGCTCCATCCTCCGCGAGGAACTGCATCACGTTGCCCGCTAGCTTGATCGCGTACACTGAAATGTTCCCGGGGTACTGGGGGACCGTCATGCCCGAGCCGTCGTCGATCGAACCGATCAAGCAGGTGGCCATCAACTCGGAGAAGGCGTTGAAGTTCAACCGGTACGTGCCGGTCTGGATGAAGCTCGAGACCTCGAACCCGTCCTCGTCGAAGTGGCCCATGTGCACTTCGATGCTGAGGAACTCGCCCGCGACGATCACGAACCCGGCGCTCTGCTTGCCTTCGTCCGTGAGGTCCGGAGCGATGTAGTCCATCATCTGCCAGGTGCCCTGCATCTCTCGCAGGGTCTGCACGTTGCTCGCGAGCCGTTTGAGCGTGGCCTCTTCCTTGGCCTGCTCCAGCTTCTGGAGTTGGGCGGCGAGACGCTGTTCCTTGGTAAGCGGGACATCTTGGGCGGCGAGGGCGGCCACCAGGGGCAGCAGCAAGATCGGGAGGAGCAGGGACTTGCGGGGCCAAAACATGGGCGGAGCGGTGGGTGTCGGGCCTGTCGGCGGGCAGACGAAATTCGTACAGGATTGTAATCGCGCGGGACGCACGAAGGCCGTATCCAGATCCGTTCCCCGTGGAGGCCTCGGTCAACTCCCGATCCCCCGGTCACAGACCGAGGCGGATCCCATAGGCGGCACAGCAATTCGAGTCTCCCGGCAACTGGGCGCCTCCGAAACCTCCAGGCATTGATATGGTCTCCCCATGAATCGATTCTTCCTCCTCTTCATCGCGGTCCTCGGGCTGCTAACGCCCACCGCGAGCGCCCAAGGGGCCAAAGCTGCGGGCAAGCTTTACACGCGCACGGTCGGCGACGAGTTCCAATCGGCGCTGGTCATCAAGATCGACCGGGGCTGGCACCTGTACCACTGGGAGTTGGGCGGCGAGAACGCAACCGGCAGGCCCTTGATCGTCAAGCTCGAGGCTCCCGGGGTCGAGATGGACCCGCTGGAGTGGCCGGAGCCCCATAGCGAGGAGCAGGAAGACTGGACGGCAGGCGGCAAGACCTACATCCTCTACCACGAGAAGAAGCTCACGATCTATGGGCACGGCAAGGTCACCGGCGATACAGACGGCAAGGTCACCGTCTCCCTCGACGGCTTGACCTGTGAGACGGGCGGTAGCTGCATCCCTTATGCGGAAACGCTGACCTCCAAAGGCGCGGGAAGCGACAGCATCTGGGCGAACTACCCAGCCGACGTGTGGGCTCCCGCTGAAGCGCAGGAAGAGCCCGCGACGGAGGCCACATCCGAGCCCGCGGGAACGACTCAGCTCGAAAGTCCCAGCGGCAGTTTCGGCGTGACCGGGTTTGGTGTTTCGAGTCTCGGCGGCGCGAGTAGCGACGGGAAGGCCAGCGGCAAGCTGATCACGAAGACCGAGGGCGAGACGCTCGAACTCGGAATCCTGATCGACATCGCCGAGGACTTTCACCTCTACCACAAGGAGCTCGGGGGCGAGGGCGCGACGGGCTTGCCGCTTAGCGTGACCTTGAAGGGCGAAGGTATCGAGTTCGGTGAGCTCTCCTGGCAGGAGCCGCACAGTTACGATCAAAAGGACTTCATGAACGATGAGATGACTTACATCCTCGGTCATGAAGAGGAGCTGATGATCTACGGCACCGCCACTCTTGGAGCTGGGGCAAGCGTCGATTCAATCCGCGTTGAACTCGCCGGGCAAACCTGCGAAGACGGCGGGAGCTGCTACCTCTACAACGAGACCTTGATCCCGTCGGGCGCGGGAGATGATGCTACGTGGACCAAACTTCGCGCTCTAGCGGACGCATCCGCAGCTGCATCAGGCAGCGAAGAACCTTCGGAGGAGCCGGAAGAAGAGGAGGAAGGGCTCATGGCTCTGATCCTTGCAGCCATCGCCGGGGGCTTGTTCGCCCTCGTGATGCCGTGCACCTACCCGATGATCCCGATCACCATCTCCTTCTTCACCAAGCAAGCGGAAGCACGCGGTGGGAAGGTTTGGCCCCTGTCCCTCACCTACGGGATCGGCATCGTGGTGGTCTTTATCCTGATCGGCTTGCTGGTCGGGCCGCTCGTCTTGATCTGGGCGACTCACCCGGTCACGAACATAGTCCTCGGGCTGATGTTCGTTGTCTTCTCCGCAGCACTCTTCGGCGCCATCACCCTGCGGCCGCCCGCTGCGCTCATGAATGCCGCGGGCCAAGCCAGCAGGAAGGGGGGATTCATTGGAGTGTTCTTGATGGGCACGACTTTGGTGCTGACCTCCTTCACTTGCACGGCTCCCTTTGTGGGAACCGTCCTCTCCTATAGCACCGCGGGCGGTAGCGCGAACATTCTCAAGGTCATCATCGGAATGGGCGTCTTCGGCCTGACCATGGCCGTTCCGTTCACCTTTCTCTCCCTGGTTCCCGGGAAGATCCAATCCATGCCGTCGAGTGGCGAGTGGATGGACACCTTGAAGGTGAGCCTGGGATTCGTCGAGCTAGCGGCAGCGATGAAGTTCTTTTCGAGCGCAGAGCTAATCTGGGAGTGGAATATTCTCTCCAAGGAGCTGTTCCTCTTGATCTGGGCGATCATCTTCATCGTCGGGGGCTTCTACCTCATGGGTTGGATCCATGTGAAGGGGCACTCGAGTGCGGAGATCGGCGCTGGCCGAATGCTTGGAGCCTTAGGCTTCTTGCTCTTCGGGGCTTACTGCTTCCACGGCTACAACGGACACAAAATGTCCGGGACCATGACCGCCATCATCCCGGCGTACTCTTCAGCACCTCAGGTTCGGTACGCTGCCGCAGAAGGCGGTGCTGGCGAGGAACTCTCCGCGATCATTGAGGACGACCACGAGCTCGCGAAGAGACGCGCTCTGGCGGAAGACAAACCGTTACTACTCAACTTCACCGGCGTGACCTGAGCGTCTTGCCGTCAGATGGAGAACGATGTCTTCACTGACCCGGCGGTCGCCGGAATGCTAGACGGGATGATCGAGTCCCGCGTCCACAACGACAAGTCCAACCAGACTGAGATCCGCGCCTGGCAAGTGGAGCTGGTCAACAGCTTCGCCACGCCCACCTACATCTTGATGGACCCAAAGACGGACGAGTTGATCGACGTGCACGATGGGCCGGAACTCGACGCGCAGAAGTTCGCGAAGTGGCTGAAGGGCGCGCTCAAGAAGCGCAAAGAGCGCAAGTAGCCAACATCTAGTCCCCCCCGACTCAATCGGCGGGCAACCCTTCCCCCACCCGGGATCTCTCAGGTGGCGAAGAGTTGCCCGTCGATGTCTTTGAAGGCCTTGAACTCGGGCGGATGGCCAGACGGATCGAAGAAGAACATGGTCGCTTGCTCGGCGACCGCCCCGCGAAAGCGCGACTGAAGCCGTGCTCCTCTAGATCAGGGCATCCAAGTTGTCGTCCAAGCATTGGAGTAGTTGAATCCGGCCCCCGTGCACGCATTCAGCGGGTCCCGATACCAGAGTTGGTAGTGGGTAGGGATCCCCACACCATAACTCGAAGCACCAAACCCACTTCCTTGGAAGAGCGTGAAGGTCATGCTGCCGCCAGAGGCATTTTGTACCTGTGAGCGCGCCACCTGACCTCCAACGCAAAGCAGTCCGTCCCCCACGGGATTGCCGAACCCGCCATTCAGAGGAGTCGCGCCGCGCAGGATCACGCCGGGTGCAACCGAGGGAAGCCCGGATGCCGCAAGTTGAAAGCTATCGTTGTTCAAGGAAGGCAGGCCTGAACCGACGAGGGTGGCCCCGGTCCCCTGGGAAGAGTTCATGCAACCCTCGCCCGCTCCCCCGCTCGCTCCACAGGGGCAAGCGCTTCCCGTCCCGTCTCCGAAGCAGAACGATGTACCGGGAGAATCGGCAAGGGTGAAGACATAGCTGGCCCCTGACCAAAGGGCACTGTTGTCCGCCTGGGTGCTCCCAACTCCGTTGCCATCACTATCCTCATGGTAAGCGCAGACCACAAAGGTGTTGCCAGAGAGGGCCACGGCCCTTCCAAAGCGATCGTCCTGTTCCGTATTGGAGGCTTTGAGGTACGCCTCTTGACTCCAACCACCGGCGCTCCGCCGGAACACGTAGGAGGCACCCGCAGCTGGGGCAGCGTTGTTGGCTTGGTTGCCGTCCACTCCCGAAGCCCGGCTGTATTCCTGCCAGGCTCCAACAATTGCCGTGTCTCCTTCGACTGCTACAGATCGTCCAAACCAGTCGCCGCCGCCGGTGTTGGACGCCTTCAGATAAGCCTCTTGGCTCCATACGGCTCCGCTGCGCCGAAAGATGTAGGCGGCTCCTGAGCTCAGGCTACCGTTGTCACTGCCGTCACCGTCGATGCCGACCACGCGGGCATCTTCCTGGAACGCCCCCACGACGACGGTGTCACCGGAGAGTGCCACATTGTCCCCGAACAGATCGTCCCTCTCGGTGTTGGAAGCCTTGAGGTAGCTCTGCGAACTCCAGATTCCGGAACTCCTCGTGTACACATAGACAGCGCCGGAACGGGAAGCTGAGTTGTCACCCTGATTGCCGTCGACACCTGTTGAACGTCCATCCTCCCCTGAAGCGCCGATGGCAAGGGTGTCGCCCTCGATAGCGACGGAACCTCCAAAGGAATCGAAGGCCTCTGCATTGGATGCCTTCACGTAAGCCTGCTGGACCCAGCTTGCTCCATTGCGCACAAACACGTAGGCGGCCCCAGCCATTGGGGCGGCGTTGTTGTTCTGATTCCCATTCACGCCCGTCGCGTCGCTGCTTTCCCTGGATGCACCAACGACGATGGAGTCTCCGTCGACATCAACAGCGAAACCGAATTGGTCCTGGGGGTTGGTGTTGGAGGCCTTGAGGTAGGCTGCTTGAGTCCAAGTGCCTCCCGTCCGTTCGAAGACGTAGGCGGCCCCCGAAAACGAGGCGCCATTGCCTTGGCTACCGTTGACTCCGGTGGAATTGCTGGACTCTCCCTTGGCCCCGACGACGATGGTGTTTCCATCGATGGAAACTGCGAATCCAAAATTGTCCCCCGCCCCCGTATTGGACGGCTTGAGGTAGGCCTCCTGAACCCAGGCCCCGGCGCTGCGTACGAAGACATAGGCCGCTCCGGATTCAGGAGCACTGTCACCGTTCTGATTGCCATTGACTCCGGTCGCAGCACTGGCTTCTCCAGGAGCCCCGACGACGAGTGTGTCACCGGAAATGGCAACGGACGTGCCGAGAAGGTCTTGGCTGCCCGAATTGGAAGCCTTGAGATACGCCTCTTGGACCAACGAGTTCAGTCCAGAAGAAGCTTGCGCGCACATGGCGAAGCTGAGGGAAAAGGGGAAGGTAAAAACGAGCGCGAGAGCGAGTGTTTGCTTCATTATTCCTCGATCCTATCAGGCTCCGCAGATCTTGGGACGCTGGAATAGGGTTGCACTGTGTGCTCTCCGAAGGGCGCTCTGGCGTGCAAGAGAAACAAAGGGATTCTGCCAGCCACACAATCGTTCCAGGCCAAAAAGCCTCGTCGTGTACCGCCCAGCTTCCCGCTGAGGGGCACGCGCTACCACCCCAATGCTGCGCAACGCACGCTTCAAGTCCTCCTGTCCCGGGGAGCGTTCCGGTCAGGGATTGCCGCGGGTGAGATCAATTCCATGGAGCATGTCGACATGCTTGCCGCGTAGGGGTGGCCGTGCGCCCGACCCCCGCCAGCACTCACTCACCTAAACTAGAACGTACCTGCTCTAAACGCCTGGTCGAGATGCGGGGATCGCCCTCCAGCGTATCGAGGAACTCTTTCAAGCGCGGAAGCTGAGCGCTCAGCTCCTGCACGACCAGTGGTGGCAACCCCTTCCTCCAGGGACCGACAAACCTGGCCAACACGTTCATGCTTTCAATGAAGTGCTGTGGACGATCCGCGGCCTGCGCAACCTCCGCACGTAGCAGCACCAGATGCGGATCTAACTCGAGCAACAAGGCAGAGTCGATGATCGGAAGCGCCTCTTGAGCCAGTTGCTTGCGCTCCTGTGAGTCGTCCGCATGAGAACGCCATTGTGCTCGTTGGCGAGTGGCATGCAGGAACCAGGGCGCGCTGGCAGGCACTTGCGAGAGCGCAGCCTCGGACGAGGCGATCTCGTTCCAACGCCCCGCAGCCATGGCTTGCCAGTTGCGATAGACCAGCAGAGCGGGCCCCGTCAACTGTTCCGCCATGGCTTGCAGTTGTTCGGTTCCAGGCAGGGACCTGGCGACGTAGGGCAGGTTGTCGCGCAGAAACAGGAAACGCCCTTCGACGTTGTTCGGATCGAGCTGGAAGGCTGTCTGCAGGTCGCGACTTCCCGAGCGCCACTGGGCCAAGGAGGGCGTCGTGGCAGCGTTGCCGGTGGCCCGCAGTTGCTGGGGCGAGCCGGGGTCCATGAGTTCTAGCAGTCCCTTAGCCCGGGCAGACCGACCCGCACTCACTAAGCGGCGCGCCAGGTACGTTTCGTCGATACTGGCGGCTAGGTCCTTGCGCAAGGGGCCATCAGCCTCCAACAAGGGATCCCGAGCGGAGAGCATTGTTTCCAACCGGGCAAGATCGGAATCATCGCGGAAGGATCGTGAACGCATGGCCAGCAGGTTCGCGTCGTCTGTGCAGATTGGCGCGTCCTCGCAGAGCTCCGCTAGGGCTTGATGCTCGAGGGCCAGGTAGGCGAGCACGTCGCTAACGCTACCCATGCCAACCGTCCGCCACCAGGCTGGATCATTGGCAAAGGGTTGTCCGCTCCTCAGCAACTCGCGTTCCAGCTCTAGTGCCATGTCCGAGGCGAGGAAGACCAGCATTGAGGAGCTCGGCCGATACAATCTTACATGCTTGAAGCTGGAGAGCATGGTGGCGCCGAGCGACGCGAAGAGTTCCTCCGTGAGAAAGCCCATGTCCATCCACTGAACGAACACTCCGCCTTCGTTCAGGTGTGCCTTGGCGAGCGCGAGGAATTCGTGGGTGTAGAGGTGGGAAGCGCCGGCGGTCCACGGATGGGAAGCCTGGGAAACGATGATGTCCCAACGCTCCTTGGTCAGCATCAAGGCACCGCGCGCGTCATTGGAAATCAAGCGCAAGCGAGGGTCCGCTAGGGGATCGATCGCCCGCCGCCCCGCGAACGTTTGGTTGGCGCGGATGATTTCTGGCTCCAGTTCCACGACGTCGATCTCTTGAATCGTGGTGGGAATAGACTCCAGTGTAACGCCGCAACCAAAGCCGACGACCATCATGCTCTTGGCGCTGGGGCGCGCGATGATCGGAAGCAAGGCCATGAATTTGGGCGCGAGCCTGCCAAATCGAATGGCGCCCTGTAGGTCGACCCCTGCTTCCGGCAACCCGTTGGAGCGAACTTGAAAGGAACCGGCCTGCTCTAGGGCCAACACAGTGGCGGAGCGTCCAGCTTCAAGGTGCAGCAGTTGCCCGTCAACAATTCCATCAACGGGCGAATAGCGTAGAAGTTGTTCCGGTGTCTCTGCTTTGAAGACGACTCCGATAAGCACAGCGAGCAGGGCAACCACGACGCACACTTGCCTCCTGAGTCCCAGCAACCAGGCGCTCATGGCCGCTAGTCCGAGATTGGCTCCCACGGCCAGACGTATGGCCCAGGCGAATCCCAAACCGGGTATCAGGAAGAACCCGGAGAGCAGCGCACCGACAATCGCGCCCAGGGTGTTCCAGGCGTACACGCGAGCCGAAGCCTGGCCAGCATCGCGCGCGGAGTTGGCGATGATCCGCAAGGCGAATGGGAAGGTCGCGCCAATGCAAAGGGTGGAGGGCAAGAGCACCCATGCGATCAGGCGGGCGCTGTCCATGACGTTTCTGCCGTTCTCCTGATTCAAGGCCACGAAGCGCCCCGGAAGTTCGTCTAGCTGATTCCAGACGAGCATGGAGAAGGACGCGACACCCAACTGCGACAGCAGAAACCCAAAGACCGATCCTTTGCGGGTGCGGGCGAGAACGGCCCCGAGTGCGCTGCCTAGGGTGATCCCCACCAAAAAGGTGGCCAGCATGGTGGCAAAGGCGTGAATGCTCCCGCCGAGCACTTGGCCAAAGAGCCGTGTCCAAAGCACCTCGTAGGTGAAGGACGTCATGCCGGAGACAGCGATCAGTGGCAGGATCAATTGCTCGCGGCGGATGGGTGAGCGTTCGACCGACACTTCAGTCGGTGCCTCCTCTTGGTCCCGCGCGGAACAACCCCACGAGACCCAGGCGGCCAACAGGAACACGAGCCCGTTCACGGCGATGCCCACGTAGACCGTCGAGGCGAGTCCCAATGCGGGGAGCAAGACAAAGGCGGCCACCAAGGTGCCCAGCACGGCACCGGCCGTGTTCACGGCGTACAGCAATCCGGTGCGCATTCCAATTTGCGACTCGCGTCGAACGGCGTGTTGGGTCAGCAGCGGCAAGGTCGCGCCCATGCAGGTGGTGGGGACCAGCATGACTACGAAGGCAGCCACCGCATAGAAGAGAGGAGCCGCCAAAGTCCCAGAGCCTCCAATCTGTACCTGGTCACCAATCAGAACCGCCTGGAGTGTTTGGGCCAAACGAAGCCCAGCTGGAACGCAGAGGGCTCCAAGAGCGATCCCCAACTCAAGCAAACCGTAGGCCAGCACGGGACGCCGTAGCCTGCCAACTAGTTTGCCTCCCAACATGGCCCCCAGAGCAAGCCCTCCCATGTACGCAGCCAAGACCGTAGCGACGGCCAGCTCGGACGTTCCAAACACGATGGAGAACTGTCGCAGCCAGGCCGTTTGGTACAGGAGTGCCGCGAATCCTGAGAGTGCGAAGCAAAGCAGCACAAGCAGAAATTCACCCTTGCGCGTCCGTCCTTGGTTGACGGTTGTTGCAGCGGCTTGCATGGCAGGCTTCATCGCCAGACCTTACCTATTGTCTTGGTGGACCAAAAGACCAATGAGTTGATCGGCATGCACGATGGGCTGGAGCTCTACGTAGAGAACTTCGCGAAGTGGAGGAAGGGCGCGCTCGAGAAACGGAAGTCTCGCTCCCAGCAAGCACCGCTTTCCACGGAATCATCGGCGGGCAACCCTTCCGCACGAGGGGTCTCTCAGGTGGCGAAGAGTTGCCCGTCGATGTCTTTGAAGGCCTTGAACTCGAGCGGGTTGCCGGACGGATCGAGGAAAAACATGGTCGCCTGTTCGCCGACCTCCCCGCGAAAGCGCACGTAGGGTTCCACGACGAACTTGTCGACGAATCCGCGGGCTTTCTGCGCCAGCGCTTCCCAGTCCGACAACTCGAGCACCACGCCAAAATGCGGGACGGGCACCCCCTTGCCGTCGACTCCATTGCTATGCGATGGAACTTGACCCTGCGGACCCAGGTCCGGATTCAAGTGCACCACGAGCTGATGTCCAAACAGATTGAAGTCGATCCACTCGGAGGAACTGCGGCCTTCCGGCAGGCCCAACTTGCCGCCGTAGAACTCGCGCGCCTCGGCGATGTCGCGGACCTGGATCGCTAGATGAAAAGGGGTGAGCTTCATCCCCCCAACCTAAGCAAATCCGAGCAGCACGCCGCCTTGGTAGACGAGAAAGCTAAAGACCCAGGCGAGCCCGGTCATGTACACAAACATGAAAGCCGGCCAACGCAGAGCTCGAGTCTCCCGGTAAACCGCCGCCAAGGTGCTCATGCACTGGCAGGCGAGGGCGAAGAAGATCATCAGCGAAAGACCCACGAGCGGCGTGTAGACGCGCTTGCCGTCGGGCCAGCGTTCGTTGCGTAGCTTCTGCCTAAGGGTCGGGGACTCCTCGTCCACATCCGCGCTGACGCCGTAAACAATCCCCATGGTGCTCACGAAAACCTCGCGGGCCGCAAAGGCGCCGATCAAACCGATGCCGATCTTCCAGTCGAAGCCAAGGGGTTCGATAACCGGTTCAATGGACTTGCCAAGTCGCGCGCCATAGCTGTTGCGGAAGATCGCCCCTTCCTCTTCGTTGGCGATCAGGGTCATGCGCGTTTCCAGCTCCGTTCCCGAGAGCTCGGTCTCGGCGACCGTGCGTTGCGCGTCGAAGTCGGAACCGGCCGGCGCACCCTTGGGAAAGGTCAGCAGCAACCACAAGCCGATCGTGCAGATCAAGATCATGCCGCCAGCTTCGCGCAGGAAGACTCCTGAGCGATTGATCATCATGCGCACCACCCCGCGCCACTGCGGGATGCGGTAGGGGGGCAGTTCAAGGATCAAGGGGACCTGTGGACCGCGGAAGAGTGTGCGCCCAAGCAGGGCAGCTGCCACCAGAGCCATCACGGTACTGAACAGGTACATGCCCACCATCATGAGCGCGGGTAGTGGCAAGAACCCGAACACCTTCGCCTCCGAGTCGTACAGTGCAGCGATGAGCAAAGTGTAGACCGGCAAGCGCGCGGAGCAACTCATCAAGGGCACGGCCATCATCGTGATCATGCGATCTCGACGGCGTTCCATGGTGCGCGTAGCCAGGATCGCGGGCACCGCACAGGCGAACCCGGAGAGCATGGGCACAAAGGCACGACCGTGCAATCCAACGGCCTTCATGATGCGGTCCATCAGGAAAGCGATGCGCGCCATGTAGCCGCTGTCTTCCATCAAGCCGATGAAGAAGAACAGGATCAGAATCTGGGGCAAGAACACAACCACACCGCCCACGCCAGCGATCAGCCCCTCCGTGATGAAGTCGCGGATCAAGCCCTCGGGCATGTACAGGATCACCAGCTCCGAGAGCCAACCGAAGCCGGACTCCACCAAACCGATGGCCGGGTCGGCCCAACTGAACAGAGACTGGAACACCAATCCCATCGTCAAGAGGAACAGGGCGAAGCCCAGAACGGGATGCAGCAGCAGACTGTCGAGGCGACTTGTTAGGTTGGCCTTGGGGGCTTCCAGTTCGACGACGAGCGGACCACAGTGCTCATCGATCCAGTCGTAACGGCTGCGGATGATCTCGGTCTCGATGTCGTACCCAGCGGAGGCGGCATTGTCCCGGCGGTCGGTGACGACGGCTCGCAGCTGCGCGGGAATGTCGAGCAGCTCGTCTTCTTCGTCAATGGAGAGCAATGCCCAAGCAGCCAAGGCCAGGTTGCGTCGCTCTAGTTCTGTTTTCCAACTGTCCGGAAGAGCCCGCTCGACGGCGCGCAGATCCTCCGCGACTTTGGGGCTCGTCTTCCACAGCTGGATGCGTTGCGGTTGCTCGGTCCCAAGTGTCCGGTCGATCGCCCGGGAAAGCTCTCTCGCTCCCGTGCCGGCCACGCCGGAAATGGGCACGACCTGCACCCCGAGAACCTTGGCAAGCGCTTTGCAATCTACCCGGCGTCCACTGCCTTCCAACAGATCGACCATGGTCAAGGCGACGATCGCCGTCACTCCGGTCTCGAGGATCTGCAGAGCGAGGTAGAGGTTGCGCAGCAGTTGCGTGCTGTCCACCACGATCACCACCAAGTCGGGCTTCGCGACGGGCGGCAGGCCGAGAATGTTGCGGCTCGCGATCTGTTCCTCGGGACTGCGCGCGGAGAGGCTGTAGGTGCCAGGGATGTCGACGACTTCGACGTTGCCGCTCTCGGGCAACTTGAGCACACCCGCGTGGCGCTCAACGGTCACGCCGGCGTAGTTCCCCACCTTCAGGGAAGCACCTGTCAGCAGGTTGTAGATCGAGGTCTTGCCAGCGTTGGGGTTGCCGGCGAGGGCGACTAGGGGGAGATCCATGACGACGGCCCAGCGAAGGGCCCTTCCTCTTCTGTCAGGACACGTTCGCAGATCCAACCATGAGCATTTGCGCGTCAGCCGACCGCAGGCTCAGGTGACAACCCCGGACTTCCAGCTCGAGCAGGTTTCCCACCTTCACGTGCCGCACGAGCTTCAGCTGGGTGCCCGGCAAGAGGCCGAGTTCCATCAGGCGCCGACGGAAGGAGCGGGTGCCACCGACCTCTAGGAGGGAGGCTGTGCTACCGACGCTGAGTTGGGTGAGCTGGGTCATGTGGGAAGTCTATCCGGCTGGATGAGATTGCGTCTCATTAATTCACTAGATCGGCGACCAGCGTGTCTCTTATTAGATAATCCGGGCAAATCACAGGTCCTCGGTCGGGTGGAAGCCCCTAGCGGGTAGAACTCTGGGACGCTTTCTCCAGCCCCCGAGGACCCCCTTTCCCCCGATCCACATGACCACTCCCAACCCCAAGGAAGTCTCCGGTCGCCACGCGGCTGACCTCGTCAAAAGCGGCATGACCGTTGGATTAGGGACCGGTTCTACGGTGTTTTTCGCCCTCCAGCGCCTGGCAGAGCGGGTTCGGGACGAGGCCCTGGAGATCCGCGGGGTGCCGACCTCCCTGGACACCGAGCAGAAGGCGACGGAAATGGGGATCCCCCTGATCTCCCTCGATGAGGCCACGAGCCTCGACCTGACAATCGACGGGGCGGACGAAGTCGATCCCGACTTTCAGATGATCAAAGGAGGCGGCGGCGCCCTACTGCGCGAGAAAGTGGTGGCCTCGATCACCGTCAAGCAGGTCATCATCGTCGGCCGGAACAAGGTCGTCGAGCGCTTGGGGCTCGCCTTCTTGCTCCCCGTGGAATTCGTGCCTTTCGCCGCGTCGACCGTGCGCCGCGCCCTGCAGGCCCTGGGTTGCGAGCCCATGCTGCGCGAGCAAGACGGCCAGCCCTTCGTCACGGACAATGGCAACCGAATCTTCGACTGCCGCTTTCCGGAAGGCATTGCGGTGCCCCGGGAGCTCGACCGCTCCATCTGCTGCATTCCAGGGGTTGTCGAGAGTGGGCTCTTCATCGATCTGGCCCACGTTTTGGTGATTGGCGAAGAAGACGGCACGGTCGAGATTCTGCAGAAGCACTAGGAGCCAGCTGCCGGCGGCCCTTGGGCGCAGAAGTATGGACAAGGCTCCGCTAATCAGGAGCTATAGGTCTACAATGTTGCCCTCGGCGCGGGCGTCGAAGTGGCTCCCTGCCGGGACGTGTTCCGGTAGACCGCGGTTGGTTCCTCGGTTGTCGCGAACGCGGACAATCAGCTAGGAGTCGACGATGAATGTCACGGAGATCATGAGCCGCAAAGTGGTTTGTGCAGCGCCCGAATGCCCCTTGGACGATGCGATCGAACTGTTCGAAACCCATCCCTTCCGGCACCTTCCCGTGATCTCGGATGGGGAATTGGTTGGGATCGTGTCCGATCGCGACGTTGCGCTCGCCACCGGTTGGCTGCGCGCTCGGCAGCGCAACAGCGACGGAGGTTTGGGCCCCAAGTGTGTTGGCCAGATCATGTCCGAGGATCTGAAAACCTTGAGCGAGGAGTCGACCGCACAGGAGGCCGCGAAGATCATTTTGAAAGAACGGATCGGCGCCTTGCCTGTCCTTCATGGAGGCACGGTCACAGGGATCGTGACGAGTACCGATCTACTCATGGCGAGCTGTGATGAAGCTCTTCGTTCGGATTGGAAGCTACGCTCCGGGGACACGGTGTCCTCTTGGATGACGAGCGCAGTGCACACCGCCGATCCGGACATGCCCCTGTTCGATGCTCTGGACCTTTGCAAGGAGAAGGGCGTGCGTCATTTACCCGTTGTGGAAAAGGGGTTCTTGGTCGGCATGGTCTCCGACCGCGACTTGCGCGTTGCCCTGGGCCAGGAGATGGTTCACGACCGCGCTGCGCAGACGAAGGGGCGCCTCGAGCTTATGGACAACTCGCTATCGAACGTGATGGTGCGCGATGTCACCGCAGCGTCCGTTGACTGCAGTCTGCCGCAAGCCGTGCGCACCATGTTGGCGTGTGAGTTCAGCGCGCTCCCAGTCCAGAAGGACGGCAGGCTCGTGGGCATCCTGACCCACACGGACATCCTGCGTAGCTGCTGCTAGCCGAACTCCCAGAGGCAAAAAGAAGCTGCGCGCCGGTTGGTGAACCGGCGCGCAGCTGTTTGGCTCGCCCCCCCGCAGGGGGACGGCCTAAGTCGACTCGACTACAGAGATTGGATGAAGCGCAAGATGGCTTCCATGTCTGCGTCGGCGTTGGTGCTGCTCAGCGTCTGCTGAACTTTGGAGTCGCCGGGCTGGGAGGGAGCTCCCTCGTGGCCGCGAATGTCGTGGGCTTCGTTGAAGACCTTGATCAAGCCGGGACGCGTCACGGGCAGGCCGTACGCAACGTCACCGTAGACCGGATCGAACATTTGAGCCTCGGGGTCCACCAGGGCACGCAGTGAGAACACCGAGTGGTCGTGGAAGTAAGGGCCCGTGGTGCTAACGCCGAGCTTCGTCGGGATCGAGAACTTGGTCTCGTCACGGCCGAAGAGGCGCGTGGGGTTCTGGGCGTCGCAGAGCGGGTCCAGCACCGGATCGCAGGGGCACAGGTAACCGTTGGGATCGTCGCGACGGAAGTCGTCATCGGTGTCGATGTTCTGGACCACGTAGGTTTCGCGGTCGTCACGGCCGTCACCGTTGCGGTCAATGTCAGCGAAGCCGTCATCATTGATGTCGACGTCGCAGCCACTGTTCACGTTCCGCACATTGATGTCGACGATGTTCTCGCGCAGGGAGAAGCAGTCGGGATCGAGTGTCTCGAGGCTAGCTTCCTGAAGGAGAATCGGGTTGATGAAGTCGACCGTGAAGCCACGGGGACCCGGGAAGTTGAAGGGATCGGTCTCGACATTGTCGTGACACTCGAAGCAGTTTGCCGTCCGCAGGGTCGGGTTGAGTCCCGTGTCATTCGAGCCGAAGAACAGGTCGCGACCAAACTGGGCGGTAGGGTCTAGGGTCATGTCCGCGTTGCGGTTCGGGTTCAACGGGGGAGAGATCTTCTCGTGGTACTCCGTAAGACCAAGTTGCTCGGCGTCGGTGAGGATGCCGTGGCCGCCGTTCTCGCCACCGAACATCGGGCCAGTTTCACCCATGTTGAGACGGACGCCTTTCCAGAGGATGAGGCCCGTACCGAGGGAACCGCCGTAGACCGGCATGGTCGAGCGGGGACCCGCAGGACGCTGCCAGACGTTTCCGTCACCGCCGCCTTCGAAGTGGCAGGAAGCGCAGGAGTTGTTGAAGTTGCCCGTCGTCTGGGGACGGGATGCGTCCTCGAAGAGCTCCTGACCGATCCGCTCGGAGAGCGTGAACTCGTCGATACCGGTGATGGTCAGGATCTGGGGGCTGATCTGAAGGATCGTGCCGGCGCTGAAGTCGACTCGCAGGGAGCTGATCGTCCGGTTGCCTTCGTTGATCACGTAGACCAAAGCGTCGTCGTTTGCCGTCGAAGCGTCAGAAACCATGGCCATGCCCAGAGGCATGTCGCCGAGCGGCGAGTTCATGTCCAGCGCGTCGCGCTTGGCGAAACTCACGCGGTCGGGGAAGACCGTGCGCAGGCTGACGTCCGAGTTGTTGACGTCGAACAAGAACAGGTCCTCAGAACCACGATTCAGCATGACAGCGGCGGTTCCAGCTTCGTTGTAGAGCACGCGGCTGGGTTGCCCCGGACGATAGCCGAGTTCGCCAACGTTGTTGGCGTCCGTTCCCATGCGAAGGCGGATGCCGTTCGAGAAACCGGAGCCAGCAACCTCAGCCTGGAAGAGCAGGCGGCGATTCGCATAAGCCGGGTGGGCTGGGATCGTGAAGTTCGTCACGCCACCAGGGGCGTTCAGGGTCAAACGAGGACGCATCAGGCGGGTACCTTGGGCGCCCATCGGGATGTTGAGAGGCTTGGTTCCGATGTGCACGGAAACCGTGTCGCCGGGGTCCACGCCTTCCACGCGAATCTGAACAACGCTGCCGGGAGTCGAAACTCCGACCACGCCCAGAACGATCGGGTTGCCATTCGTTGCGTGGGCGATGGTGTTGCCATAGGAGCCAACAGACGCGGGACGCAGGGAATCCGAAATCTCGTGGTGCAGACGGGTGGAGCTATCACCAGCTTGGTTGTAGCTCTGGTTGGTCGCGTCGAGCAGCGTCAGGGCGGGGTAGACGCGGTTGGCGAAGTCGCCAGCCAGTCCAGGCCCGAAGTTGTGGTTCACATCATGGTTGATGTTGTGAAGCACGTGAGGGATGAGAGCACGGGTTCCATCGGGGGACAGTGAGATGTCCTCCATGAAGCGCGGCAGACCTTGGCTGAGGATTGTCTGAACGGGGACCGGGTTGATGTGAGTGCTCGGGGCGTACTCGTTCAGGTCGATCTTGGCGTTCAGGGTCAGAGCCGTCGGGACGCCTTGAGCGTCGAGGGTCACGTCCAACACGGAGATGTACGGGGACCGGTTGTGGGTCACGTAGATCTGGCTGCTGTTGTCGCGGATGGTGAAGCCACGGGGCTCGCCGAGGTCAGCGATGCCGTCACGGTTTGCATCGGCGTCCACAATGGTGAACGGAGCCGGGATGAAGCTCAGGTTGGACAAGTAGTCCAAGCGGGCCACTTCAAGGAACGATGTCGCGTCCAGCAGGCGAATGTTGGCCGAGCGGAAGTTGCTCACGGCGATGTACTTGCCGTTGGGGGAGGTGAGCACACCGTAGGTCTCGACGCCAACCTGACCGATGGTGGACTGGACGGAGAGGGTCCCCGTGTCAATCACGGTCACGGTGCCGCCGTCAGCGCCGGCCGGGAAACCCGTCACGGCGTTCGCGCTCAGCGGAATGTTTCCACGCTGGTTCGCGACGAACAGCTGAGTGCCGTCAGCAGAAAGGGTGAGAGAACGCGGGTTGATCCCGACTGGGATCTCAGCCACAACCGTGCCAGCCGCGGTGTCGATCAGGGAAACGCTGTTGTTGTCGCGGTTGCAAACCCAAACCTGGCGGTTGTTTGCAGGGTTGACGACCACGGCGCTCACTTGTGCGTGTTGCGCAAAAGCGGTGCCCGCGGCCATGCCGGCGACGACCAGTGAAGAGAGGAGGTTGAATTTCATGTTGAAAGCTCAGCAGAAAATGCGGAGGGGGGGGTCAAAACCGACGCGCGCTTGCGTCGGGTGACTGGAGGAGTTCCTTGTGTTGGCCCATAGCCGATCGGGGCTAGGCAGCAGCAGAGGTTACTGCTTTGATGAAGCATACCCCGGTGTTTGGAAAAGGGGGGACCCCCAAAATGTCAACTTACACGGAAGTACTACGTGAGTAAGCCCGTCGCTGTGGGGGTTCTGATGCTCCATTTGCCCCCCAGATGAGACCCCCCTGAGCGGTAGAGAATTCCGCCGCTCGGCAAATCCTTTCCCGAACCCCGAAGAGATTTCCGCATGGCTGGATGGCTCTATTTAGGGGCTCGATCGCTGTAAGTCTCTTGAAGTCAACAGCTTAAAGATTGGCGGAGGCACTTGGCACCCCCCTTGCTCTAGGGATGCCATGGGAAACTCAGCAAGTCTCCCTTCCTTGGAAAGTAATGGGCGGCCGTTCGGCACGGAACGGTCGCCCATCTTCTCTCTTGGTAGGCATGTAGACGGTCAAACAAGAACAGAAGGCCCTGTGGCCCGACTCGAACGCACCCCCGGTGCGGGCGGACGGCGCCGGGCTCGCAAGCAGGAGCAAGAGTCCAGCCAGCGCGATCAGAACGGAAAACGCCCAGAAGAGGCCCGTTCGGAGCGCAAAGCGGACTCGGATCCCTCCCGGCGTAGCACGGAATCCAAAGCGCGCGAGCGTTCCGGATCCGAGACTCCGATGCAGGGACGCCCAGGGGACCCAGGTTCCCCATCGGTTCAATCCGAGAGCGGTACCTCGACCGGCAAGAGCTTTGAAAGCCACCTCGCCTTCCAGGAGGTGCGACCGGAGTTCGCCAAAGCCGCGGGTGCGCAAAAACAAACCAAGGGTGCGGCCCTGGACCCGATGATGGCCCTTGCGGCCAGCCAGGCCCCTGCTGCTCTGGTCCAAAAGGCCCCGGTGACGAGCACACATAATAGTCCTGTCGCGGGGACGGGGTCGAATCAGCTGGGCAGCCCCAAGGCGGGCAACATGGCCGCCCTGGCCGCCCCGGCACCGGCAAATGTCGGCGGGACGAAGGAACCCAAAGAGACGAAGGTGGCCTCGGTCCCCGCAGCTGTCTCTCCACCGGAGCTTTCCGAAGCCCAGGAGGCCCAACGGACCTCCCAGGTTCTTCGTCAACTCCGCATGCAACTGCATCCCGGCTTGCGCTCAGCAACGGTGCATCTGCACCCCGCTGAGCTCGGCCGTTTGCAGATCAAGATCCGAACGTCTGCCGGGGAAGTTCGAGGGGAGATCCACGCTGACAATGAGGAAACCCTCGCTGTGCTGGAGCGCCACATCCCCGAACTGGAGGCGGCTTTTGCCGATCAGGGATTCGAGGAGATGAGCTTTGAGTTCGTCCTCGACAAACAAGATTCACGGGACCCGGGAGCCTGGAACTTCGATCGCGATGTTTCCGCGGAACTCGAGTCTCGACTAGAGCAACAAGGCAGCCCTGATTCCAGGGCCAAAAATCTTCTCTCCGATCTCGGAGTAGACACCTACGCCTAAATGGCGGGAGCAACTATGAACGTCGACGCAACAGGATCCCCGAGCTCATTGACCGCAGCGGCAGGCGCACCCCCCAAGGAAGAGTTGGGAAAGGACGCCTTCATGCAACTGCTCGTGACTCAACTGCAGAACCAGGACCCGATCAATCCTCAATCCAACGAGGACTTCATCGCGCAACTGGCTTCGTTCTCCTCCCTGGAGGCCCAGAACAACCTCAATGATTCGTTCCTTGGCCTGGCCATTCTGCAGCAGAGCAACGCGCTCATGTCGCAGTTGACCGAGGGCAGTTCCCTGATCGGGCAGAACGTCAAGTACGACGATCCAACCACGGGCGCAGCGATGGAAGGCACCGTAGACTCCATCCGAATTCAGGACGGAATCGCTGTGCTCAACGTGGGTGGGACCGATGTTCCTCTCCTGCACGTGACGGAAGTCACCGGGCCAGGCGAGCCACCGATTCCTGAGGAAGACTCCGGCGATGACGGAACGAACGACGACACTTCTGAAAACTAAGCGAACTCTATGTCCACAGCACTATTCACCGCCCTCTCTGCCCTGAAGTCGCACCAGGATTGGATCGACGTTATCGGTAACAACTTGGCGAACACCAACACCCCTGGATTCAAAAAGTCCACGGTGCGCTTTGCCGACAACTTCTCGCGAACAACGCGGGAGTCGGTCTCACCGACAGGCTCCTTGGGCGGTCAAAACGCTTCCCAGATTGGCCAGGGCGTGCAAATCGGATCGATCGTTCGCGCCTTCGAGCAAGGAGCTCTCGCAGAAACAGGTCGAACTTTCGACATGGCAATGCAAGGGCAGGGATTCTTTGCCTTAAGCGACGGTTCGGTGGACTTCTATACGCGGGTCGGCACCTTCGGCATGGATGCGAACCAGGACTTGGTCGACTTGTCCACGGGCTACAAGGTTTTGAGCCCTAGCGGAGACGCAATCAACTTGGACATCGATGCCGCCTATCCACCGAATAGGACCACTTCTGTGGAGTTTGCCGGAAACCTGCCTGCGGAGGTGACTGGGCCCTTGGCGGAAGTCTTGACGGGCGCATCAGGCCTCAAACATGGCTCCCCTGCAACTCTCTCTGGTACCACCGGCGGCCCCATTCCGATCCCTCCTGGAGAGACCTGGACCTTGGACGTCGTGATCAATGGAGGAGCCCCGCAGACAGTTCTGATCCCGGGTGCTGTTGGGGGCGTCAGCTTGGCCGCGATCGCAGCAGAGATCGATGAGTTCTCCGACGTCAACGCCAGCGTGAACAGCAGCGGCTTCATCGAAGTCTCAAGCACCTTCACCGGTGCGGACGTGACTCTAAAGATCAACCCGGGTGAAGCGGGCAAAGACCTGGCCTCCTCGATCGGGATTCCAACGACCCTGGTGACCGGCTCTGAAACTCCCCTCGTCGCTGGCGTGACCACGCTCAATGACATTCCAGGCAACTTGTCTGACTACGCAGATGGAGACGTCATCAACATCTCAGGTGTGGATGCCGACGGTTCGCCGATCAACGCTAGTTTCCGGTACGGGCCTCCAGCCGGTGGCTTCGACGGGAACACTGTCGATTCCTTCGTCTCCTTCTTGGACTCGCTCTATTCGACGGCCACGGTTTCCTTGAACGCGGCCGGGCAGATCAACGTGGTCTCCGAGACTGCGGGAGAGAGCGACCTGCTCTTGGCCATCAGTGACAATTCGGGACAAGCGGGAAAGACCAACTGGAACGTCTACGCCACGTCCGTCACAACCCAGGGAACTGGACCAGACACGGTGGTGACTTCCTCCGAGGTGTACGACAACGCTGGAACGGCCCACACCTTGACCTTGACCTATGAACGTCAAGAGGACCTAACCTGGAATGTGCGTCCAGAGATTCCGTCAACGAGCGGGACCGTGACGAGTGGCACGGTTACTGGACTGCAGTTCGACGAGAATGGCGCACCCATCGGGCTCGGCGCGGTGGCCAACGACGTCGTCATCGACTTCGCGGGAACACCGGGCACGGTCTCTGTGGAGCTCGACTTTGGTATCGACGGCGACCTCAAAGGCTTGACCCAGTTCGGCTCCGCAGCCGAGGTGTTTGTGGCGGGCCAAGACGGCTACGCCGCTGGTGAACTCGCCAGCTTGAATGTCGCCACAAACGGTGCCATCAATGGGTTCTACACCAACGGTCAGAGCCAGGAGTTGGGCGCGGTCGGTGTGGCGGTCTTCGACAACAGCGAAGGGCTGGCAGAAGTCGGCGACAACCTCTGGGGGCGAACCCCAAACAGTGGTGACCTGATCTTTGGCCGCGGCGACCTAGCTGCGGCGGGCAAGGTGATCGGGGGCTCCCTGGAGAACTCCAACGTGGACACAGCCGAACAGTTCGTGCGTCTGATCGAGGCTCAGCGTGGCTACCAAGCCAGCTCTCGAGTGATCTCGATCCAGGACGAAGTGCTCGCGGAAGCGGTGAACCTCATCTAGTCCCAACTCGGTTTTTAGGCCGAAACTCCTCCTCAGCATGCGGCCCGCCCGCGTCCTCACCAGGGCGCGGGCGGGCTGCATTTTCAGGCGGAAAACAATTCCGGGTCAGAACCAAATGACCTGTGAAATGACCGCGGAACCCCCGTGATTTCGCCGGAAACGGCCTTTTCAGGGCCTGCACAAGCTTGGCACTCACCTTGCTTCCCTGGGGATGTGAACATCGGAATCTACAGCGGCGTATCCGCCGGAAGGGCAGCAGAAAGACGCATGGAGGCCATCACGGCCAACCTCGCGAACGTCGACACGCCCGGCTACAAGCGGATGAGTACAGGCACGCGCTCCTTCTACGTCCCCGGATCCAATGGCAAGGAGACTGCGATCTACACGCACTCCGCCGCCGACTGGACCCAGGGAGCCCTCAAGCCCTCAGCGAGCCCCTACCACATGGCGCTCATGGGCCAAGGCTTCTTCGCCGTCGACGGACAGGACGGCGAGATGCTGACCCGCAACGGCATCTTCCAGGTGGACGACAAGGGCATTCTGCAAACAGCAGAGGGCTACCCGGTCGCCTGGGAATCGAACAATGGCCCAATCAATCCCACCGGGGAGCAGATCGAGGTCGACGGATCGGGTCGAGTTTTTCAAGGGACCGTGGACCTCGGCAAGCTGCGCTTGACCAACGTCGCGAGGCCCGAGCAACTCTCCTTCCTGGGCGGCGGCTACTACACAGCTGGCCGCAACAGCTCGGAGGTACCGGCGCAGACCAGCGTGCACCAAAGCCAGCTTGAGAGCTCCAACGTGACTTCCATCGACGAGTTGGTCGGGATGATTACGGTGCAACGGTCTTTCGAGTCCGCCAAGAACGTGATGGGTCTCATCGATCAATCCTATGGCCGCCTGACGCAAATCCGTTAGGCCCTCCTCCTCAGCGAAACCTCTTCTATCTAAGCCAGCAAGCCATGATCCGAGCCCTAATGACCGCCGCTTCAGGAATGAAGTCACAGCAAAAGATGGTGGACACCATCGCGAACAACATCGCGAACGTGAACACCGGTGGCTTCAAGCGCAGCAGCTTGAGCTTTCGCTCGCTCTTGTACCAAACGTACGAAGAGCCCGGCGCAGCCACCTCGCAGCAGGGCATGAACCCCACCGGAACCCAGATCGGTTCCGGTGTGGAGATTTCAGGTTCGCGCAAGAGCTTTCGCCAAGGAGACATGGAGCCGACCTCCGGCAACTTCGACCTGGCTATCCAGGGACAAGGCTTCTTCCGCGTCGCCCTACCCAGCGGCGAGCAACGCTACACCCGCGACGGTCACTTCAACCGTGACGGAAACGGCACCGTGGTGACCTCCGAGGGCTACCCCGTCGAGTCCTTCCCGCAGATCGGTTCGGATGTGATCGGCATCAGCATCGCGGAGGACGGCACAATCACGACACGGACTACTGAAAGTGACATCGGTACCACCATTGGCCAGCTCGATCTGTTCCGCTTCGCGAACCCTGAAGGCCTCAAGGCACAGGGTGGAAACATGTACAGCGAGACAGCTAGTTCCGGCGTGGCCACGGGCCAGAAGGCAGGCACGGCAGGCACCGGCCGCTTGTTCCACAAGCACGTGGAGCGTTCCAACGTGGAAGTCGTCGACGAGCTGGTGGGTCTGATCATGGCCCAACGCAACTACGAGGTGAACAGCCGTGCTGTGCGCGCCTCCGACGAAATGCTGCAGCAAGCCAACCAGATCATCCGCTAACTCTAGCTAGCCAATAACTGAACCATGATGCTTCTACCCACCCTCTTGCTCGCTGGCGTGACCATCACGCTGCCCAAGGATGCTTCCGTGCTCGGCTCGGAAATCACCCTCGGGGAGATCGCAACGATCACCGGCGCCAAGCCAGCAGAACTGGAACGACTCGCAAGCTTCCAATTGGGCTATGCCCCGGCACCTGGCTACAGCCGTGTGCTCCAGGATTGGAAGATCCAAGGCCAACTTCAAAGGGCTTTCAGCGACATTCAGTTGGCGCTTGATGGCGAGCGCGCTTGCAGGATTCGTCCGACCGTGGCGACGGTCAAGGGCAAAGAAATGGAGGAGGCCGCTGCGGTCGCATTGAAAGCAATCCTGGCTGGCGAAGACATGGAACTTAGCCTGGCGCACTCCCTGGACGACGAGATTGTTCCCAAGGGCTTGAAGGGGCGTCGCGTGGTGGTTCAACCCTCCACGACCACGATCAGCTCGAGCAAGACCGCGACTGGATCCTGGAGCATTCCTGTCCAGATCCTGGTGGATGGCACGCCCTACAGAACTGTCTGGGTGAGCTACGACGTCACGCTCTTCCGCAACATGCCGGTCTTGCGCCGAGACATTCAAAAGGGGGAGCCGATCGCTTTCGACGACATGGTCGTGAAGCGCGCACCGATGACTTCACCCAGCAACGAAAAGCCGATGTCCCCGACCGAGCTAATCGGGGCCACGGCCAATCGCCAGCTGAACATGAACCAGCCCGTGGGCCGCCGTGATGTGACTCGCTCAAAGGCGATCAAGAAAGGGGAGACCGTTTCGCTTGTGGTCAAGAACGGAACGATCCTCGTCAAGACCTACGGCACCGCTCTAAGCGACGCCTACATCGGTGACACCACCAAAGTCCAAATCTCGAACACCATGAAAGAGCTCGCAGTCACTGTTGTGGCGGCCGGCAGTGTTCGTTTCGAAATCAAGTAACTCGCACTCTATTACCATTAGAAACCTATCCATGAAGCACTATCTACTCGCCACCTTGCTGGCCCTCTTCACCCTGAACGCGACAGCTCAGGCACAAGGCCAACCCCGCCGCGGATCGATCTACTCGGCGTCCAATGGCCCCGTGGGGCTGATCGCAGACAAGACCGCTTCGCGCGCCGGGGACTTGGTAACGATCCTGATCTCCGAGAGTTCGGACGTGAAGGAAGAGGCCAAGTCGGACTTCTCCCGGGCCTCTGGCCTGGGCTACTCCCTGGACACCTTCGACATCAAGCCGAACGCGTTCAATTTCCTGCCAGCCATTTCTAGCTCGACGACGGATGACTTCTCGGGGAACGCAAAGCAAGAGAAGAAGGGAACCTTTACGGCTCGCTTGACCGCCATCGTCACCGATGCACTGCCGAACGGAAATCTGGTCATTCGCGGACGCCGGGAGATCCGGGTGGACAAGCAAGTGAAGACCATCGAGTTCTCTGGGATCGTCCGTCGCTACGACGTTAGCGCGGACAACACGGTCACCAGTTCGCTCGTGGCAGAAGCCAAGATTGCTTACACGGGCAGCGGGCCGGGCACCGAGGCGACGACTCGACCCGGACTGGGCGGTTTCCTTCACAGCGCGCTTGTTTGGCTCTGGCCTTTCTAAGTCGGACTTAGCCTTTCCATCCAGCAGGCAGCGAACAGCAACACAACGACATGTACAACCACCTCCTCCTCAGCTTGGTCCTTTTCATGGGCCAGACGCCGCTCCAGCAAACAGGCGCAGGGACTCCGGCAGACGCCGGAGACCCCGAAATCATCGATACAACCGATGAGCCTACGGCGGACGTCATCCCGAGACTGTGGCAGAGTCTGGACGCGAACTTCGCTGCTCCGCAGCAGCCGCAGTTTCGTTCAGAGTCCACGGTTTCACGTACACGTCGTTATGCCCCTGCTCAAGGGCAAGCGGGCGTGACCTCTACCCGCACCCCGGTGAGCACTTTGGTCACCGTCCGTGGGATGGAAGAGAACCACGTCATGGGGATCGGTCTCGTGACGGGCCTGGCGGGCACGGGCGACTCTGGCACGGCCGCGCGGCAGTTGCTGAAGAACTTGCTACTGACCCGCAACATCAATCTTAACCTCGAAGATCTGACCTCTAAGAACATTGCGGTGGTTCGGGTGGAAGCGGTCTTGCCCGCGGGCATTCGTCCTGGGCAATCCATTGATGTGCGCGCATCCACCATCGGCGACTGCTCGAGCTTGGAAGGCGGCACGCTCGCCATGACGGAGCTCACCGACATCAGTGGCCGCTACGTCTTCGCTACGGCCTTCGGTCCAGTGACTGCCGGTGGATTCAGCGCTAGCGGCGAGTCCGCGTCAGTGACTCGAAACCACGTGAACGTGGGGACGCTGCCTGGCGGTGGCAAAGTCGAACGAGAGGTTCCAACGAGCATCGTCAGCGAGCACGGCTACCTCTTCTTAGATCTGCGCACGGCGCACGATAGTCTGGGCAACGTCGTTCACGTAACCGAGGCAGCCAACGGAATGTATCCGGGTGTCGCGAACGCCTCTGGGGATGGCAAGTGCATTCGCGTGAAGGTGCCTGCCGACCTGCCCGAGTCCCAGCATGCTGCCTTTGCTCATTCGATCCTGCGACTCGAGGTGATGTCGGAGAACGTCGCGCGCATCGTGATCAACGAGCGCACGGGAGTGATCGTGATGGGCGGCGATGTTCGCCTGCAACCGGGCATCATCACCCACGGCAGCCTGACGGTCACGATTTCAGAGTCTCCGGAGGTCAGCCAACCGGGGCCGCTTTCGGATGGAACGACTGAAGGGGTTTCACGGACGGATCTGGACGTGGTCGAGGAAGACAGCGCACTGATCCTGACCAAGGCGGCCGGCACGCTTCAAGAAGTCGTCGACGTCCTCAACGTACTCGGGGCGACGCCTCGCGACATGATCACCATCCTTCAGGCGATGTCCCAAAGCGGCACTCTCCTGGCAGAAATCAAGAGGATGTAATGGACGCCCTAGGAATGAGCTCACAAATGACCGGTGCGAACATCTCTGCCATGGGAGCGCAGGAGTTGCAGGTCCCGAAAGCAGGCAGCGACAACGAAACGGCTGCCCAGCAGTTCGAGCAGTTGCTCGCCACCATGCTTGTGAAGGAAATGCGCAAGTCGCTCCCGGAAGGTTTCTTCGGAAGCGGTCCCGGCTCCGACAGCTTCAACGGCTGGATGGACAAGAGCATCGGCAACAACCTGGCCGCCAGCTGGGACCTTGATATCGCCGGAATGGTCAAGACGAGCTTGGACAACAAACAAGCACGACCTGAGCAGCCTGCGGACGGAGCCGAGTAAGAATGAACCTACAGAGCACCATCAACCACCTGGAAGCTTGCCTGGTGGAAGAAATTCAAAAGCAGCAGGACAACGTCGCCTGGGTTGATTCCATGGAGGCGGCCATCGCGAAGAATGCGTCGGTCGACTTCGAACAGGTCGTCACCCAGGGATCTGAGTTGTGCAAAGCTAGCGATCAGGTCGCCCGGCGCCGCAAGCAACTGGTCGCCGAGTTGGCAGCGCATTGGAAGGTGCCAGCGACCGCACTGACCCTCGGGGGTGTGGTGCGTCGCGCTGGCAACACTGGAACACGCTTGGGCGTGCTGCGAGCGGAACTGCGTTCCTCCGTGGCAAAGGTCATCAAGCGCCAACGTCGTCTCGCCGCGCTGATCGGGTTGCACCAACGCATCAACGCAGACGTCATGCAAATCATGCTTGGGTGTGAATCCCAAGATCAAGTCAGACAGGGTGGATCCCTAGTCAACGCGGAGGCCTAAAATGGGTGGACTCGGACTAAACACAGGCCTTAAGGCCCTCTTGGCTGCCCAGGCTTCCCTGGACACGATCGGCCACAACATCTCGAACTCAAACACGGAGGGTTACTCCCGCCAACGTCTTGAGGTGAGTGCATCCGCCGCGATTCTGCAGCGCGGCAAGTTGATCGGATCGGGCGTGAACGCGGATACCGTGACGCGCTCCACTGACATTCTGCTCTTGGTGCGGACCACCGGACAGTTGGCCTCCTTGGGGCGTCTGGACTCGGCCCTCGATGGAATGACTGAGGTGGAGTCGCTGCTCGGTGAGCCGGGCGGTTTCGGTCTCGGATCGGGCTTGAGCAACTTCTTCGGGGCTGTGTCTGAACTCTCGACGTCTACCGAAGACTTGGTGTTGCGCACGGGCATGGTCCAGATGGCGACCGCTATGACGACGCAGTTCAATCAGCTTTCGAGCACGATGATTTCGCAACGCCAGGACACGGCGCGTCAAGTCGGTATTCAAGTGGAGAAGGTCAACGCGCTTGGCGAGCAGATCGTGACTCTCAACCACGAGATCTCTCAAACAGAAGCGACCGGAACCCCGGCCAACGACCTGCGCGACACGCGCGAGCGCAAGATGCGCGAGCTTTCGACCTTCGTGGACATCTCGTTCCACGAGGACTCGAACGGCGTGACTCAGATCACCACTGGCGGGCGCCTGCTCGTGGGCGGAAGCCGGGCCTTCGAGATGACTTCGATCTCCCAAGGGGACGGAGAGGTAGAAGTTTTCCTCGAGGGCAGTGACCGCGCCGTCAACGTCAGGCACGGAAGCATCGCGGGGTTGCTACGAGTTGGACAAAACTTCATCCCAGGTCTATCTGGCAAGTTCGACACCTTGGCGCGCAACTTGATCTTCGAGATGAACCGCTTGCACAGCACCGGCACTCCGGCTTCCGGGTCGTTCACAAACATCACTTCTAGCTACTCCGTTTCCGACCAAGACTTGGACGGGGTGTCCTCGGATGAACTGATCTCTCAGTCTGGCTTGCCCTTCGATATTCAGGACGGCGAGCTCTATGTGAACGTCACGAACAACACAACGGGCGGACTGCAGACCAGTCGCATTGAAATCGATAGTTCATCGACGACGGTAGGAGACTTCCTGGCGGAACTGAACGCGATCTCCGGGGTGAACGCCAACCTCAACAGCTTCGGTCGCTTGCAAGTCTTCGCGGACGCGGGCTTCGGCTACGACTTCGCACCCCGGCTTGACCCGGCGCCGGACAAGTCCGGAACCCTCGGCAGCGCCCACGCTTCCATCGGAACTGGCGTTGATGGTCCCTATGAGTTGGTCGACGGAGACACACTCACGCTGACCGGACCGGTGAGTACATTTAGCGCGACCTTCAATGACGCAGACTTCGTAGAGATGACGGAGGCAACTGCCGACGAAATCGCCGCGGTGCTCAACACCAACCCGGACATGCAGGCCAATGGTTTGCGCGCTGTGGTGAGTGGGGACCAGCTGTTCATTCAAACGGAAGCTGTTGGGACTAGCTCGGCCTTGACCGTTGGCGGCGGGACCGCGTTGGCCGCCCTCGGAATCACAGCCGGGACGACCGTGAACGGTGCCAGCACCGCGGTCGATATTCAGATCGGCGGAGAGTACACGGGACAGGACAACAGCTTCTTCCGGTTTGTTCCCACCTCAGATGGAATCGTCGGCACGACCCCGGGCTTGGAGGTGGATGTCTACACCCAGTCCGGTCAACTCGTGGCGACCCTCGACCTCGGAACGAGCTACCAACCAGGAACCGTTCTCGATGTGGACCAGGGAGTCTCCGTGTCCTTCAGCTACGGAGCGCTCTCGCAATCGACCAACGACTCTGCCCGCGTGGAATTGATCGCCGATGCGGATACTTCTGACGTATTGGCGGCCTTCGGCCTGAACTCGCTCTTCACTGGAACGGGTGCCGAAGACATCTCCATCCGAACGGATTTGGAAACGGATCCAGGTCTCTTGGCAACGGGCTCCTCTGGGGCATCCGGAGACAACACGACCCTTCTCGCGCTCTTGGACTTGCAGTCCACGGGAGTCGACGGGTTGAACGGGGAAGCGCTCGGAGACTACTACGGCGACGTGGTTAGTGATGTGGGATTCGAGATTTCCACCGCAAGCGCGACTCGCGACGTGGAAGGCTTCTTGCTGCAAAACCTTGAAAACAGGCGTCACCAAAAATCGGGCGTGAATGTGGATGAGGAGTTGGTGGAGATGGTTCGCTTCGAGCAAAACTTCAACGCCGCCTCGCGCTACATCCAGGTGCTCAACACCCTCCAACAGGAAGTTCTCAACCTGATCTAAGCCATGGCTGTTCGTCCAACACAAAGCAGTATCTTCAACCTCGTTTCGCGAGGTCTCCAATCGAACCTCACCAAGCTGGCGCACGCCCAGGAGCGCGTCTCTTCGGGGAAGGAAATTCTGCGGCCCTCGGATGACGCGGTGGGCACAGCCCGCGCCTTGTCCATGCGCCGGCGTCTGGGACTTCTCAATCGCTTCCGCGATAGTGTTGACAGCGGCCGACCCATTCTGGAAACCACCACATCAGCATTGGAAGAGGCTTCGGGCATCCTTTCGGAAGCTCGCGCCCTGGTAGTTCAGAGCATGAGTGGCTCGATGAACCCGACGGACCGTGAGGCGATGGGACTTCAAATTGAGCTGATCCTCGAGAAGCTTGTCGACGTGGCGAACACGAAGATCGGCGATCGCTTTGTGTTCTCTGGAACCAAGACGGACCAGGAGCCGTTCAACCTAACCAGCACTGGCGGGGAAGCAACGGTCGAGTACTTGGGAAACGACAGCGTTCAACGCATCTCGGTCGGGTTCGGTACAGACCTTGCGGTCAACGTCCCCGGCTCCGAGGTCTTCGGGGCGTCCGCCGTTAGTGAAGTGACGCTCTCGGGCTTGACCGGAGCGAGCCTAGGAGCCACGGCCAATCAAGGCACCGGCTATTCCGATGTCCTCTTCCGACACGATGCGACCACAGGAACTCCTGGGTCTGGCTTGGCTCTCGTTTCCACTGGGCAGTTTGACACGATCCTCAATGATCACGTGCTCCAGGTGAACGGTGCCGAGAGCAAGATCCGACTGGGCAATGGCGAGTTCGTTCCGATGCCGGTCGCCGGTGATTCGAACTACACGAACTTCGCTGTTTACGACTCGGATGGTTCCGAACTGCATGTGGACTTCACGGCGTACACCGGCGCGGACAGCTCGGCTGTCATGCATGGTGAGGGCTCAGTGGCCATGCCCCGCGGGGCCTACACCGCGTTGACCTTTACCGAGACGGACATGGAACTCGTGGGGCAGGACGGCACGGTCTTGCACATGGACGCGACTGGGGTTACGCGCTCCGGCAATGAGCTAGCAAGCTTTACCGGCGCAACGTCAATTTTCGATGTGCTCGCGGGCGTGGCTGCGGACTTGCGCAACACCTCGGGCCTGCCCGCAAAGGACGTGGTCGATCGGCTCTCCCTGCGCTTCGGAGAGCTGGAAGCCAATTTCAATCGCTCCCTGCGGGCCCTCGGAACACTTGGCGCAAGAACTGAACGCTTGATTTCCAGCGGCAGTCGACTCGAGACCGTGAGCCTCAATGTGGAGGGTCAACTCTCCCAGGTAGAGGACGTGGACATCACCAAGGTGATTCTCGAAATGAACCGGACCGAACAAACCTTGCAGCTGGCCCAGGCAACGGGCTCGCGACTCATTCAACACACACTCTTAGACTTCTTGGGTTGATGCCATGGTAGATCCTTCATCATTCGGCAAGGCGGGTAGCTCCCCGCTGAACCCCGCGAGTGCCATCACTCCTGGGAAAGCTGGGCAGCAAGATCCCGCCGCGGGGACCGGTGGTCCCGCGTTCCGGGCTCTCCTTGAAAGCCTGCAGGAGAAGTCCAGGTCACTCTCTGTGGACAGCCAAAAGGTTGAGAAACCCGAGGACCTTTCCGGTGCGGTCGATCGTGCTCGCAGCACTTTGACTGACGCCTTGTCGTTGAGCGACCAACTCATGGAAGCCTACCGACAAGCTGGTCACGGACGAGACGCGAAGTCCCCTGGCGGAGATGGGAAATGAACGTTGAGGTCCGAGCAAACACGGGAAGTGCTCTGGCTCTGATGGAGAGCATTCACGCGAAGGGCTATCCCTTGGTTCAGGAATACCCGCAGGTCTTTTCGCCGGACTCGCGAGCCAAGGTTGTCGTCGCTGAAGAAGGCGGGGAGGTGCACTCGGCTTGCGCCATTCTCCAACGGGAACTGATCTTCCCGGACGGAATGGGGAAGCCGCGATTGATTCAGATCGGGCTGATCGGTTCGGTCTCGACGGCGGTCGAAAGCCGTCATCAAGGATTGGCAGGTTCGGTGCTCGACGCCGCTGAACGGGAACTGAAGGATGCCGGCTGTCTCTTTTGCATGCTTTGGGCGGACGATCCGGGCTTTTATGAAACGCGTGGCTATCAACCCATTGGGCTGGAGTTCGACTTTGTCCTCGAGCGCAGCCTCTGCCAGCAACTCCCCGCAGCGACCCACGTGCGCAGTGCCCTGCCGGGGGACTTCAAGCGCCTGCATGAACTGTACATGGCTCAGGACCGCCGGATGGTTCGACAGCCTGTGGAGAGCTCACGCCTCTTCTCGACTCCCGGGATGCGCTTGATGGTGCACGACCAAGGCAACGGTCCCGTGGCCTACGCTTGCCTCGGGCGCGGGCACGATCTGGAAGACGTTGTCCATGAGTGGGCAGGTGAGCACACCGGTGTCTTGGCATGCCTTCGAGCCTTGCTGGAGGCGGACTCAGCGCGCGAGGCGGGCAGCCCTCTATTCATGATGGCTTCGGCCAGTGACGGGGCGGTCACGGACTGGCTGCAGCAGCATGGCGCCATGTGCGCCCCCGGTGTTCTGGGGCTGGCTAAGATCTTGGATATTGAGTCGGCCAAGCAATTGATCGCTGACGACTGCGAGGGGGAGCTGAGCTTCGGCGCGACCAGCCGTGGAAACGTGGTCGTGCGCAAAGGGTCAAAGTCGGCGGAGCTTTCTCCGCAGATGTGGCTCGACCTGCTGTTGCCTCCGAAAGGCCAATGCCAGGGGCTGGAACGCTTGGAGCGTCAGCTCGCGACTCGATTCGAGTCATTGCCCTGGGCACCCTTCCTGTGGGGCTTGGACTCTATCTGAGTTCCCTGCTTGCGGTGGCAAGAGAAAGTTGCCGGGGAGGTTGCTGGGGATTTAGCGGTCCAGCAAGGACGTCGCATTGCAAGAGCACGCCGCTCAAACTCGAGGAAAGTGGTACACCAGATTAGGGTGATTACCCCAGATCATCTTACCCCTGGGCGAGCGTATCCTCGTCCAAAGATGAAGTCCTCATCCGTCGTAGTTGCTCGGGAAGAGAGCACGCTCAACGCTTTCGATGGCGATGTGAAGGGCCTTGATATGGATCTCCTGGATGCGATCAGATGTGGTCGCCAGGGGCACCAAAATAGGGATGTCGACCAAGGGAAGGGCTTTTCCGCCTCCTTTGCCGAGCAAGCCAACCGTGGTGATTCCCTTGTCCTTCGCCGTCTCGAGAGCACGCAGGATGTTGGGGGAGTGGCCACTCGTGGACATGACTACCAGCGTGTCTCCCTCCTTCCCATAAGCGGTGACCAAGCGGGCGAAGACCTCATCGAATCCAAAGTCGTTGGCGATACAAGTAAGGTGACTAGGATCAGAAAAAGCGACAGCCGGCAGGGGGCTACGGTCGGAACGGAAACGTCCCGTCCATTCCTCTGCGAAGTGCATAGCGTCGCACATACTGCCGCCATTGCCGCAGGCCATCAGGAGCCCTCCGCGTTGGAGAGTCTCATGGGCTGCGCGAGCGAACTTCTCGACACCCTCCACGCAGGACGGGTCATCGAGGAAGGCTTGAAGGGTGCGAGCGGCCTCCTCAAAAGAGGCGCGGATCGTGGCTTGCATCATGGTGAAGCACATTGTGCGACCGGGCGCGGGAAACGGCAAGTTGCCGACGTTGTTCCTGATTGCCTCCCGCCCTTTTTGGCGGACGGATCCAGCCGGACAATCACTCTCCTTCCCGAGAGACCGACTGTTTCACCGAAGGTGGGTTTTTCCCATGGGAGGTCTCAAGCGTCAGCTAGGCCTGCTGTGCCCACTTACGGTCCGGACTCGTATCTTCAACTCAACGAAACGGGGTAACTCAAATGATGCGCTTAGGATGCATTCTCAAAAACGCCCGCGGGAAAGAGTCCCGTGTGCAGTTCGCTCGCAAGCTCGAACTCTCCTACACCTTCGTCCGTGCCATGGAGCACGGCCTCAGGTTTCCCTCCGACAAGGTTCTGCTCGAGATCGCTCAGCGTCTCAACGAGAACCCGGAAAACCTGCTTCTTGCGGCCTACTGCGACCGCTCTCCGCTCTTGGCGGACGTCCTTGAGGGACGAGGAGTCGCGATCCCTGAAGGGGAGCCGGAGGCCAACACTCAGGCCGCAACCCCTGCTGCGGACCCCCTGACCCCCCAGACGAATCCAGCGACCGTGCGTCCGATCCAAGCGATCCGCGCGCACGCTCCCTTCTAGGAGATTCGCCTGACTGGTCCGGGAGGTCGCTACCCCCACCCACCTGGACCCTTAGTTCCGTTGGCTCGTGCCCCCCCCACGAGCTGGCGGAATTATTCTTTTGGCGGACCCCTACTATGACCCGGACTCTAGGCGCGGCTCGCCAGGACCGCGGCGATCTCCTCTTGCAGTCGAGGAAGGATTTCATCGTAGGTGTAGGAGCCGACTTCCTGTGGCCCGCGCTTTAGGTTGACGCGCTTCGCTCCACACCACAAACCAATGTCGGCGTCGTCTGTTTCGCCCGGGCCGTTGACCCGACAGCCCATGACAGCAATGGTCAGATTTTCGTCCTGGTGCGCTTCCGTGGCACGCTTGACCTCTTGGGCGAGATCGACAAAGCGTTCGTTCTCGACCCGCGAACAGGACGGACAGGCGATGATGTTGAGCCCCTCGAAGAAGTTTGGGGGGACCGAGCGGAAGCGTCCGGCGTTGATGTCATCGATCAGTCCCAGGCCTACCTCGATCTCCATGCCCTTGTCGGCGAAGGGCACCGTCAAAGAAACTCGCAAGGTGTCTCCGATGCCCCGGGAGAGCAGTTGCTCGAAGGCGATGCGGGTTTTGATGATGCCATCCGGAGGCATCCCAGCTTCTGTCACGCCGAGGTGGATCGGCACGTCCGGGCGCGCTGCTGCAAAACGGGTGTTGGCCTCAATCACCAGCCGTGGATCGGAGTCCTTGATGGAGACCAAGTAGTTGACGAACTGGAGTTCATCGAGCATGGCGCAATGATCGATGGCGCATTGCACGATCGCTCCCGTGTGGTCCTCTCCAAAGCGCTCTTTGTACTCCGGAGCGATGGAGCCTGCGTTGACACCGATCCGAATGGCGCAGCCGTGCTCGCGTGCGCAGTCGACGATGAAGGCGACCTTCTCCCGAACGCTCAGCGACTTCTCATGGTGATGCAGGTGCCCGGGGTTGTAGCGAATCTTGTCCACCAGGGGAGCCACGTCCGCGGCCAGTCGGTAGTTCTCCTGCAAGTCCACGGAGATCAAGGCGTCCGTCTCCGAACGAAGGATCCGAAGGGCTTCCACGTCTGCCTTGGTGTCGACCGCGATGCGAATCAAGGCGGCGCCAGCTGCTTCCAGGATGCGGATCTGTTCGCGGGTCGCCTTTAGATCCGAAGTCGGGGTGGCCGCCATGCTCTGCACTGCAATGGGGGCGTTGCCGCCGATGGGAAGATCACGAATGTAGATCTGACGTGTTGTTCTGGGGGGGATCACCGGTTGAACCTCGTTTGAAAGTTCCTGGATTCTGACCCGCGCGGGGAAGCGCGGTCGTGACAAGTCTGGCTCTAAAGAGGGCGTTGGGAGGGACGCCTTTCCGGCGCAGATGGTACCGGGCGGCGACTCTCCCAAGCGGCCCTTCGGAGCAGAAACCTGCAGCGCCGGGGGATTCCCCGCGCAGGAGCGAGCAATGGCCATGCGTGCTACACTTGGGCCTCTTAGGCCCTTTCTTGGGGCCTGTGGAACACGGCCACTGGGAGGTGAGCGCATGAGAGCGAAGACTGTGATCATTGGGGGGGGAGCTGTTGGGCTCTCCATCGCCCTTCATTCCGCACGACGTGCCGACGCCCTGAAGGACCCCGTCATGTTGCTCGAGAGCGGTGACATCGGGTCTGGGCCGGCGGCCCGATCCGGCGCGGTGCTCCACCAGTTTCACGGGTCTCTCAACACGGCGGGGATGGCGCGCGACTCGCTCCGCTACTACCAAGGGATCCAAAGCAGGACAGGACGTTCCCTCGGTTTCGTTCAGACGGGTGTCTTGACCTTGGCCAAGAGCCGCACGCCGCAACACTTGGAAAAGCTCAAGAAGCTGGTCCAGCTCCACGACTCTATGGGAATCGAAGTCCGCTGTTTGGATGCGAGCGCGATGCGTACGTTGGTGCCCGGGTTGACGGTTTCGGACGACGCGATCGGCGCATGGGAACCAACTGCTGGTTGCTTGGATGCGCACTTGTCCATTGAGGCCCTGTGTACCCTTGCCCGCAACCGCGGCGCCATTGTTCGAGCGCGAACGCCAGTCCAGCGCATCGTGATTGAAGAGGGGCGTGTCACCGGCGTCGAAACAGTGAACGGTCGGATCACCTGTGACCAAGTTGTCATTGCAGCCGGGCCTTGGAGCGGGCGACTCTTGAAGCCCTTGGGAATCAAGCTGCCGCTGCAAGGCGTTCGAGCAGAGCATGGCTTCATCGGCAGTACGGACCACGCTACTGTCTCGACGCGCGAAGGCGGGGCGTACGCGCATGCCGGTCCCGAAGATTCCGGCGCCACTGGGTTCTACAGCGACAGCTTGCGGGCGGGCAACACCTTTGAAGATGAGGTTGACGACCACTTTGACCAGGACAGCACTCCCCTGCGCGCGAACCATCCAGTCTTGATCGATCCGGAGCAAGGCTTCTATGTGCGTTGCGATCCACTGCACTCTCGCGCGCTGATCGGGCGCCGGGGCCGTGCGGGATTCTTGGACATTGAGGACCCGGACAAGTTCCAGGACCGAGTGGGGGAGGACTTCACCGCATGGGCCCGAGTCTGCTTGGAGGCGCGCCTGCCGATTTATGCCGACGTCCATGACGTGGGTGCGGAGTCCGGGATGTTCACCATGACTCCCGACAATCAACCACTCTTAGGCGCCGTCGCTTCCGTGCCAGGGATGTACGTGGCCTGTGCCTTCTCGGGGCATAGCTTCACCCTGGCTCCCTCCGTGGGAGAAGGCATGGCGCAAATGCTGAACGGGGAGCCGGTCAGCGCTTTCGATACAGAGGTCTTCTCGCCGCAGCGTTACCTGAACTAGTTGGCCTTCTTCGAGTGTCCGCCGTCCGAAATCTCACTGATGCGGACGGCGTACTTGTTGTCGATGGTCACGACTTCACCGCGGGCCACGAGCTTGCCGTTGACAAAGACGTCCGCGGGTTCGTGGGCGTCCCGGTCGAGGATGACGAGGGAGCCTGGACCAAGGGCGACCAACTGGGATAGAGTCATCTGGGTTTGACCGATGCGCACGGTGAGTTGCACCGGGACGCCGAGCACACCGTCCAAACCAATCGGATGCCCGTTGGCTTGGGTCTCACCGAGGTCGGGGAGCTCGTTGGCTTGAACTGCCACAGCTTCCGTCGCTTTGTCGATGGCCGCTTCCAGGCCTTCGGTGGTCTCTTGTTTGGTTTCGTCGCTCATGTCTCGGACCTATTTGCGGAGAGTTGTTAGCTCTTTAAGGATGATTGATGTGGTGCCGTTGTGTTGACCCCAATAGGCCGTTCCAGCCACGTCGCCTTCGACACGAACCAGAACGCTGCTGCCCACGGGGACATCTAGGGGGATGACGTCGCCGACCTCGATCTGCATCAGGTCGGGCAGAGACACGTCGACAGACGCGAGTTCCGCACTCAGCTGAACCGTGACGTAGTCGAGGTGACTCGGCAGTTGAGCGAGCTGCGCCGGCTTCGCGTGCACTTCGGGCAGGATCCCTGGCAAGTAGAACTTGAGAGTGGTGGAGCCTGCGGAACTCTCCAAGTCGATGTGGACGAAGAGACGTTGCAGGTCCACGCCACTGCCGGCGTTGTGTTGCGTCAGGAAGTCACGGACGGTTTGTGTGTAGTCGGTTGTGATCAGTTTTAGACCGAGCAGTTCGCCGAGGTGGTCGGTGAAGACCCCCAGCATGTCGGTCATCAGACCTTGCTCCATCGGAGACAAGGGGCGCTCTTCAAGGTCGTCAGGAATCTCCGATCCCAAGGCGATGATCGAAGCACGCAGGGCAGAATCGGTGTCCCAAACGATCCAGCCTTGGGCACCGTCCACCTCGAACGTCAGGATCGAGATCGGATCGGTGAACTCGTCGAACAGGCCGACTGCAGTGGCCTCGCCGACTCCGGACATTGACAACGTGCACTCGCCCCGCAACCAAATCGACAAATCTCCTTCCATGGCCGGAAGGGCTTGACTGATCGCCGTCCCGAGGGACTGCTGCTGGGACGCGGAGAGTCGTCTTGGTTGACGAAAGTCGCGAACCGCAACGGTCGCCGCGGACGGCGATGGATCTGGACCCACCAGGGCCTCGATCTCTTCGTTACTGACGTTCTCGGGCACTTGTTTGGACCTAGACGGGAATCACTGAACCATCAAATCCACGGGGATGACTTGGACGGTGCGACCGCGCACTCCAATTTTGACTTCGCCTTCGAAGCCCTTGTTGAGCATGCTCGCGTCGATAAACAAGACGCCGCCCTCTGCGGTGATCAGACGGACGTCTTCGTCTCCCTTCTCGAAGCTCGCTTTGGGGCCCTCATCGACCCACATCTCCATGGGCTCTTGGGTAACGTGCAGAATGTGGTCCGCGAAGTGGCCCCGGAAGCTTGACCTCGAACTGGAAAGACCGGGACGCAGCCCGGACTCCTCATCGTGATCCCAGGGAAGTGCTGTGTCGCCCACGTGGACGGGGAAGAGCACCGGGTCGATGTTGTCCCGCAGCTCTTCCATGAATGCTGTGTTCCCGATGCTCCCTTCGTAGAGCTCCTCCGGGTTCTTGCGTGAGGCCACGGCACCGACCGTGGAGCGCAAGGCGCCCGGGTAAAGGGGGTCTGTGATCCGGAGGCTAAGGTACAGGGGATCGTAGGCCAGGTAGCTGACCTGCGGGTGCATCTGCAGGAAGCGCGTGCGGTCGGCGCCCGCGAGGTTGCAGCTAATTGGCTCATCGAAGAGCACTTGAGCGAAGGGCCCGACCATGCGCGGGTTCTCGTACTTCTTCGGAATGGCCATGACGGCAGCCAGGATCCCTGCAGCAACCACGCTGAGGACTCCACCACCGATCAACAGCTTCGCCTTCCCCTTGCCGGGGGTTTCCTCGCCTTCAGCGGCGTCGACTTCTTTCTTTTCTTCAGCCATAGCGGGGGTTTTATCGGCACTTATTTGCCTGGGGTGATCAGTCGAATATCAGCAGATCGGTTGGTTTGCCCAGCACTGGGAAGCTCCACCAGCCAGGCCCGAGCCTGAATCCGGTCCGCGGGGACCCCGAATTCTTGGATGAGGTACTTCCGGACTGCCTCTGCGCGGGCCGAGGCCAGTTGGTGGTCGTCCTGGAAGGGTCCAGAGCTCGCATCGCTCGCGTGTCCCTCCACCAGCAACATTTGCCGGTGTTTGGGCTGCAGGGAGGGGGCGAGCATCTTGAGGTAGGGCAGGGCCGCCGCTGGAATTTCGGCGGAGCCGAGCTCGAACTGCACCACTCCGGGGTAGGTCAGTTCGCTGTGGGGCTTGAGGGCATCCAGTAGCTGGGTCCGGATCAGTTCGAGATTCGAGGCGTCCTTGGCGGTCGTCTGAAGTTCAGGATCCCCATCCTGAGGGACATTGAACTTGCGCCGGACGTGCTTGAAGACGGCGTCCTTCTTCTCGCCGGACATAATGCCGGGCATGCCGTGGGACTCGACGGCGATGATGAAAGAGCCCACACCCGCCGCTACCAGTCCGTTTTGGCGTTCCTTGGCCATCGAAACCAGCAGGATGAAGAAGGTCAGGATCAGGGTCATCATGTCGCAGAACGACACCATGTAGGCCGGCGGCGCCGGTTTCGGATCTGGCTTGAAGTCACCCATTGGACGGATCCTTCTGCTTCAGCGCCGCTGCGCGGGCTTCACTGTTGGACATGATCCGCAACTCGACTCGCCGATTGCGCTGGCGGCCATCCGCCGTCTCGTTGGAGTTGGGGCTCGTGGGGTAGGCCGTGCCCATTGCCGAGATCTGCAGCTGCAGGGGATTCAAATCGCTGTTGGCGAGCATGACTTCAGCCACGGCCTTGCATTGAGCCACGCACAGGGCCTCGGCAGTCGCGTACTTGCGCGTTGGTTGGAACCCAGTGTCGGTGTGACCTTCGATGACCACGATGTGGGGGTAGTGCTGTAGGGTTCGGGCCAGCTCAGCGACGGATTTCTGCAGGAACGGAGAGAGCTCAACCGAGCCTGGCTTGAAGCAGGCGCGCTCGTCGTACTTCAGCAAGATCCCGTCCTTCATGGCGGACAGATTCACCTCCTTGTGCTGCTCGGTGGCCTTCATGCCCTTGTCGCTGACGCTATCAAGCAGCTCTTCCGTGGGCCGCGAATGGGGCAATTGCGCCCCGCGCGTGGCATCCATGGCATTCATCGTGTCGTAGATGGGAGGGGGCGTGGCCGACTCCCCGCCCGTGTCTTGCAAGACTCCCGTGGTGCCTATGATGTTGCCTTTCACTTGGAAGGCCTCGTTCTCTTCCATGCTGCTGAAGGTCAACAGCAAGATGAAGAAGGTCACGAGCAACGAGATCATGTCCGCAAAGGTGACGATCCAGTCTGGGGCTCCGGCGGGCGGATCATCTTCTACTTGACCCATGACGCAAACTCCCGGGCCCTTAGGCCTCGACTAGATCGCGGCCGCTTGGCGGCAGGAAGCCTTTGAGCTTCTCCTTGATGAGCGCGGGCTTCTCGCCAGATTGAATGGCGACGATGCCCTCGATCATCAGGTCGCGCAGCAATCCCTCGCTACCGGCCAAGACCTCGAGCTTGCCCGCCACCGGGAGGAAGACCATGTTGGCAAGCACAGCGCCGTAAAGAGTCGTGAGCAGCGCCGTGGCCATTCCCTGACCAATGCTCGACGGGTCCGACAGGTTCTGGAGCATCTGCACCAAACCCACCAGGGTTCCGATCATTCCGAAGGCGGGAGCGAAGGCGCCCATCTGGTCCATGACCTTCTTGCCCGTTCCGTGGCGTTGGCGTTGCCAATCCGCTTCGAGAGTCATGATGTCGCGCACGGTATCCGCACCAAAACCATCGATGACGAGCTGGATGCCCTTGGAGAAGAAGGTGTCCTCAACCTCCTCGAGCTTGCTTTCCAAAGCGAGCAAGCCTTCCTTACGAGCCAGGTTGGCGTACTCAACAATGCGCTCGATCTCTTCCGCGGGCTTGGGCATCGGCCGCAGCGCCGTGACCATCATGATCTTGACGATGGACTTCACATCATCCAGCGTGAAGCAGATCAACGTCACCCCAAGCGTTCCCCCGAACACGATTACGAGGGACGGGATGTGGATGAAAATGGCGATTCCACCAGGCCCGGTGGCCATGGAGAACAGCACCAGGCCGAAGGCCAGGATGACGCCAATAATCGTTGCAATATCCATAGGTGGGCGCGCTCTGCCGGGAAAGCAGGGAGGGGACTCGTTTCTTATCGGCCACTTGGGGGGGTGGCTTGATCAGATAGGCAGGGCACTCGACCTGGGGCGGAAGAGTGCGCTGACTAGGGTTACTCGTCCTGCGGGGAGGCCTGGCGATAGGCGTCCATGTACTTTTTTCTGTTCTCGGTGGGCTGAACCGCGCGCAGGATCTCTCCGGCAATCTTGGGGTCCAGTTCCTGGAGAATCAGGGCTGCATCCTCGGGCTCCTCGTCCACGAGCATCAGGGCGGATGCCTGCGAAGTGCTGCCTTTGTAGACCTCAGCCAGCTTGCGCCAGCCCTGCCTTTCGCGCTCCTTGTTCACGTTTTCCGTGTACTCCAGCTCAGCAAAGCGCAGTTCGATCTTGCCCTCCATCTCTTCCAGTTTGGTGCGCCGGTCAGCGAGCTCCGCCTGGCGTTCCCGGAGGGCGTTGTCGAACTCATCGAGTTCTAGGGCGCGCGAATCCATGGCTTGGCGCTCGATGGATTGCTCGCGCAGGTTCTTCTTCAGCTCATTCTCGAGCTTGCGAAGGTCCGAGGCTTTGAAGGGCGACTCCATCATGAAAGCGCCTAGCAGGCCCACATTGGAGTCCATGAGATCGGCACCGACGCGTTTTTCGCGCTTCAGGTCCTCGGTAGCGACCTCTGGGTCCGTCTCTGTCGCGGGGGCTTTCTCAGGCGGGTCCACAAACATGCTGAGGACCGGCACTTCGTGCAGGGGGGCGCCGGAGATGAGGGCGATGCCGATGTAGGTGCCCATGAAGAGGGCCAATCCACCGACGCCAAAGAGAGAGTACTTTACGATCTTGTTCATTGTTTCGCTCCGGAGCCCGGGGCTCCTAAGCAGTGGATCGGGTTATCGACGCTCTTCCGTAAGCGGAAAATTGTTCCTGCGTGCCCGTTCCATGGCAACTTCATCACTTTGCTTGGCTTCTTCCCGTTCTCGCTCAACACGGAAGCTGTCCCGGGCTTTTTTTTCCAGGCGCTTGAGGCCCTCGACCTCGGTTCTGACCTTCTGCCAGGGAACTCTCAGCCTGTCGGCATCAATCCGAGCGACTCGGGTTTGGCGTCCCTGGGCGGCCAGCTGCTTGTCCATGAAGCCGATCGCTTGGCGCGCCTGCAGGATGTGTTGGGGATTCAGTTGGGGAGCAGCCTGGGCGAGCCCCAGCTCAGCAATCGCTTGGGCGATGGCGTTCCCGAGTTCTTGTTCGCGGGCCAAGGAGCGCCGCACGACCATTTCAGCGCCTTGCCACTGGGCGCGTGCGATCTCTTCCTGAACGGTGCGCACTCGAGAAAGGCGCGCGAGCTTGTACTCGAACTTCTTCACGATCCGCCGGACATGTCACCGGTCACGAGCTCGAGCAGCGCGAGAGCTTCCTCGATCGGCGTGTCCTCGGTGGGCAGCTGTTTCAAGAAAGCCTCGATCACGGGCATGCGCATGATCGCCTGGTCGAGCTTGGCATTCGAACCTTCGGAGTAGGCGCCGATCTCGACCAAGTCCTTGCCGTCACGCCAAGCGGAAAGCCACTCGCGCAACTGCGAGGCTCGAGCGAGATGCTCGGGACTCGAGAGCGACGGCATCAGTCGTGAGAGGCTGGCCAAGACATCAACCGCGGGGAAATGGCCCGCTTGAGCCAATTCGCGGCTGAGGAAAATGTGACCGTCTAGCAGACCACGCAAGGTGTCCGCCACGGGTTCGTTGGGATCGTCGCCATCCAGCAGAATGGTCAGGAGGCCAGTGATGCTGCCCTTCTCGGTGCGCCCCATGCGCTCGACCAACTTCGGCACCGTTGCGAAGAAACTCGGCGGGTAGCCACGCACGGTAGGCGGTTCGCCAGCAGCCAAGCCGATCTCGCGGCAAGCGGCAGCGAAGCGTGTCACGGAGTCCATCACCACCAAGACGTTCTTGCCTTGATCGCGGAAGTGTTCGGCAACGGTCATGGCCACAAAGGGCGCCATGTAGCGTTCGATGGGCGGCCGGTCCGAAGTAGCCACCACCATGACTGCCTTGCTGCGACCTTCTTCACCGAAGACCTCGTCGACGAAGGAGCGCACCTCGCGGCCCCGTTCACCCACCAAGGAAACCACGACCACGTCGGCGTCGGTTCCGCGGGTGATCTGAGCCAGGAGGGAGGACTTGCCGACGCCGGACCCGGCGAAGATTCCAAGCCGTTGACCACGGCCGAGGGTGTTCATTGCGTCGATCGAGCGCACGCCTGTTTGCAGGGGCTCACAAATTGACGGGCGGCTGAGTGGGTCGGGAGCCGATTGGCGGACATCGCGGCTGGTGGCCGTGTGCACTTCGGGCTGGCCATCCAGCGCTCGACCAAAGCCGTCGATGACACGTCCGAGCAGTTCGTCACCAACGTCGATTGAGAAAGTCCTGCCCAAGGAACGCACGACCTGCTGGGGGGCGATGCCATTCAGTTCCCCGTGGGGCATGAGCAGCGTACTCGCTCCGCGAAAGCCGACGACTTCGGCTTTGATCACGCCCCGTGAACCACGGTCGATGGAGCACATCTCGCCCAGGGCCGAAGGAACGCCTGTGGCCTCAACGATGACTCCAGAGACTCGGTCGATGCGACCACGATAGGAGGGTTGAGCCCCGTCGCGAATCAACTCGCGACAACGATCTAGATCCAGCATTAGCTCGTGGCCTCAATCAGTTTGTTGCGAATCGACTTCAGGCACTCGTCCATCTCGCGCACCATCATTCCTTGATCGGTCTGAAGGCGGACATCTCCCCGCCGGATGGAAGGGTCCGCTTGAATCTGGGTGCCGGAACGGAAGGGGACATCCGCAAGGGAGGCTGCGTCTTCGGGGTTCACGTGCAGGATCGTGGATCCGGTGGATCCAGAGTGACTGGCAAGCACTTCACGAACAATTTTGGTGATGTCGTAGTTGCCCTTTCCAAGTTCCACGCGCAGAAGTTCCTGAGCAATGTCCATCGCCAGCATGACAGCCGAGGCTTCAAGGTCATCACGGCAGCCGATCAGCTTGTCGCCCGCAAGTTCAAGGGCGTGGGCGGCGGTTTGCGCGGCGCTATCGAAGCCCTCCTTGCGAAGTTGGGACTCTCTGGCTTCCCGTCGTGCAAGCGCATAGGAGGAGAGATCACCGTCGAGCACTCGGGCTTCGGAAGGACCCTCCATGACATGAACTCGGAGAGTCGACTTGGCCCTGATCATTGCACGAGCTCCTCACCGCTACGGGCCGGGGACAGGTCGCCAGACTCGATCAGGCTGTGAACAGCTTTCATGATCTCGGCACGGGATTGCATCACCTCGGACATGGGAACAGCGCCAGCTAGCTCGCGCTCTTCGATGACCATGGCCTTGACACGCGTGCTGAGGTTCGAGGAGATGTTCTCTTCGACGTCCGCAGCGCAGGCTTTCAAGGCGATTGACAGGGTGCGTGTGTCCACCGATCCGAGGATCTTCTGCATCGCGCGTTTGTCGATGGTCGAAAGCTCAGCCCAGGTGAACATGTACTCTCGGATTTCTCCGGCCATCTCGGCGTCCTCTGCTTCGATGCCCTCCATCACAGAGCTCTCCAGCTCTTGGTTGGAATAGTTGAGCATCTCGGCGATGGTCTTCAGGCGCAGGGACGGATCCGGAGGAACCGGTTGACGGCTGATGATCTTGAGGCGCGCGGTCAAATTGCGGGCCATGCTCTTCAACGCGTTCGTCCCCGGGGGCAAGAGCGTGGCCATCTTGGTCACCGTCTCCAAAGCGATCTCGGGTTCCATGTTCCCGAGCACTTCGGCTGAGAAACTCGGATCCACATGACTCAGTACGATGGCACAAGACGTGGAGGTCTCGTCCGCAAAGGCCTTGGCCAATGACTTGGGGGAGAAGGCCTCCACGTCGCGGAAGGGCTTTTCGGTCAGTTGCCGTTGCCGGATCTCATTCAGGACACGATCAGCGCCCTCTGCACCAAAGGCTTCCTCGAGGAAGCTGTGTAGCTCCTTCTTGCTTTGAGGGCTAACGGCCTGGGGCGTGATGAGCTGGCGCGCGATGGAGTAGTAGAGTTCGTCGACTTCCTTGCTGTCGGAGAACTTGTCCCCCAGCTCGGTCATGGCCGCAGCCACTTCGGAGACGAGGTCTTCGTTCAGGTGACGCAGCAGAGAGAGTGCGTTCTCCCGTTCGAGGCTCAACAGAAACGCGGCGGCGCGTTCCGTGCCTAGCAAGATTGGCTTTTCATTCATCGACCAGCACCCACCGTGTGAGAATTCGTGGCCCAGTAAGCGAGGATCTCACTCACCTTTTCGGGATGGTTGCGGACGAGGTCTTCCACTTGCGTGCGGGCCAGCAAGGATGGATCGATGTTCGCGATCTCTTCCTCGGTGATTCCCGCGGGGTTGGCGGCGGTGACCGTGCCCGGGACAATGGGGGAGCTGGGTACCTTGGTTCCGGTACCGCCGAGCCTGGCCCCTGACCCGCCGCCACCAGCGCCACTGGCGACTGCAGCTCCGCCCTTTAGACTCTTGATGAGAACCACCAGGAAGCCGAGGGCAGCGAGGATTTCCACGCCGTACTGCAGCAGCAGCTCGACGTAAGCGTTGGGTGCCTTAGCGGGCTCGATAGCTTCCGGGACGACGACTTTTCCGTCCTCCCGTACCAAAGAGGGGAGCAATGTCGTGTTTGCCGTAAACAAGTCATTGCGCTCCTGACTGTAGCCAACGGCAGCCTTGATCGAGGATGAGATGCCCTCTAGTTGCTCTTTCTTGCTTTCGTCGATCGTGAGCGAAACACTAACGCGCTGCAACACGGGGGTCTTGCGCGTCGTGTGTTCGGTCTTGCGACCAACTGCACTGCGCTTCTCTGAACGTTTGTTCTCGAAGGTCCCGCCACCGGAGCCTCCGCCACCCGTGGCGGCGTTGTCCGTACCGAAGTCCTGGGTGATGTTCGAAGTGACTCCGGCTGGACCGCCGACGGAAGACGAGGCTCCGTCGCTCTTGGATTCCGAGGTGGACTCGAAATAAGGGTCGGTGGCGGGGGTGGCTGTTTCCGTGACGGATTCACTCTCCACGTACTCCCAGCTGGAGTTCACCGCGACGAAACCCATGCCTGCGCCAAGTGCCCGATCGAGCAAATTGTTGGCAGCCCGCTCTAGGGCGCTATCGTACCTCTGCTTGTGAGCGAAGAGATCGTTGCCTGACATTCCTCCGCCGTTTTCCATGCCGTCGTGCAGCAAGTTCCCCTGTTCGTCAACGACGATGATGTTCTCCATGGGCACGTTGAAGCGTCCACGAACCAAGCTGGCCACCGTGCGCGCTTTGGATCCATCGAGCATCTCGCCGGGGCGCAATCCGAGGGTGACGGAAACGGTGGAACTCTTGTCCGGGGTGAATGGGGAGGCTTCGGTGCCCGAGCTGGTCACGGTGGCACGCTGCACAAAGGTGAGCCGTTCAAGTTGAACCTCGCACTCTTGCCACTCGCGCTTGTCGGACATTTGCTCACGAGCACGCGCACTCAGGAAGGCGCTGGCTGCGCCGCCATCTGCGACCTGGATGCCCTTCACTTGAGGGCTGTATCCCGCCAAAGCAACGTGAGCCTCGGCAGCGGTCCGGTCGGCGATGTCGACCCAGATGCCGTAGTCCGGCGGGGGCGAAGACTGGAAGGCAATCCCGGCGCTGGCCAGGGCCTTCTTGTATTCCATAGCTTCCGAGGGAGTCAGTCCGGACCACAGCTCGACGTACTCGCTGCGATTGGCGAACCAGCTCGCGCCACCACCAATCGTGAGCAACACGATGGTACCGACCACGAGAGCAATGCGCGTGGCGGAGTTGGCCGCCATGAACATCTGGAATAGTTGTTGAAATCGATCCTTCATAATCGTGTGCCTAGACGCTCATCCGCATGACTTCGCGGTAGGCGTCGATGAACTTGTTGCGAACGGCCATCGCGAATTTGAAAGACAAGTCGGCTTGCTTGACCTGCGCGGCTATCTCGTGGAAATCGGTGACTTCACCTGTGACGACGCCTTGGACGATCTTCTCGCTCGCTTGCAGCTGCGAGTTGACCTCGGCAGTGCTTGCCTTGAATGTGTCTCCGAAACTGCTGCTCTTGGACGTGCCTTCCGACTGGCCGGCGATCTGGGAGCTGATCTCGCCAATACGGCTACGGGCTTCGGCCTGGCGCTCGATAGCTGCCTTGATCGCGTCGCGGGCTCCGCCGCCGCCGCTTCCAATTCCGTTAACCATGGTATGACTCGCTTAGAAGAAGAGAGGAGGACTACTGGGCCAGGTGCAGCGCACGCTCGGCCATCTTCACGAAAGTGTCTTGGGCCTTGAGGTTGGCCTCGTAGGCGCGCACAGCGGTCATCAGGTCCGCCATCTCTTTCATGGTGTTGACGTTGGGCATGCGAACGATTCCGTCCGAGCCCGCGTCGGGGTGTTGGGGATCGTAGATCTCGTCGAACGGGGTCTTGAAGTCCCCGCTGATCTCGGTGACGCGGACCCCGCCCGCCTCGTTGGGGGACCCGCCGGGTCCGGCCACGATCGGCGCGAAGTGAACGACTTGGCGGCGGTAAGGCTTGGCCGGACCTGCACCTGGCATGCGCGTGGTGTGGGCGTTCGCAAGGTTTTTCGAGATGACATCCATGCGGATACGTTCCGCGGACATCCCTGAAGAGCTGGCTCGGAAGCCAGAGAAGAGTGATCGTATTGTTCCCATGATTATCGTCCGTCTTGAATTGCTGCGCGAAGCAGTTCCATGCGTCCGCCGAGGATGGTGGCGTACAGTTCGAACTGAAGTTTGTTTTGAGCCAGACCGTTGATCTCAAGCTCCGGACTGACGTTGTTTCCGTCCGGTGCTGAAGGTGTCAGCGTGTCCACCACGGTCTCTGGGCGAACCGAGAGCACGTCGGGGTTTTGTTCACCGAGTTCGCGGGCCAAGAGGTCCTCGAACTGAACGGTCGAGCGCTTGTACCCCGGCGTGTTTTGGTTCGTCAGGTTGTTCGACAGCACGCGGTAGCGTTCTGTCGAGGCGCTCATCAGGTTGAGCAGCAGTTTGTCGTTGGATCCGGCGAATGACATGGCGTTGGATTAGTTGAGCAGTCCCGTGCTTTTCCAGAGTTTGATCTTGTTGGAAAGCGTGCGAGCCGTGAGGCCCAGACGCCTTGCAGCTTCAGTCTTGTTGCCGCCCGTGCACTCGAGGGTTGCCAAAATGGCGACGCGCTCGATCTCGGCCATCGGTAGGTTGGCGAGACGGTCGGCGAGTTCCGCTTCGGAGTCCGCTTCCGAGAGGGGCACAGGAGCCACGACACTCGCTTGAGCCATGCCGTTCACACCAGTCGCAGGACCAAAGGTCAGGTCTGCAGGGGAAACGGTGTTGCCTTCCAAAAGGATGACTGAGCGTTGGATGACGTTCTCCAGCTCACGCACGTTCCCCGGCCAGTTCCAAGAGAGCAGTGCTTCTTGGGCGGTGGTGCTGAGCTCGGGCGTGGCGATCCCGTTGCGGCGGGCGTACATCTGCAGGAAGTGCGCCGCCAGAGGCAGGATGTCATCAGCGCGCTCGCGCAGGGCTGGGATCTTGACCGGCAAGACGTGCAAGCGGTAGTAGAGGTCCTCACGGAAGTTGCCGTTCGCAATCTCCGTGGGCAGGTCGCGGTTGGTGGTGGCGATGACGCGCACATCAACGGACAAGGTGGTGGTGCCGCCAACGCGCTCGAACTCTTCTTCTTCCAGGACGCGCAAGAGTTTGACCTGCATGGCATGCGAGACTTCCCCCAATTCATCGAGCAGGATGGTTCCGCCGTCTGCAAGCTCGAAGCGTCCCGCCCGCTGGCGCAAAGCTCCGGTGAAGGCGCCTTTCTCGTGTCCAAACAGTTCGGACTCGAGCAAGGTCTCCGAAAGCGCGGCGCAGTTAACCCGGATGAAAGGGCCGTCTTTGCGCGGCGAGTTCTGGTGAATGAACTGGGCGATGCGTTCCTTACCGGTTCCGCTTTCGCCGGTGATCAAGACCGTACCCTTCGAGCGTGCGATGCGCGATGCCGTGCGCAAGAGCTCTTGAGTGGTCGGGCTCTCGCCAATGATCTCGGTTTCGCCGGCGCCGCTGAGTTCATGGCGCAGGTATTCGTTCTCAAGCTTCAAGCGCCGAGTTCGATCGATGCGCTCGATGACCATCTCGATCGTGTCAGGGCTGCAGGGCTTGAGCAGGAAATCCTCCGCGCCGTGTCGCATAGCCTGGACCGCAGCTTCAACCGTGCCATGGGCTGTCACCAGCACCGTGGGCAAGTCGGGGTAATCACGACCCAAGGATTCGATCAACTGACCGCCGTCCATGCCAGGCATGCGCAGGTCGGTGAGGACCAGATCGGGCAGGCGACTGGCTACGATTTTGAGAGCCTCCTCCGCGGAAGCAGCGTGTTCGGCGGTGAAACCGAGGGAATCCACGGCTTCAATGAGGAACTCGCGAGAAAGCGGGTCGTCGTCGACGACTAGTACACGTTGGATGGGCATCGATCAGATGTCAGCGAAGGGGGGTCTTAGGGACTTGAATTTGAAATTGAGCGCCCCCCAGAGGAGACGACTTCGGGAGCACTTCAAAGCTGCCCCCATGCAAACGGACGATCGTGTGAACGAGGGACAAGCCCAGGCCGGTGCCTTCCGCGCGCGTCGTAAAGAACGGGTCCGTGAGTCGACTGCGGATCTCCGACGGAATGCCGGGGCCAGCGTCACCAACGGTGAAGAAAACTTGGTCGCCTTGTTCGCGGCAGTCGATGTGAATCGCGCCGCCCTCCGGTTGGATGTCCAAGGCGTTTGAAATCAGATTGCGCAGGGCCTGGCGGAGCTTGATGTGATCGCAGCTCAGGCGCTGGGCCTGGCATTCGATCTCAATCGTCCAGCAGGAGGCGTCACGGTTACCTGGCGTGCGCTGCAAGGCAGCGACCAATGCTCCATCGACAACCGCCTGAGCATCGACCTCTTCCAGGTTGAGTTGCTCCGGCGTGGAGAAGGTCAGGAGGCTCGTGATGATGGCGTTGACTTCGCTCACCCCTTCAGAGATGAGGGAGGCCCAACGGTGATCTTTGGTGCCCCTTTCGCGATTGCGCAAGAAGAGGTCGGCGAAGCCTTTGACGGCGTTCATCGGGTTGCGAATCTCGTGGGCGATGCCGGCGGCCATGTTGCCGAGAGCGGCCATCTTGTCCATTTGATGCACCCGTTCGGTCAGCGTGGCGACTTGCGTGCGATCATCGAAGACGTCAACAGAGCCGGTCACGGCACCGCGATCAGAAACGATCGGAGAGGAGCTAGAGATCAGAACGCGGCGTTCACCGTCCGGTGCGGAGATGTTGAGCGGGGCGTTTGTCTCGCTGTGCTCGGGGATCAGCCCTTGATTGCCTGGCTGCAAGAGATCTTTGTTTGGGGCGCCGAGGATCCGGCCAAGGGCGCGGTTGACGCGGAGGACCTGTCCATTCGTGTCGCGCACGACAACGCCGACCGGCAGGGTCTCGAGAATCGTTTCGACCTCGGCGACCTTCTTCTCTAGCTCGGCGTTCGCAATGCACAGTTCCTTCTCCATGCGTTCGGCGCGCTTGGCCAAACGGTCGTAACTTTCCAAGAGCTCGGAGGAAACGCTGGTGAGGGATTCCACCATGGCGCTGAGCTCAGCTGAGTTCCGCAGGTCAGGGACCAAGTCGGAATCTTGTCGGAGTTCTGCGCTCACTTTGAGCCTTCCTTGTCCTTGCCATAGGTCGTCAACTTGCGGTCGAAGTCGACCATCCACATGACGAACTCGCGGTCACTCTTGGCACGCTCCGCGATGGCGCCAGCCTCTTCGTTTTCGATGACACGGGTGTAGGCAGCGATTGCCTCCTGGGGACGATCGAGACGTTCCAATGTTCGGCCAATCCAGTAGTCGCCTTGGGGATCGTCTTTGCGGGTCTCGAACAGGCGAAGTGCTTCCAGGTAGCGCGCAGCACGGTAGTAGGCGCGGCCCTGGCGCACGGCATCCACGGTGAACCCCGACTTCTCGTAGCGCAGGCGGCCGCCGTCTTTTGAAGCGACTGGAATGTTGTTGCTGCCGGTCGGGATCGGCGGCCAGATGTTGCCGACTTCGGAGAGTTCCTCGGTGGTCATTCCGGTGGTCGCTACGGCACCCTTTGAGTTCTGGCCACTGGGGTCCCTGCGCACGCTCTCGGTCGGGTCTTCGTTCAAGTGTTCGAGAACAATGGGCGCATCGGTTTCTTCCACGCGAAACTCCAGCTCGCCGATTTCACGCCGCAACTGATCCATCAGTTGGCTGCGGTCCCGGGCACTGCCGAAGGGAGATTCGGTGGCGGCGAGGATTGACTTGACGGCGCTTTCGTCGCCGGACTTCAGCTTGCCTTGGATGGCTTGCAGGCTCCGCAGGGAGTTCTCGGTCGCTTCGATCGAAGCGCTGAGCTCCTTCACGCTAGGACCTTTTTGAAAGGCTGCTGGTGCGACGATAGCGCCAACCAAGCTAAAGTTGATGAGAGTCGTAAAACGTAGCACTAGAGTTCTCCTCCGTAAGCGGCAGCCGCGTCCTCGTAGTTCTCATGACGCTCGTAGATCTCGCCGGCAAGCATGTAGAGCTTGGAACGGTTCTCCGTGGCGTCGAGCGTTGGGACCACGAGGCGCAAAAGGTCGATGGCGTCCTCGAAGCTCTCTTCGGTTTCGATGATCGGTGCATAGGCCATGGCAAAGCGCACACGGTCTTCAGCACTGAGGTCGCGGAACTCCGGTTGGATGGTGGCAAGAATCTTGGAGCTTTCGCTCTGCAGTCCGTTGCCAATCAACTGGGTGGCGCGGTTGAGACGAATCGTCAGGCTTCCGTCGGAGTAGCTGAGTGCATCCAGGCCGAGTCGCGAGCGAGCTTCATTGGCGAAGGGCAACAGTGCCTCACCCATGCCATGGTTGTCCGCTAGTTTCCAAAGGAAGAGGACTCCCAGCTCTTCACCTTCCACGGAGAGCGCCATCGAGGCGGCTCGGACCATGGCCTCTTTCTTGAGCTCGTCACCCTTGGTGAGGCTGAACTGAAGCCAGGCCAGGGCTGCTTCCACCGGGCGGCCGTCAAGCTCCATGGCTTGGGCACGCAAATCCATGCCTTCGTATTCATCAATCGCTCCACCGGAGACTCGCAAGGCCCGGTCGAGATCTCGAAGGGCGTTGTGATAATCCCCAAGGCCAATCTTGGCCCGAGCACGGATCATCAAGCGATCGGCCTCGTCGAACGTGTTCATGGGATCGATGACGTTGTCCAGTGCGTAGATCATGTATAGCGCCTGTTGAGGTTCGCCGCGCATCAACACACAACGGGCCAAACCGCGGCGAGACTCGACGATGATGGCGTCTTCCGTCTCGGACTCGGCCACGAAGCGCAGGTGGGGCATGGCGCGCGACCAGTCCTCCAACTCCAGCAGCAGGCGCGCAGCCTTGAGACGTGCGTTCAGGTGGGTGGTCGGATCCAGTTCTTGACGAGCGAGTAGTTCGTAGTGACGAACCGCTTTCTCCCTTTGACCGCGCAAGAGGGCGATGTCCGCCAGGGCGAGGCGCGCAGCAGCCGCGTGGTCCCCTTCTGGGAAGCGTTGGAGAGTCGAGAGGTAGGCGATCTCGGCGGCTTGCAGGGACTGCTCTCTTGTTGCGAAGGGCTTCTTGATGCCTTCCACCGTCAAGCGATCGGCTGAGAGAGTTCCCGCCAGACCCGCGGCCCCGAGGACGTACTCGACTGCGGTTCTAAAGGGCCGGTTCTGCAGGTAGACAGTCACTGCAGGTGAATCATCGATGTCTTCAAAGCCGACCAATTCAAGTCCGGCTTTCTTGCACAGGCTGCTCATGAGTGCGTGGACCGGAAACTCACGTGCTTCGAGGGTGCAGTAGAGATCTCCGTTCTTAGTGCTGGTCTCGATGACCGCCGCGTTCTGAGCCGGCGCGAAGCTGCACAGCAGTGTCAGGATGAGGGCGATCACGGCTTGTCTCCAGTCATGGACTCGGCTTGGTCCTTGTGACTTCTAGCGATCAAGAAGTTCGCTCGACGTTCCATTTCGTCACGACCGGCTGCGGGATGGTTGTCCGCTTCGGCGAGCAGGTTGAAGAGCATTTTGCGGGCTTCGGGGAATTTACCGGCCTCGATCGCCTCGGTAGCCACCGAGAGGACGACTTCGTGGGGCGCTTGAATTGCGAGGCCTTCATAGACCTTCTGCGAATCCCTGCCCTGCTTGGCGGCATCGAGTTGATTGCGAAGCAGCTCCCGTTCGAGTGCGGCGAGCTCTTTGATGGAATCGGTGGTCGAAACTCGCAGCTCGTTCGTCGTGGCTTCCACGTCGCTGCGAACCGCTTGGATCTGTTGCTGGAACACGCTGGTCGCGCGCCATGCGATGCTGAGGATGCCGACCATGAACAGGATCACTCCTGCCGTCAGAACCCACAGTGCCTTGGGCGAACCGCTGGCCACGGCGACGGTTGGATAAGCAACCTGCATCGCCGCTGGGGCGATCATCTGTGCGGGCGCTTGGCCTGCGACGGGTGCCGCTTGCTGAGAAGCTGCTTGTGCAGGTGCAGCTTGGGTGCCGGGAGCTTGCGCTGCGGACTCCGCTGCCATTTCCTCGGCCTGCGCCTCGTGAACAATGTCCCCCAGGTCATCTTCGAGCAGGTTGTTGACCTGCTGAGCGGCCATATCAATGGACTCTTCAATGTCGGGCTTGCCTTGCACGATACCGAGGGAAGAGAGGTCCATCGGTGGGAACCCAAAGAGATCCTCATCGAGTTCGGGATCAAGACCCGTGCATACGATGGGCTCTTTCGCGGGGGGCGCCGCGGGAGCACTCGCATCACCAGCACTGGCTCCAGCTGCTGAATCAGCGCCCGGCCCGGCGTCGGCTTCCGCTTGGGGAGCTGCAGGCATCTCCATCGGCGGAAAATCGAACAGATCCTCGTCGAGACTGTTGGCCTTTGTGGCCGGTGCAAAATCGTCCAATCCCATGGAGAGCCTAGCTCCTCAAAGCTTGCGCGGCGATGCGCGCTGGGTCAGGCCCTGCCAACAGCCGTCCGATGACGACCGCCAGGGATGGCGACAACTGAAAGAACTTCTCCGAGCCGTCGAGCTCGAGGGTGGAAATGATTTGCTGCGCGATCTGCGGCGTGAAGAAGTCGAGCTCCGTGAGGTCGACTTGGTCCGGACCGACGTAGTCCACGCGAGTCGCGCCGAAGCTCATTTGAACGGTGGTCCCGGCACCAGGCGTGGAACGCAGATCGAGGTTCTCGGAAAGCGCCAGGGCGCGGGAGAGTCCGCCGCCCGTGGACATGGTGTGCACGGCGACGTCCCCAGTTTCCATACCGACGCCTTCGTCACGAACGGTCACGTGAAACTCCCGTGAGTCGACGCTTGCCGTCACATGAAAGAGCCCCTCGCCGTTCGGGCTGGCGTGTTCCAAGACGTTGGAAACCACTTCGCCGATGGCGCTGCAAGCACGAGCGCGACATGTGGGCCCCACTCGACGACGTAGGCCGAAGGCGGCCAGATCGAGCATGCAGTCTTCGATGCTTGTGGGGGAGATGCTGTAGGTCTGCTCGAAGATGGCCGCGGGCTTAGCGACTCCCAGTTCGACGGCGCGTACGAGGTCGGCCAGGCGGAACGGCTTCGAGAGGAATTCAGAGGCACCCAAGCGCAGGGCGCGCCGACAGCTCTCGAGGGAGGGGTGGGAAGAGAGGAACACCGTGCGCGGCGCGCGGCCGGTCTCGTTGTACTCTTCCAACAGATCGAGTCCTGAGAGGCCCGGCATTTCGGGATCGGCAATCAAAACATCCGGGCGCGGAAGGATTCGCGCAAAGTAGGCGTCTGCGGCCACTAGGACCTCATGGCCACGGGACTCGAGGGCGTTCGCGATGGCCATGTTGACTTCGCGCTCCTCGCCAACGATGAGAACTTGCATGCTAAGCCTCGCCTCCAGCTTGATCGTTGTCGGAGTGCAAGGGCAGGAGCGCGGTGAGTTGGGTGGTGCCCGAGGGCAAGCTGCGGTACTCGAGCGAACCACCGAGACGGATCAGTTCGCGCTCGGCGACGAGCTGCATGAATCCGTCGTGCATGGTCGAGTTGTGGATTCCGAGGACGGGTTCAGCGTTGTCGGTCTGACTCGCCAGGTTGTCGAAGCTCAGGGTGAAGGCTCCTGAGTCATGCACGCGGTGCACATGAAAGAGGGCTTCCTGGCCAGGCATCAGATTGGCGAACAGCAGGTAGGACAGGCAGCGCGAAAAGCGCGGGCCATCCACCTCGACGCGGGCCTCGTCGTCGTCGATGGCGATGTGCAGACTTGCGCGGACCGGTGCCGGGGTCGCCAGTACGGCGCTTCGACCAAGCTCGGCTAGGCCGCAGCGCAGGGGAATCGACTCGGAGGGCGCGACCAGGTCGACCAGGGCTTGAACCCCGTGGCGAACGGACTCGAGCATCTCGATCGCGTTGCCCACCCTTCCGGATCGGGCTTCCCCGTCGGAGTCCGCGCTCCCGAGCGCCTCCACGGAAGCGATGAGTGCCGCGAAGGGACTCTCAACGCTTTTGCGGATCGTGGCGCCCAGGTCCTTGGACCATTGGGCGTCGGCGTCGGCGTTGGTGGAGGGATCGGTGGTTTGCGGTGTCGCGCTCATCTGATGGGCTGGTTCTTTGCCTGAAGGCCGACCCCATTGGCCGGCAGCAGGTTTTTCGACCAGTCCCGATCAATCGCTTGATGAAGGAGAGTCTCGGGCGCGTACTTTTTTCCACCTTTGCCCTCTTGGGGGCCCCAAGGCGCTTTTCTTTCCGAATCGGAAGAATGGGGGGTGTTGTTTTTTTCAACACAAGGCCCCGAGGGCCCGTCCGGCGCGAATCAGGCGGTAAAAGTTACCCGTCGATCTCGTAGGCCCGAAGCTTGTTGTAGAGCGTGGTGCGATTCACGCCCAACAGGCGGGCTGTCTCGGATCGGTTGCCGCGGGTGGATTGCAGGGCTCGCCGAATGACGACCTCTTCCATATGCCGCAAGTGGAAGCTTTCCAGCTCGATCTGGTCCGTGTTTACGGGGAGCGTTCCGCCCGCCGGAGGGATCAGGCCCAGGTCGGAGCGCGTGATCACGTGCCCGCTCGCGGCAAGGGCTCCTCGTTCGAGGGCATTGTGCAGCTCCTGCAAGTTCCCGGACCAGCCGTGTTGGGCGAGGGCCTCAATGGCGTCCGGGGCCAGGGATTTTCCAGGCCGACCGAGTTGCAGGCCCAAGAGCTCCAGTTCCTCGTGGATCAGATCCGGCAGGTCTTCCCGTCGCTCACGAAGGGGCGGAACCTCGACGGAAAGCACATTCAGGCGGTAGAGCAGGTCCTCGCGGAATCGGCCCTCGTCCACCAGCCGGGTCAAATCCACGTTGCTGGAGGCGATCACGCGCAGGTCCGCCAGCCGATCCTCCCCGTGCTCCCCAGGAGTCCAGGTCCGGTCCTGCAGCAGTTGCAGGATCCGGCGCTGGACGTTGGCCCCGATGTGCTCGATTTGGGAGAGATACAGGGTCCCGCCCTCGGCGTTTGCCAGGGCGCACCCGAGGGGCCCAGGGGGAGCGTCCGAATGTTGACCATATAATAAGGTCTCGAGACGCTCTGGATCGGACAGCCCACAGGCCACGAGCACGAAGGGGCGGGCGGCGCGCGCTGAGGCTTGGTGGATCGCCCGGGCCACGCGTTCCTTGCCACTGCCCGCCTCGCCGGTGACCAGCACAGTGGTCCGCGGGGTGGAAGCGATGCGCTGAACCTGATCCCGGATCCGAAGAATTGCCCTTGAACGACCCGTCAGTGTGGTCCGCCGGGATTTGTCGAGCTCCTGCCGCATCCAATCCGCCTCGAGACGCACATCGCGATTGCGCAGGGCGCGAGCGAAGGCCAACTGCAACTTGGGAGCCGAGAGGGGCAGTTCCAGGAGATCTTGGCAGCCGGCTTCAAACAGCCGCTCTGTGTCGAGTTCTTCCAGGGAGTCGTGCAGAACGCAAACGGCAGCTTGCGGGCAAGCCTCGACCAGTAGCGCGATCGCTTCCGGGTTGGCGTCGGCCCCTTCGATCATCAGGACCTGGGGTGTACGCGCGCGCAGGCCGGACAAGGCGTCTCGCAGGGTGGAGGCTTCCATGGGCCTCCAGCCCTGGCCTTCCGCGAGGGAAGCGAAGCGGCTGCGCAGCCCGCCGTCGGTGGTGATGATCAAAACTCTCTCGGACATACAGCGTGGGCAGGGGCAACCTGATCCTCCCTGATTCTGCACTGCTTTGGCCGTGGGCGTGCAGGTCTCCCTCACAGTTTTGTCATCAATTTTTCCACCCAAACGGCGGCGAAGCAGGGGGAAACCAGCCCTTAGGGGCCCTCTGCCCGGGGGGTGGAAAATCTTTGTAGGTGCCCTCCACAAAATATTCCGTGCCTAGGCTCAGGCCTCGGTCACGCCCTCCGAGAACAGCACCGTCTGCGAAGGGCACCCGCCCAACAAGGACAACCTCAAACAGCGATTCACTAACTAGAAACCGAACTTAGGAGCCAATCATGGGCCTCAGAGTAAACACCAACATCGCCTCGCTAACGGCACAACGTAACCTCTCAACGGTTACCGCCCGTCTGCAAGGAAACTTCTCGCGCTTGTCATCAGGTTTGCGCATCTCGACTGCCGCTGACGACGCTGCGGGCTTGGCCATTTCAGAACGCATGCGTTCTCAAATCCGCTCCCTTGGAGCAGCCACCCGCAACGCACAAGACGGCATCTCACTCGTTCAGACAGCTGAAGGAGCCATGGCCGAGATCTCCAACATCCTGGGCCGTATGCGTGAACTGTCCGTTCAAGCGGCCAACGGCACCTTGAGCACAGCTGACCGTGCAACGATCAACACTGAGGTCATCGCACTTCAGTCGGAAGTCGATCGTGTCTCCCAGACCTCTACCTTCAACGGCATCAACCTCTTGAACGCGGCGGCAACCGTGAATATCCAGGTCGGTATCAACACCGGTGAGGTCATCGCGGTCAACCTGGAAAACACTCAAACCGCCGCCCTGGGGGTTTCGAGTACGACAGTGAACACCACCTCGGCTGCGACAGCTTCGGCATCGCTCCTTGCTCTGGACACCGCCATCGGCTCGGTCAACACCGTACGAGGCAACCTCGGAGCATCTCAAAACCGTCTGCAAAGTGCTGTCAGCTCCATCATGAACAGTCGTGAAAACCTCTCCGCTGCGGAAAGCCGTATCCGAGACGTGGACGTGGCCTTCGAAACAGCTGACCTCACACGAAACTCGATCTTGCAACAAGCTGCTACGTCCGTCTTGCAACAGGCGAACACGCAACCGCAGATCGCACTATCCCTACTCCAAGGATAGATAGAGTTCGGCCTCTAGCGCCGAATCGCTGAGGGGGAGGGTCGCTTGCTGGCGGCTCTCCCATTTCAGCCCCCTCGCTAGAACTAGAAACAAAAAGGTCAGCGTCGCTAACGCAGGCCAGGTGGACCGCCACCAACCCCCGACCTGTCGGTTGCTCCGACTCACCGTGGGTGTTCTTTGAACCCAACAATACACCTGTTCGACGCGACTCGGAAACAACCGAGAACGCACGGACGGAACCTACCAATCCGGTCGGTTCGGTCTCGGAACTAGGGCATGCATCCCCATCTACACGTGCCAACTCGTAGATGAGCGCTCCTGGAACCGAGGCCGAAGAATGAAACCCCTGCCGGACTTCGGATGCACATATCTCAGAATCCAACTCCAAGGAAGACGACAAAATGGGACTTCGCGTAAATACAAACATTGCTTCTCTGACCTCGCAACGGAACCTCTCGATGATATCGGGCCGCTTGCAGGGTAACTATTCGCGACTCTCTTCAGGTCTTCGGATCGCGACTGCCGCTGATGACGCAGCTGGGCTCGGAATCTCGGAACGCATGCGTTCTCAGATCCGCAGCTACGGCACCGCCGGCCGCAACGCCCAGGATGGAATCTCGATGGTGCAAACCGCCGAGGGCGCACTCAACGAAGTGAGCAACATCCTTGGACGGATGAGGGAGCTAGCTGTTCAATCAGCCAACGGCACCCTCAGCACCGCTGATCGAACGACGATCAACACTGAGTTCCAAGCCCTTGATGCGGAAATTGACCGCATCGGAACGCAGACAGAGTTCAACGGGATCACCCTGCTGAACGCTGCTGCCACGACCTCGATCCAAGTTGGAGTGGATGCGGGGCAAACGATCGACGTAGTGACTGCCGATATGCGCTCTAGCTCATTATCGATCGCTACGTTGGACACCACGTCGGTAGTGAACGCCAATGCGGCGATCACTGCACTCGACGCGGCGATCGATACCGTCACGACCCAACGGGGTACGTTCGGCGCGTCGGTCAACCGACTCCAAAGTGCGCACAATTCGATCATGAATTCGCACGAGAACCTGTCTGCTGCTGAAAGCCGGATCCGCGATGTGGATGTTGCTTTTGAAACGGCTGACCTGTCGAGGAACACGATCATGCAGCAAGCTGCAACGTCGATCCTCTCCCAGGCCAACCAACAGCCGCAACTGGCTCTAACCCTTCTCGGTTAATCGAGTGGGCTCGGGGTAGCCGCTAAGGCGGCAGCCCCCGGGAGACGCCTTCCGCTGACGAGCGCTTAGCGCACGCGGCAAGCCGAAGGAACGACCAACAAGGTCGCTCAATAGGATGGAAGGCAACCCCAAGAGCCAAGGCTATGGCTAGTTCCTCAGCGCGCGAAGCGTTCCGAGGCACACCAACAAGCCGCAACTCCTAACCGTTTTTGCGAGCGCCGGCCCGCCGGCCCTCCCAGCTCTTTAGACAACAAAGATCGACCAGTCGTAAGGGGCCTTTTCGTAAGGCTCGCCGACAGGTCCGAACTGACCAGCAGTTCTAGAACCGCCGCAATTGAGTTGAGGAACGTTCTTGGGGATACCCACCCCGAGCACATCGATTGCCCCGGATCAACGGAAGAGCAGAGCTGTTGGGTGCTGGGTGAATGCAAACAGACCAAGGAACAAAACAACCAAGAAAGCTACCAATGGGACTCAGAGTAAATACCAATATCGCTTCACTAGCGTCGCAACGAAACCTCTCGATTATTTCGACGCGCTTGTCAGGGAACTTCTCACGCTTGTCATCGGGCTTGCGAGTGGCGACTGCTGCGGATGACGCGGCGGGGCTAGGCATCTCAGAACGGATGCGAGCACAGATCCGCAGCTACGGAACTGCAGCGCGCAACGCACAAGACGGAATCTCACTCGTGCAGACCGCGGAAGGTGCACTCAATGAAGTGAGTAACCTGCTAGGGCGAATGCGCGAGCTTGCCGTTCAGTCCGCCAACGGAACCCTCAGCACTGCCGACCGGGCAACGATCAACACTGAGTTCCAAGCGATCGATGCTGAGATCACGCGAGTCGGCACACAAACCGGTTTCAACGGTTTGAAGTTGCTCAATGCGGCCGCCACCGCCAGCATTCAGATCGGTATCGACGCGAACCAGACCATTGACGTGGTCATGGCAGACATGCGCTCGACGGCCCTGGCAGTCGACGTGCTCGACACAACGTCCGCAACCAACGCCAACGCAGCAATCACTGCCTTGGACCTGGCCATCGACACCGTCACGACTCAACGAGGCACCTTTGGTGCTTCGGTCAACCGGCTTCAGAGTGCTCACAATTCCATTCTGAACGCTCACGAAAACCTTTCAGCTGCCGAGAGTCGCATCCGCGACGTCGACGTGGCCTTCGAGACCGCTGACATGTCGCGAAACACGATCATGCAGCAAGCGGCGACCTCGATTCTCTCACAGGCTAACCAGCAGCCACAACTCGCGCTCAGTCTTCTCCAAGGCTAGTCGGGTCATCAATAGGGGCGGCCAAGTAACGCGCCGCCCTCGCTAAGTATCTTCAAAGCGGGACCTCGTCTGCAGCTGTCCTGTTGATAGTGCTGACCCTCGACCTAGTCGAGGGGCTGTGCTCGCTCCTTGAACAATCCGTATCAACCGTTCTTGCGCGTCAGGTAGCTGGCGAGCCGGGGGCGGTTCTCAATTACCCAAAGGGCTGGTCCCGAAGAGGATGATATGCATCCACACGTCAACACGTGCCACTTGTTGACGTGCGTCATCTTCGACAGGACTCAGGAAGAGATGCTCGCGGGTATTGGATGCTTGCTTATCACTAATTTTCTAATCCAAGGAAGAAGATCTTATGGGACTTCGTGTCAACACCAACATTGCGTCTCTGACGTCGCAGCGAAATCTAGGAATGATTTCGTCACGTCTGTCAGGGAACTTTTCGCGCCTATCTTCGGGTTTGCGCATCGCCACCGCAGCAGACGACGCTGCAGGCCTCGGTATCTCTGAGCGCATGCGTTCTCAGATCCGCAGTTACGGCGCCACAGGCCGCAACGCTCAGGATGGTATCTCCATGGTTCAAACCGCCGAAGGCGCTTTGAACGAGGTGAGCAACCTTCTCGGTCGTATGCGGGAACTGGCCGTCCAGGCGGCAAACGGTACGCTCAGCACCGCTGACCGGACCACGATCAACACTGAGTTCCAAGCGATTGATGATGAGATCAACCGCGTTGGGGGTCAGACGGAGTTCAACGGCATCAAGCTGTTGAACGCCGCCTCGACCACCAGCATTCAAGTGGGAATCGATGCCAGCCAAACGATCGACGTGGTCACCGCAGACATGCAGTCTGCGGCCCTCGCGATCGCCACCCTGGACACCACCTCCGCTGCGAACGCCAATGCGGCGATCACAGCTCTGGACCTTGCGATCGACACCGTCACGACCCAACGGGGTACATTCGGTTCTTCGGTCAACCGGCTGCAGAGTGCTCATAACTCAATTATGAACGCACATGAAAACCTCTCTGCTGCAGAGAGCCGTATCCGCGACGTGGATGTGGCCTTCGAGACCGCGGACCTTTCGAGGAACACGATCATGCAGCAGGCTGCGACTTCAATCTTGTCGCAGGCCAACCAGCAACCGCAACTCGCGCTTAGCCTCCTCGGCTAAGCGTAAGAGCGGACCAATACGGGCGACCAAGTAACGCGTCGCTCAGGATAAGTTCTTCGAAGTTGGAGCTCACCCCCACGTGAGCACCAGTCTCCATAGTCACTCTGGAATCCCCGTCAGCTTGGCTATCGCTCCTTGACCAATTTGTATCGGCCGTTGCTTGAACACCCCATACCAGGTGGTCCGAGCTCGGCTACTGCCTACCCGCCGGAGCTGGTCCGGGGTTGGCGGCATGCACCCTTATGTCTGCTCGTGCCACTTGCAGACGTATGCCGCCAATACCTTGACCTAAGGAAGAGTCGCTCTTCGGGTAACGGGTGTTTGTTATCTGATTTTTTATCTATTCCAAGGAAGAAGAACTTATGGGACTTCGTGTTAACACAAACGTAGCGTCACTGACGTCGCAACGAAACCTAGGTATGGTTTCTGGCCGGCTTCAGGGCAATTTCGCGCGCCTATCTTCAGGACTACGAATCGCAACTGCAGCAGATGATGCTGCCGGTCTCGGAATCTCCGAGCGGATGCGTTCTCAAATCCGAAGCTATGGTGCTTCCGCTCGCAACGCCCAAGATGGCATCTCCATGGTTCAAACCGCCGAAGGCGCTTTGAACGAGGTGAGTAGCCTTCTCGGGCGAATGCGAGAACTAGCAGTCCAGTCCTCCAACGGTACGCTCAGTACCGCGGACCGGGCGACGATCAACACCGAATTTCAAGCGATTGATGATGAGATCAACCGCGTTGGCGGTCAGACGGAGTTCAACGGCATCAAGCTGTTGAATGCCGCCTCGACCACCAGCATTCAGGTGGGTATCGATGCCAGCCAGACGATCGACGTGGTCACCGCGGACATGCAGTCTGCGGCCCTCGCTATCGCCACGTTGGACACCACTTCGGCTGCGAATGCCAATGCGGCGATCACAGCTCTAGACCTGGCGATCGACTCCGTCACGACCCAACGGGGTACGTTCGGTTCCTCGGTCAACCGACTGCAAAGTGCTCATAACTCGATTATGAACGCACACGAAAACCTCTCTGCTGCAGAGAGCCGTATCCGCGACGTGGATGTGGCCTTTGAGACCGCGGACCTTTCGAGGAACACGATCATGCAGCAGGCTGCTACTTCCATCTTGGCGCAGGCCAATCAACAGCCTCAGCTCGCCCTTAGCCTTCTCGGCTAACGGGGGAGCCCACTAAGGCGGCCAGGTAACTGGCCGCCCCGGAAGAGCTCTTCGAAAAGGGGCTCCGCAATCGTGGAGTCCCTTTTCCCCAGCCTCTATCTCCCTGCGCATCCGTGCGCAGGGGGCGCTCATTGAAACAACCGTACATGCCATCTGTGCCGCTCCGCTTGCGGGGCACGCCGGGTGGCGACAAAACTCCCAGCTGATCCCCTTTGGCTCTCGGCGGCACAACCCTCGGCGCTTGCTCGTGCCCACAGTAAGCGCGTGCCGCAGATCGTCAAAGAGACGGAAGAGACAGGTCAGCTGGGTATTCGAGGTAATTCAATTTGACTAGAGATTTGTCACTAAGGAAGGCCTTATAAATATGGGACTTAGAGTAAATACAAACATTGCGTCCCTGACATCACAGCGGAATCTAGGAATGATTTCGTCGCGGTTGTCGGGGAACTTCTCCCGGCTTTCATCGGGATTGCGAATCGCGACAGCGGCGGATGATGCTGCTGGTCTTGGAATTTCAGAGCGCATGCGTTCTCAGATCCGCAGCTATGGCTCTGCTGGCCGCAACGCCCAGGATGGTATCTCCATGGTTCAAACCGCTGAAGGCGCTTTGAACGAGGTGAGCAACCTCCTCGGCCGTATGCGTGAGCTGGCCGTTCAAGCTGCCAACGGTACGCTGAGTACCGCGGACCGAGCGACGATCAACACAGAGTTCCAGGCGATTGATGACGAGATCAACCGCGTTGGGAGCCAGACGGAGTTCAACGGCACCAAGCTGTTGAACGCCGCTTCGACGACCAGCATTCAGGTGGGGATCGATTCCGGCCAAACGATCGACGTGGTCACTGCGGACATGCAGTCTGCAGCCCTAGCGATCGGCACCCTGGACACGACTTCCGCTACGAACGCCAACGCGGCGATCACGGCACTGGACCTAGCAATCGATACTGTTACAACCCAACGAGGTACCTTCGGTGCGTCAGTCAACCGACTGCAGAGCGCTCACAACTCGATCATGAACGCTCATGAAAACCTCTCGGCTGCAGAGAGCCGTATCCGCGACGTGGATGTAGCCTTCGAGACCGCGGACCTTTCGAGGAACACGATCATGCAACAGGCGGCGACTTCGATCCTTTCCCAGGCCAACCAGCAGCCACAGCTCGCCCTGAGTCTTCTGGGCTAATCGATCTGGGACGCGCGTCCTCGGGGAGGGGCGGCCTATGGGCGGCCTTCTCCCCGAATTGGGCGTGACACGCGGGGCCTCCCCTAGAGGCCCCCAGCTCTCTGACCCCCGACGGGGCTTTTCTTGGGAGCAACGGCATCGCTGAGGACCGCCAAGAGCGGGTTCTTGGGGACATTTGGGGCGGAGAATCTCACGGACGCAATTCTTGGCAACTCCGAGCTAACGCGACCGGGCAGACCCTCCGATAACACACAAACGGGCCTCTAGGCCCCCTGGGAGACAAGAGAGAAGGGTAAATCATGATCAGTTTCGGCGGACTAGCAAGTGGGCTCGACACCCAGGCAATCATTCAAGCGATGTTGTCTGTGGAGAAGGTGCCCATCAACATGCTCCTACAGGAGAAGAAGAAGCAGGAGGGCAAGCTCAGCCTTGTTAGCACCTTCAAAGGGCTGGTGGATTCGCTGAAAAGCTCCGCCGATACCCTGCGGACGAGCGAGAAGTTCTTCGCCTTCAAGGTCTCCTCCAGCCTTGAGACCGCGGCCACCTTCAGCGCTGGAGCTGGCGCGGAGGCGGGTTCTCACACCCTGACCGTGAACTCCCTGGCTCAAGCGGACCGCTGGGCCTTCGATGGCGTGCTCGACCCGACCGTTGACCTAGCGTCTTTGGATGGGGAGCAGGTCGACTTCACGGTGAACGGCACCAGCTACTCGATCGCGCTGACGGCTGCAGACTCCAGCCTCAACGACATCGCCTCGCAGATCAACTCCCTCGCAGGAGACGACGTGACGGCCTCCGTTGTGAACGTGGGGACAGAGGCGAATCCCAGCTACCAGATGGTGATCGCCTCGGAAGAGACCGGCGAAGAAAACCGCATCACCGGGATCAGCAGCACCGTGACCGGCCTAACAATCGACGGAACCGCTCCGGACGTAAACGGTGTTTCCCAAAGCTCGAACAACGTCACTGTGGGCACCAATGCCCAGGCCCTCGTGGACGGGTTGCTCGTCGAACGCTCAACCAACGACTTCAATGGCGTCGTTGCCGGCGTGGACATCTCGCTCCAGACGGCGGATCCGGGCACACCGGTGACCTTCACCGTGGGCGCGGACACCGAGAAGGTGAAAGAGAACATCGACGCCTTTGTGGAGGCCTTCAACGGCGTGGTCAGCTTCATGAACACCCAAAGCACCTACTCGGAAGATGACGGGGCAGGCGGTGCGCTGTTTGGTGACTCGATCCTGCGATCGGTGAAAAACAGCATGAATTCATCCCTTTTCAATGTTCCCACCGCAGATGTGATGGCGGATACGCTGGGCTACTCAACGCTCAGTTTGATCGGTATCAAGGCCGACAACACCGGAATCTTGAGTGTCGACTCGAGCGTCTTTGACGCGAAGTTCTCCGAGAACATGGAGGCGGTTGCCGATCTCTTCATCGACAGCGACGGGTTCGACAACGGTGGAGCCTTGGAGGGCACCTACGAGTACTACGTGGACACTTCGGCAGACAGCGGGCTCGCGGATCAACTCTACCGCGCGCTCGACAATCTGACCGGTGACATCCCGGACGGGGCGGGTGGATCGACGAAGGCACTCTTTGATGCGCGCGACGAGGCGATCAAGGATCGCATCAGCACCATCGAGAAGAGCGTCGAGAGCAAGCAGCGCTATCTCGAAGTGTTTGAAACCGCCCTGATCAGTCAATTCGCCGCTCTCGAGAACCTGATGGGCGGGCTCAACGCCCAAGGGCAAGCCCTGACTAACGGCCTGGCCGCCTTCAACAACTAGATCCCCCCCCACCATTCAGTCGCAATCAAGCTATGAACAAGAACGCCGCTGCCGCTTACCAAAGCCAACAGTTCGACAACGCGCCTCCTATCAAGATTCTGCAGATGTTGATCGCGGGTGCCATCCGCTACCTAAAGATCGCGCAGAAGGCCGAGGTGAAGAGCGAGGAGTACCGCACTCACCTGCGCATGGCCGACGAGATCATCGCAGAGTTGCGAGTCAGCTTGGACCACGAACCGAGCCCAGAGTTGGCCGCCAACCTGGAGAACCTCTACCTCTTCATGCAACGTGAGTTGAGCCACGCGATGTTGGAGGGCGAGACATCCGGAATTGCGAACTCGATCCGCATCATGGAAACCCTTCTGGAGGCGTGGAAGGGTGTGAACATCGCCCTGAAAGACAGCCCTCCGGAATCCAGCGGGTTGCGCAATGCCGGCTGAGCTGCAAGCGCTGGACCAAGCGATGCGAGAGCTTCTCGCCATGCTCTCGGACCCCGAGTCTGCCGGCATCGACAGAGCCTGGGTGCGCTGTCAAAAGGCCCAGGCTGAGGTCGTGGAGCTGCTCGAGCGGCGAGACGAGTGCAGCCCCGACGAGCGCAACGAGATTCGCAAGGGGCTGGAAGGACTCGTGCGAATGAATGCGATCGCCCGCCAGGCGACCCTGGGAGCCCAGGATTCCTTGGCCAAGACTCTTTTGGCGACCAAGCAGGCCAACGTGAAAATGCAGGGTTACGGGGCGAAGACTGATGTGCCCGGCGCCTCGTGCGACATGGCTGGCTAAGAGCCAGGGTGGGCGCCAGCTTTGTCCTGGAAGCTCGATGTTGCGAAACTGGCCAGGTGTTGAATAACTCAACACACGCGGAATTCTTCCCATTCGATGGGAAAACGATTCCAGGGGCCAGGAAGGCCGTTCTGGGGCCAAAAAGGGGCCAACAGGCCAGTAGGGGACTCTGAGGGCGGTGTAGGAATGTGCCGAGCGCGCCGAAACGTGCCTCAGCATGCACTACTTCATCCTCGCCCTCATTCCGGCCAGTTTGCCCCTCGAGCAGGCCACCCAGTCCTTGGGTGGGACTCAAGGTCCGGACCTCACTTCCTACTTCCAGGTTTGCGGACTGCTCTTGGCCGTCATCGCCCTGGTGGCCTTTGGGATGCGCAAGTTGATCGCCGGGAGCTTCAAGCTGCGGGCCTCCCAGCGCTCCCTGCAGGTAATCGACGTGCTGAACCTAGGCGGTCGGCGCAAGTTGGCGGTGGTTCGTTGCTACGACCGGACTTTCGTGCTCGGGCTGGGGGAAAAGGAAATCGCCCCGATCGCAGAGCTGGATCCAGTGATCGGATCGGAGCAGAAGACAGCAGCTCCCCGCAAATCAGACGACGAAGCCTTTGCTCATGCCCTGGAGAGGATCCAGGAGTCCATGCCGGAGGACGAGCTCATGTCGAAGCTGTTGGAGGCCCAAGACCGGGTCTCACCGAGCTTGGCCAAGAAGATGGTGCGCCCGGGCCCAGTGGCCGCCGAGCAACCAGGAACCGCCCAGGCCGCAGCGGGCCAGCGCCCAGTCGCACAATTCCAAGCGCCTCAAACAGCACAAGCCGCGCAACGTCCGGCTGCGCCTGCACCGGCAAGCGCAAAGACCCGGGTCGTCAAGAAACGCGTGCGCCGCAAGGTGGTCAAGAGGCCCGTTGAAGGCGAGAGCCCGCGCCGCTTGGAGGCCCAGGCCGTGGCCTCCGCTGCCTTGGACATGGCCGCGGCACAGCGCCAGGCGAAGGCCCAAGTTGGAACGACAGTTCAAGTTGTGGAGCGTCCCACGCAGACCGCGCAGCCAGCTCCCGCCACTCAAAAGCCGGCGCAAGTTGAGCCGCCTATCCTTCGCATGGAAGGGATCCTCGGATGAGTGCCCGCAACTGGATGAGACTGCTGGGATTGTTGTTGGTTGGCTGCCTGATGTCGGCACAGCCTGCACACGCTCAGAAAATGGAAGGAGCCCTGCAAGGTTTGTTGGACTCCGTGGAGAGCCTAGGCAGCACGAGTAACGTGACCGACGGCGTCGACATGGGCGAAGAGGGAGAGACCAACATCTCCAAGGCGGTGGAGATTGCCGTGCTGCTCACAGCACTCTCTCTGCTGCCGGCCATCCTGATCTCGATCACGAGCTTCACACGCATCGTGATCGTCCTGTCGTTCGTTCGCAAGGCACTCTCGATCAACGAGCTACCGCCCAACCCAGTGCTGGTTGGCCTCGCCCTGTTCTTGACCAGCTTCGTAATGGCTCCGATCGCCGGGAAGGTCTACGAAAAAGCTTGGGAGCCTTACCAGGCGGGCGAGCTAGCCGCTTTGCCCGCAGCGGAACTTGCGTGGGGGGAGTTGCGCACCTTCTTGGTGGCCAACACCCGCGAGTCAGAGCTGCAACTATTCGCAGAGATGAACAACTACAAGGTGGACGAGGAGGACTTGCAGTTGAAAGACGACCCCTTGCCGTTGACCGTTGTGATCCCCGCGTTCGTCCTGAGTGAACTGAAGACCGCCTTTCAAATGGGGTTCTTGCTGTTCCTCCCCTTCCTCGTGATCGACTTGGTGATCTCCAGCATCTTGCTCTCCATGGGCATGTTCATGTTGCCGCCGGTCATGATCTCAACACCGTTCAAGGTGTTGGTCTTTGTACTCGTCGATGGGTGGCACTTGATTTGCCAGTCCGTCGTGACCTCTTTCATCGTCTAGAGGGACTGAGCCATGCCAGAAATCGACCTTCAAGTTACGGACCTCGCGCGCGAGCTGCTCATGACAGCTCTGGTGCTAGCTGCGCCAGCACTCATGATCGGCCTGATGGTCGGTGTTGCGGTGAGCCTCTTTCAAGCGCTGACCTCCGTCCAGGAGCAGACCATGAGCTTGATTCCAAAGATGTTCGCCGTGCTCGGCGTCACGCTTGTCCTGCTCTCCCCGATGATGCAGTTGATGCGTGACTACACCTTGCGCATCTTCGATCAACTCCACGGGTTCGGCCTTAGCTGATAAGTCGCGCCGTGCCCATCTCACTCGCCCTAATCGAATCCTTCGGTCTGTACCTCGTGCGAACGAGTGTGTTGATCCTCGGTACGCCCCTTCTGGGCACCGGGTCGGGATTCTCCAGCTACAAGATCGCGCTGATCATGGCGGTGACTGTCGTCATCTTCTTGAGCACAGGCGAGGTCTTGCCGCAGCAAGTCGAGATCATGGAGTACGGCATGATGTGCTTCCACGAGGTGGTGGTTGGGGTGTTCCTGGCCTTCTCGATGCAGATCGTGCTCGTCGCGGTTCGCACGGCGGGAGAGATCATCGGTACCGAGATGGCCTTCAACATGGCCTCGATTGTGAATCCGGGTACAGGCATCAACACGCCACTCATCACGCAGGTGTACGAGGCAGTGTTCTTCCTCGGTTTGCTCTCGGTCAATGGACATCACTGGTTGATCCGCTCCCTGGGCAACTCCTTTGATCGGGCGCCGATCGGAGGCATCGGCCTCAAAGATGGAATGGTCGGAATGGTGACCGAGCTCTTCTCGCGAATGTTTTCTGCGGGCCTGGTCTTTGCTGGCCCTGTGGTTGCCTTGTTGGTTTTGATCTCGGTTGCGATCGGTTTGCTGTCGCGCGTTGTTCCACAGGTCAACGTGATGGAGGTTGGATTCAACCTGCGTGTGATCACTGGCCTGTTGGCCATCTTCATCTTCTCCCCGTACCTAGGCCCGGCCATGGACACGCTCTACGCAGAGCTCATGACGGCCTTGAACAACTGTTTGGACGTGCTCGGGGGCTGATATGGCCGACGAAACTTCAGGCGAAAAAACAGAAGACGCCACCGGACGGCGCATCGAGGAAGCTCGCGAGAAAGGACAGGTCGCCTTCTCGACGGAGTTCGTTGCTGCCCTTGCGCTGATCGCTGCGTTGATGATGTACAAGTTCGCGAGCGCTCCCCTGATGGAGCTGCTCGGATCGGACCTGCGCTATGGCCTCGCGAGTTTCGGCCGGGTCGGGACGGAAGAGATGGACATGCTCCGCGCTCATGGCCTGATGAAGCGGGCAGCTGAGAGCGCAATGGAGGCCATCACGATCTTTGCGGTGCCCATGGTGCTTTGGACATCCCTAGTTGCCTACGGGCAAATCGGTCTGCACATCTCTCCGAAAGCGGTCGAGTTTGATCCGACGAAGCTCAATCCTGTGAAGGGTGTCGAGCGCTTGTTCTCCATGAAGAGCGTAGCGCGCGTGGGCATGTCCATCATGAAGCTCACTTTCATCGGGATTGCGATCTCGCTGACCGCCTGGAGTGAGATGGGTCGGTTGTCGAAGATCAGCGGGACGGATCTGGGGCCGATGTTGGTCTTGATCGACGCCGTGATTGTTCGCGCGATCTCTACCACGCTCTTCGCCATCCTGATTCTTGGCCTCATCGACTTTGGCTACCAGCGGTGGCAGCACGCTAAGGACCTCAAGATGTCCAAGCAGGAAGTCAAGGAGGAGGGCAAGGCGCAAGAGGGCGACCCTCTCATCAAAGCCAAGATCCGCGAGGTTCAGCGCGAGATGTCCAGCCGCCGCATGATGGATGCAGTGCCGGAAGCGACCGTCGTCGTCACGAACCCTACGCACTACGCAGTGGCTCTGACCTACGACCGTACGAGTACCGATGGCAGTGCACCGCGCATCGTCGCAAAGGGTGTGGATCTCGTGGCTCAGAAGATCAAAGCGGTCGCCCGTGAGAACAACGTGATTTGTTTCGAGAACGTCCCGCTTGCCCGCGCATTGCATGCTCAATGCGAGATCGGAGACGTGATTCCTGAGGAGCTCTTTGACGCGGTCGCCAACGTTTTGGCCTACGTCTACCGAGTTCAAGCTGGGGGAGCGGTGGCCTAAGGCCCGCTGAAACATCATGAGTGAACAAACGATCACCCCCGCCGCCGGCAGTGGATTCGCAGCTGCCATCGCGAAGCACGCGGACCTCGTCATGGGATTCGGCGTGTTGGGGCTCTTGATGACGCTCATCACGCCCCTTTCGCCGATAGCGCTCGACACCTTGCTGGCGACGAACATCATGCTGTCGTTGCTGCTCTTGATGGTGACCATGAACGCCGCAGGGGCCACCGAGGTGACAACCTTCCCCACGATCCTGCTGTTCAGCACCCTGTTCCGACTGGGTCTGAACGTGGCATCGACCCGCCTCATTCTGACCGGCGGAGAAGCGGGTAGCGTCATTACGGCCTTCGGGAACTACGTTGCGGGGGACAACCTGACCGTTGGACTCGTCGTGTTCCTTGTGTTGATCATCATTCAATTTGTGGTCATCACCAAGGGCTCCGGCCGAATCAGTGAGGTCGCCGCCCGTTTCGTCCTAGACGCGATGCCTGGCAAGCAGATGGCGATTGACGCCGACCTAAACGGTGGCTTGATCGATAGCACAGAGGCCAAGCAGCGCCGTTCGGATGTGGCGCAAGAAGCGGAGTTCTACGGGGCAATGGATGGTGCCTCCAAATTCGTGCGTGGCGATGCCATCGCGGGTTTGATCATCACAGCCCTCAACCTGGTGGGTGGAATTGCGATCGGCACCATGGGCGGTCTCGGTTTTGCTGAGGCTGGCGAGCGCTACTCCAAGTTAACTATCGGCGATGGCCTGGTGAGTCAGATTCCGGCGCTGTTCATCTCGACCGCCGCGGCGGTGCTGGTGACCAAGAGCACGAGTCGTCACAGCCTGGGCCACAACCTCATGGCGCAAGTCGGTGGGCGACCGAAAGCGACAATCATCGCTGCTGGCATGCTGTTCGTGATTGGGCTGTTGCCCGGAATGCCGCGTTTGCCCTTCTTCTCACTAGCGACTGTCTTGATGATCCTCTGGCGTGCCACCAAGGACATCGTCAATGTCTCTGAGCTCATGGGGAATCTCAGCGAGGCGACCCTGGTCGAAGGGGATGCCGCGGGCGAAGAATCGGACACTCGCACGGACGAAGAACAAGTTGAGGAACTGCTGCAGGTGGACCGCCTCTCCCTCGAGATCGGCTATCGCTTGATTCCCATGGTGCAGGACGAGAATGGTGGTGGAATCCTCGATCACATCGGCCAGCTACGCAGGCGTTTTGCGCTCAACGAAGGCATCATCCTGCCTCCGGTTCGCATCAAGGACAACATCCGGATGACACCCACCGGGTACCGTCTGATGATGGGCGGACAAGAGGTCGCCGAGGGCATGATCGAGCCAGCCCAACACCTAGCCATGGATGGCGGGACGGCCAGTGGCGCCATCGAAGGAACACAAACGACGGATCCAGCCTTTGGACTTCCCGCTTGGTGGATTCAGGAGTCCTTGCGCGACGAAGCGGAACTCTTGGGCTACACGGTGATCGATCCGACCAGCGTGCTCGTGACGCACCTTTCGGAAACCTTGCGGGCCGATCTTGGCGAGCTGCTCTCCCGTGATGACGTGAAGGAGCTGATCGGCACGGCGAAGAAGACTTCCCCGGCCGTGGTCGAGGAGTTGGTGCCCGACAAGATGAGCTACGGAGAGATCCAACAGATCCTTCGCAACTTGCTACGCGAGGGCGTTTCGATTCGCAACATGCCCGCGATCTTGGAGGTGCTTGCGGACAACGCGACGCGTACAAAAGACGTGGACACCTTGACCGAACTCGTGCGACAAAGGCTCGGTCGTGCGCTCTGCGAAAAACACACAGACAGCGAGGGCACCCTGCATGCGGTGACCTTGGATCCAGACATCGAAAACAGAATCGCCACCGCTGTCGGTGGGGGTGGTGTCGACGTTGAATCGGGCTCTGTGAGCCCAGCCTATCTTCAGTCGCTCATGGAGCGCCTTGGGGATGCGGTTTCTCAAGCTACGCGTGGTGGCCACGACGTGGTGGTGCTAGTTCGATCGAACGTGCGCCGTTTTCTGAATGAGCTCATTCGCTCATCTTTGCCGAAAGTCTCGGTGCTTTCTTACAACGAAGTTGTCCCGGCCCGTTCAGTAGAAACTGCGGCCGTTGTCCGAATGGAGGACTGATATGCAGATCCACAGAGTTCGCGGAATCGACCTAACTGATGCGCTGCAACGCGCTCGACGTACCTACGGTGAAGGCGCTGTCGTCATTAGTCAGGAGGATGCGCCGGGAGGCGGCATCATGTTGGCGGTCACCGATCGCGCGCCTCTTCTTCCGGAAGAGATGGCCGCTTTGCAAGAGCATGGAGCCAATAGCCTTGGCAAAGTCCAGCTCAAGAGCTTCCCGCGCGAAGGGGACTTGTCCCCGGGCTTCGAAGAAGTTCGCCGACGGCTAATCGCGACCGGTTGCAGCGAAGCATGGAGTGCGCGAATCTGTCATCGCGCCTCGGCCTTGGCTGAGCCCGAAGATCACCCCATGGACACGGTGGCCACGGCCATCGCGAGTGAGGTACGGATCGCGACGCTACCCAAGACGCCGGGAGTCACGCGAGTCATCTCCTTCGTTGGCAACACCGGAGTCGGCAAGACAACCGGGTTGGTGAAGTTGGGAGCGCGTTTGGTTCGCGGTCGCCGCAAGATCGGCCTGGCCACCCTCGACTCTCGTCGAGTTGGCGCCGTCGAGCAATACCGAGCGTATGCGGAACTGCTCGGTGCTCCGCTGGTAACCTTGAAAGCTGACCAGGTCCTGAGTCCCGAAGCTCTCGGCACCGTGGGGCAGGACGTGATTCTCTTGGACACGACCGGCCGGCCGGCCCACGACCAACCGCGACTCGTTCAGTTTCATGAGTCCCTCAACCGCAGCGACCGGACGACTCGCTTAGACGCCTTCCTCGTATTTCCGGCGACGAGCAGCCGCAGCGCGTTGAAGGAGGTGAGCGAAGCCTACGGAGACGTTCCCCTCGCAGGCTGTGTGATCACCAAGCTCGACGAGACTCGCCAACCATCCCCAGTGCTCGAACACGTGATTGAGTTGGGCATTCCGGTGGCCTTCTTGAGCAACGGTCAGGACATCGGCAAGAACTTCCAGCGCGCCACCCCAGAACTCCTGGCGGATCTGGTGCTTCTTGGGAGGATCGAATGAGAGCCCTCGCGATGGCTGGATCCCAGGCGGCCGAGCTGCCCGGTGAGCATGCCCCCTTTCTGCTGATCACTGGCGGCAAGGGAGGGGTCGGTAAGTCCACGCTGACCGCGGACCTCGGGGTCAAGCTGGCTTCCGAGGGACTGCGCGTTCTACTTGTCGATCTGGACTTGGGGCTCGCGAACCTTGACGTGATCCTGCGCCTTGGATCCGGTCGCACGACCGAGGACGCCTTGCGAGGAATCTGCTCCTGGGACGAGTGCGTCGTGACAGGTCCACGGGGTGTGCACGTCTTGCCCGCTAGCTCTGGCAACAGAGAGATGGGCCGACCCGACTCCGAGCGGCGTGTGGCCCTCTTGGCTGGCATGCGCGAACTTAGCCGGAACTACGATTTAGTGATCGGAGACTCAGCAGCGGGAATCGGACCAGATGTTCTCGGGTTTGCAGGGATCGCGGACCACGTCTTCGTGGTGACCACCCCCAACCCCGCCGCGCTCACGGATGCCTACGGGTTGATCAAGGCCCTCGACTCCTGGGGTCAGGAGGCCAAGACCGAGGTTCCCACCCCGGAAATCGTGGTCAACCGCGTCAGCGGCCTGGAAGAGGCCGACGCCACCGCCATCAGGCTCCAGAGTGTTTGCGAACGATTCCTCTGCCGCAAACCTCGTCGGGCGGGCTGGATCCCCTTCACGAATTCGCCCTGGGCGGACACTGGAGGAGGGCTCTACGACTCTAGCGTTTCCTCTAAGTCCCTTTATGCAAAGTGTTTAGAGCGGCTATGCGGTCGTGTCTCGCGCTTCTTGGTTCAACGCCCAGCTGCATCTGGACTCTAAAGCGATCCGGAAAAAAATGCCGATATGAGCTCTATAGAAAACTACCCCGATGCCGTCTGGAAGGCACTGGGACGCAACCTTGCCGCAGGCTTTGGCGCACTCTCCGCGCTCTTGTCCCTGGTCGCTGGCTCTAGCGTCTCAACTGCTTGTTTCAGAGGGGCCATCGCTCTCTTCGGAGTCTTGCTTGTTACCCGCCTTGGAGCCACTGCCCTGCAGTTGACCACCAGGATGGACGAGCCGGGCGACGCTGCGAGCGAAGGTTCCGGACAAGGGTCGGTTCTCAACAACGACGACGACAATCGATGACGAATCAACATCCAAACGCTTGGGACTCTGTTTGCCTTGAGGAGGTGAGCTGTGGTTGACCCTGACGACCCGATCCTGGAAGGGGCCTCTCCCCGGGACACCCTGATCCTTGGGCACATCCCGCTCTTGCACCACATCGTTGGTCGCATGAACTTCGAGTCCGGTGGGCTCGACAGGGACGACTTGTACGGCTTTGGAATGCTGGGCCTGATCGCTGCGGCGGATTCTTGGGAAGAGTCGCGCGGTCTGAAGTTTTCGACCTACGCCTACACCAAAATTCGTGGAGCGATCCTCGACGAGATCCGGCGCATGGACTTCTTGCCTCGCGGTCGCCGTGAGAAGGTGCGCGAACTCGACAAGGTCGTGCGTGAACTAGAACACCGCAACGGGTATGCGCCCGCGCCGGAAGAAATCGCCGATGCCGTCGGCTGGAGCCCGGACGAGGTGGATGACGTGTTGTGCCAAGCGCATAGCGCGGCGCAATCCTCACTGGACGAAGGTCCCGATGCCCAACTGGCAGCTCTGCTGTCTGATCCGAAGTGCGATAGCCCCTCCGGCAGCGCGGAGTGGGAAGAGACGCGCCAGAAGTTGGCCGACGTCATCCTGCAATTGCCTGACCAGGAAAAAACCGTGATCACGCTCTACTACGGCGAGGAGCTGATGCTGAAAGAGATCAGCGGCATCCTTGGCGTCACCGAGTCACGGGTCAGCCAAATCCACAGCCGAGCTCTCTACCGTCTCAACCAGAAACTAAGCGAAGTCATCGAAACGCCCTAGCCCACCAACGGGAGTGACCATGGACCCAAAGATCAGTCGAATCGTTGCGGGAACCGTTTACGGCGTCCAGCCGAACTACAAGAAGAAGCAAAACGCGGACTCTGGGACTGGACACAAATTCACTCTCGAGCCTGAGCCCCCGAGGTCTTCCACGGATCCCGAGGAACCCCACGAACACGAACATCTCCACGTCTCCAAAGCTGAACAGGACGAAGCCGGCGGGCACCTAGACCTGACCGCCTAAACCCTATGTCTCAACCGATCATCAAACGCTCTCGTGTGCAATTCAGCGAGACAGGCGCTGTTCAAGCAGCGGCACCCGTTCAGCTGGTGCACTCCGCGGGACACTTAACTGGTCACGGCCAGAAAACCGTCCAGCTTCTCGATGAGGGAGGCCGCGTGCGCGCGATTGAACTCACTTGCACTTGCGGCGATGTCACCGCCATCGAGCTCCTCTACCCCGACGATCAGGTTTAGCCGCCCACCTAGCCAACTGGTATGAAACTCAAGTACACCCTTCCTATTGTTCTGCTCGCGGCAACAGCCTCGTGTTCCCTCCCATCGATCAAGTCATTGCCCCCCGATCCAGGTATGGCCGAAGCGGTTCCCACCGGGCAACCGATGATCGTCATGGACCAGGCGGGAAGGTCCAAGACCAACTCGAATCTCTATGACCGCAATGGCAACGTTGTGGGCGAGCAAAAGCCTGGAACGACCGTAGTCGCGCCGGCTCCCGGCCAGGCCGCTTCTTCGGGAGAGGACTCTCGCTGGACGCTATTGGAGAAGTACCAATCGTCTCTCTCCGAGAAAGAACAGCTCACCTTTGAGCTTCAAGCGATCACCAACGCCCTGCGCGAATCCGAGGCCAGGGAAGTCGCTTCCGCGGCGACTGTCGAGCACTTGAAGAAGCAGTTGATCGAGATGGATGGCCGCGGCCAAGCACTCGCCGGTCAAAACATGGAGTTGGCAGAACGCCTTGCTACCGCCCAGATTCGTCGCTTGCAGTCGGAGAAGTTGCTACTCGAAGCCAAGCTGGATTGGCGCCGGGTTCAAGCGACCTTGATGCCTGGCATGCCCGCAAAGTCGGCGGAAGCTTCGCAACAGATGCCCAAGTCGAACGGACCCATGGGGGATGAGTAGTGAGACGCGCCTTACTCGTCGGGCTACTGGCCCTTGGTGGTTGCAGCTCACTCGTTCAGCAGCGCATCGAGCACTTTGCTACCGGGCGTGTCGCGAGTGACTTCGACTCCTACTCGATTCATCGGGTGGGGCTGCTGCCGATCATCGGCCGGAGCATGGACCAGGCACATGCGGAGCTCTTGCAGTCGGCCTTCTTTGTCGAATTGAGCAAGCAATCGACCTTTGACATCGTTCCGCTCTCTGAACGGGACCTGGAGGAGATCGATCACACGGAGTCCTACGTGCGCGGGGTCTACGAGCCCAAGATGGTGATCGACCTGGCACGCCGTTTCCACTTTGACGCGATCTTCGTCGGCACGGTGGTGGACTATCAGTTCTACACGCCCCAATCGATCTCGGTCGAACTAGAACTCGTCGCAGCTGAAACCGGGGCGGCCATTTGGGCCAGCGAAGTGCATCTCGACGCCTCGGCCCCGCGTGTGCGCAAGTCCCTTGAGGCCTTCTATCAAGAAGGTGGGGCTGGCGAGACGGAGAACGGAGATGGCTGGCGCCTGGCGCTGATCTCCCCCCGGCTCTTCTCGCAATTTGCCGCATGGCAAGTGGCTCGTCTGCTCTAGCAGGACCACTTCCAGCGGGGCTTGCTCTAGCTGCGCTAGGGTCATCCGCATTTGTGCTAGCGGCACGCACCCTCGCCCGCTGCTGCAAGAGACCTTCCTTTTGTCCTCGACGGCCTGCCCCTGTTCGCGCACCTGAAATCCTCGCAGGCGGCGTTGCCCGACATCGAGCTAGAGCGCGGGCCTTCGATCCAGGTCGTAAGCCAAGTCCGCAGCGCCCGCTAGTCCGACTCCGTTGCACCGCCCGAGCGGAAACCCCCGGGTGCGACACATAAGAAAAAGCGGCGCGCACCTTTGAAGGGTGCGCGCCGCTCTCATCATGCGGTGATGTTCGTGGTGTTAGGCTTTACTCGCCTCCGAGCAAACGACCAGCTGCTTCGCGGGCCCGCTCGGGGGTGTTCAGCTCGCCTGCCTCGTGAGCGAGGCGCAGGCTCTCGACGCGCTCGGTACGGGCAGCCTGGGTTTCTTTCGATCCGCCGAGGCCGGGCAGTTCGATTTTCTGGTCCGCACGGGCGTTGGCGATGCGGGTTGACATGGCAGCGTCGACGCTCTGGCTTCGTGCACTGGAGATGCGCTTGGCATCTGCGACCATTCCGCCGTCTCCGGTGCCGAGCTCGGGGCGAACCCGGTCGGTGCCTTGGGCAGCGTGCTGGGCACGGGCGTTGGCGATGCGCTCACCTTTCGCTTGAGCAGCCTCACTCGTCTTCGAAGCGTCCTGATCGCGGGCGTTTCCGATGCGATGGGCCGTTTGCTGCGAGCGGGCATTCTTGATGCGCTCGGCGACGTCCATGCCCGGGTCGTCCTGAGGACGGGAGCGTTCAAAGGTGTCCGTGGGCTTGGTCCGAGATTCCGCAGCTTTCGGCTGGGCGCGCTCCTTGGAGGCTTCTTGGATCCGAGCAGAGCTGACCTTCGCGGTTTGCTCAATTCCATCCCGGTTGGACTTCGTAAGGTCCGGGTCCAGGTGGGAGGTTTTGGCGTCGTGAGGCTGAGGCCCGTTAGGGCGGTTGTTTCCGATTTGCATGATTGATTGACCTCCTAAAAAGGATCTTGTTGGTCCATCACTGTTATCGGCCTGTGCTTCAGCGGGATTAGCGTCTTTCCTGGCCCTGGAGGGATTTTTCCCACACCCAACCGTCATTGGGGGCCTTTGAGGGGGGTGTTTGCCTGATGGTGCATCTGTAAGCCTAGTATCTGCAGTGGTTTGTGGCGAGAGGGCAGAAACGTCCCGATCTGCCCCTACAGTTCCGGAATCTGCCCCGAATTGGGGAATCTAGGCAGGTCCTAGCGGGTCCCCACAAGGCTTTGTTTTTTAAAGGCTTACGACTGCTTTCCTTGTCCTTCCCCGACGCGCATCGCATCATGTGCGGCTGCCCAAACCCGCCAATCGCATCATGAGTTTTCGAAACACTGCCCTGCTATTGATCGCCGGGCTTTGCGGCCCTGTGGTCGCCCAAGAACCGGAGGCTGAAGTTCAGCCGAATCGCGTCGATTACGAGATCGAAGCTGCGCTCCAGGAGGAAACAAAGGTCCTTACGGGGTCCGAGGTCATTCGCTGGACAAACAACAGCGGAGCCTCCACCTCGGAGCTCTACTTTCACCTCTACCTCAACGCGTTCTCCAACAACCGCACCACCCTCGCGACAGAGGACAGGCCTGCCCACAAGGACGGCGAATGGGGCTGGCAGCGGGTGACCGCGCTCAGCGTCGACGGAACCGATGTGTTCCCGAGCTTTGCCTATGTGGCCTTGGATCGGGATCCCGCGCCGCTTTTTACCGATGGGGAGCCCTTTGCCGTCGAGGACGACCGCAGCGTGTTCAAGGTGACCCTCGGCACTCCCCTGGAGAGCGGGCAAACCGCCACGATCAAGCTGGACTGGACTTCCCAGCTGCCCCGAGTGCGCAAGCGCACGGGCTACAAGGACGACTTCCTCTTGGTTGCTCAGTGGTTCCCGAAGTTGGGCGTTTTCGAGGGGCAGCGGGGTTGGAACTGCCACCAGTTCCACAGCGCGACGGAGTTCTTCTCGGACTACGGCAAATATCGCGTGACCCTGGACTTGCCAGGTGCCTACAGCGAAAAGGTCGGAGGCTCCGGAGTCCAGGTCGTCAATCGGGAGAAGGACGGTGACCGGGTCGAGGTGGTGTTTGAGGCCCCATCCCTGGAAGATCGCGAGCGCGCCGACATGTTTGGCAAGTTGCCCGTGGTCCACGACTTCACCTGGACCGGGGATCCCAAGTACATCTCGAAGAAGTTCCACTTCAACTACGACGAATGGGCGGCCAAGAGCGAGGCGCACAGCTCAGAAGTGACTCGGGTTCAAGGCGTGTTCGGGGCCGACTATCCGCTCGCCCTGCGAGACGTCGATGTCACTGTGCTGATCCATCCGGAGCGCGTGGACCAGGCACAACGCCACTACGAAGCCACGGCCAACGCACTCTTCTTCTATGGCCTTTGGTTCGGCGAGTACCCCTACGAACACATCACGGTGGTGGATCCGGTGTGGGGTGACAACCGCGCCGGCGGCATGGAGTACCCGACACTCTTCACCTGTGGAACCGAGCTCTTCACGACGCCGGACATGTACCGGCCCGAGAGCGTGACGGTGCACGAAGCGGGGCACCAATTCTGGTACGGCCTCGTCGGCAACAACGAACAAGAAGCCGCGTGGTTGGACGAGGGCTTCAACAGTTTCACGGATTCGGAGGTGCTGATCCGGGCTTACGGCCCACAGCGCTCGACGACCAAGTACTCCCGTTACCCGTTCAATGGCGTGCGCCCGGCGAGCCTGCCCGACGGCGGGCATCTGGGGGCCGGGCTCAACGCTCGCCGTTGGAACTGGAGCGTCAAACCACTGGCCGGGCTGCCCTTCATCGGGCAGTTTGCGAAGGGTTCGGTCGAACCTCTGCGCAGCTCTGGAATGGTGAATTGGTGGCGAGATCAGCCACTTCTGACCTTGGTGCCGCGCTGGGACGATCCGCGCTGGGCGGATCGCAGCAGTTACCTGGGCGCCCCCGACTCGGATGTCATCGACCGCGATGCTTGGACTTACGTGGACCGCGGGAGCTACCGAGTCAACAGCTACCCGAGGCCGGCCGTGGCCTTGCGCTCGCTGATCGGCGTGGTCGGCTACGAGGACTTCTTGAAGGGCATGCGCAAGTACGCCGAGACTTGGCGCTACAAGCATCCCTACCCCCAAGACTTCTTCGACACCTTCAACGAAGCCATCGGGCAAGACCTTTCCTGGTACTTCGAAGATGCCTTCCGCAGCACGAAGACGATCGACTGGTCCGTCGATGTGAAGCAGGTCAGGGCACCCAATAAAGAAGGCTACTTCCAGAACGAGGCAGGCGAGTTCGTCCTCGCAGGCGAAGCCCAAAAGGAGCTGGCGGGAGACCAGGTCGCGGAAGGCGCAGAGACCGAGGCCAAGGATAAGGCTCCTGAGGGAGAGGAAAACCCCTGGTCGGTGACCATTACCTTGCGACGCAAGGGTGAGCTCTGCTTGCCCATGTCCTGGCGAGTGACCTATGAGGATGGCGCCTCGGAGGACTACCCGTGGTCTCGGGAAGCTCAGCTTGAAACGCCTTGGAAGAGGATTCGATTGGAGAACGGCAAGAAGATCATCTCCGTCGTCCTCGATCCGGATCGCGCTTACTACTTCGATGGCAACATGTCAGACAATCAATGGTATGCGGACGGCGACGAGGTGGCGCCCCTGCGTTGGACCGAGCGGGTCCTCAATCAATACGGTCACCTGATGCACTGGTACGCAGGGATTGGAGGCTGATATGGACGCTCCCCTCGAAACACGCAATTCTGAATTGGAAGGCACCGGACCGGTGTTCTCTCAAGCCCTTCGCTCTGCCCTCGGGCGGGTCCCCGTGTGGTTGCTCGTGTGGGCTGGTGGGTTCATCCTCGCCTTGGCCGTCGCGATTCCCTGGTACTCCTGGTTCGACGATCTGGTGACGGGCCGTTACAAGCCTGGCATGGTCAGCGGCAGCCTGGATGCGATCTTCCGGCAAGACCACCGCGCGGGCTTCTCCGCCCTGAACAACTCCACGGCGCAAACCGCCTCGGTGTTGGTCTTCGTGGCCATGATGCTTGGCGCGTTCACCGCAGGTGGTTGGTTGCAGGTGGTTCTCGAACGCACCCGCGGTCAGTCCATCCGGCGCTTCCTGTTCGGAGGTGCCCAGTACTTCTGGCGCTTCTTGCGGGTGTTGATCCTGACACTCTTGGTGTTGCTCTTCATCGGCTGGCTGGTCTACGACGATCCCTTCAAGGAGGGCGTGCTCGGCCGCTTGCTCGGAGTCGCCAAGTCGGATTGGGGCACTTTGGAGTCCCTCGATTCGGAGGCAACCGTGGTCGCCATCCGTGCGGGCCAGGACGCCGTCTACTTGCTGTGCTTCTCCCTGGTCATGTGTTGGGCGGACTACACCCGCACGCGATTGGCTCTGCAGGGCACGCACTCCGCCGTTTGGGCGGGGCTGACGACGTTCTTCACCATGTTGCGGCACCCGATCAAGTCCCTGCGCCCGCTGCTCGCCCTGGTGATCATCGAGACGATCGCGCTGCTCCTCGGCAGCTTCCTGATCGATTGGTTGCAGGCTGACTTCGTGGGGCCGAATTCGGTTGCGGCCATCACCACGGCCCAAGTCTGGGTGCTCGGGATGGTGAGCCAGCTGGTTCTGATGTTCCGATGCGTGATCCGTGGAGCCCGCTACCACGTGACGACCCTAGTGAGCCAGAGCGTTGTTCGGCCCCTGTCTCGGCCCGACCCTTGGCGTGAGTCGATCGGCGGCCCCGGTGGTCCGCGTTATCCTCTCGAAGAGGGCGACGAATACGGCGTGGCCCTGTAGGAAAATCGGGGAGGCCTGGCTAGAATTCGGCCATGGCCTCCCTATCCGATATTCAGGACCGTGCGCAAGTGTTCCTTCGTCAGCTCGAGCAGCTGAAGGAGAGTCTTTGACTACTCCAAGCAGCAGAATCGCCTAGGCGAAATCGAAAAGGCCGAGACTGAACCCGACTTTTGGTCGGAGCAGGAACGAGCGCAGAAGATGGTGGGGCAGAAGTTAGCGGCCAAATCCGTGGTCGACCCCATCGACGAGGTGGCCGCCGCGATCGAAGAGATCGATTTGCTCGTGGAAATGGCTGCGGAAGAGGGCGCAGAGGAACTCGTGCTCGAGGAGGCCGAACGGGCCATGTCCATCATCGAGAAGGGCATTGAAGGTCTCGACTTCCGCGTGATGTTGGGCGCCCCCCAGGACGAGTGCAACGCTTTCGTTGCGATCTCCGCAGGTGCCGGCGGCGTGGACGCCTGTGATTGGGCGAGCATCCTCTTGCGCATGTACGTGCGTTGGGGCGAGGCCCACGAATTCGACGTGGAAGAGGTCGAGCGCACGGACGAGCCAGAGGCTGGCATTCGCAGCGCGACGATCAAGGTCACGGGACCCTTCTCCTTTGGCCGGCTCAAGGCCGAGACCGGGGTCCACCGCTTGATTCGCATCAGCCCTTTCGACAGCCAGGCCCGGCGTCAGACGGCCTTCGCTTCCGTCGATGTGACTCCCGAGCTGGACGATGAGCTCGACTTGGAGCTGGACGAGGCGGACATCAAGGTCGACACCATGCGCGCCGGTGGCGCCGGTGGCCAGCACGTCAACAAGACGGAGTCGGCTGTGCGCTTGACCCACCTCCCCACGGGCATCGTGGTGCGCTGCCAGAACGAGCGCAGCCAGCACAAGAACCGGGCCATGGCCTTGCAGTTGCTCAAAGCCAAGATCCTGCTGATGCGCGAGGGTGAACGGGACAAGGACATGGCGGCCCTCTATGGTGCGAAGGGCGAGATCGCTTTCGGCAGCCAGATCCGGACCTACTGGATGCACCCGAACCAGATGGTGAAGGATCACCGCACGAAGTTGGAGCGCGGCAACCTCGGCGCGGTGCTCGACGGGGACCTCGATGACTTCATCGAGGAGTACCTACGCTCTAAAGGCGCCAAGAAGAATTAATCCAGCCCGGGGGGCAGCCCCGGCTGGCCCGGCTCCGTAAACTGCGCGCTCACCGGGCAGAACTTGCCCAAACCTCTGCAAACCTTCGAGCCCGGGTGGGCTGGAGAACATGATGGAATTGAAGATTTGTCGCGCGCTCCTGAGCGTATCGGACAAGAGTGGCCTGGAGAACTTCGCACGATCCCTGAGCCAAATGGGCGTGGAGTTGCTCTCGACCGGCGGGACCTTCCGCGCCCTGGACGCCGCGGGAATCCCGGTCAAAGAGGTCTCCGACTTCACCGGTTTCCCGGAGATGATGGATGGTCGCGTGAAGACCCTGCACCCCAAAATCCACGGGGGCATTCTCAACCTGCGGGAGGAAGCGAGCCACCAGCAGGCCATGCAGGCCAACGGCATCGAGCACATCGATCTCGTGGTGGTCAACCTCTACCCCTTTGAGGAAACGGTCGCCAAGGAAGGCGTGGCCCGCGCCGAGGCGATCGAGCAGATCGACATTGGCGGGCCCTCCATGGTGCGCTCTGCTGCCAAGAACCATCGCTACGTGGGCATCGTCACGGAGAGCGCGGACTACGGGCGAATCCTGGACGAGATGCAGCGCCTGGAAGGTTCGCTTTCCACTGAGTTGCGCCGTGAACTGGCCAGCAAGGCCTTCGCCTTGACCGCCCGCTACGACGCCGCGATTAGCCAATGGATGCACCAGCAGGAGGTGGCGGATGGTTTGACGGGGTCTGTCTTCCCGGACAGTTTCGCCTTCGCCGGAACCAAGTCCCTGGACTTGCGCTACGGGGAGAACCCCCATCAAAGTGCGGCGTTCTACTCGATCAGTGCCTCCAAGGAACCGAGCGTCGCCAGCGCTGAGGTGCTCAACGGCAAGGCCCTGTCCTACAACAACTTGGTGGACTTGGATGCAGCCCACGCTTTGGCCAAGGAGTTCGACGGACCCTTTGTCGCTGTCACCAAACACAACAATCCCTGTGGGGCCGCCGCTTCTGAGTCGATTGAGGAGGCACTCGAAGCCGCCTGGGCTGGCGATCCGTTGTCTGCCTTCGGATCCGTCTTGGCGTTCACCCGGCCGGTGAACTTGGCCTGCGCGGACTTCCTGGTCTCGGGCAACCGTTTCGTGGAAGCCATCGTCGCTCCCTCCTTCGATGCGGATGCCTTCGACCTGCTGACTGGGAAGCCCAAGTGGGGCAAGAGCGTGCGGCTCTTGGCTTGCGGGGAGTACCACCCAAACGGGCGTCAATCCAGTGAACTTGAGCTGAAGAAACTGACCGGTGGGTTCCTGCTCCAGGGACGGGATTTGAGCGCCAGCACGGCCAGCAACCTGGAATGTGGCACGCAAGTCAAAGCCACGGACGAACAGATCGAAGCTCTGCTCTTCGCCGAGAAGATCGCCAAACACGTGAAATCGAACGCCATCGTGCTCGCCAAGGGCCATCGAGTCCTGGGTGTGGGCGCCGGGCAAATGAGTCGCGTGGATGCCGTCCGCATGGCCATTCACAAGGCGGGTGATGACATCGCCGGCTGCGTTCTGGCATCGGATGCGTTTTTCCCCTTCCCCGATGGGGTCGAGGTCGCGATTGATGCGGGCGTTAGCGCCATTCTGCAACCGGGTGGATCCGTCCGAGATGCTGAGGTGATCGCCGCTTGCGACGCACGCGGAGCGGCGATGGTATTTACCGGCGAGCGGCACTTCCGACACTAAGCCGACGCGCTCCAGAGGTCGCGACGGGAGCTCTCCTGGTCGCGCTCAACATGGCTCGATTTCTCTTCGCCACGGGCAACCGAACGATTGGGAAATCGAGCTAATTTTTGGGCCCCTGCCCTTGTCGTGGAAGCCCGCAAACTGCGACGCTACAGGCCTACCCCATCCCGGGCCCGAAGCCATTCCGATACCACGAACCTTGGGATCAATCACACTCATGAATATCACAAAGCTTCAACTCGCCGAGCGAGGCGCACTCCTCGCTTTGGGTTCCGCGATCCTTAGCGGATCGATCTACGCCGCGCCTAATTCCGGCACGAGCGATAGCCTCTCGATGACGGAGAAAACTCTGGCTGCCGTACCGATCGCACCTGCGGGCACTCTCGATACTCTGCACGAAGCGCTAACCAGCGGACACTTCTTTGGCAGCGTGCGATACCGCTTCGAGTCTGTCGACCAGACCCGAGTCGGTGCCGAGTTCGATAGCGAAGGTCGCGCTTCCACTCTGCGGACACGCTTGGGCTACGAGACGGGCAAATTCCACGGAATGAGTGGCGTGCTCGAATTCTCGAACGTGGCCAGTGTCCCCGGCGGCTACCACGACTACAACGACGCGGTCTCGGCGACGCCTCCTAACCGCCCGACGATCGCGGACCCCACCGTGACGGTGGTGAACCAGGTTTACGTTCAGCACGACAACGTTCTGAATGGCAAAGTGAAGCTCGGCCGTCAGCGCATCGCCCTGGGCAACAAGCGCTTCATCGGCAACGTGGGTTGGCGTCAAACGGAGCAGACCTACGACTCGATTTCCTACGACGGTAAGTACAAGTATGGCATGTCCATGTACTACGCCTACATCGATCGTGCCAACACGATCCTCGGGGCCAGCCAAGAGCACGGCAGCCACATCCTCAACCTCGGCAAGAACTGGGAAAACCTGGGCACGCTTACCGCCTACGGCTACTACCTAGACTTCCCTGACGGGGACATGGTCGGGCCCTCGGGTGCGAAGAGCACCGTGACGATCGGTGGCAACTTCGTCGGTGACATGAACCTCGGCGAAAACCGCTCACTGCTCTACGGCATTGAACTGGCTCACCAGTCGGATGTTGGCGACAACCCGGTTGAAGTGAGTGCGACCTACTCCCACGCGTACTTGGGAGCCGAGGTCAGCGGCATTACGGCCAAAGTTGGCTTCGAGTCTTTGGACGGCCACAAGAGCGGAGATGGCAACCGTGCATTCCAAACCCCTCTCGCCACCAAGCACGCTTGGAACGGTTGGGCAGACAAGTTCCTCACGACCCCTTCCGGCGGTTTGGAAGATGTCTACATCATGGTTGGCTTCAAGCGTGACGCATTCGGCGCTGACGTGACCTTCCACAACTTCGATGCGGAGCTTAGCCAGACGGGTTCTTACGGTTCTGAAGTCGACGGTCGCATCAGCTACAAGGTCAACGAGAACATGGACCTGGGGGTGAAAATGGCTGACTTCAACGCTGACTCGGACAACACGATCGGCCTCCAGGACACCAAGAAGTACTGGATCTGGATGAGCTACTCCTGGTAGGTCCCGAGTCCGGCCCCAAATGGCCGACTGCTTAACAACACTGGCCCGGAGAACTCGACGTTGTCGAACTCTCCGGGCCAGTGTTGTTTGATTTCGTTGCTAGTCTTCGGCGACTCTACTCGGGAATCACGTGTCCGTTGCCCGTGGCTTCGAGCCAGTCATAGACGGAAGAGAGCGGAGTCACGAGGCCCATGTGCGGAATGACGGTAGGACGCAGGTTTCCATGGGTGTAGATCTTCGAGAAGATGCCGAGCAGTTCGTGGCTGCTCGAAGCAAAGATCCCACCACCGGAGTTTCCGATGTAGGTGGGGGCGTTGATCATCCAATAACGATTCCCTTCGACTTCGTGATGAGTGTCCGCGATTTCGCCAAACGTCGGGATCGGGTCGTTGCCGAGCGGACAGCCCACCGCGTAGATCGTCGAGAAGACGGCGAGTCCATCGAGTTGTTGACGGCCTGGCAACTTGGCGCCGTTCTCGAAGGGCGAGTTGCTTTCCATGACGAGCAGCGCTGAGTCCAAGTTCGCGTCGTAACCGACCAAGCTGGCCCACTCCCGCCGGCGATTGCCCTCGGTGTCGTAAACGTAGACCTGAACGAGTTCGGAGTGATCCGCTGGGTCTTGGATGATGTCGCGCACCACATGCCAGGCCGTCAGAAGGTGTGTGCGGAAGTTGCCTGGATCCAACTCGACGGAACGGAGCAGCACACCACTACCCACCGTCGAATCGTCGGAGATCTGAACCGTGGGACCCATGAGGTCTCTCCACATTTGATTGATGTCGCGAGTGTTGTTTTCGGCCTTGTCAACGGACAAGCGCAAGTGGTCGAAGCTGTCCTTGTTGGTAGCCGCGATTCTGGCCGTGGCGTTCAAGGTCTGGCTGACATCGTTCCAGCGGCTTTCGATGTTGCGATTCATGTCGGCGAAGCGCTCGCCCAGGGTTTTCCCCATCCAGGTCGTTTGGCGTTGTTCGACGTTGGCCAGTTCAAGCGTTTGCTGCTGGAGCTGGGCCTGGGTCCCGCTGAGCTTGCTGGACAGGTCAGTGAGTTGCTGCTCCAGCAGAGATTGCTGGGAGCGATCGACGTCGACCTTGGCCAGGGCTTCCCGCGAGCTCGCGAGTTCCTGTTGGAGCGTGCTTAGCTCCCGAGTGACCCGCGAGAGGGTCGCGGCTTGAGACCGCGCGGCTTCTTCGGTGCGGGCGACCATAGGCTTGACCCAGGTGACGCCCATGGCGCCGGCGAGGCCTACGATTGATAGAGAGAGGAGCCACTTGCTCATAGAATCTGTCCGATAGATGAAGGGGGACGGGCCCCCCGGGGTCCGCGACTTCCCAGTTATCGGACGCCGCAGGAGGCCGAGTGGAGCCCCCCTCTTTTCCACAGCTAGGCCCATTTCTCCAGCGGGCGTAAGTGCCCTTTAATCCAGTGGTTGGGTCAACGCTCCACGGGCTTTTCCACAATGTGAAAAAGCCCCTGTGGAGACCCTGTGGAGAGCTTTGGGGTGAATGCCCCGGTCACTCGCCCAGGACGGTCACCCGGCGGATCCGGGTGCCTTCCATGATCTTGTCGAGGGTCCGGCCGTCCTCCAGGTTCAGCATGCCGAAGAGCGTGTAGCGCCCGTCGAGGTGCGGGGTGGCCATCTGAGTCACGAACCACTGGCTGCCAGCACTGTCCGGGTCGGCGTTGCGGGGCATGCCGAGGCTACCTCGCAGATAGGGGAGTTCGCTGTACTCAGCGCGCAGGGGTTCATGGTCTTCGCGCCAGCTCAAACCTCCGTTGCCGTCCCCGCGGTGGTCGCCGCCTTGCACCACGAATCCCGAGACGACGCGGTGGATGCTCAGCCCGTCGTAGTGTCCACTTCTTGCGAGGGTCATGAAGTTGTGCACGTGAACCGGGGCCTGCGCGGGGAACAACTCAAACGTCATGTCCCCGGATTCTGTCGAGATGCGCACTCGGGGGTTGGTGCTCCGACGCTCGAGGGTTGGGACGGTTCCTTTGCGCGGGCTGTAGGCGAGCGGGGAGTTGCCGGGACGTCCGTAGTTCTTCACCAGGAATCCGTGGGCGAGCTCTTGGATGTAGGGGCGGTTCGAGGTCAAGCCCTTGCGCAGAATCCGTTGAGCCTCGGCGTTGGGTGGCAGGCCGCCTGCGATATCGAGGATCTCCATCTTGATCTCGTCCGAGTTCTCGCCGACGCTGCCGTCATAGCAGGCTTCCAAGTAGGAGAGGTCCTCGTTGTTCGGACCTTCCTTGAGGGCCAGGGTGGCACCCAGCCGGATGCCGTTGTCCGCGTGTGCCAGGAGCAGGCGGGCCCGCGAACGGCCACCTTGATCCAGGGTCTGGCCATAGGCTACCGCAGCGTTGTAGGCGACGTAGGGATCGCCATCCTCAATCAACAAGTCCAACAGAGCAGCCGCCAGTTCAGGGCTAAGGTACTGGCAGGACTGCGCGACGGCCTTGCGAACGATGGGGCTGCGGTGCTTCAAGTAGTCCTCGTTCTTGAGCGTTGGCAGGAACTCATCACCGCCGAGTTGGGCAAGCGCCACCAAGGCATGGGCCGTGAGGGCTGGGTCGCTGTTGCGCAGATAGCGCCCCAAGGTTGACTCGATCATGAGCTTGTCGTCCCTGGCTGCCGTGCCGAGGGCATCTATGCAGGCGAGCTTGACGTGCAGGTTCTCATGGGTGGCGAGTACTTGCTCGAGCGCCACTCGGGATGCGCCCGCCTTTGAATTGAGCAACCCGTTGGCTGCAGCCACAGCGACTTGCCAGTTGCCATCGTTCAGGCATTCACGCAGTGCTTCGAGCTCTTCCTTGCGAGGCTGCTTTAGCTTGGCCAAACCCCTGGTTGCGAAGATGCGTGCTTCGACGGAGCTCTCGGCCCGGCACCACAGGTAGTAGACGTCACGACCCAACTCTGACCCGCGCCTTGAGAGCGAGAAGAGCGCGGACCAAACCACTTCGAGCTGCTCCTTCTGCATCTTCTGCGCGGAGGCTTCGTCGAGTTGCCAGCGATCCATCAGCATGGCCACCGGTGCCCGTGATGCTAGGTTCGCCAGACGGTTGTCGACTACGGCGGCGTCGGGGTCCGACGTGTTCCAGTCCCAGGCAGCGCGGGCGGCCTTGATGCGCACGAGGGGTGAGGGGTGGTCCGTGGCGTACATGACTTCCTTGCGCAGGGCTTTGTCTTCAAAACGCCCGGCTGCTTCCACCACGAGTGCGCAGACCTGGGGATCCTCACCGTCCCAGTTGGCCATGAAGCGCTTGAGATCCGGTGCGGACGCTGGATCGGCCCGCAGTCCCAGCCCGAAGGCTGCCAGCCCGCGCACTTCCGGGGAGCTATCGGCTAGGGCTGTGATCAGGGAGCGCGTGACACCCTGCTTGTGTTCGGGATAGGGGAAGCGTCCCAGGGCGCGAACCGCTGCCATGCGCACTTCTAGCTCCACATCCAGCGCGTACGCGCCCAGCTCGTCTTGGGGGTCCGCCCGTCGGTTCTCCAGGACGAGGATCCGATTGAGGGCCACAAGCCCCTGATCCACCGGGGTCGGCTCCGCGGGCGCAGGTTCGGTGGGTTCGCTGGGACCGGTAGCGCAGCCCCACCCCAGGGCGGTAGCGAGGGCGACAATTCGGAGCTTGTGAATGAGCATCATGGACTTGGTGGGAACAACTGGGCTTCGCGGGGTGTTTGTCCTCCCCCGACCTGGCGTATCATGACCCATTCCATGGGCGCCTGCTATCGAACCTCGTAGAGAGTCCAGTTTCACCGACCCGTCCGACCGTCATGCCCATCAGCGAAATCCCCGAAATCCTCGACGAACTACGCCAAGGTCGCATGATCATCCTGGTGGATGATCCCGATCGAGAAAACGAGGGGGACATCGCGATGCTGGCAGAGTTCGCGACTCCGCATGCGATCAACTTCATGGCCACGCAAGGCCGCGGCTTGATCTGCCTGCCCATGGCCGAGGATATCTGCGACGAGTTGGAGCTCGAGCCGCAAGTGGCCAACAACACCAGCAGCATGGGAACGGGCTTCACTGTCTCGATCGAAGCGAAGGAAGGGGTGACCACGGGAATCAGCGCCGCGGATCGCTCCCACACGATTCTGACCGCGGTGAACCCGGCCTGCCGTCCCTCGGACCTCGCCCGTCCCGGGCACATCTTTCCCCTGCGCGCAAAGAGCGGGGGCACCCTGGTGCGCGGTGGCCAGACCGAGGGAATCGTCGACCTCGCGAAACTGTGCGGAGCACGCCCGGCCGGTGTGATCTGCGAGGTGATGAACGAAGACGGGACCATGGCGCGCATGGGAGACCTCGAGGTCTTCGCCCAAAAGCACAAGCTCAAGATCTGCACGATCGAGGCGATCATCGCTTACCGCCGCCTGAATGAGCGCCTGGTGGAGCCCCTCGAGCTGGGGGTGCCAATGCCCACCCGCTTCGGGGAGTTCAACGCCCACATGTTCCGCTCAGCTCTGGATGGTAAAGAGCACGTGGTGCTCACCCGCGGGTTGGTCGGGCCCGGGCTGGATGGTCCCTGGAACGCGGTGGAGGAGCCCGTGCATGTGCGCGTGCACTCGGAATGCCTGACCGGAGACGTGCTGCACTCCCTGCGCTGCGATTGCGGGCCCCAGCTCGACAAGGCCATGGAGATCCTCGGCAAGGAGGAGCGCGCGGCCCTCGTTTATATGCGCCAGGAGGGCCGAGGCATCGGTTTGGCCAACAAACTGAAGGCTTATGTCCTCCAGGACCAAGGCATGGACACCGTCGAGGCCAATCAGGCCCTGGGATTCCCCCCGGACCTGCGCGAGTACGGAATTGGGGCTCAAATCCTCCACTACCTGGGCGTTCGGAAGATGCGGTTGCTCACAAACAACCCCAAGAAAATCGCGGGCCTGCACGGCTATGGCCTGGAATTGATCGACCAGATCCCCTTGTCGATTGCTCCTAATTCAATCAACGACAAGTACTTAAGGACGAAGCGTGACAAGCTCGGGCACACCTTTGGCATCCCGGATGATGGGCAGAAGGCAGAGAACGCTTAGATAGTCGGGAAGAACCCCCAGGGTCAGGGCGTCCCTCGGTGGCCATGGGAACACTATCGATGATGACCGCAAGAACCCAAGACACCCGACTGGTAGAGAAGACCCTCTCTGGGGATCAGCGGGCCTTTGAAGAGCTTGTGGAGCGCTACCAGAGCCGCTTATTCGCTCTCGCCCGCCAGTACACCCGGACCGCGATGGACGTGGAGGACATTGTCCAAGACACGTTCCTCAAGGCCTACCGCAAGCTGGACAGCTTCGATCACCGCTCCTCGTTCTACACCTGGATCTACCGCATCGCCACGAACACGATCCTGGACATGCTCAAGCGCCGGGGGCGTTCCCCAGTTCAGAGTGTGGAGGATCCCGAGCTTCTCGGAGATGTGACTCCCGTGGACGCCCCCTCCCCTTCGATGGGAATGGAAGAGCGCGAGATCTCGGAGATCACCATGGAGGTCCTGGGCCACTTGCCCGACATCTTCCGGGTGGTCTTGGTCATGCGCGAATACGACGGGCTCCCCTACCAGGAGATCGCCAACACCCTTGGCCTCTCCATCGGCACGGTTGAATCGCGGCTCTTCCGCGCACGTGCCCGCTTCAAAGACAAATTGCTATCGCTCTACCCCGAGTACGGGCAGGAGGCTTAGGCACTCATGACGAACGGAAAAATGGACTGCATAGAGGCTCTACCGCTGATCGCCAGCTACCACGATGAGGAACTGAGCGAAGCCCAGGCATCTCCCCTGCGCCAGCACCTGATGGATTGCCCCGCTTGCCGCAAGGCTCTCGCCGGGCAGAAGTCCTTCAAGCGCTGGTTCCCGACCACGACTGAAGCGGTCGAAATCCCCCCCGGATTCGCACAACGTGTGGCCCGCCGTGCTTTTGCCGGCGACATGGGTTCCGAGTCCCCAGAGGAGGCTCAGCCTGCGATGGCCGAGGCTGAAGGAGCGCAAACTCCGATCTTCTCCTTCGTCCTGTGGGCGACGGCCACGGCTGCCGGTTTGCTGCTCGTCATCTCGGGCATGTTGTTCCAGTCCCACGTTGGTCAAGGGGACAACTTGCACGCTGATGGTCACCACTTGACCAAGGCGCAACTCTTGGAGCGCGCCGGTTTGCTCTCTGACCCAGCCGGCGCCACGGAGTTTGACGCGACGCCCCTAGAGGACATGTCGGACATCAGCACCAAACGCACCGATCCCGAGCAAGCTCCCGGAGGCCGGCAGGGAAGTTCCGTTCAGAAGAGCGACCAGTGAACTCCATTCGGCTCTGGATCGTCCTGTTGTCCCTAGTCACCTTCCTGTGTGGTTTGGGAACAGGACTGTTCGTGGCCGAGCGCGAGGCCCGCGCCGCCTCCCTCAAAAAGGATTACGGGGAGTTTGAGCGCTCCTTCGTTACTGTATTTGAGTTGGATACCGAGCGTCAGCAAGTCCTTGCGGGGCTCCTGGAGCTCTACAATCGCGACACACAAACGATCAAAGATCAGTACGCTGCCCAGAACCGTCACGAGATGGAGCCGCAACTCCGGCGCCTGGGCCTAGAGTACCGATCCGTCCTACGAAACCGCCTTCTTCCCGCCTCTCAACGTCCCAAGTTCGATCGCTTGATGGCGTCCAAAGTCGAAAACCTCTGAGTCTGACCTATGGCCAAAGCCTGTGGATTACGAATTGGCCCGCGCCGTTTCGAACTAGTCGTCATCGACGGCAGTCCGAAGAAGCCAAAGGTCTTGAGCACCCTCGCCGGTGAATTTCCGCCCGACGCCGAAGACCCCATCGGAGCGGCGGCCTTCGCTTTGAAGGCCGCGATCAAGGCCCATCGCATTCCGATGGACAACGTCAGCGTCGCGATCGAATCCCGTTCAGCCGCGTTCCGCAGGGTCACCTTGCCCGTGACCGGGGAAGCGAAGATCGAGGAGGTGTTGAAGTTCGAGGTGGAGTCGCAGCTGCCTCAGTTCAACATCGACGAGGTGGTCGTCGACTTCCACGTGATGGATGCGGTGGATGATTCTTCGCACCTGATGGTGATGGCGGTCCCGAAGCAGGAGATCATCGACACCTTGGAGCTCTGCCAACAGGCAGGCTTCGAGCCCCTGGAGATCGAGCTTGAAGCCAGCGCTCTCATCAACTCCGCAGCAGACGGTGATCTGTGTGGACCCGAAGAAGCCGTTGTGCTCGTGCACGTGGGCGAGGAGTCCTCGGCGGTCGCCGTCTTGGACGGCGGCAAGGTTCGCGAAATGCGCATCGTGCAAACGGGCGCGCTCTCCTACACGCCCCACGGCACACCGCCCCCCGCTGAGGGCGATGTCGAAGGCTCTGAGCCCGAGGGGCCCCAGCCGATCGAGCGCGCCGAGGAAGTGATCGACCGCCTGCGCCGAGAATTAGCACGAACTGTTTCCGGCGCGCGCACCACACACGAGATCACCACGATCCATGTTTGCGGTTTCGAGCTGAAGGGACTCGATAAGCAACAAGTGCTAGGGCTGCCCGTTGTGTTCATGTCCGGCTACGCAATCGAGGGCTTTGAAGGGGACGTTCACGAGGAGTACCGCTCGGCTGCAGTCGCCTTTGGTACGGCTCTGCGTCAAATTGGCGGCGGGCTGATGCCCGCGCGCTTGCGCCGCGAAGAATTGAAGTTCTCCGGCGCCCTGGAACGCGTGGAGTTGCCGCTCGCGGTGATGTGCCTACTGATCACGACCTTCCTGGGCGTGTGGTTCATGTTCCAGGGCAAGGAGCGCGAGTCCATCAATGGCGACTTGTACTTCCTGCTGAAATCGTCCGCCAACTACATGATTGGCGACCCCAAGAAAGGACAGGCGGGGAACCTGGAGTACCCACCCGAAGAAATCGTCAAGTACGTCAACTCGAGCATCGGGCTCGGTGGTGGCGGAGCCGCTGACTCGATTCGTGTGGACCCTCAACGGTCCCGCTACGAGCAGTTGGACTACCTCAAGCGTCTGCTCCAGATAGAGCAGACCAAGCTGCAAAAGCGCTTGGGCAATGACGCCGAAGTCTCGCAGCCGCAATCTGCTCTCAAGGGATTGACCCTGGTGCTCGATCAGCTCGCGCACAAAGACAAGCCTTACGGTCGCGTCTCGATGCGCAACTTGACCTCTAGCTATCAGAACTCAGCGAGAGACGGGGACTTCATCGAAGTCGGTCTGCGCATCTGCTTCTTCGCGGACAACTCCACCCAAGCCACGGAGAACTACGAACGCTTGTTCAAGGACATCAAGGCATTGCCTTGGTACAAGGACATTATCGCGGGAAGCAGTGAACCGATCACCGGCAACGAGTCCGGTATCTACCTGCCCAACCTGAAGATCCTCCTGAATCCCACGAAAGCCGGAGAGCCTCAGTCATGAAAGAATTCTTTGCAAACCTGACGCTCGCTCGTCTGATCATTCTGATCTCGATCCCCGGGTCGATCTATCTCGGTTGGGCGGGCTATGAGGGCCAGAATGAGCTGGAGGAGATGCGCAGGAACATGAGCATGCGTGTTCCGAACCTGCTCCGAGAGATCCAAGAGGTGGCCAAGCTGAACACGAAGCTCGAGAAGGACATCAAGGGCGATCAGTACATTGGTAAGGACAGCCTGGAAAGCTATGTTCGCTACTGTGCGGGCCACCCTCAGGTTGGAATCGGCGAAGTGGCCTTCACTCCGGGCAGCGACCGTGGCCAGGGTGGCGTGATCGACAAGCGACTGACGATCCGGCCGAATGACGCCAAGCGTGCTTTTACCCACTCAGCGATCGCCGCCTTTGCCTATCGCCTCGAAGCCGATAGCAATCAGGTCAAGGTCACCAACATTCAGTACCGCCTATTGGGGAAGGGCATCAAGAACGATGACATCCCCGAGGACACCTGGACGTTCGACATCACGATCACGAACCGCGTCAAAGAGAGCGAGAATGGCTAAGCCCGAGCCAGGCTTTCCGTTCGTCGGGTAGCTTGAATCAGAAAGCAAAGAGCGCGCGGTCCTCTTCAGGACCGCGCGCTCTTTGCTTTGACTTTTGGCTGCGATGAGCAGCGCACGTTGTCTAGGCTTCGATCGTGCCCCGCGCTGCCGCGTGGTGCTCTTGAATCGAGCGCACCGAGTAGTCATCGCGATGAATGGCGCTGAGCGCGTTCACCAGGGCGGCAATGCCCGGGAGGGTCGTGATGCATGGAATACCACTGGTCACCGCGGCGGCGCGAATGCTCGAGTCGTCGACTCGCTGCTGCTTGCCGTAAGGCGTGTTCAGGACCAGGTCGATCTCGCGGTTTTTGATGATGTCGACCACGTGCGGGCGGCCTTCATGAACCTTGTTGACGCGTTCCACCGCGATGCCGGCGGCCTTGATCGCGTTGTAAGTGCCCTCGGTGGCAACCAGGTCGTATCCCAGCGAGGCGAGGGTTCGGGCTTCCGGAATGACTCCGCGCTTGTGGGCGTTGCGCACCGAGATGAAGATGCGCCCTTGCTTAGGCAGCTTCGTGCCGGCGGCCAGGTAAGCCTTGACGAAGGCATAGCCCAGTTCGCGGTCGATGCCCATCACCTCGCCAGTGGAGCGCATCTCCGGGCTCAGGATAAAGTCTGAGCCGGGGAAGCGGTTGAAGGGGAAGACGGGCGCTTTGACCGAGAAGTAAGGGGGCACGATCTCTTCCGTGAAGCCGAGCTCCTCAAGGCTCATGCCGCACATGACCTTGGCAGCGTGCTTGGCCAGGGGGACGCCGATCGCCTTCGAGACGAAGGGCACCGTACGCGAGGCGCGCGGGTTGACTTCGATCACGTAGAGCTGGTCGTGCTTGATGGCGTACTGCACGTTCATCAAACCAATCACGCCGAGCTCGAGTGCCATGATCTTGGTGGTGCGAGTGATCTCTTCGATCATCTCGCGTCCCAAGGTGTGGGGCGGTAAGACGCAGCAGGAATCGCCGGAGTGGATGCCAGCTTCCTCGATGTGTTCCATGATGGCGCCAATGACCGCGATCTTGCCGTCGCAAATGGCGTCCACGTCGATCTCGATCGCATCCTCGAGGAACTTGTCCACGAGAATCGGCTTGTCCGGGGAGGCCTGGACCGCGTTCTGCATGTAGGTGTCGAGGCCCTCGTCGTCGAACACGATCTCCATGGCTCGGCCGCCGAGCACGTAGCTGGGTCGAACCAGCACGGGGTAGCCAATTTCGCGGGCGATGATGAAGGCCTCGGCCACGGTGTTCGCGATGCCGCTCTCCGGCTGCCGAATGTTGAGCTCCGTGAGGAAGGCCGTGAAGCGCTCGCGGTTCTCCGCCCGGTCGATGGAGTCCACGGAGGTTCCAATCAGGGGTGCGCCCGCAGCGTGCAGTCCCTCGGCCAAGTTGAGCGGGGTTTGTCCGCCGAACTGGACGATGATGCCATCGGGCTTCACCTTCTCGACGATGTTGAGCACGTCCTCGTGGGTCAGCGGCTCAAAGAACAGGTCGTCGGAGGTGTCGTAGTCCGTCGAAACCGTTTCCGGGTTCGAGTTGACCATGATCGCGTGGGCGCCGATTTCCTGGGCCGCGATGGCCGCGTGCACACAGCAATAGTCGAACTCGATGCCTTGGCCGATGCGGTTGGGTCCGCCGCCGAGGATCATGATCTTGCGCTTGTCGGACGGCTCGTACTCACACTCGTCTTCCCAGGTGGAGTAGTAGTACGGGGTGACCGCTGCGAACTCGGCGGCGCAGGTGTCCACCAACTTGTAGGTCGGCAGGATGCCATGGTCTTCGCGCAGAGCGCGCACAGCTGCGGCATCCGTTCCAGCGGCCAAACCGATCTGGCCGTCCGTGTAGCCCCATTGCTTGGCTTGGCGCAGGAGCTCCTTCGTGAGCAACGCGCCTCCGAGCTCCTGCTCGAACTCCACCAGTTCGCGAATGTTCTCCAGGAACCAGCGATCGATCTTGGTCGCTTGGTAGATGTCCTCGGTGCTCCAACCGCTGCGATAGGCCACGCGCAGGGCGAGCATGCGCAGTTCGTTGGGCACGCGCAGAGCGCCGGTCAGCTTCTCGCGGTCGAGGGCCAACGCTTCCGCCGGGTCTGTGGGATCAAGCCCCATGCCGCAGCGGCCGGTTTCCAGTCCGCGCAGGGCCTTTTGAAGGGACTCCTTGAAGGTGCGCCCGATGGCCATGGTCTCGCCGACACTCTTCATCGAGGTCGTCAAGGTCGTGTCCGCCTTCGGGAACTTCTCGAAGGCGAAACGCGGCATCTTGGTGACCACGTAGTCGATGGTGGGCTCGAAGCACGCCGGGGTTTCCCGGGTGATGTCGTTCTGCAGTTCGTCGAGGGTGTAGCCCACGGCCAGTTTGGCGGCGAACTTCGCGATCGGGAAACCGGTGGCCTTCGAGGCCAGGGCAGACGAGCGAGAAACCCGCGGGTTCATCTCGATGACGATCATGCGCCCGTCTTCCGGGTTGATGGCGAACTGACAATTCGAGCCGCCGCACTCGACGCCAATCTCGCGCATGATCGCGATCGACGCGTTGCGCAGGGCCTGGTACTCGCGATCCGTTAGGGTCTGCGCTGGAGCCACGGTGATCGAGTCCCCGGTGTGCACGCCCATGGGGTCGATGTTTTCGATCGAGCAGATGATGACGACGTTGTCGGCTTTGTCGCGCATCACCTCCATCTCGTACTCCTTCCACCCGATCAGGCTTTCCTCGACCAGGATTTCGGTATTCAAGGAAGCGGCCAGCCCGCCCTCAGCGATCTTCTCGAACTCGTCGACGTTGTAGGCGATGCCACCGCCGGTGCCGCCCATGGTGAATCCGGGGCGGATGACGCAGGGCAGGCCGATCTCAGCCAAGCCGCGGCGAGCGTCTTCCATGTTGTGGGCCACCCGGCTGACGGCGTTGGAAAGGCCAATGCGATCCATGCAGGCGCGGAACAGGTCGCGATCCTCCGCCTTGCGGATGACCTCGGAGGTGGCGCCGATCATCTCGACCCCGTACTTCTCAAGGATCCCGCGGTCGAAGAGCTCGAGCCCGGTGTTCAGGCCGGTCTGGCCGCCGAGGGTCGGCAAGATGGCGTCCGGGCGTTCCTTCGCGATGATTTTCTCGACCGCCTCGGGGGTGATGGGCTCGACGTAGGTCGCGTCAGCCATCTCCGGGTCGGTCATGATCGTGGCCGGGTTCGAGTTGACCAGGATGACCCGATAGCCCTCTTCACGCAGCGCCTTGCAGGCTTGAGCTCCCGAATAGTCAAATTCGCAGGCCTGGCCAATCACAATAGGCCCACTTCCGATGATCAAAATCGATTCGAGATCAGCGCGACGGGGCATGCAGGATGGGGCTCCACGGCGGGGGTGGAGTACGTCTGGTAGAGGCCGGGGGTGTGGTCGGGGAGTCCGTCGGGCGCACTCTCTCCCACCGTTTGGGAGATTGAACCACACCGACTGCTCGCTGTCGATGCGTGGCGCGGACTAGCGGGTGCGAAGGGTCCGGAATATGAGCAGATCGGCGATTCCTGCGAGTTCAGCCTCCATGGCCGTCAGCGCGGCGGGGGCTTGCCCCTGTTCAAGGTCGAGCACCACTCGGCGGCCGGCGTGCGCGTTGGCAAGGGCTTCATCGCGAAGCGCCTCGAGATCGTCGTTGTCCAGCACGAGTCGGCATTCGACCCCCCAGCGCTGTCCAAGCAGGTAGTGATGGGCGGGGTCTGCCGTGAGAATCCAGTCGCTTGGGTCGAAGGCTTCTGTGGCGGAGGCGCGCCAATCAGCGAGGGGATCCGTTTGAGTTCTGTGCTGGAGCACCCCGGCCAAAACTCCCAACTGCAGGGCCAGGGCAAGCGCCGCTCCCAGGACTGCTGGGCGCGGATCCTGGCGCGCGATGAGATCGAGGCAGGCCACCAGTCCCGGGGGCAGGAGCCATATCCAGACCGCTGGGTCGCCAGGGTGCATGGGGCTCCAGACAAACAGCAACAGGAGGGGCAAGCCAATCCAAACCCAGAGCCACGCTGGAGGCTTCTCCTCCGCCTCCTCGCGCTTGAGCAGCAGGAGGGCGGCCAGCCCGATCACCACCAGGCCCAGGAAGATGGGAAGGTCCAGCAGCGCTCGCGGCAGGGATCCCAGAGAGTCGAGCAGGCTTTGCGAGCCCGAGAGGGCCGGGAGGTACGCCCGCAGAATCGATTGCATCCAGGATTCAGCCCCAACGCCCCCACTCAGAAGTTCCCGGGCTTGAAGCGCGAGGAAGGCCCCGACCCCGAAGACCAGCAGGACGGCGAGCCTGAGCAGGCGAGTCAGCCGATTGGCCGCCGCTCCCGGAGCTCGGGAACGGATCGAGCCGAGCAGGCCCTCGAGGCAAAGCAATAGCCCCGAGTGGACCCAGGCGCCCGCGGCCCAGAAGAGTGCGACGAGCGCTGGACGCAAGGAGCCGTCCCGCCATAGCTCGCGCATGAGCAAAAGCCCGACGAGCAGAGCGAAGCTGCCCAGGCCGGGGGAGGTCCCTGCCAACCAAGCGGCCGGCGAGAAAATCACGAGGCAGCTTGCCAACAAAGTGGGGGCGAAGGCGATGCCAAGTCGTCGACCGAAAGAGAGCGCGAGTGGCAAGCAGGCGCCATAGCAGATGGCGGAGAAGAACAGCGCCAACAGCTCCGAGGTGACGCCGAGTTTTTCCGCGAAGCGCGGCAGGAGCTGTTGCCAAAGGTCGTGCAGCAAGGAGCGTCCCGCGAGTTCTTCCCCAACAAGGTTCCAGGGCAAGCGCTCTTGAGGCAGGGCCAGTGCGAAGAGCGCCAAGGCCAACCCCAAGACCCACCCGCCAATGTGTTCGCGACGGGCACGCTGGGCACTCTCCTCGTCGATCAGCTCCGTGGTGAGGTGTCGCGGAAAGCCGCCCAGGACTTCCTGCCAGCTATCCTGACCTTCTGCCGGCGGAAGTGGTCCCTGGCCCGCGGAGTGAGGATTGGTGGGTTGGTTCAAGACAGTTCGCGGGGCAGCCGTTACGTTGCCGCAATGACCAACCCTTGGGAAGCGGAGATCGAGTTCTCCATGGAGCTAGCGGAGGAGCTAGTTGGGCGTCAGTTCCCCGAGCTCCTTCCGGTGGAGCTCGAGTTCTACGGCCAAGGGTGGGACAACGTGGCCGTACTCGTCAATGGAGAGTGGGTGTTTCGCTTCCCTCAACGTGAATTGGCGCGGCTCACGATGGAGGGGGAATTGGCCTGCCTCACAGCGCTCTCCGATCACCTGCCCCTGGCCATACCCCATCCTCAGTTCGTGGGCTGGCCGACGACGGCCTATCCTTTTGTCTTCAGTGGCTACCGCAAACTCCCCGGGACAACGGGTTGTTCCGCGTCCCTGAGCGCGGACCAGCGCCGGGCTTGCGCGCCGCTGCTCGCCAGCTTCCTGCGCTCCCTGCACAACCCGGCGCTTGCCGTCGCTTGCCAGGACCGCGTGCATTCCGATCGCATCGATCGCGCCAACATGCAGCGCTTCCTGGTGCCCATGGAGAAGCGCCTGCATGAAATCCGCTGCTTGCCGGAGTGTGTCGAGCGCGCAGGGCTCGTGAGTCTCGCCCGCGATCTCGCGCAAACACCCGCCTGGGAGGGCACCCGGCGGGTCGTTCATGGGGATCTCTACGCCCGGCACTTGCTCGTCAACGAAGCCGGTCAATTGTGCGGAGTGATCGATTGGGGCGATGGGCACCTGGGCGATCCGGCTCTGGACCTGTCTGTGCTCTACAGCTTCCTGGCGAAGGAGGCCCGGCCACTTTTTGAGGCGGTCTACGGAGGCATCGACGAGCGTACGCGGGGGCGTGCGAAGTTTCGTGCGCTGCACTACGGGGTGACGCTTACCCATTACGGTGAGCAAGCCGCCGACGAAGCCATCGCCCAGGCCGGGCGTGACGCGCTGACGTTCCTCTTGGAGTAGGAGCTACTCGATCACCACGTCGATGCGAACTTCCCCGGCTCGAACCGGAAGGACGTAGCGAACCTCACCGGCGGCGTTCTTCTTGTCCGAGGACATGGCGCGCAACATATCTGGCTCGGAGAACTCGAGTCCCGTGCGTGCCTCGATGTCTTCCAGGGAGGTGGGCAACCCGAGGGATCGGGCTAGCTTGCGCACGCGCCCCGCAAGTTGCGCGTCTTCAAGTACTCCACAGGAACCGGCTTGATCGAGGGCCATGCCAACCCCGGCAGCGACGGCGATGCCGTGAGGCACAACCCCAAAGCCTGCGATGTGTTCAATGGCGTGGGCATAGGTGTGCCCTAGGTTCAGGCACTTGCGTGATCCGCCTTCGAGGGGGTCAGCGCTGACTATCTTCGCCTTGAACTGCACGCAGCGTTCGACGACCCGCGTCAAGGTTCGCGAGTCGCGGGCCACGAGCAGAGCTGCGTCCGCTTCCAGTTGGGCGAGGTGCTCTTCCCCGTCGAGCAAGGCGGTCTTCAAGACTTCGCCGAGTCCCGACCGAAACTCGTCTTCGCTTTGACTCGCGAGCGTGCTGGTGTCTGCGAAGACCGCGTCCGGTTGGTGAAAGACTCCCGCGAGATTCTTGCCTGAGGTCAAGTTGACCGCTGTCTTCCCGCCCACGGAAGCGTCCACTTGGGCGAGTAGGGTGGTGGGGCATTGAATGAAGCGCACTCCACGCATGAAGAGCGCAGCGCTCAGGCCGCAAAGATCCCCGATGACTCCTCCACCCAAGGCGATCAACGCAGAGTCTCGGTCCAAACCGAATCCGCACAACTGATCGAGGACGGACTCCAGGGTGACGAAACTCTTGGAGGCCTCACCGGCAGCGACGACGATGACACGTTTGCCGAAGGTCTCGCCCAAGCGCTCGAGATACAGGGGTGCGACGTTCTCGTCCGTGAGCACGGCAACCCGAGAATAGCGCGGGGCGAGAGCCTCCACCGCTTGCAGCAACCCGGGACCGATGCGAACGTCGTAGGGCGTTTCAACGGAAACGCGAACGGTGCTGGTCATGGGGTCAAGCTTGAGGTTGTTCGCTCGTGGAGAGTCGGCGCCGGCGCTCTTGCTTGCGGCGCACCAAGTCCTGTTGAAGCGCCTCCGAGCGTTTGCGGTCCCGCATCAAGAGGAAGGGGAAAGCGATCAATAAGAGAACCGCTGCCCCCAGGACCCACATGAGGAATTCTTCGATGGTTCGGTCATTGGCCGGCGTGAAGGACGACAGCTCGGTGAACACAAAGAAGGGTGCGGTTCGCGTTCCCTTGTCCTTGGACTCGTAGTTGTGGTTCTTGACGAAGAACCCGCGGCCCTCGATCAGGCGAGCCTTCTCACGATCGATCAGGTCCGGCCGAGCTCCCGCGTAGATGAAGTACGCGACACCCGCTTGGTTGCTCCAGGTTGTGTTGCCAACCCAACCTTCTGTGAGTTCGTCGACGTTCGCTGGATTCTCGCCGGCATCGATCGTGTTGATGCCCATGTTCTTTGAAACGGGCAATCGAATCGGCACGGGAATCATGTCCTGCGCGATCGGCGGGAAGGTCAGATCGGGATCGGCAATGCCACGGGGGTCTTGCGCTCCAGCTCGCAGGAAGCGCCAGGCGTTTCCATCGGTGAGCATGGCTGCCATCGTCGCGTTGTTCAGTTCGACCGCGTCGTTCTCCCAGTCGATGGCCTTGTACGCGTCGGTCTTGGCGTACTCGAGCAGTTGCCACTGGGCGTCAAACACCGCACCGTTCAATCCCGGTGACTTGCGCGCCGTGTCGTCCACGATGCGCGAGAGGCCGTTCACCAAGGCCTCCGGGGTTAGGTCCTCGGGAGTGATCGGCGCGTAGGAGCTAACTAACTGAGCGCCGACCAAGAGTGGTCCGTTGATGGCCTCCCCTTCGTTGCCTTCGGCGCGATAGAGCTTCAGGAAGAGTCCTTCGAATCGCAGCGTGCCTTTGTACACGAGCTCGTCCGGCATGCCCATGGACAGGAAGTGCGTCATGCTTCCGTCGGGGGAGCGCAGCCATCCGCGGTACTCGGTCTTGTTGTCCGGTCGCTTGCGCTCCTTGATGCCTTCGAGGGTGCCACGCACGCGCAAAGGCTTGCCGCGGAACGCGGAAGGGTTGGCCTCAATCGCGCTGCGCAGTTCGCCGGTCATGTCCTCGACCCCGAGCGCGTGGAATTGCGCATCCGTCTTGCCGAACACGTAGTTTGTGACCGGTTCGGAGACCTCCTTCGGCAACAACACGCGGTCCTCCGGGCGGTTGTCGAGAACCTTCTTCGCGATCTCGGTCATGTCGAATTTTTCGACGACGACGGTCTCCACGAAACCCAAATCCTCGCCGATCAAGCGATCCGCCCGCGCCTCCTCTTTCTCCCGCTGCGAGTTCGAGTAGGTCCAGGTTATGGCGACGAGCCCGAGGCCCACCACCAAGCCAATCAGCTTGTTGCGGTCTTTCTTGGACTGCCGTTCAGCCTTGGCGAGCAGCGCGTCACGTGACTCCGCAGAAGAGCTTGAGTTGGAATTACGCATGGGAATCAGAAGGCCAGGGTGCGGCGGTTGGCAGCGTAGGCGGCGGAGTCCACAAGACTCCGAAATAGCCTCGAGTGGGGGCTGCCTTCCGGGGAGAGTTCTGGGTGCCACTGGCAGCCCAAGGCAAAAGGATGGTCGTCTCGTTCGATGGCTTCAACGACACCCGTGGAGTCGCTCGCGCAAACAGTCCAGGGGGAGGGCACCTCAAAGAGGGCCTGATGATGACGGGAGATGACATCCAAGGTGTCTACACCCGTCAACTCGCGCAGTTTCGATTTCTGGAGAATGGTGACTCCGTGAACCGTGTTTCCCCCGTGCTCACTGCCCTGCGGGTGATCTTCAGGCAGGTGCTGGTGGATTTTCGCTCCCTCGGCCAGGCCCAGAAGCTGCATGCCGTAGCAGATTCCAAGCACGGGCAGCCCGGACTCGATGGCCAAGCGGGCCAGGAGGAAGTCCCAATCCTGCTTGGCTGTGGGAGTCGGGACCGCCGCCGGATGGATGGGCCCGAGTCCTAGCCGTTCTGTGTCGAAGTCGTCGCCACCACCGAGCAGCAACCCATCGACCCGGGCCAGCACTTGGGCCACGTCGTCGGGGCCGCCCACGGGCGGCAAGGCCACCGGGATCCCTCCGCCGCGCAGGATCGCCTCCGCGTAAACCATGCGGAGTTCGGACTTCGGAACGGGGCCATCGGCAACGCAGCCATTGATGGCGATCAGGGGTCGTGGGGGATTGGACATAGCCCGATTCTAGCGCGACAAACGGGTGACCGTGGGAGTGGTCGAGCTATGATCCCGCCATGGAACTAGCCAAGGAGCTCATTTTTCTCGTTCTCGGCTTCGTCTACCTGGCCAAGGGGTCGGATTGGCTGGTTGAAGGCGGGTCGGCCCTCGCCAATCGCATGGGCATCCGGCAGTTGGTGATCGGCCTCACGGTGGTCGCCTGGGGAACCTCGGCCCCCGAACTCGTGGTCTCCACCCTCGCCGCGGTCGACGGCAAGTCCTCGATTGCCATGGGGAACGTCCTGGGGAGCAATGTGGCGAACATCGGCCTCGTGCTCGGCATCTGCGCGATCATTCTGCCCTCCGTTTTGGAGAAGCCCCTGGGCATGCGCGATGGCTTTTGGTTCTTGGCCTCCGTGGGCATCCTCTGGTGGGTCACCCGGGATTTGGAGATCGACCGACTCGACGGGCTGCTCCTGCTAGGCGCCCTCGCCATCTACAACTTTCAGCTCTTCCGGGAAGCGCAGGGTTCCAGTGCTTCCTGTGAAGGAGTCGAACTGCCCGGGGAGGGCTCCGGCTGGATGGCCAGGAACCCGGCCTGGGGGACCTTGATCGGGGGAGTGACGATCGCGGTTGCGGCCTGGATTGCCTTGGTGGGCGCCAAGGGGCTGGCGTTCCGGGCGGGGGTGGATGACTTCGTCATCGGGATGACGGTCATGGCCATTGGCACGTCTCTCCCAGAGCTCGCCGCGGGGGTGACCGGCGCTCTGAAGAAGCAAAGCGACATCAGCATCGGCAACGTCGTGGGGTCGAACGTCTTCAACCTGCTCGCCGTCATCGGCGTCGTCGCGATCATTCATCCCCTAGGAGGGGACGGGCAGCCTGAGGTGCAGCTCGTTCTCAAGCGGGCCCTCGAGGACCAGTTCCCGGTGGTCTTCGGCTTCACCGTGGCCGCTGTCATCGTTCCCACACTCGGCGGAGCGAGGCTGGGGCGATTGAAGGGCTACCTATTCTTCGCGGCCTACGCGGCTTTCATGGCCGTGATCTTCATCCAGGGGCCAGAGGAGGCTTCCCCGGATGGAGGCGTCCCGGTCAGCAGCAGCCAACCCTTAGACTAGGTCGTCGCGGATGAAGCGATGGCTGTGGGGGTAGCGGTAGGCTTCCCCTTTGTAGGTCTTGATGCTCGCGACGATCGAGAAAACGACACCTGCGATCATCAAGGGCGGCACAAAGATCACTCCGATGACTGTGACGGAGAGCAGGACGCTGACCAAGAAGAGCGTGATCTGGAAGTTGAGGGCCTCGACTGCGGAGGAGGCCAGAGCTTGATTGCGCTCCGGACGGGCCTTCATCTGCCAGATCAACAGAGGAACCAGCAGCGTCAGAAAGGGCGCCCCGAGGAACAGCACCACCGGAACTAGGTGACAGGCCACTTGCCAGTTTTGATCCGTGTCGCAAGCTCGCCAGCAGGCCTCCGCCTGGGCCTTGACTTTCGGAATCGTCGGTTCGGGGGCGGGGGCGTGGGCGCCTTCCATCCAGGGTCGGTCGACGAATTCGGAACTGGGCTCGGAGGCGGTTTTCATGGGATCTCTCGGGTGGCTCTGCTGTTTGGACCGGCCCCCCCTGCGTGGACCTTTCGGGTCTATTTCATTGGGATTTCAATCCTGCCGTTTCACGCTACCCAAGGCGGCGCCGATGGCTTTGTAGAGCAAACGGGCTCCGACGATCGCATCCCAGCTGTCCTGGTCGGCCAGGGTGGCGGGCCCCGGGTTGACCTCGCTTAGATCGAGCCCGACCACCCGCTTTCCGGAGTTCGCCAGGCAGCCGAGCCACAGAAGCAGCTCGTCCCAGGTCAGTCCGCCGGGGACAGGGGTCCCCGTATTTGGGCACCAACTTGGGTCCAAGCCATCAATATCGATCGATAGCCAGACGTTCTGGGGAAGGGCGTCGATGGCCTTCGCGGCCAGCTGTTCCAGATCCTGACCCTTGGCGCGGGCCCGTGCCCACTCATGGGCAAAGGTCGCCTGGATCCTTCCTTCGGAGCGTTCGATGGCCCTAGATTCTCCCTCCCCGATGTCTCGCAGACCGACGGAAACGATCCGTTCGACTTGCGGAATTTCCTTGAGAACGTTCCACATGATCGACGCGTGCGACCAACGGAAGCCTTCGTATGCGGGCCGCAGATCCGCGTGGGCGTCAAAGTGCAAGATCCCAAGGGATCCGGCCGCCTGCGCTGCGGCCTGAATTCCTCCGAAGGGGATCGAATGGTCGCCGCCAACGAGCACGGGCAAGGCGCCGTCCGACAGCTTGGCCGCCGTCCAGGCCCGAACTCTCTCGTTCACTAGGGCACCGATCTCATTGACGCGCTCTAGGGCGGCCTCGAGTTCGCTATTGCCTGTTATCTGGCCGCCGCACGCGATGATGGGTTCACTGAGCTCTCCGGCTTCGCCGTTCCAGCGGGCGATCTCCTGGTCTTCCTCGTAGAACAAGCCTGCCTTCCAAGGGCGCCCGTCCCCATCCCCCCAGGTTGCTTGTTGTGGGTCGAAGAGGTCCACCTGGTGGCTCGCCGCGAAGATCGCTCGCGGGCCGTGGGCAGTGCCTTGACGGTAGGAAGTCGTCGCGTCGAAGGGCACGCCGAGCAGCTGCACCCGGGCCTCGCCGGGAGGCAGGGTCAGCCCGAAAATGCCGGCGTCCGCATCGGCGGGTGCATCCGGGTCGAAGGAGTTGCTGTTCTTGGGCACGGTTGGTTTGCTGGGGGTCGATCGCTTCGGAGTCGATGTCCGACACACGGGTATTGAGCCTTATGAGAGCACAAATGAGGAGCCTCTTTCCTGCGCCCCAGTCGCGTTCGGGCAAAACGAGAGCCGGGGTGCCGCGCGAACGCGACACCCCGGCAGGAGATTTCCCGAGGAGATCGCTCTCCCCTCCGTACTAGGATCGACTAGCGCCAGGTCAGAGAGAGGGCGTTGGTCGTGTTGAAGCCCGCGCCACAGACGCCGGCCGGGTCGCGGAACCAGAGCTGGAAGTAGCTGTCCTGGCCGAGGGTCGCTCCGATCGTCGAGGCGATCGGGCTCGTGGAGGAGCACTCACCGCTCAAGTTGGTGAAGACCACGTCCAAGCGGATGATCGGACCGGAGACGCACAGGAGGCCGTCACCGAACAGGTTGCCCAGGCCACCGTTGGCTTCCATCGTTCCGGTGAAGAACAGGGCGGGCTTGTTGGCAGGCAGCTGGGAACCGGTCAGAACAAAGTCGTCCAACGCGATCGAGGAGGTTCCGTCGTGACCGAGAAGGCCACCCATGGCGCTGCTGTTCATGCAACCCTCACCGGTGCCGGAGATGTTTCCGCAGGGGCAAGTGCTGCCGGTGCCGTCACCGTAGCAGTACGTGCTGATCGGGTTCATCTCGATCATGTAGAGGCCCTCAAGGCCTCCGGCCATGGTGAGTTCGATCACGATGAGCGTCCCATCGTCGTTGACGGCCATGCCATCAGCTGAGGTGGAGATGGTGTCGACAATCAGGCTATCGATCGAAGTGACGCCCTCTTGAATGAGCATCGTGTTGTCCCTGAACAGACCGGAGTCGATGTCCGTGTTGGGATCGTCCCAATCGCAAATCCAGGTGATCTCACCGAAGGAGCTAAGTTGAACCGGACCGAAGGAGGAGCCGGTCATGACGAAACCGCCGGCGACTCCCGGAGGGGCCTGGCCTTCCTGGTACATGACCACGCCGTCCTTCAGGATGAAGAAGTCCTGGGTGGTGTCGGGGTTGTCGTCATCCCAAACGGCGATCCAAGAACCAGAGTCGTTGATGTCGACTTCGGCGCTCGAGAGGTGGTTGTAGGGGAAGATGCCCGCGGTGGGAGCATCGTCACCTTCCCAAGCGATCTCGGTGGTGTCGATGTAGTAGTGGCTGTCGAGGTTCGTGTCGCCACCGGCGGCGTTGTGATCGTCATCAACGTAGAACATCTTCTGGCCCGCGTTGTTGAGGGCGATGTTCGCCTTGGAGGTCGTGAAACCCTGGACGTTGGTCGCGTGGACACCGTTCGAGGGGGGGAACGCAACGGCGTGGTTGACGTTGTCGATGGCGAACACCGTCTGAGCCAAGATCGTTCCCGCGCCGTCGTGGGTCATGTGGACGAGCATGTCGTCGGCGTCGCTGTTGGAACGGCCCGCAACGATCATCTCGTTGTTGTTGTTCTGCCACACTTCATTGACGCTGTCCCAGACTGCCCCAACGGGCTCGCCGGCTACGGTGCAGAGGGTCACGCCCTCTTCGATAAGGGTGTAGGGAGTCCCGCTCCCTCCGTCCGTCCAGATGATGAGCTTCTTGTCGGGGACGGTTGCTGTCGGATCGCCCGCATTGAACAGCATCAGACGATCGCCGTTGTCGTTGATGTCCATGGAGTCGACGTAGCTGTCGTAGACCCAAGCCCCAGCGTGGGAGGCGGGAAAGCCCAAAGAGGTTCCTTCCATGTGAATGAGCGCGCCATTCATCATGATGGCGTTGTCCACGTCAGAGGCTTCGTCCGTGTCGAACTCGCAGAGCCACTGTCCACTGTTGTTCACATCAACGTTGTAGATGGAAGCGACGGTCGCAGTGCCTGCGCCGAAAGGAATCACGTCGCCCTTGAGGAGCAGCTTGGTGTAGCTCTGGGCCCCGGCGAGGGGCGCGAGGAGGCTGGCTGCCCCGAGGAGCATCCCGGTGTTTCGGAGAGATGTCATGGTTGTTTGGCGCGTGTAGCGGGTGAGGATTCCCCGGACCGGGGAGCAACTGGAAGGAAAGAGTTCTTGGGGTGTCGAGGCCCCTGAAGCCCAGGGGCGGGGGGAGTGGAATGCCTGCAGGCAGGGGGTTTCCAGGGCTCGACTAGCAGAAACTACCCGGAGAACTGCGTCCCGTGCGGATCTTTCGGGAACTTTTTTGGCAACTTGCCCAGCAAATAATCACCGCTCATGGACCAATATTGGTGCTTTTGTGCGAGAGCCCCCCAACCCATGGGGTAGTCTATTCCCATGAAGACGACATCTACCAAGGGCTCGACTCCCCAATCCTCCTCTGAGGCGGGCAAGGACATTCGTCACCGGGTGGAGCACTTGGGCCTGACCTTGGCCGAGACGCTCGGGGTCGTCCTTTCCGAGATTCCAGGGCGAGGTGCGGGACCCCAGATGCTTGCCAATGCGATAGGGATCACGGTCGCCACCGCGAGCCGCTTGCTGAAGGCCCTCTCCCAGGAGAAGCCGATTTCCGTGATGCAACTGCTTCCGGGGCCGAACCCCTTGCGCAGCATCGTGACTTCCGCACAAGAAAAGGGAGCGAGTGAAGCTGGCGCAAAGGCGGCGCTTGTTGCGATTGAAGAGTTCGACTCAATCATCCGCACGGAAGCAGGTGATCGCAGCGCCTTCAAGGCCATGTTGAGCACCTGGCTACCGAACGAGCGACGCGAGTTCCAGGCTGCTCGCAGGCGGACCATCTTCAAAGCGATGTCCGAACTGGAGGGGGTCTCCGGAGAGTTGGACGTGAACTGCATCGCTCTTCGTCCGAGCGCGACGGAAGGCTACATCGACTTGCTGAACCTGAAGGCGCTGCTCGGAATCGATCGGATCCGGCCGGACGCCCGGGTCAGGCTCTCTACGCACGTGCTCGTCACGGACACAAAGGATGGTGCCAAGGGTCCCGCGGCAGATCGTTCGCGTGAGCCTTTGAGCCTTAGTGGGACGCCCATCACAGGGGACCTCGACTCCGGCCGTCTCGATGAGTTTTGCAACGCTCGACCCGCGCCGATCGAGGTGAACACCTTCGGCAACTACATCCAATACAGCTTGGGTCCCACGGGCTTTGGACCTTCTTCGACGGTGGACTTGGTGTTGGGCGAGGTGAATCTCGCCGAACTGCGGGCCGACTACACTGGTTTGCACGGGGATGGATGGTGCCCCTACTTCTTCCAAATCCCGGACATGACGGTGAAGCTGTGCGTGTTCGATCTGATCTTGTTCAAAGGGGCGTACTCGGACTACCAGGTGGAGTTCGTTTCCTACAGCTCGACGGAACGTGGACCGGCGGATGCGAACGACGTCACACGCGAAATGGACAAGGTGCAAATCGACGAGCCGATCAAGGCACTGGGTGCCCACCCGGGTCAAATGCGCTTGATGGAGTTCCCGCGCTATTCCGAGCTCTTGCGGCACAGCTTCGGCAAGTTGGGCTGGGAGTCGGACGGATTCAGCGCCTACCGCATCAGGGTTCCCCACCCGCTGCCGGGAACGCAGTTGACGTTCGTGCTCCGGAAGAAGGAAAACTAGGGCGCCGCTGAAAGTCATCGTGGGCCGAGCTGCTGGCAATTTGGGCAGAGCCGTTGCCGACGAACAACGACGGAATCACATTCACGAGAGCCCGCTGGCCCTGGCCAGCCTCCTACGTGGTTTCGTCAAAGGTCTCGAAGCGATGGACCATTCGATGCGTGTAGGTCGAGCCAGGCAGGAGCATCACGTCCTCGCGCCATTCAGGCACGTTGATCGAATTGGGATGGCACTGGGTTTCCAAGCAGAGGCCAGCGTGGCGCCCATAGACGGCTCCTGACTTTCCTCGGTGCGAACCGTCCAGGAAGTTGCCGGAGTAGAATTGCACCCCGGGTTGGTCGGCTACCAAGGTCATCATCCGGCCACTCGCCGGACTGCGCAGGAGCGCGACCGGGCGCAGGGTTCCCCGTTCCCCGTCCACAACCCAGTTGTGATCGAAGCCGACCGGGGGAGCACCTGCCCGTTGGAGATCCATGCCGACATTCTTGAGCTGACGAAAGTCATGGGGCGTTCCCTCGACCGGCAGCACTCGGCCATCCGGAATGGGCTCCGCGGGAGTGAAGTGCGTGGCATGAATCTGAAGTTCGTGGTCGAACACATTGCCACTGTCGTGACCATTCAGATTCCAGTAGCTGTGATGGGCGAGGTTGACCAGGGTCGGCTCGGAGGTCTGCGCGCTCATTTCAACCCGCAGTTCATTGGAGTCCGTCAGTGCATAGCGGACCCTTGATAGAAGCTGACCCGGGTAGCCCTCTTCCCCCGCGGGGGAGACGTACTCGAACTCAACCGACTGGGAGTCGTGTGACGCGACCCGCTTGCCGCTCCACACGCGTTTGTCGAAGCCACGCAGACCGCCGTGCAAGTGATGATCTCCCGCGTTGCGAGCGAGCGTTAAGGTTTGGCCCTGCACCTCACATCTGGCATTCAGGATGCGGTTGGCCACGCGACCAACGGTTGCACCGAAGTAGGGGCTACTCGCCGCCAAACATGGGGCGAGCTCCCCGAACCCCAGGACCACATCCGCGTGCACTCCATGGCGGTCGGGGACCTGCAGGGCAGACAGGCTGGCGCCGAGCTCGGAGAACTCGGCGGTCATCCCGTGGGTGTTCCTGAGGGTGAAGCGCTGCACCGGGAGACCGTCGAGGGTGCCAATGATCTCGGAGTCGTTCGGGTGGGGCATGGCGGGAGCTTAGCGGACAGGGGCCGTCCCGTCCCTACCCGGATGGGGCCTGGGGCCCAACCTGCCAGGCGCGCTTGAGGGTCCTCCTCGCTGGTTATCCGTTCCGCGCCCGTGAGCCTGCTGTCTAGGAGTTCCCCTGCTCCTCCTTCACGAAGAATCACGAGGTGGAGCGGCCCCTGAGTCACCGCAACCGGGATTCCCTGAAGGAACAAGCGAGGGACCCGGAGAATATCGGGAGAACTGCCCCACGCCGGACTACCCTGCGCCCTCGTACACCTAGGGCTAGAAAGCGATCTCCTTCTGCGCTCGCCGTTGAATAGGCGGCTCTCTGAGGGAACGCCCCAGCCACTTGCCCCTGCGGGGCCCGGAACCGAACGAACACCAAGGACAAACCGATGAAGACAATTGATATGGATGATGCGCAGCCGCCCTCAGGATCGGGCGGAGGACCCACTGGCCGAGGCTGGCCACCGCAGGGTGGTGGAGGCAAAGGGGGCAATCAGGTTCGAATCCTTGGAGGGCTCGTTTTGGTTTTCGCCGTCCTCGCCATCGTGATCCTTGGCAGCTCCGGGAACCTCGGCATCAAGGCGGTGGAAGCCAACGAAGTCGCCGTCAAAGTGAACTACGTGACTGGTGACAAAGAGGTGATTACGAGCGCTGGCAACAAGATCTACATTCCCTTCTTGCAGGAGGTCTTCCTGCTCGACCGGACCCCTCAGCGCTACGAGATGTCGGGGACCAAACAAATCAGCGACGCGCAAGCTCCCTACCTCACGGTGCGAGCCAGCGACGGTTCGAACTTCTCCTTTGAGTCCCTCGAAATCCTGTACCACATCATCCCCGGCATGGCCGACAAGATCGTCGAGGATTCCGGCGCACTCGGCGGCTTCAAGCGAGATTGGATTCGTGCCTATGCGCGCTCCATCCTGCGGGACGAGTTTGGCCGATTCTCTTCGGTAGAAGTCGCCGACCCAAGCAGCTTCGGCAGAGCAACCGAGTCCAGCATTGACCGGCTGAATGAGGTCTTGAACCCCCATGGACTCAGTATCTCCGAGATCATCACGCCCAAGCCGCGCTTCGACAAGAAGTACGAGGACGCGATCGAGGAGCGCAAAGTGGCAGACCAGGAAGTGGACCGATTGAAAATGCTAGAGGCTCAACTTGTCCAAGAGCGTGCCCAGCAGTTGGCGCGGGTCGGCAAGGAGAAGGAGATCGAGTGGCAAGGCCTTCAAGGTGACCTCAAGCGACGCCAACTGGAAGCGGAGCAGGAGGCCATCCGGATTACGAAGGAGGCGGACCGCTACAAGGTGACCCGCGAAGCAGAAGGACAGCAACTCTTGGATCGCAACTTGGCCCAGGCGCGCGGTCTCGTGTCCAAGTACACCAAAGAAGCCGAGGGCCTTGTCGCCCGAACAGAAGCGCTCGAGAAGCAAGGTCGAGTGGTCGTTCGAGAAGCGCTGATCGCCAAACTAGCCAGAATACGATTCACCCTTGTTCCCTACAGCCGTGACGCAATGCCAGAACGACTAGAGCATTCAGGTCTAACCGACGCCGCACTTCTTTCCGGATCCAAACGGGGGGGGAACTAAACATGAAGGTCATCAAAACTCTCATTGGATTGGTCGCGCTCCTTGGTCTGGTCATCCTGGCCAGCTTTGTGCTCTTTGTACGCATTGAGCCTTCCGAGATCGGGGTCAAGCAGGACATGTGGGGCGGCGGCGTGAACCCGGACGACTACTCCGCAGGGTTCCATGTTGGCATCTCAGGAATCCACAAGTGGCACCGTCTTGATCGCCGCACCCACTTCTTGACGTTCTCCGAAGTGGAAAGCCAGAGCGGCAATTCCCGCAAGAATCAGAACGCGCAAGAGTCACCACCACTGGAGATTCGTACGCGGGACAACAACCCCGTCTCTGTGGATGTGACGGTGACCTACCGCATCATCGAAGACGAAGCTCACCTGATCGTGTCGGAAGGCCAGCAGGAAACCTATCGCGAGCGCGTCACTTCCAAGGTTCGAGGTGTTCTCCGCGAAGAGTTGTCGCGCCTCGTGCCGAGTGAGTTCGTCAATACGGATTCTCGCTTGGAGCTAGTGGCTGGAATTGACCCGCTGCTGAAGGCGTCGCTCGCGGAGTACCACGTTGTCCCCGAATCGCTTCTGATTCGTGCGGTGCGCTTCCTGCCTAACTACGAGGCCAAGCTACAAGAGACTCAGTTGACTTCGCAGTTGACCGAGCTGGCGCGAGCAAAGAGCAACGTGGAGGCGGCTCAAATGGCGACGGGTACCATCAGCAAGGAAACGGAAGCCATGGAGAAGAAGACCATCGCAGAGTGGAACAAGCAGCTGCAAACAGCTTCCTCCAACAACGACGTGCTCATCGCGCAGATCTTGGCCGAGGCCAACATCTACGACAACAAGGTCCGTCCCGGAGCCGATGCGACCTACGAAGGCTTGGTGGCAGACGGCCAACTCGCAGTGGACAAGGCGGAAGCGCTGCGCGACGAATTGCGCAACGCCGCTTTGGATTCAGCGGGCGGTCGCATCCTTCAGGCGCAGAAGGCCGCGGAGAACCTCAACTTCGAAAGCGTCACGTTGAACTCCAACGACCCGTCGGTTCCTAGCGTGATCGAAATCGACAAGCTGGTGGATCTCCTGATCGGCCAAGACGACTAGACAGCGCGCCCCGGGAAGCCGAGGCGAGTTCAAAGCACAGCCCCCGTCGGAGAACGCTCCGCCGGGGGCTATCTCGTGTCCAGGGGCTGACGCGTGGGACAATCTGAGTGGATCCCCGCAAACTCTCGATTTCCGCAGAATAGCCCCAAGAGGATCCGGCTCCGCTACGTCTCCCCAGCAGAGGCCAAGACCGTCTCACCACATGCATCCAACCGACATCCAACTTCTGACCCGCTGGAACAACGGGGACTCCATGGCCTTCTCGGCCTTGGTCCGCCGTTTTCAAGACCCTCTGCTGCGACATGCACGGGGCCTGCTCGGGCCAGGTGGACTCTACGAGGATGTGGTGCAGGAGGTCTTCCTAAAGCTGGCTCGGGAGCGTTTGGATCCATCCATCTTCCAGAGCAGCGATCTAGACAAGGGAAAGCAGCTGGCGGCCTGGTTGCACACCGTGACGAGGAACGCCTGCATGAACATCATCCGATCCGAACGAAGTCGAAAGTCGAGGGAGCGCGCCGTCGCTCCCCTCGAGGCCACCCTTGGTGATCAAGGGCAAGTCGACGCCGCCGACACCCGCAACAAAGTGGAGGAAGCCATTGGCCGGCTTCCGGTCGACCAGCGCGAGGTCCTCATTCTGCGGTTACTTGCCGGCCGCAGTTACCGCGAGATCGCTGAGGTCACCGGCCGCAAGGTCGGGACTGTTGGTTGGCTGATCAGCGAAGGGATGAAGACGCTTGGTGGGATGCTCTCCCCCTTGATGGCGGCGGAGTCGAACTCTGCCGGGCAGCCTAAACAAGTCGAGTCCGGAGAGATGGGCATTGCCTGAGGAGAACGCCATGAAGAATTCAAACGACAACAACGCAAACGAAACGACTCTCCACGAACTGCTCTGCGCCTACGTGTTCGGCGAGCTGGGGCCTGTGGAGTCGGCGCGCATTGAAGAGCAACTTGCACAAGACCCAGAGCTGCGCGCTGAGTGGGCACGACTGGAAGCGACCATCGGCTTGGTGACGGAGCATTGCTCTGGTAGCGAGAGCCTCTCCTTGCCGGCGTTGGAAGCGCTGGACCGTGAGGTAGACAAAGAGACCAGCACCAGCGGTCAACCAAGGCGTCCCTCCTACTGGGGAGCTCCGTTGCAGGCTGCCGCGGGATTCGCGGCCCTCGCAACCGGACTACTCGCCGGCAAGCTGTGGATGGACCAGGAGGGTGCATCCACAGGCGAGCTTCCCACTTCGGAACCGCTCGCGCTCTTTGAGACCGTGGAGGCCCCCAAGGTTCCCGCCGCGCTCGGAGGCCAACTCAACCAATCGGGCTCGAACTCCACAACGGTACGCGTGCCCGTGGAGTCCGTAGAGGAGGAGCCTGTCATGAGCGATGCCCTGGTCGAAGCCCCCAGTTCCAATCTCGGGGAGCTTGCAGCCAACGTTCGTCCCCAGAATAGGGAGGCTCAAACGCTCGAGCGACGGAAGTCGGCGGCCCAGGCTCGACAACAGGAAAGCAAACAAGCCGTTGACGAAAGTCGCTCGTATCGAATGGCAACCGGCGAGTGGAAGCGCCCACGTACCGAGACCGCAACGAGTCAGGCTCCGCAAGTCGGCACCCCTGCAGCCGAGCCGGTCGGAACCCATGCTTACGTTCCGAGGCTCGAGTTGCAGGCAAGTCAGACTCCGTTCGAGCTCAACTCCGTGTTGTCCACCGAGACTCCCACGACGAGTCCATACACGTGGAGCATGCAGCCCGCGAGTCAAGGAGCCAACCCTCAGGAGCCGGCCCTGTTTGACTTGGGCCTAGTCTTGCCCGCGACGGAGCCTGTGCAGGGCAGAGTTGCCCCGTACGCCCAACCGCCCTTGATCGACACATCGAATGCTTGGAAGATTGACTTCGATGAGCTATCAGCATTCGGCTACGTCGGGGAACCGCCCGCAGAGGGAGCCCTGGCCGACAACGGCGGTCAGGATGGTTTCTTCCTGGGTCATGGCGCTGAAAGTCGAAGCCGTCGAGCCGGCATGGACCTGGAGACCCTGAGCCGTCAGCGCGCCGATCAAATCCTTCGTGACTGCCTTCGTCATCCCAAGGAATCTCCCTCGGCCATGTTCTTCCGCTTTTGGGGAGACAACTCATTCGAGCTCGCCAGCCAGGACGCGAAGTCGACCTTCAGCGTGGACGTGGACACCGCGAGTTACGCTCTGGCCCGTCGCTACCTGATGGAGAATCACCTCCCTGAGAAAGCGCAGATCCGGACGGAGGAGTTCGTCAACTACTTCAGCCCCGACCTGGCGTCTCCGACGGAAGGAACCTTCGCCATCCACACGGAGTTGGCTCCCAGTCGCTACGGACAAGCGACGGACGGGCAAGGCACGCGCTGGATGCTACGCGTTGGCCTGCGCGCCAAAGACGTGGCCAAAGCGGACCGCAAGCCCTTGGCATTGACCTTCGTCGTGGACACCTCGGGATCCATGCGAGACGGAAACAGAATGGAGCTGGTGAAGCACGCTCTGCGGCTTCTGGTCTCGCAGCTGGACGCGGCCGACTCAATCGCTTTGGTTGGCTTCAACGACTCGGCGAGCGTTCACCTGCCGATGACCTCGGCCCAAAGCCGCGACGTGATCGAAGCCGCCATCCACGCCTTGAACTCCGACGGCGGGACGAACGCCGAGGGAGGCTTGCGCTTGGGCTACGAAGTCGCCGCGAACTCGCTCACGAGTCAAGCACACAACCGCGTCGTGCTGCTCTCTGACGGAGTCGCCAATGTCGGCCAAGTAGACCAGGACCGCATCAACCAAGACGTGCGCACTCGCCGGGAGTCCGGGATCTTCCTGAACACCATCGGGGTCGGCATGGGAAACCACAACGACACGTTCCTCGAACAGCTTGCCAACAAGGGCGACGGCCTCTGCAACTATGTGGACTCCGCCGCGGAAGCCCGTCGCGCTCTGGTAGACAACTTTGTGGGCGCCTTCGAAGCCGTGGCCCGGGACGTGAAGATCCAAGTGGAGTTCGATCCGAGCCAGGTCTATCGCTACCGCTTGCTCGGGTACGAAAACCGCGCCATCGCCGACGCTGACTTCCGCAACGACGCTGTCGATGCGGGCGAAGTGGGGGCTGGCCATCAGGTGCTTGCGCTCTACGAATTGGAGCTGATTGGAGCTTCCTCTGAAGCGCCGCTCGCCAAGGTCAACTTACGCTGGAAAGCAGCGACGGGAGCCGGCCGTGATCCCCTTGAGGACAGTGCTCAGGAACTCTCCGTTGCCGTGCAGCGCAACACCGGGACAGCTTGGGAAGGGTCCTCCCTCGGCTACCGCCGATCCGTGCTGGTCGCCCAGTTCGCCGAAATCCTGCGTCGCAGCAGGCACGCCCGGGGCGACTCCCTGGACGCACTCATCGCCGACAGCCGGGCCATCGGAGCCCTCGAGCAGCACGATGACTTCGACGAGTTCGTGGGACTGCTTGAACGCAGCCGGCAACTCATTCTGCAGCAGGGGCCCGTTCGAACCGACCTATCGGACTGCATTGATGCTCTGCGCACCAACCGGGTCCTACGCGCTCAACTGGAGGACCTGCAGCGAGAGGAGTCCCAGGCTCTGCTGGAAGAGATGGCGAAGACCAACGCCAGCCTGGAGGCGCGCATTCGCGATCTGGTCCGTGAGGAACTGAAAGGCCAAGGGCGCTGAGAGCAGACCAAGAGGCCCGGCCGACAAGGGGCGATCCCCCGCTTTTTTTGAAGAAGTCCCGTATGAACGGGGCTTCTTCCCGTACTGGGGGTGCCATCCGAGAAGGAATCCCGTGCTCAATCTCACGGAACTTCAAAGCTCCGTATAGTCACGCGCTATCCTTCGCCGAGACTCTCCTGCCGCATGATGCATCGCTTCCAAAATCAGATCCGCCTCGCTGGATTCTTCCTCACGATCAGCGCCTCGCTGGGCTGCGTTAGTGGCAGTACGGGCGTGCGTGAACTGGACTACCCACCGATTGAGTCGACGCAGTTTGGAACGATGAGCAACGTGTCGAAGATGGGACCCCTCTGGTTCGGCGCGATGCCAACAGAGAATGATCTGGACCTGGCCTCACGGCGGGGAGTGCAGCGCATCATCGATCTGTCTGTGCCCAGCGAGCGTGGCACCTGTGCAACATCTGTCGCCTGCACGCGCCACGAGATCGAGTACCTGATCGCCGGTATCCGACCAGATTCGGATCCGACGGATGAGTCGGTGGATTTGGTTCTCGGTTGGCTGCGAGAGAGCTTGGTGGGCTCCGTAGATGCTTCCCAGAAGCAGGCCGCGCCGCAACCAATCCCGACCCTCATCATTTGCGGCAGTGGCGGACGCTGTTCCATGTTCTTCGCCATCTTCCGGGTGATGGAAATGGATGTCCCCCTGCAGGCCGCCTTGGAAGAAGCGCGCCGTGGTGGAATGTTGCCGGGCCATCCGGAAGTGTTCGTTCGTCAACAGGTGGAACGTTTGACGACCTCCTCCTGACCAGAGCTGCGCGCCCCTACCGAACGAGTTCTGCCATCTCGCACATGGCGCTCGAGATCTGATCGCACTGATCGAAGGTCGTGCTTGCAGGCGGCAAGGCGTAGAGCACGTTGCCCAAGGGACGGAGCAGCACACCACGTTCGATGGCGGCAGCTCGCAGCATTGGTTGCAGTTCGGACAAGTAGCCACTTCCGGCAGTTCCAGATGGGACAAGATCGAAGGCAACCACGCCCCCTGTTCGGCGGAGCTTCTGCACGTGGCATTGGCCAGCGAGCCGGGCTCGCAAGTTGTCTTCGATGCGAGAACCGATCGAGTCCAAGCGTGCCGGAGTCAATTCCTCTTCACAGATGTCGAGGGAGGCGAGGGCCACGGCGCAGCCAATCGGATTGCCCGTGAAGGTGTGCCCGTGGAAGAAGGCGCGGATCCGTTCGGGGGAGAGGAACGCTTCGAAGTAGGCCTCGGTCGTGAGAGTGGCCGAGAGCGGAAAGCTCCCACCCGTTAGACCCTTTGCTAAACAAAGAAGGTCGGGAGTGACGCCCGCTTTGCCGCAGGCGAAGAGTTCACCCGTGCGGCCAAAGCCCGTCATGACCTCGTCGGCGATCATGGGAACGCCGTGCTCATCACAAAGGGCGCGCACCTGCTGCACGAACTCGACAGTTTGCATGAGCATCCCGGCGGCCCCTTGAATGAGGGGCTCCAAGATCACTCCGGCGCAACGATTTCCCAATTGCTTGAGTGCCTTTTGAACCGCGTCGCTGTCCGCCGCCACGCGCTTTGCGGAAAACAGCATGGGCGTGAATGGCAGAAAGAAAGGGTCTGGGTCTCCCACGGCCATCGCCCCGAAGGTGTCTCCGTGATAGGCGCCATCCAGGCAAAGGAAAACGTCGCGCTGCTCTTCACCACGGTGGCACCACACTTGGCGGGCCATCTTGATGGCGACCTCAACGGCGGTCGAGCCATTGTCGCTGAAGAACACTCGGCTCAATCCTTTCGGAGCCTTCTCGATCAAGCGTTCCGCAAGGCGAACGGCGGGTTCGTGGGTCGCCCCGGCGAAGAGCACATGGTCGAGAGTCGCCGCTTGCTGCGCGAAGGCGCTGACGATTTTCGGATGAGCGTGGCCATGCAAAGTGGCCCACCAGGATGAGATCCCGTCGATCAACTCTGTGCCGTCCGCGAGGGTGAGCACGGAGTCCTTGGCAGTAGCTACTTCGAGAGGATCGGCTTCCGTCGCGTGCTGCGTGTACGGATGCCAGATGCAACGCTTGTCGCGGGCGATCAGGCTCATGGCTTTGTTGCTCCTTTGAAGTCCAGCGGATGTTCGTCCAGCCAGCTTTGAAGCGCGTGTGGGGAGAGGGGCTCGAAAAGCGGCAGCTCGATGACGTTCGCAAGACCACTTCGACGCTTGAGGGTCTCGCGATTGGACGGGTGGGAGGCTCCTACCAAGATCAGCGCTTCCGGTTCCAATCCACGTGAGCGCAGTGCCTCCAGTGTGAGCAAGGTGTGATTTAGTGTTCCCAATCCAGAGCGGGCAACGAGCAGGATGCGTGGTCGGGTGATGGCGAGCCAATCTGCTTGCGTGTGCTGATCGTCGTAGGGTACCAACAAGCCGCCTGCGAGTTCGATCAAGAGCGCGCCGTCGCGGGCTGCATGAACTCGATTCGAGTAAGCCGCTAGCAGGGAGTCGAAGCAAATCGATTCCTGTGCGGCCGCCGCAGCCTCGTGCGGAGAAGCCGGCAGTGGGAACGCATAAACCGGGCAGTCGAAGGAAACCCCGGTCCCCTCGGTCAGAGTGCGCACCGTCTCCGTGTCGCTGTCGTCGCCAGTTTGGACGGGTTTCCAGTAGGTGACCGGGGCGTTCTGAGCGAGGGCGCGCGCGACCACGGCGCTGGCGACCGTCTTGCCGATGTCGGTGTCGGTGCCGACGATCGCGAAGGCCCTTGGAAGCGAAGCGGACTTGACTGAAGCAGGCGGCACCGGGTGATCAATGAGTTTCGCCGCTAGGTTCCCGACGGCTTCTTGTGTGTTGCCTGAGTGCAAAACGATGCGCAAGCGCGCGCTGCCCGCTGGAACAGTAGGCGGGCGGACAGCTCGAACGTCGAACCCGTCTGCTTGCAACCGCTGTGCGAGTTCCATGGCCGAGTCGTTCCCACCGACTACGAAGGGCAGAATCGGCCCGCGGGGGATGTCCCGTTGCAGGGCTTGCGCAAGTGCAGAAACGGAAGCGCGAAGCTGCGCTCGCTCCTGATCCGCCTGCCGTGCAACGCCAATCGCCGCATGCAATGCTGCAGCGATGGCGGGTGCGATTCCCGTGGTGAAGATGAAGCTGCGAGCGGCGTGGATGAGGAGGGTTCGCAGGGGCTTCGAGCCGACCACAAATCCTCCCGCACAACCCAGCGCTTTGCCGCCGGTGACGACGCGCGCAGCGAGACGCTCGAGCGGATGCTCTCGAGTTGGAAAGGCCAAGCCTTCCCCGTGCTCACCGCAAACCCCGATAGCGTGGGCCTCATCGACCACGAGCCAAGCGTCGTGCTTGATGCACAACTCGTTGAGCTTGCTCAGGGGCGCGCTATCCCCATCCATGGAGTAGATCGATTCGACCAGGACCAAGCGCCGGCGGGCTCCCGCTGCTGCGACCAAGTGCCCTTCGAGTTGGGACAGGTCGTTGTGATCGTAGACGTGCTTCTTTGCTTTCGAGAGGCGGCAGGCATCGATCATTGATGCATGGATCAGCGAGTCGCATAGCAAGGCGTCGCCCGCTCGAGCCAGGGTCGTGATCAAGCCGAGGTTGGCTTGATAGCCTGTCGGGAACAGCAACGCGGCTTCGGCTCCCAGCCAATCGGCAAGGCTCTCCTCGGCTCTTTGCTCCCAGACGCACCCGCCACCCAAGAGTCGCGAGGATCTAGCCCCCGCGCCGAACTCCTGAAGTGCCTGAGCGGCGGCGCTCAACACGGCGGGATGCCGAGAGAGTTCTAGGTAGTCGTTGCTCGTGAAATCGAAGGCTGTCCCGCTCGCCACGGAGGGAGCCACCCTGCGCTCGAGTCCGCGCGCTTGCAGCGCATCGATCTCCTCTTGCAGCGCTCCGTCCAGGAGTGGATTCACTTTCCTGCGTCTGCTGCCGAGCTGTTCCGGGAAGCTGGACGCAACCCGAGTTTCGAGAACAAGGCAGCGTCCGATTTCGGCGCTGGGTTTGGAGTGGTCAGCAACATATCACCGAGGAAGATGGAGTTGGCACCCGCCAAGAAGCAAAGGGCTTGAGCCTCTTCCGTCATCTGGCCGCGGCCCGCGCTCAAGCGCAAGGTTGTCGCCGGGATCAAGATGCGCGCTGCAGCGACTGTCGCTACAACCTCGCTCCAATCCACAGCGTCCTTGTCCTCCATGGGCGTTCCTTCGATGCGCACTAGGGCGTTGATCGGGACGCTCTCCGGTTGGGGGTCCAGGTTGGCCAACTCTGCGAGCAGTTCGGCTCGGGCCTGGGAGCTTTCGCCGATGCCAAGGATGCCTCCACTGCAGACGTGGATCCCCGCTTGACGCACCGCATCCAAAGTTCCAAGGCGGTCGTCGTAGCTGTGGGTTGTGACCACGTTGTCGTAGTGACTGCGCCCCGTGTCCAAGTTGTGGTTGTAGTAGTCGAGCCCGGCTTCGCGGAGACGTTCCGCCTGATGGGGCTGAACCATGCCCAACGTGACGCAGGCTTCGAGTTCGAGCTCCTTCACGCCCTTGATCATTTCCAAGACCGCGTCGAAGTCGGACCCGTCCCGGACCTCACGCCATGCGGCACCCATGCAGAAACGGTCGGCCCCGGCGGCCTTTGCCTGACGCGCCTCCGCCAAAGTTGCCTCCACCGACAGGAGCGCCTCTTTCTTTGTGGGGGTGTCCGAGTGCGCGCTCTGGGAGCAATAGCCACAATCCTCGGGACAGCCTCCGGTTTTTACAGAGAGCAGCTGGGAGCACTGAATCTCCTGGGGGTTGTGGTGCGCGCGATGGACCTGGGCGGCCTCGAAGACCAAATCGAGAAGGGGCCGTGCGAGCAGGAATTCCACATCGACCAAGCTGGTCTTGGGGGCTGGGGGGGGCACTAGGGACATTGCTTTCTGCTACGAGAGGGGAATCGGGCGCAGAGTGTAGCGCCAATGGCTCCCGCGTCAGCCCAGGGCTCAGGCCAAAACTGGCGGACAGGAGTCTCGTTCAGGAACCGGCTCTGAGGGGGGCTATGCCCCCAAGAGAGCGAGCGCGACTCGCTCTGTTCAAAAATGTGGCTTTCTAATGTGAGGGATCGCGACTACCGTTTTGGTGTGAGGCGCTTCCGCTCGTGCACGTCCATCTCGTGCTCGTCGGTCCCCGGAGACGCCCCCCCCGCTGCAATGAATCTCGTTTCTCTCGCCTCCTTGGCGGTCTCCAGCCTCCTCATCGGCGCCACCGCTAGCGCACAATTCAGCGTCACCGGCGCCGGATCCCCGATCCCGAGCACTGGAACGGGTGGGAACGGTACCTGGCCGACGATCCAGCCCCCGTCGCCCGGAACCTCAACCGTGTCCGTTGGCGTTCAGGTTTTTTCCATCGAATCGGTGGAGCTCCTCGGGATGAACCACACTTGGATGGGCGACCTCCAGCTTGTTCTGACTGACCCCACCGGGCTCAGCCACACCCTATTTGTTCGCCCTGGTAAGGACTTCGGCGGTTCGAACGTCGGCAACTCCGGCGATTTTGTGTCTGGGGACTACAAGATCGTCGAAACGGGGGGAGCCACCTTTCCCCAGGACACCACCTCCGTCAATCTGGTTCCCGGCGACTACAACCAGAGCTTTACGACCGGTCCGACCGTGTGGCCCTCAGGGCAATCGAACATTCACAACACTCCCCTGGGCCAGATCATGGGGCCCTCGGGGACCTGGACACTGAGCTTTTACGACTGGGCCGGCGGCGATGTCGGATCCTTCTCTAGTTGGCGCCTGAATGGCAACGGAGGCGGAATCTCCGGTTCCCCATACTGCTTCGGCGATGGCAGCGGATCACCATGCCCGTGTCTGGCATTCGGCGGCAACGGCCAGGGCTGCCTGAATACCACTGGGCAGGGCGCGCTGCTTTTCGGCGGCGGAATCCCATCGACCACGGCGGATTCCTTCATGCTCACGGTCTCCGGAGCCCCCGCCAACAAGCCAGGATTGATCTTCCAAGGCTCTAGCCAGCTGAGCAATCCCTTTGGAGATGGCCTGCTGTGCACCGACATGGCGATCAAGCACGCAGTCATGTGGACAGATGCCCTCGGGGGTGCGACCCAGTCCGGATTTGGCGGTAGTGCCTCTGCAGGAGCGACCCTGAACTACCAGTTCTGGTTCCGTGACCCGGGCAACTCCTGTGGCGGCGGCGGTTACAACTTCACCAATGGCTGGTCCGCGACCTGGCAATAATCGATAGAGGGATCGCTGCTTAGAGGCCATAGAGCCACTATTGAATAGAATCGGGCCTATGGGTCTGGTGTCCTGACCCGGGGGGGAGAGAGCCCAACGGATCCGGAGCCAGCACCCGTGGGCCTTATTCGTTTGACGTAAAGCCCGACATTACGGGATATCCGTTTTAGGAGAACCTACTTGCGCCTTTGGCGAATTCGTCGGAGTCTAGTGCAGAGAGTTCGGGAGAGTGGTCCTTGATGGGCGACGTTCCCACCCCTCCGCCATCCCCATTTTGTGGGATGCGGATTCCGTTAACAACTTATGTCTTCCAACAGGAACAAACTCAACGCAATGAGAATCACCAAGCTCATCAGTATCGCAAGTATTAGCCTCGGCCTCGCCGCTAGCGCTAACGCACAGTTCTCCGTCTCCGGTGGCGGATCCGCCATCCCCGCCAGTGGATCTGGTGGAGACGCCCTCGCCGTAGGCGACGGCGGCGCTACCTACGACACGACCCAGGCTGGCCTTGAGGCCATCTCCGCCGTGGCAGTTGCTAACCCTGTCACCAGCATCACCTCGATCCAGATTGACGGCCTCGCTCACTCATGGATTGGCGACACTCAGGCAACC